>JAKCDE010000035.1 GCA_021838585.1 Nitrospirota bacterium
CAGGCCAATGCGCGCAAAAGCCGGATCGGAAGGCAGACCCGGCATCGTTTGAGTCTCTCCGGCGATGGCCAGCACAAAGCCCGCTCCCGAGAGAACCCGGATCTCCCGGATGGGAAAGGCAAAGCCGGAGGGTGAATTTTTCAGGGCCGGATCATGGGAGAGCGAGGCCCAGGTCTTGGCTATGCAGACTGGGAAGGCGGCCGCTTCGGTCTTGGCAATCCGGGCCAAATCGGCCTTGGCCCCCTCGGACCAGACAACCGATCCGGCCCCGTAAATCTTCGTGGCGATAGTCATAATTTTCTCATCGACGGGCATCTCCAGAGGATAGAGGGGGCGCAAGGGCCTCGTCTCTCCGTTGAGATCCCCGGAGGCAGCCAGGACGGCGGCGGCCAGATCTTTCGCCCCTGCCCCTCCCTCAAGAAAGTGAGTCGAGACAACCGCGTCAAAGGCACCGCAGGAGAGGGCGGCCTCCCGGATGGCCCGGACCTCCTCCTCACTGTCCCCTTCCCCGCTGTTGATGGCGACCACGACAGGCACCTCAAACTGCCGAAGGATGCCCACATGGCGAACCATATTGGCGAGCCCCTCCTTGAGGGCCGGCAGGTTGGGACGGGAAAGTTCGGGCGGAAGGGCCCGACCCTGCCGGACCTCTCCCACCCCCCCATGCATCCGAAGACCCCGGGCCGTGACCACGAGAACGGCCACATCGGGACCTCGCCCCAGAACGCGACACTTGATGTCGAAGAACTTCTCTCCCCCCAGATCCGAGCCGAACCCGGCTTCGGTCACCACACAGTCGGCGGTGGCCAGGGCCACGCGATCGCCCAGAACGGAGCTGTTGCCGTGGGCAATGTTGGCAAAGGGTGATCCATGGATGATGGCGGGAGTTCCCTCGCTCGTCTGCATTAGATTCGGCCAGAGAGCCTCGCGCAGAAGTGCCGTCATGGCTCCATCGACCCGAAGGTCGGCGGCGGTCAGGAGTTTCCCCTGCCGGGTCCGGCCGAATGTGACCCGCGAGATCCTCTTTCCCAGATCCTCCCAGGAGAGCGAAAGGGCCAGAATGGCCATGATCTCACTGGCCACGGCGATCTCGAATCGCCCCTCCCGGGGAATCCCGAATCCGGGACCTCCCAGCCCCACCACGACGCGCCTCAGCGCCCGGTCATTGAGGTCGACCACCCGACTCCAGCTGACCGTCAGGGGGTCGATATCGAGGGGGTTCCCGTGGTGGAGGGAGTTGTCGATGGCCGCCGCAAGCAGATTGTGTGCCGCGGCAACGGCATGAATATCCCCGGTCAAATGGAGGTTCAGAACGGTCGACGGCTCCACCGTTGAACGTCCTCCTCCGGCCCCTCCCCCCTTGATTCCGAAAACAGGACCCATGGAGGGTTGTCTCAGGGTCACCACCGACTTCTTTCCCAGCTGTGACAGCCCCATGGCCAGACCGATCGATGTCGTCGTCTTGCCCTCACCCGCGGGTGTGGGAGTCATCCCCGAGACGAGAATATAGCGCGACGGGCGGCGGGGAGTTTTTTCGGCAAAGCGGGGATCGATCTTTCCCCGCCCGGGGCCATAGGGATGAAAGGACTCTCCGGGAATTCCGAGATCCATGGCAACCTTGGAGAGGTCGATACGCGACACAGCATGGTCTGACAAAGGAAACAGCTCCTTACTTTTCTTATGGAAAGATCGGGCCGGACACCCGTCGGAAGAATGCGGGGGGTCCCTGTCATCGGGGCCGATGACGGGCCGCCTCCCTCGAAGCCCTTCCCTGAATCCATTCTCCCGGCGAATGCAGGTATCAGGAAAGAATATCCGATAGACACGGAGGGTTCAAGCGCCTTCGGGCCCCTCATTATCGGCCCGGGTCTCGTGAAACGATGTATTGGCCTCGTCCCGGAGCTTCTGCTCCTCATGGCGGCGGCGCCGCCTCTCCCCCCAGACAGCCATCAGGATTCCCCCCTCGTAAAGAAGGACCAGGGGAAGAAACATGATCATCATGTTGAGAAAGTCCTGGGTCGGAGAAAGGATCGACGCCAGAACCGCATTTCCCACAATCGCCCCCCGGCGATGGGCCCGGAAAAACGCGGGGGAGGTGAGGCCCCTCTCGCTCAGGAAGCCCATGACCACAGGAAGCTCGAAGATCAGGCCAAAGACAAAAAGGAATCGGGTTTCGAAGGAAACGGTACGGTCGACCGACATGAATGGCTTGAGCCCCTCGCCGAGCCCGAAGTGGACCAGGAAGGAGAGCGCCGTGGGAAGGGCCACGTAAAAAGCAAAGGCCACACCGGCAAGAAAAAAGAGGGTTCCCCCACCCACCCAGAGCAGAATAGTGCGTCGCTCCGACCTGTAAAGCCCTGGAGAGATGAAAGACCAAAGCTCGAAGAGAAATCCCGGAAAGGCAAGGACAAGTCCTCCGGCAAAAGCGGTCTTGAGGGTCACCCAAAACGCCTCGGTCGGGGTCGTAAAGACAAGGGGAGTTCCGGCAATTTTTCCCAGAAAGGAGACCGCCTTCTCGGAAAAGGGGAAGCTGACCAAAAATCCCAACCCCAGCCAGACAAGCATGCGCAGGATCCGTCGCCGAAGTTCGACGAGATGTCCCATGAACGGGAGGGGGTTTTCAACCAAGGAATTGTCTCTTCGCTAGCTTTCTGAGGCAGGGAGCGGCGGCTCTCCCCCCTTTTGATGGCTCTGGGGAAGGGGATCCCACCCCGTCGGAGGTGAAGGTGTTCCGCCAACGGAAAGGGCGGCATCGGTCATCAGCGTCTCCCGAACTCCCCTCAATTCCTCGAGAACAGGAAGAAACATCCGTCTCAGGGCGACCGCAGCCCGAGCGACACGCTTTGCCACAACAGGCCAGTCGGCCGGCTTGACAAGAAGAAGGAAAAGCAGGGCGATAAACAGAAGATCCGGCAGGCCGATGCCAAACATCTCTAGTCGGAACCGGAAGAATGTTCAAGGCGGGATTCCCCCTGGACGATCTTCTCCTTCAGATCCCGCTTCTCCCACTTGAGTCGGGTCATCTCCCGATTTTCCTCCTCGGTCAGGATCCCCCGTCGCGACAGTTCGGCCAGTCGTGTGTCAAGAGCATCGTGGCGACTCTTCATGGCTTCGATCTCATGGCGCTTCTTGGCGATTTCATCCATCAGAGAGACTCCTTCCTCATTGAGATATGGGTCTATCGCTCACCGGATCCCGGACAAGTTTTCGAACCATAACAACGCCGTCTTCCTTGGGGTTCTGATAGTACCCCTTCCGAACCCCCTCAACCGTAAACCCGAGGGAATAATAAAGGAATCTGGCGGCCCGATTGGATTCCCGAACCTCGAGATAGGAGGCCGCCACTCCCTGCCGGTCGAGGTCGGACAAATAGGAGGACAAAAGTTGCCGACCCAACCCCCGCCTCCGGTCTTCCTGTCTGACATACAAAAGATGGATCTCGGCTTCGGAGTCGAGAACCCACCCCCCGACGATGCCGACAAGGGCCGTCTTGACAGGATCGACAATTCCGGAAAACCGGCCCAGCCGACCCGAGGCGAATTCCGCCACAAGGGCCGGACCCGCTCCAAAAGACTGTCTGTCGTCGGAAGGCATCTCCCGGAGAAATTTTTCGACGACGGACGGCCAAACGCCTGTTGTCAGGTCGACAATACGGGGGGGGGACAGGGACGATGAGAGGTCCTCTCGCATGGCAAGACTCCGGGACGTTGATGAGTGGTCGGCACTGTTCCGGACAGGGGTTATCTTATCCGTTAAGGGACGATTCCTGCAAGGTCCTCTCCTTGACAGGAGACACAAGGAGAGGGAAAGAGTCTCTCTCTTTTCATGAGCATACGGAGTCTCTCCCGTAGAGGAGGTCGGGGGAAAGATCCCGGTCTTCCCCGGACAGCCTGGCCGCAAAAGCCATGGATCCCATCACACTGGCCGACGGGTAGATCAGCAAGGGCGGCGCAATCCGGGTGTCCCCGGGGGGGAACGGTGTCCCTAGATGAATGATGCCAGGGCCCACAAGGCCGACTGACCCGGGAGGAAGATGCTCCAGCACCCTTCGGGGGGAGGTGGCGCGGCCCGAAAAGATCTCGCCTGAGGCTGACGAAGGAATCCGGACAGGATCCACGGCCCCGGAAAGCCGGTAGAGGGCGGCGTTGACCTCCCCCCTCTTGGCGTCCAGAAGAACCACAAGATGGTCGAGGCCGGCCGGCAGGAGTGACGCGCCCTGACGGGCCAGAACGTCAAACGGGGAGACGGTCAGATGGGGAATGTTCAGGGCAAAGGCCATTCCCCGGACAAAAAGATGGCCCACCCGGATGGAGGTGTAGGTTCCGGGCCCCCGGGAGGAGGAGAGAAAGGCCAAGGCATCCCGGGAGATGCCGGCCGAGACAAGGACCGTTTCAAGGGCCGGAACGAGGATCTCGGAGGCTCCTCCCGGACGAAAGACGCTGAAGCGGGAAAGAAGGGTGGACTCCCTCAAGAGGGCCAGATCGACCCACTCCGTGGAGGTCTCGACCGACAGATGAATCATCGGGGGGACCCCGAGGAGGACGAGGGCTTCTTTTCGGAAGACGGGGGCTTTTCGAGAAAGGCGAGGGCTTGCCGGAGGTCGTTCACCGGATGGTACACAATCCCCCGTGGCAAGGGACGGGACTTTCCCGAGGGAAGGACCGGGCCCACCATATGGGAAAATCCCAGTCGGGCCGCTTCGGCCATCCGCTCCATGATTCCCGGGATCCGCCGGACCTCTCCGGCCAGACCCACCTCCCCGACAACGACCCATCCGGCAGGCAGGACCAGCTCCCGGACGCTCGAGACAACCCCCAAGGCGATTCCCAGATCCAGCGCCGTCTCCTCGATCTCCACCCCGCCCACGACATTCAGATAAAGATCCAATCCCGAAAGGTCAAGACCAATCCTTCGAACAAGAACGGCCGTGAGAAGGGCCAGGCGGTTGGAGCTCACTCCCTGAGTCACCCGTCGCGGCATGGGAAGCGATGTCGGCGCCGCCAGTGCCTGCAGCTCCACCAAAATGGGCCGGGATCCCTCCATTCCGCAGACGACCGTTGAGCCGGGACGTCCGGGATCCCGACCCTCAAGAAAGAAGGCGGAGGGGTTGGTCACCTCGACGAGCCCTCCCTCCTCCATCTCGAAGAGCCCGACCTCCTGGGTCGGCCCGAAACGGTTCTTGGCCGTCCTCAGGATACGGAGAGGCTGGCCCCGTTCCCCTTCGAGATAGAGAACCGTATCCACCAAGTGTTCCAGAACACGCGGGCCGGCAATGGTTCCATCCTTGGTCACATGGCCAATGACGAGAGTGGTCACCCGGGAGCGCTTGGCAAACTCGAGAAGGGTCGCGGCCGTCTCCCGAAGCTGAATGACGGAGCCCGCCGACTGGGTCCATTCGGGAAGGAAGACGGTCTGGATCGAATCGACAATGAGGATATCGGGCGAGAGGCGGGCCGCTTCGGCCAGCACAAGGGAGAGGTCGGTCTCCGGAAGAAGGAAGAGGCCGGACGTCTTTTTCTTTCCCGCCTCGAGGCGGTCGAAGCGCATGCGGATCTGCTCCGGAGACTCTTCTCCGCACACAACAAGGACCGTCTTCTCCCGGGCAAGGTTGGCGACGGTCTGGAGGACGAGCGTGGACTTTCCAATGCCGGGATCTCCCCCCAGAAGGATAAAGGAGCCCGGAACAATCCCGCCCCCCAGCACCCGGTCAAACTCTGACAGACCGGTAGAGCTGCGGGGGAGGTCGCCGACCACCACCCCCGAGATGGGAAGGGCCCGGCTTTCGGATGTCCCCCCCGCGGCCTCGCGAACGTAGCGCTCCACCCTCCCCCCCGGACTTTCCTCCGGGACAAGGCCTTCCGGTGCCTCATGGCAGGCCGGGCAAAACCCCATCCATTTAGGGGAACGGTACCCGCAGGCCGGACACCGATACGATTCCTGATCCTTCTTTGCCACCCGGTCTCCCTCGGTTGTGTTACACTCTGAGCCATGCGTATCGCACGTTCACTTGCCGAACTCCGGACACTTCTTCCTGCCTTCCGTCCGACCCCCCTTTGCCTCGTGCCGACCATGGGAGCTCTTCATGAGGGCCATGGGGCCTTGGTGGACAGGGGAAAGGGCGAGGGGAAGATCGTCGCTGTCTCGATCTTCGTCAACCCGCTCCAGTTTGGTCCCACCGAAGACCTTGAGCGCTATCCCCGCACCCCCGAACAGGACATCGACTTCCTGGAAAAGAGAGGGGCGGATTTGGTCTTTCTTCCGAAGCCGGGAGAGATCGTTCCCCCGGATGCCTCCATCACCGTGAACCCGGGACCGGTGGGCTCCCTCTATTGCGGAGCCTCACGTCCGGGCCACTTTGAAGGGGTTCTGACCATTGTGCTCAAGCTCTTCCATCTCTTCACCCCGGAGATCGCCATCTTCGGGGAGAAGGACCGTCAGCAGCTCTTCCTCATCCGCGAGATGGTCCGGGATCTCTCCCTCCCCGTCAAGGTGGTGGGACATCCCACCGTACGGGAAGGCGACGGTTTGGCCTTGAGCTCACGAAACCGGTACCTGAGTTCCGATGAAAGGAAAAAAGCCGCACTCTTTCCCCGGCACCTTGCAGAAATCCAACAGAGGTGGCAGACATCGCCTCCCCAGACAGTCCCGGAGATCTCATCCCTTCAGACGGAGCTTGAGACCCGCCTCTCCCGAGAAGGGTTTGTCGTGGACTACCTGGCCTTTGTTGACCCCGGAACATTCCGGGAGATCTCTCTTCCCTCCCCCCGGCAGGTGCTCCTTCTGGCGGCGGTCTTCCTGGGAAAGACCCGCCTCATCGACAACATCATGATCGATGCGGGGGACTCCCGTGTATAGCCATCCCACGGGGGCCCTTTATGTGGTGGCCACCCCCATCGGGAACCTGAAGGATATCACACTCCGGGCCCTTGAGGTCTTGAAAGGCGTCCATTTCGTGGCCGCCGAGGACACTCGCGTTACCCGGTCCCTGCTTGACCACTACGGAATCGACACCCCCTGCGTCTCCTACAACGAACACAACCGGACTGAAAAGACTCCTGTCTTTCTCCATCGGCTTGAAAAAGGCGAGTCGATCGCCCTGGTCTCTGACGCCGGAACGCCTCTGGTCTCGGACCCCGGCTCCTTCCTCGTCGAGGAGGTGCTTTCCCGGGGACTGCCCGTCCATCCCGTTCCAGGGGCCTCGGCCCCCATTGCGGCCCTCAGCTGCTCGGGACTCTTCCGGAGCGGCTTTTATTTTGGGGGCTTCCTTCCGAGAAAACGAAATGAGCTTCTGAAAACGGCCGAAGACCTTCTTCGTCGTCCCGAAACCCATGTTTTTTTTGAGTCGCCCAACCGAATTGAAAAAAGTCTGGAGATCATGCGGGAAGTTTTGGGAGAAGAGCGTCGGGTGGCTGTCGTTCGCGAGATCACAAAGCGCCATGAGACACTCTGCCGGGGGACGATCGGAGAGGCTCTTGATTGCCTCGGGCGATCCCCGGTCAAGGGAGAAATCGTTCTTGTCATCGAAGGGTGGGAGGATGACAGGGAGGCCACCCTCGACGATCTCCCCCCCCAAGTCCTTCAGGCTCTTTCCGAGCTTTCACTCCCCCCTTCGGAAAAGGCGCGATTCCTCTCCCGAGCCTTCGGGGTCGACCGGAAATCGGTCTACCGTCTCCTGGAAGACCTTCCGGAGAGACGGTGATCAGGCCTTTCGCACAAGAATTTCGTAGAGCCCGTCCGGACGAGGCGTCGTCCGGAGAAGGGCATGCCCTTCTTCCTGGACTGACCGGGGAACATTGGCAATGGGCTCTCCGGGATCGAGCACCACAGAGAGTGTCTGCCCGGATTCTAAAGTCTCGAGCTTGAGTTTCGTCTTGACGAAATTGAAGGGACACTTGACGCCCCTCAGGTCGATCGTTGCATCCGGAGCCGCATCGCTTCCTGTGCCATCTTTGACTTCACTCACTGTCATATCCTCCTTATTTTCCTTTTTACACTTATTGGCCCGAGAGAAATCGTCCCACCGTCACGGGAGACTCCACGTGGGCACTCACCCGATGGCGGAAGTGCCGAACCACCACATTACGGGCATGCCATTCGCTGCAGTCCCGCAGAAGAAGGGCTCCCATATTCTTCGCCGGATCATAGAAAAAGGGATCCGAGACCCGGCAGGAGGACTTCACCTCGGCAAGCGACTGGGGGCCTGTCTCCCAGAAGGGAAGCAGGATGAGATTGCGCCAGTTTCCCGGATCGATGATTTTAGCAATCTCCTCGATTCCGGCCAGGGAAAATCCGCTTTCTGTCCAGAATCGGGAAAAACGGAAATGCGACGACGTCAGCGACTGGGCATGGGACACCAGAGCGCTTGCGACCTCCCGGATAAAACGGTTCATCCGGACAAGCCCCCCGCCGGCCAGGGCGCTGATCGGCACGGGAATCTCTCCCAAAGGATAGACCCCTCCCACAAAGACGGAAAACCGGATGTGAACCTCGTTTCCGATCCGGATCCCCCGCTCCCGGAGGACCGGGGAGCCGGTCGTCGTGGTCCCTGCGGTTCCTCCAGGACGCTTCCATGTCAGCCCCGAGGAGGCAACACCTTCCAGAACTTCCCCCTCAATGACATCCCTCTGCCAGCGCCTGTTCCGATGCGTATAATAAAGTTCATACACCTGCATGCGGCTTTCTGGGAGAGGAAGCCCCGTTCTCCTTGAAAAACCGGAGGAGCCGAGGAACTCCTCGGGAAATTGCTCGAGAAGCTTGGTGACGACGAACTCTGCCTCCATGTCCTCGACCCACCGGTCGAGAGAGGACCGCAGGGCTTTTGCAGAGACCTCTGTCAGCCGGGCCGATTGGTCTCTGACCCGGGCCGGATCCTCTCCCGGGAGGATCACCAGAAAGCGCCCCCAGGGAAAACCCAGGAAGATAATGCCCAAAATCGACGTATCGAAAAGAAATCCGGAGCGCAAAAGGAAAAGGTCGCTCGAAAGCGTCCTTTCTTCTTTGAGAAGAGACCAGAACTCCTTCAGGTGCATCTTCTCCGCCGGGGCGACGGACTCTTCCATAAAGCTTCGGAATCTGTCAATATTCGACCCGAGAACCCCGTCCGGCCAAATCATCCGAAGGGAGGGAGCCGAAAGGATGACCTCGTAGCTTTGGTAGAAGAGGGCCATATTGGACCCCAGAACCTTGGCCAGGTCTTCGAGCTCATCTCCCGGGGGAAAGGCCGATCCGAAAAGGGCCCCTTTCAGGGGTTTGTGACTCAGAATCAACGAGATATCCTTAAGATGAGTGACACATTTTCAAGAAAGATCTCCCTGGGGGAAGATCTTTGGCTTTGGATAATTTCTCTTCTGTCCTACCTTCTGATCCGCCTTTATGTTGCCACGCTCCGCAAGACCTATATCAATGCGGAAAGCTACCGAAGACGGTACGAAAAGGACGAGGGGATGATCATCGCTTTCTGGCACAACCAGCTGCTGACCATGCCCCTTTTTTACTTTGGACGGAGATTCGGACTCTCGACGCTCATTTCCCTTTCGAAGGACGGAGAGCTGACCTCCCGCATTGTCAGGCGATGGGGAATCGGAACCGTCCGGGGCTCATCCCACCGGGGGGGAATCGCGGCCCTCAAGGAGATGTTGAGGCTTTCAAGGGATTCCCGCCATCATATTGCCCTCACCCCTGACGGCCCCAAGGGACCGCCCTTCGTCGTCAAGGATGGTCCACTGATTCTGGCCATGCGCTCCGGTCGTCCGATTACCCCTCTGGCGGTGGCCTATCAGCGCTATGCGCAGATGAAAAGCTGGGACGGTTTTCTGATCCCCTTTCCTTTTACAAAAGCTTACTTTGTTTCCGGGGATCCTGTCCATATAACAGAAGAGGCTGACCCTGAAGGGCTCGACAGAGCCAGAGCCCGTCTGACAGCCGCCCTCCACGAAACCAATGCCCTTGCCATGTCCATGCGAAATCCCAAGGGGACCCATACCTCTTGATTGCTATCCTTGCTTGTCTGAAAATGGTGCAAGAGGAATTCCCTTCCCTTTTATCGGAAGGATGACGCCAGACCAACAGAATGATGAACCATCGTTAGAGGAGTTCCCTTGCTGAAATCAACTCCAAAGAAAAGCCTCCGAATGATCACGGGCAATCTGCTGGCACTCACATTGGCCTCCTGCGCCTACCAGCTCCCGCCTCAACCCACGGCCTTTATCACGCGCCAGGAGCCTGACAGGCTCTCCGAGATCCTGGCCCACAAACCGCTTCCCAACGGAAGGGTCGCCGTTCTCGGCGGACAGATCCTTCGCCGCTATGATGGTCCCACCGGACGATACTTTCTTATCCGGAATCTTCCTCTTGACGAGGACTCCTACCCCCACCCTCCGGCCGGCAAGATCCACATTGATCCGAAACAGGAATTCATTCTCTTTACTCCCGCCCTCCATATCATCGGAGAGCACCGGGCCATGAAGAAACGGTCGAAAAGCGCCTTTGTGGTCTTTGGCCGGGAAGAGAACAGGACCATCTCCATGGGGCCCGGACACATTGTGACGGCCGTCGGGGAGGTCCATGGGATGGCCCCCTTCCCGCAGGGAAAAAGCCACAAGCATTATCTCCTTCTCGTCAGCCAGTACGTCATGCTCTGGTCCAAGGCGAGACCCGAAGACTATCCTCTTGTGACAAAGATGCCGTGACAAAACAGTCCATGGCGGGACCCCGCCATGGACACTTTCTTGCCACACCCAGAACACCTCCGTATAATCG
>JAKCDE010000036.1 GCA_021838585.1 Nitrospirota bacterium
GCGGACAGGAGCTCGTCCATGAGGGAGAGCTCCGACAGGATCCCCAGCCCCAGGGGCTGGACAAGCTCTCCCCGGTGAACGGGAGAGAGGTCGGGGCGCTTGTCCAGGATCAGGACCCGGAATCCCAGGGGGGCCAGATAGCAGGCCAAGGTGAGAGCGCCAATTCCCGCTCCGGCGATGACGACATCAAAGGCCTCGGTTTTTTGTGGGGTCTCAGGGGTCATAGAAGGCGGCTCCCGGATGGGGGGGGCGATCGGGAAGATAGGCAAGGGGAAGGAGGCGAGCGAGACGCCGCCCCGTCTCCAGGAAGGCCTGGTCGAGGGCCGACTTTCTCCCGAAGCCCCGTCCCGTGGCATCGAGAGGAAGAAAAAGAAGAAGCCCTTGGGAATCCTTCAGCGTCACCGTCATGTGAAGGTGGACGGTGGCGACGGAAAAGTCCGAATGGGAGAGACGGCTTGTGTCGAGAGCGAGGGCTGCGATGGCCAATTCCGCGTGCGGAGCGGGCAGGGGGAGACCCTGGGGGGCCAAGGGGCAGGCAAGCGTTTCTCCCTTGTGGACACAGAGGGTGATGCCGGCTTTCCCCAACGGGTGGACCAATCCCTTTTCTGCCGCCCGGCGGATCTCCTGGTCCGATGCCGTTGGGAGGACAAGCTGAAGGGGAAAGAGCGGGCGTCTGTGGTAGAAGGTGAAGTGGACATCGATAAGGGTCTTGCCCAGAAGTTGCCGGAAAAACGGCCGGTCAAGAGGCGAGCCGGGCTCCGGACGATAGGTTCCCTCAAGGGTTCCCCGGGAGAGGGGAACATGAATTGTCCGGATGAGACAGCGGCCGTCTCCCCGGGATCCGGTGGCGGAGCAGTCGAGGGAGAGACGGGGATGATAGCGGTAAGGAGGCTGCCGAAGCAGAAAAGTCTCCCAGAAGAGGGTGTCAGGGGAGAAGGGGGTCTCGGGAGCCTTGTAGATTCCCGGAAGCGGGGGAAAGACGAGGTGTTCCGGTTTTTCCGGAGGAAGGAGCGTTCCATGAAAGGCGAGCCCCGACACACCGGCCGTGCGGGAGGAAATCCGGGTGCGGGTCCCTTCACGAAGACGGGCGGGGGGATCGGGACTCTCACGAAGAACAAGGGGAACGTGCTCAGGCCGAAGAGAAAGGTCGAGGCCCCGGAGGAGGGCTCGCCAGAGATGGGCGGCGGCGGACCGTTCGCGGTCGACCCGGGGGCGATCTGATTTTGCGAATGATTGAAGCGAGTGGATCTTCCTAGATGTCTCCAGGGCCAGGCGTATGTCCCGAAGGGCCCGGGCGCCATCTCCCTGAGAGATCTCCTTCTGTCCAAGGTCGAGGAGGCGGGAGAGCTTCCTTTCGTTGTCCCGGTCTTTTCTTGCGAGTGTTCGGGTGATCCTCCGAAGATAGGCGGACGGGACGGAAACGAGCAGATAGAGTGAGGTTTTGTGGATATAGGGACGCTCGTGGCTCTGGATGTAGGTGCGGATCCAGCTGTCCGTCACCCGGGGCCCCCCGACCGGATCCTCCCGGAGCCAGCGCGTGGCTTCGGCGGGAGACAGGAGATAACCTTGTTGTGCCAGGGGGGCTCTCATCTTTGCCAGTGCGTGGGCCAGGGCTTTTTTTCGGGCCGTCTCGGGAGACTTTTCCTTGTGAGCGTGGCCGGTGAAGAAGAGTTCGTCGGGAGTGCTTTGGGGAGGATGGAGCACAAAGAGGGGCGGAGTCTCGGGCTCCTGACGAAGAAGCAGGGGGGGCGAAGGTGAGGAAAAGGAAGGAATGAAGGTGCAGGAGCCCGCAAACAAAAGGGAGAGGATGCGGAACCCGGACAGCCGGGAGGCTGCCCGGGAGGGGCGGGAGACTGACAAGGCCGTCTCAGACGGGCTCGGGGTCGTCGAGCCGGTCCTTCTCCTCGGGCCCGTCGGTCCCTGCCGTATAGAAGCGCAGGGGAGAGAGTTTGGAGAGATCGCCCAGGAGGGGGGCGATGAAGGTCCAGGAACGTTCCACTTCGTCATTTCTGGCAAAGAGCGTCGAATCTCCCACGATCGCATCATGAAGAAGTCGCTCATAGGCGTCGGGCGCCTTGTCGCGGTAGGCCGTCTGATAGGAAAAGTCCATCTCCACAGGGTCGATCACCAGGCGTCCTCCCGGACGCTTGATCCCGAAGCGGAGGGCGATGCCTTCGTTGGGCTGGATCCGGATGATGAGCTCGTTGGGAACCGTGCCGGGGCATCCGGCCAGACGGAAAAGCGCGAAGGGAAATTCCTTGAAGACGATGCGGATGGTGGTCTCCCGGCGGGTCATGCGCTTCCCTGCGGTGAGGTAAAAGGGAACTCCGGCCCATCGCCAGTTCTGGACTTCGACCTTGATCCGGGCAAAGGTCGGGGTGTCGGAGGTGGGGGGGATCTTGGGTTCGTTGCGGTATCCGGGAACGGGAACGCCATCCACTTCTCCCACCGTATATTGTCCTCGGACGATGACCTTCGGGATCTCTTCTGTCCGGATCGGCTTGAGGGAGCGCAGCACCTTGACCTTTTCGTCCCGGATGGCCTGGGCCTCGAAGGCCACCGGCGGCTCCATGGCGGTCAGGGTCATCAGCTGGAAAAGGTGGTTCTGGACCATGTCCCGGAGGATCCCGGCCTCCTCGAAGTAGTCTCCCCGACCCTCCACGCCGACCGCCTCATGGACGGTGATATGGACGCTCTTGACGTGGACATTGCTCCACAGGGAGCCGAAAGCCGGGTTGGACATGCGAAAGACGACGATGTTCTGGACGGTTTCCTTGCCGAGATAGTGATCGATGCGGAAGACCTGATTTTCCCGGAAAACCTGAAGCACCTCGCGGTTGAGGTCCTGAGCCGAGGCGAGATCACGTCCGAAGGGTTTTTCGATGATGATTCGGGTGAACCCTCCGCCCGTGGCGGTCTCCCCCTCGTTGATCGTCGAAAGCCCGTAGGTGCCGAGATTGCGGATGATGGGCACGAAGTAGCTCGGCGGGGTTGCCAGGTAGTAGAGAACGTTGCCCTGGGTGGGTTTTCGGAATTCGTCGGAAAGAAGGGTGGTGCGGAGGGCATTGTAGCCATTGGGATCGTCAAAGGTCATGGCATGATAGAAAATCCTCTTCTCAAACTCGGGGAAAAGGTCGAGACGTCCAGTATTTCTTGCAAATGTCTGGACCGATTCCCGGATCTCTTCCCGGAATTCGAGGTGGGTTTTCTGACGGCGTGCGACTCCCAGAATCCGGGTTTCCGGGTGAAGGAGTCCATCCACGGCCTGATCGAAGAGTGCCGGAAGAAGTTTTCTATGCGTGAGGTCGCCAGAGGCCCCGAAGATGATGATGGTGAGGGGAGCCGTGGCGCCGTTATTCGTTGGGGCTCCGGAAGCAGCCTCAGAGAGTTCTGGCACAGGGAATCCTTTCGGTAGGGGCGCCTCCCAAAGGGCGCCATGTGGAGGTCCGCAGGAGCCTCAGGCTCTTTTTTTTGAGGCGATTTTGCGCTCGGTGCTTTCTATCAGGCTCTCGAAGGACTTGTTGAAGGATTGGACCCCTTCCGTGATGAGCTGATTGTAGGCGGCCTCAAGGGAGATGCCTAGGCTTGCCAATGCGTCGAGGATGCGGTGGGGGTCCTCAAGGGGAGCTCCTTTGGTGAAGCGGTCAACGGTGCGTGCCACGATCCCGTGGTCGGCAAATGCCCGAAGGGTTTCGAGGGGAACGGTGTTCACCGTGTCGGGCCCGATCAGGTTGTCCACGTACAGAGTATCCGAGTAGGCGGGGTCCTTGGTGCCGGTCGAGGCCCAAAGCGGACGCTGGACGGAGGCTCCGGCCTTGGCCAGTGTTTTGAAGTCAGAGGAGGAAAAAAGGCTCCCGAAAAGCTCATAGACAATCCGGGTATTGGCGATGCCGGCCTTTCCCCGCAGCTCTTTGGCCTTTTGGGAGACGGAAGGGTCGGACGATCCGCCGGAAAGGGCGTCGAGCTTCTTGTCGATCAGGGTATCGAGGCGGCTGATGAAGAGGCTTGCCACGCTGCGGACCCGGGAGGGATCCTTGCCTGCGGCATGGTAGGCCGTGAGGCCGTCGATATAGGCCTGGGCAGACTGTCGGTAGGCGTCCGGAGAAAAGAGAAGGGTGACATTGACGGAGATTCCTTCCGAGATCAGCTGCCGAATGGCGGGAATTCCCTCCGGGGTCCCCGGAATCTTGATCAGAAGATTGGGCCGGTCCACCATCCGGTGGAGGGTTCTGGCTTCGGAAATCGAGGCTTTGGTCTCGTGGGCCAGAAGGGGGTTGACCTCGATCGAGACAAATCCGTCAAGAGTTTTGGAACTTTCATAAACGGGACGGAAAAAGTCGCAAGCTCGTTGAACATCCCGGACCATGAGGGTCCGAATGATCTCTGAAGCCGAGAGGCCTTGGGCAGAGAGGGAGACGATGTCGGCATCATAGTCCGAGGATCCGTTGATGGCCTTTTCAAAGATCGTGGGATTGGAGGTGATCCCCCGGACCCCCGTCTCGTTGATCAGGCGGTCAAGCTCTCCGGAGTCCATGAGGTGGCGGCTGATGGAGTCGAGCCAAAGGCTCTGACCTTCCCGAAGAAGGTCGGCGATGCGTCCGGTCGGGGCGTATTTGAGTGAGGACATGGAGATCTCCTTGGATGGGACCTGGTCTGTGGTCTAGAGGGCAAGTTCGGGCCAGCATTCTTTAATGCGGGCCATGATTTTGGGAACGGAGAAGCCGAACTCTTCCATGAGGCGTTCGTAGGGAGCCGAAGCGCCGAAGTGGTCAAGCCCCACGGCAATTCCCTTTTCTCCCACATAGCGCCAGGCGGAGAGTGTGCTGCCGGCTTCGGCAAAGAGGCGAAGGGAGGCGCCGCCCAGGACCGAGTCACGATAGGCCTTGTCCTGGCGATCGAAGAGCGTCGTGCAGGGAAGGCTGACGAGGCGCGTCGGAACCGACCGTCCTTCGAGCTCGTCCTGCAGCTTCCAAAGGAGGGAGACCTCGGAGCCGGTTCCCATCAGGGTGACCACGGGAGCCTTGGACGCCTCCCGGAGGATGTACCCCCCCCTGCGAACCCCGGAGAGGACCCGTTCGAAGGGAACGTCCAGAATGGGAAGGGCCTGGCGGGAGAGGATGAGGGAGACGGGCATCGAGTCCTGCTCGGTGATCCAGTCCATGGCCGCAAGGGTTTCATTGGCATCGGCCGGTCTCATCACCGCCATGTTGGGGAGGGCCCGGAGGGAGGTGAGGTGTTCCACCGGCTGGTGGGTCGGCCCGTCCTCTCCCAGTCCGATGCTGTCGTGGGTGAGGACGTACAGGACCGGAAGCCCCATGAGGGCCGAGAGGCGCATGGCTCCCTTCATGTAGTCGGAAAAGACAAGAAACGTCCCTCCGTAGGGGCGAACCCGAGTCAGGGCCATTCCGTTCATGATTCCCCCCATGGCATGCTCCCGGACGCCGAAGTGGAGATTGCGTCCCCCGGGGGTCGCAATCTGGCAGTCGGTTTCCCCCTTGATGAGCGTGTTGTTTGAGGGTGCAAGATCCGCCGATCCGCCGAAGAGAAGGGGCTGCATCCGGGAGGCCTCCTGCAGGACGGTTCCGAAGGCCTGCCGCGTGGCCATGGGCTTGTCGGTGGGGGCGAAGGGGGTGAGACGTCCGGCAAGTCCCGAGGCGTGATTGCCGTTGACCACCGCCGACTCGAAAAGATCGGCTTCCTTGGGGAAGGAGGCCCGATAGCGGGCAAAGGTCTCGTTCCAGGCAGCCTCCAGCCCTGCGCCCTTTTGCCCGATTTCGGCAAAGACCGGACGAACCTCGTCGGGAATGAAAAAGTCGGGGGACGGGGGCCAGCCGAGGCGTTCCCGGGTTTTCTTGACCTCCTCTGCGCCCAGGGGAGACCCGTGAACGTGGGCGGTGTCCTGATAGGTGGGGCTTCCATAGCCGATGTGGGTGCGGATGGCGATCATCTTCGGTTTGTCTTTTTCGTTGGGAAGAGCTTTTTCGGGATCGGTGGCCCAGTCCAGGGCATCGCGGATGGCCGAGGTGCTGTTACCGTCAGAGATCTCGCGAACGGCCCATCCCAAGGCCCGGAAGCGAGCCGGTACGTCTTCGGTGAAGGCGAGGTCGGTGCTTCCATCGATGGAGATGTGGTTCCTGTCATAGAGGCAGATCAGATTGGAGAGCCCCTGGTGGCCCGCAAAGGAGGCCGCCTCATTGGCGACCCCTTCCATCATGTCGCCATCCCCGCAGGTGACAAAGACCCTGGGGTTGAGCAGGGCCATCCCGGGACGGTTGAAGGTCGTGGCGAGGTGGCGAAGGGCCAAGGCCATCCCCACGGCATTCGCGAATCCCTGACCCAAGGGGCCAGTGGTGGTTTCTATCCCCCGGGTATGGTGGTATTCAGGATGGCCAGGTGTCTGGCTTCCCCATTGCCGGAAGGACTTTAGATCCTCCATTGTCAGGCCAAATCCCGTCAGGTGGAGAAGGGAGTAAAGCAATGCCGATGCGTGACCGCCCGAGAGAACGAAGCGATCCCGGGCCACCCAGTCGGGGTTTCTCGGGTTGATCCGGAGATAGTCCCGCCAGAGGACAAAAACGGGAGCGGCAAATCCCATGGGCGTTCCGGGATGTCCCGAGTTGGCCTTTTGAACGATGTCAACGGAGAGCATTCGAAGGGTATTGATCGCCCGGAGTTCTGTCTCTGGAGTCAGGAGGGGGTGAGGCATGGTGGGATCTCCTTCAAGTGTTGGGGGCTGACGGGTTGTCGGGAGCCCCATGTCTGACGTCTGGTGCCAGGGCAGGTCTAAGGAGGGCATCCTCAAGAAAGACCCCTCGGCGGTTCCAGGCGGATTCTCTCAGGCTTTTGGTGTTCTTGTTTTTCACCTCATGCCATCAGAAAAAGTCTGCAACTTCCGAAGAGTTGAAATCAGAATCCCTGAGAAGCTTCTTGCTGTTGGAAGGCCTCTCCCATAGACTATGGGGAATCTTTCTTTAAAAATCAACCAGACTGACGCTTTCTGAGACGTATTGACCGGGGATTCGGGAGTTCGTCTTGGCGAGGATCCGGGAGCCTTTGCGGGGCTGACTGCGGCTCTCTCGTGAGGGGGATCGAGGGGGAAAGCTTTTCCGCTGTCTTTGTCTGGAAAATGATTGCAATTGCTGGAGATCATGGCTCGGATGTTGACCTTTTTGCTTGATTTTGCTAAGAAATCAGAGGAATGATTTCGATTCCAACAATGAAGTGGATGGCGGACGCATTGGGGATGGGGGACGGGGTGTCAGGGCAATCAAATTTTACTGGCGGAAAAAAGATGTCGCCGGCCGAGGGGAGTTCCTCTCCTGCTCCGGCGCTTCTTGAGAAGACCGCTCCGTCGATTGGGCTGGTTGATCGGGTCGATCCCCTTTCGAGAACCCTGGCCCGGGCCGTTTCCTGGCTTGTGGCTTCACAGGATGCTGCAGGGCACTGGGTGGCGCCCCTTGAAGCCGATGCCACGATCCCCTCGGAATATGTGTTTCTCCATGAAATTCTGGGACGGCCGTTGGATCCCGTCCGCCGGGACAAGATTGTCCGGGCGATTCTTTCCGTTCAGGGAAAGGAAGGCGCTTGGCCACTTTTTCACGACGGTGACCCCGATATCAGTGCCACCGTCAAGGCCTATCAGGCGTTGAAGCTGTGCGGATTCGATCCCTCCCATCCGGCTCTTGTCCGTGCCAGGGAGTGGGTCCTCTCCCAGGGGGGCGCCGGCAAGGTCAATGTCTTCACCCGAATTGCCCTGGCCATTTTTGGTCAGTACAGCTGGGAAAAGATTCCGGCGCTTCCCGCCGAAATGGTTCTCCTCCCGGCCTGGTTTCCCTTTTCGATCTATTCAGTCTCCTACTGGTCGAGGGCGGTGATTGTTCCTCTGCTGTTCATTTACCACCACAAGCCCCTTGTCCGACTCTCTCCCGAGAGGGGCATCTCGGAGCTCTTTGATCCCGCCCGACCTGACGGGGAGTCCTTTGCCCCTTCCCCGGAGTTCTTTTCCCTGAGAAACCTTTTTCTCCTCCTTGACAAGGGGCTCCAGGTCTGGAACCGACATCCTCCCGACTTCCTTCGAAAGAAAGCCCTGTCGTTTGCCATGGAGTGGATGGTTCCCCGTCTCAAGGGAGAGGGGGGGCTGGGAGCGATCTATCCGGCCATGGCCAACAGTGCGGTGGCCCTTTCCCTCGAGGGATACGATCTCGATCACCCCCTGATGCAGCGTGTTCTTGGCTCCATCGATGATTTGCTCATTGAGGGGGAGAAGGAGATTTTGGTCCAGCCGTGTGTCTCTCCCGTCTGGGACACAGCCTTGGCCATGGGCGCCCTGATTGAGGCCGGGATCTCCCCGGACTCCCCCACGGTTGACCGGGCCATGGAATGGTTTTGTGCCCGGGAGGTCAGGACCCGGGGGGACTGGGCCGTTCGCGTCCCCGATTGTGAGCCGGGTGGCTGGGCCTTCCAGTTCGAAAACGATTACTATCCTGATGTGGACGACACCGCCATGGTCCTCATGGGAATGGCCAAGATTCTTCCGGCCCGACCCGACTTGGCCGCTCGAATGGAAGGCGTCTTCCGGCGCGCAACACTGTGGGTGATGGCCATGCAGGGAACGGACGGCGGCTGGGGGGCCTTTGACCGGGACAACGACCTTCTCTTTCTCAACCATATCCCCTTTGCCGATCATGGGGCCCTGCTCGACCCCAGTACGGCTGACCTCACCGGTCGGGTGCTGGAGCTCCTGGGATCCTTGGGATACGGGCCTGATTTCCCTCCGGCCGCCCGGGCGATCCGCTATCTCAGGCGGGAGCAGGAAGAGGACGGCTCCTGGTTCGGACGGTGGGGTGTCAACTATATCTATGGAACATGGTCGGTCATTGCGGGGCTTAAAAGTATCGGCGTTCCCATGTCTGAGCCTTGGGTCATGCGTTCCATGGAGTTTCTGATGGCTCGCCAGAATCCGGACGGTGGTTGGGGAGAGGATTGTCTCTCCTATGCCTCGCGAGACTACGCGGGACGGGGGGCTTCGACGCCCTCACAGACGGCCTGGGCCTTGATCGCGCTTCTTCATGGAGGACATGCGGGTCACATGGCCGTCAGGCAGGGAGTCGAATTTCTGCTCCGGCAGATGACACCTGACGGAACCTGGGACGAGGAGCTCTTTACGGGGACGGGATTCCCCCGGGTCTTCTACCTGCGCTACCACATGTATCGCCATTATTTTCCGCTCTGGGCCCTGGCCCTTTACCGGAACATGACCGAGAGAGGAAGAGCTCTGGGGCACGAACGGGTGGATTTCTGGAAGACGGCTCCCTACGCGCCGATCGCCCGAAGTGTCTGACGGGGGACAGGGCGCTTGCCCACTCCTCGTCGTGACGGCACTGGAAGACGAAGCTCGGGCCTTCACCCATAAGCTGAAAGGTCGCGTCATCCCCCGGAGTGGCCATGGGACGCTCAGTCCCTCTGTTCCGCCTCCACGCTCTCTTTTTGAGGTGGTGTGGGTCGGTTCCGGAAAATCCGGAATGGGGGTTCTTTCCGCTCTTCTGTCTTCAGGGAGATATTCTCGTGTTCTCTTTACCGGTTTGGCGGGAGCTCTAGCCCCTGACCTGTTCCCGGGGACGATCGTTGTGGCCGAGGAGGTTCTCTCCTCTTCGGGGGAGACATTTTTGCCGTTGCAAGACTTTTTTCTGAGTTTTTTTCGCCCCATGTTTGAGGGGTGGG
>JAKCDE010000011.1 GCA_021838585.1 Nitrospirota bacterium
CTTTGGGCCCTGGCATCAGGTAAGTGATGACGCTGTTCCCCACGTCGAAGCTCCGACCCGCCAAAACGGAGAAGTTCCGGCAGGTTTCCTCCTGAAGATCCTTCTTGAGAAGAACGGCCCCTTGGCCAAAAATCACTCCCCGATCTCCCACGGGAAGATGGGTCTCAAGTGGGGTGGCATCATAGACCAGCCCACCCGCGGGAATCAGGATCAGGGGAGGACCGACAGGATTTCCGTCCTTGCCCTTCTTGCGGACCACCGCCGAGCCCTTGATGACAAGACTTTCGATGGTCTTGTTCTTTCCTCCCCTCATCGGGACCTCCTTCCATCCGGGAAGGACACGGGAATCCAAAACGGGGGCATGGGGAAGAATCTCCGCTCCCGGGATCAGAAGATGTTTGCACCCGAAGGACTCTCCCGCCATGAAGGGGTCGAACGGGAGAGGATAGGAAGCCGCCCGGGCCGCCTCCCCTTTCCCGGCTCCCAGAACTCCCGCGACCAAGGCCATAACAAGAAAGATCTCACGTCTCATGGCTGAAGTTCCTCGACAAAAATGAGTCCTTGACCATGTCGCCCTCGGAGTGGGGGGATCCGATTGGAAGAGGCACATCGTCTCTTCCCTCATTGCGAGACGAGGGAACGGAGGGAGAAAAGGCTCTCCCCTTGCGGTGGCGGGAGCGGCTTTTTACAAGCACCCTAGCCGCTCCCGCCAGTATACCCCCGGAGCTATTATTCGGTGCCATGGCTCCAGCCGGGTCAGTCCTGGCTCCACCACCAGTCTTCCGACTTTGCTCAGAAACTCCCGGGGAAAAAATGGGAACTTTCGGATCATAGAAACCTCAATCCCGTATCCGATCAGGAATGTCCCCATGGCTTAGTGCCTCATCTTTTCTCTTGTCGGTTTTGGTGGAGAGCCAACAGGAAGGTTTCTTTGGTCGAAAGATTCGGAACAGCCATCAATGGCGTAAACTTCAGACTACTCCCGAAGGCCGATCGACAACCAAAGCTGAATGGGAATCCCCCCTTGGCCGATATTTCCGCCGGTCAGTGCCGTAATCGAGTTTCCCAGCCCCAGGACGGGAAGAGGCCCGACCGGAACTGCCGCATCGATCCTCGCAAAAAAATGTTTGGAAGAAAAGGATTCCTCCACCCCGGGTCCCATGGCGCTAAAGCTGGTTCCAATTCCCGAGATCTCTCCCGCATCAAAAAATCCCGATGTATAGAACGCTCCGGCATCGACGGAGTCCGTCCGGGTGAAGGTGAGTGTTCCCACGTAAAGATTGTTTCCGAAGAGGGAGGCCGTGGGAAGGGCCATTACATTCGCCATGCCCCCGAGCGTGGCCTGAAGCATGGGATCAAGGGTTCCTCCACCGATATATTGCTGGTCCACCGTCCCCAGAGTCATCGAGTATTTGGGAGTGAAGGCAAACCCGACCTGTCCGTTGCCCATGACATAATTCTGAAAGCCTTGGGTATCGTAATAGAAGGGATTGACGGGACTGGAACCGCTCCCCTGGGAGAGATCATATTCGGTGTCAGACAGGTCGAACGAGAGATTCAGGCGGCCCAAAGCCCTAGCCCCCGACAGATCCAGTATCCCGCCAACGAGGCTTCGGTCGTTCTGGACTGTGGGAGAGTAAGAATCCTGGAATTCTTTGAGAAAAACCGTTTCCTTGAGGACAAGCTTCCGATCTTCCTTTTGGACAATCGCCTGGTTGGTCCAAAGGTCCCCGGAGTAATTGCTGCCGCTGACCCCCAGAGCGGTGAGCGCTTGGGTGTTGACCCCGCTTCCCCAGGGGGAGAGTCCAAGCCCGATTCTATAGTTCATGGCAGAAAAATCCATTCCTGCCCGCACATACAAGCCTATTGGAAAGGAGTAGCCCAAGCTTCCCGAGTTCATGCCCCCGAACGTCGTCGAGGCCCCGACGGTGAAGAGTCCTCCCGCCAGAAGAGCATTGTTGACGTTTCCGATCGCATTCAAGGTGACGGCACCGGTTGGAGCATAGCCGTAATTGTCAATCTCGACCTGAGATCCGGAGAAGGTCGGAGTCGGCGTAAGGTGCACAAGAAAGTTGTCATACTCCAATGCCTTCGGAAGTGGGGCGAAGATGTTGCCGGTGGAGAGCTGTCCCTTCGGATTCTCGATGAAAGAGTCCTTGGAGACTCTCCCGAGGGTCGCGGCCTGAAGAAGAATGTTCTTGAGAGTGTTCAGAAGAAGGGAAGGGGCCTCAACGCGATAGGTGTCTTTTGCCTCCTTTTGAATCTTGAGAAGGGGCCAGTCCAGCCGCGAGAGCCGACCGGAGAGTGTCGTCACAATCTTCTTGGCCAGCGGGTTCTTCATGTCGACCACCAGATTGGCCACAAGAAAAAACACCTGTCGTCGAATGTCCTGGGCCCAGTCTTTCCGGTCGCTATGGATAATCAGGATGTGAGGCAGGGAAAAGCTCACATTCCGGGTCGCGATCGCCGGCACCATCATTCCATCGGCCCGAGTCAATCCAGGGATCTGAGAAAGGGCATAGAGCTTCGCGGACATGAAGTCAGAATCAACAATCCCGCCTTCGGGAACCGAAAGTTGCACGGCCGCAAACTGATTTTCTTTCTCCGACCCACCGGCGACAATCACCCGGGACACATGATAGGCCAGATGCCCCCTGCGCAGCGCTTCGTCAAGGGTCGCGGCGATTTTATTGAGTGTCTTGGCCGTCACATTCACCCTGATGATCAGGTCCGATTCCTTTACCGCCTTGAGCGGAAATCCCATGTGCGCAAGATGCTGGATCGCCACATTCATGAGGGCCTGTTCCTCCTTCGTCGCGTTGGGATAGAGTCTTTTCTCCACCCACAATGCGACACTGGCCCGAATGGAAGAATGCCAGTCGCCCTGAGGGGCGCGAATCCTCAAGGTCCAGTCCCTGTCGAATCGATCGGGTTCCTCCTTCGTCGCTCCGGGCTTTTCGGGACCGGCAACCGCAGGGGTACAATCCATCATGATGACCGAGAGTGATCCTGTCGATATGCAGTCGCTGGCCCGAACCGGATGCGGAACAAAGAGCGCCATAAGGACCACGAACACACACCAGGATGCCTGTCGGACCCTGATCACATATCTGACCGTCGCGCTCAGGGGGAACCCTTCCGGCCTGTCCTTAAAAAAACAGTCGAGGGGAGAGGGACAAAATGCCCTCATGTTACCGGAACCTGACACTTTCCATCCTGCTTCAAGGCCGTAAGGACAGACAATAACGATCCCCGCTTCTTTGCCATTTCGTCGCCTCCGGTGCCCGCAGCATCCTCCGGCTATCTATATTGTTATGAGGAAGCCCGGACCTACCTTCCCGGCAAGCCGACTCTGGGAACGAAAGAACTTCCTCCCAGGAGTACCATCCGGTCCTTTCGGCAAAACAATTGCCATCGGTCGTCGAAGCCGCCACAGACGGCCAAGACTCTCTTCCTCTCTTTTTCGTGTCGAAAAAAAGAGAGCCAAAACACCACTGAGCCCGTCGTCTGATCTGAAGGGTCTCCTCTTTCATTGTCCCCGAAGACGCTCTCCGTCAGGGCGAGGCGATTGGCTCGATCTTTGGTGCCGTTTTCTGCACAGATCTTGCCCAACCCCTTCAAAGCGGGGAAGAAATAACGGCCAAACCGGACCAATCGGAGCGGATTTGATCAAGATCTGGCGAAAAAACCCGGAACCCGCTCCCCCAACACACTCTCAGCCCTTTTCCTGCTGACTCCGGAGCCGGGATCGTCTCATTCGGGAAAGTCCACAAGGAATCCCAAGGCACTCTCCAGAGGACAAAACCGTTTTTCGGCCAGATTCAGGATGACCGAATCCCTGACGGGAACGTAATCCCGGATCGCCACGGAAAAGGAAGCCTCACCCTCCTGCAACTTCTTTGCCATGCTCTGCAGAATGCAGCGGGGATATTTTTCCGTATGCTCAAGAACGGAAATAAGCTCGGGAAGGCTCATATCCGTTCGCATCTGAAGGAGCCTCGCCAGCTCCCGATAGAAGGAGGTCCGGAGCGCAAGAAATCTTTCTCGGGATTCCGATTCGGAATTCTTGTCGGAGACAGGCTCGCGACGGACCGTATAGGACTTGATTGCCATCCCCTCCTCCTCATCCCCCCGCACTGGTGGTGCACGACACATTCCCGATTCTCCGGAGAACTGCCTCCACGCTCATCCTCATCGGGTATTCTGAAAAAGCCTCGTCGCCCCGGAGATGTCGAGGGCGGAAAGACGTACCGCCAATCCCTCTGCCCTCCCTCTCATGGTCTCGTCCCCGCTCGACTGAAAAATCCGACACAAGACAGGAAGTGCCCGAGCGGCCAGCGCAGGCTCCCAGAGGAAAAGCTCGAATCTCTCGATCTCCTCAAAAAGAACATTCGCCAACGAAAGAACGGGGATCT
The DNA here is from genome assembly GCA_021838585.1 of Nitrospirota bacterium. The sequence continues at coordinate 4,416 of JAKCDE010000011.1, forward strand.
CCCTCCCCATCTCTTCGACGGCCGAGAGAAACTCAAGGTTCAGGAGAAATCGTCCTCGAGGCGAAGGCTCTTTTCGGCGAATCTCCTCGAAAAGGTCGCAGGCCTCGAATATCTTTCCGGCTGAAATGGCGGAGCGGACCGCCGAAAGTGCCGGGTTGGATCTTTGGGATCCATCCCCTGCCTCGTCCGTCTCCGCCGCCGACACCTTCCCCTGGGCAATCCATGCGCGACCATCTTCCGACAGAAACGGGACCTCCCCTCCGGAAAATGAAAGACGCTCGATTCCGGGAAGCCGGGCAACAAGGGTCCGAAGCGCCCCGCGAAGGGCCTCTGCTCCCCCCGATCCGTGTGGACCGCGGCCTTCAAGAATCTTCCCCGCCCGGAAGGAAAGGTCGAGCCAAAAGGGAAATTCGGCCTGTCGCCCCAGGAGAAACCGGAGGGCATCATCGTCTGCCCCGGACTCGAGCTGGGCTTCGAGAGCTGACAGCACATGCGGAGGAGGGGCAGGAATCCGGGTCATCCCGCCTTCGTCCGAAGGCATTTCCCGAATGCCTTCCCAGAGAACCAGGCGCGAGAGAATGTGGGATCGGCTATCGGCCGGATCGGCCTCAAGCAGACGGTCGGCAAGCGACACAAGCCCCGGAGCAATCTGCTCCAGGGCGGCGACCGGATCTCCCTCTTCGGGAATCGAAAACGAGGCTCCCGTCGAGCCCGAGGAACTGGCGGGCGAAGGGGCCGCTGGAGCCGAGGAGGCCGTCCCGGCGGGCTCGGAAGAAGAAGGCGGGGGCGTCGCCGGCAGGGAGACCGGCAAGCCCTCGACAAGGGGATACAAAGGAGCGAGAGTGGGACCGTCAGGGTCCTTCTCCCCCAGGACGGCATTGAGTTCCCGGATCTCCCGGACGCCCTGCGCCATAGCCTCGGGGGAGAGGGGAGGAGCGGTGAGTCCCGGAAGGATCTCCTGCATCTGGGTTATCCACCAGGATAAGGCATTTCTCCGGGCGCGAAGGCGGGAGAGGGGAGGGAAAAGAGCCTCCCAGTGCTCCGCCACCATCGCATTGAGCAGGGAAATTCCCTCCACCGCACCCGCCGGACCCTCCGTTTTTGCCATGGCTACGGAGAGGTAGGCGGCGACAAGAAGATCCTTGCTCCGACTTTCCAGAATCGACGACGAAATTTTCCGGATATTGGGCCAGTCGATAACGGCGGACGCCCCCGACGTCACCGTCTGGGAGCGATTCATCTCGGCCTGGAGTTCAGCAAAGACATCCTGATCGCGAACATCCTCTCCGGCAGGGGCATCCGGACGGATCGGACTGCGCCCGAGATCGGCTCCGGTCATCTTACACTCCCTTCTCATGCGGAGAAGCCGGGGTCCCCCCGCTCCCCCCTTCGGATGGAACTCCCGAGACCTCTCCCGGAAGACAGACCCCGATTTCCGTGGGAAGATCCTCGATGGCAAACGGCTGGCTCTTCAATGCGGCTTTCTGATTATCGAGTGCGCTGGTGTCCTGTATCGCCAGCTCCTGATCGATCCGGGCAATTTTTTCCTTGACCTTGTCCAGGGACTCGCTCGCCTGCAGGTAGTCCTGGTAGTGGAGAAGAAGTGTATGGATGCCTTTGAACTGGAAATGAACCGTAAGGTACGTCACCCGGAGATTCTCCAAGGCCTTTTTCTTCAGAGGAAAGTCCGCCGGCGTCATGGTCAGACTTCCTTGGTAAAACTCTTGGGAAAATTGAATAAACCCGTTCCCTCCCGGATATTCCCGGGTCAGAATGAGATTGCCGAGACGGATCTCGAGGGAGGTCTTCCCGCACGTGAGTGAGGACCATACCCACGCCCTCCGGACAGGGAGGTTGAGATTGTTCAAGACATGCTTTTTCTCCGCGCACTCTAAGGTGAGCCTCGTGAGGTAGGGACGGGCAAGGGCCTCCGGATTCACATCCGTGGGAAGGGCCTTGATCACCACAGGAAACTTCGTCTTGGCCATGGAAAGAATCTTTTTCTGGTCGCTCTGTTCCTGCTTGCCCAGCGACTGTCGGAGATTCACCAGGTCCAGGTGTCTTTTCTTTTTCTCAAGTTCGTTTCGTTTCGCCGTCAAATCGAGCGAGCGTTGAGCATTGATGGTATCGTTGATGAAAACGAGGAATGAAGGTCTTATGGACACCGTGTGCCTGTCTCTGGCAAAGAGGTTGAACCCCGAGGAAGTTCGCTGGACAAAAGGCGCCATCGTCTTGTCCATGAAGGCGGGGATGGCTCCTCCCTGCCCCAGGAGAAATTGCTTGAGGTCTTTGCTGGACAGGGAAGCCTGGGCGGGGGCCACGACAGTGGCGATCCACTTGTCCTGAATCTCGCAGGCCGCCTCCCGATCAATCATGTCCAGGGCCGTCCAGAAAGGTCCTGAAATCAGTTTCCATAAGATATTCTCCTTGGGGTCTCCATGGGGAAGGAGGTTTTTGCGAACCGTTTCGAGGGCGTTCGATGTCGCGATCAGCAAGGGGGGCTTGCTCGATCCCTTTCTGGAGTAGGAATAGAAGTCTCCTGCCAGCTTCAGCGCATGTCCCCGACCCTGCATCCCCTCGTCCACCGTCGCGGACAGGGCCGACATATACTGGTTATAGGCCCGTCCGGCCTCCACCAGTGCGGCCATGGTCTGCCTTCCTTTCCGGGGGCCGCCATGAATTCCCGCGCGCCCGGATTCATGAAACGCCAGGGCGTAGCTTTGGATCTTCGACACAAAATTCGACTTCAGCCCCCGATATTTGGCAATCTGAAGATACTCCCTGAGAAGAATCTTCCATGGTTTTCGGGAGTCTCCCGGACCTTTGGGAAACTCGTGATCGAGACGCTTGGCCAACAGAAGGTAGGGGTTCCGGGGCCCGGGAAGAGACTGAAAGACGGCCTTCCACTGCAAAACATCGCTGAGCGTCTCTTCCCCTTCGTAAAATCCGCGAACAAAGGAAAACCATACGACCTCTTTCCTGAAGTCGTACCAGACCATGAATTTCCTTATGGAGCGGGAGACCGAAAATGATTCCGGACTGGCCCTGCGAACTTCCGCAAGGAACTCGTTGATCCGAGTCATTCCGTTATTGGTAAAGGCGGGCGGAACGACATTTTCGGTCACATCCTTTCCGGTGCCCTTCCAGAAGGTCGACAGCGCGACCCGGTCGGCGTCATCCCGGGCATCCACCCAGTCGGCCAGCCAGTGAAAGTCGGGAAGGGTCTGTTCGACCTCCAGAAGGAGCGACTGGAGCGAGTCCAGATCCTGACGCACCGGATCGACAGATCCCCAGGCAATATACGCCAGATAGATTTTCGAAAAGTGTTTGGCCTCCTGAGGAGAAATGGACGGATCAAGGTCCACGATATCCTGGACCCCCGGCTGGGGTTTGTTTCCGAGATCGGCAAAGGAGGACCCGTCCATCCGGTCCTTGATGAGGTTGATCCGGCGGACGAGGATGTCCACATAATCCGCCAGATGGTGGGAGGGATCGTCGTCGAGGAGCTCTCGGATCCGGCTGCGGAGGGTCTGGTTCAGCTGGGGGAGGATGACCGTTTCGAACTCGTTGTCGAACCGGTGCTTCATGGCCGTCTCAAGTTTCCCCGTCTCATGGGAAAAAGCCAACAGCCGGGAGGAGAGGCTCGCATCCCTCTTGGCCATCCAGTCGATCAGGCTCCCATAGCGTTCCATGTTCTCCATGTTCTGGTGGAGGTCGCCATTGACGTTAACCGTCTCGGGCTGGCGGGCAACCATGACCTTGACCATATGGGCGGCATTGGCATAGGAAAGGATGAGATAAAGGCCCGTCGCCGCGGTGGCTCCATACCACCCCACGAGAAGAATGTTCGTCGCCATCTGGCGCAATTTGGCCATCAGGCCCGTGGGAGTCGCAAGAATGCTGTCTTCCGGAAGCCGACGCGTAAAAAAGTCCTTGAGAAATGCCCCCGACAGCAAGGACAACTCTCGTTTCCCGCCTTTGACAAGATCGGCAGGAGACGGGTCGGATCCGGAAAGGGAGGGCATCGGGCCCGTCTTCGAGAGGGTAGTTATGGGGAGAACGGCTCCGGGAGAGCGGTCGACGATCTCCACCTCCCTTTCTCGTCCCTGGGCAAAGTCGTGGCCGAGGATCTTGGAAAACCTGGGGGTTCCCAACACGCCGCTCGAGAAAAAAAATCCCCGGAAATCCGGCCGATAAAGATAGGGAGAATGTTCGAAGAGCCCCTTGAGGAAAGGAGTCAATAGAGGCTCAAGCGCCATGATTTCGAGCGGGAAGACCAGGCCTTCGGAATCGGGCGGCGGGGCATCGGCCCGAAGGAACATCAAGGAGTGGATCCTCTCTGTGATTTCCCGGATTCCCCGGCGCAGTGTCTCTTCCCAGGATTCCGACGCATCGGCGAGGACGCCCATCATTTCGCCGGTCTGGGCGATGGGAATGGAATTGAGATAGGCTCTGAAACCTGCCACCAGGTCGAGTTTGGTGACCATGATATAAACAGGGAAGCTCACATGCAGCGTCCGCATGAGGGAATCGATCCTCTGGCGGATGTTCTGGGAAAGTTGCGACAGCTTCACAGAATCCAAGGTATACAGCTCCTCGACCGAAACCGTCACGATCACTCCGTTGAAGGGTTCCTTCAGCCTCGTGCGGTAAAGGAGTCCAAGGATCGTCGACCATTCCTCCGTGGCATCCTCGGCCTCGTCGACCGAGACATAGCGCCCCGACGTATCAAGAAGGATGACCTTGTCTTCGAGCATGAGCTCGATGGTATCGGTCGGCGGGGGAATCTCTTCCCGGGAGAAGGTCCGGAAACGGATGGGAATATTGACGTTGACCAGAAGCGTCGTCTTTCCCGAGCGGGCATTTCCGAGAACAAGGTAGAAGGGAAGCGTGGACAGGGGGTTCGACAGAAGACCCCCTTCCCCCTGGACGTTCTTTTTTGCCGTTTTCCAGAGGCTCTGGATCGCCAGAAGACGTCCCGACTTCTTGTCCGTCATGGCAGAGCGCCTCAGTTTGGCCTGGGCGATCTTCCTCCTGACAAAGAGAACGATTCTCCTGGCTGAAAAGACGACAACAACGACTGCAAAGGCGACCGAAACCGAGACCTCGATGGGCCAATGCGCCCAAATTCCCACAAGCCACACCAGAAGAAACAGGGCCATGGCCACAAGCAGGAAGGCAAGAGGTCTCAGGATCTTTTTCAACATGGAACCGGTTCCTCCGATATCAAAAACACCATGTGGATCAATGGAGACGGATCAAAACGTTTTGAACCATCTGATGGACGATCCGGTCGAAAACTCCGTAAAGAATCAAAAGGACCGCCGGAGGCGCTCCCCAAACCAGGAGCGTCTTCATCCGGCGTTTCCGGTTCCTCGTCTCTTGACCGGCGGAAGAAAAGGCGTGGGAGGCGGGCAAGACACCGGCGAACAGAGTGCCTCCTTCGGCAAGGCGGACCGGCTCCAGAAGGTTCTGGAGCCGCTGGCGAACTTGAAGGGCTCCGCTTTCTCCTCCCTTCATTCCGAATTGCCCCTGGAAGCCAAGGTGGAGAATCATGTAGTAGACCGCCAGGATCTCCCGATCCACCGGATCGGGCCCAAGCGCGGAAAGCCTTCGGAAAAACTCGACTCCTCCGTTGACAATCTTGAATTGAGCCTTCTGGAGGAGCATCGACCTCCACTCGTTGGCTCCGCTCCAGTCGGCACACATGAGGCTTTCGTCAATCCATACGACAACCGGGAAAAGCGCGTCATCGAAGACCTTTTCCTCGATTCCCGCCTCTTTTGCCGCAAGACGGGCTCTCTCGATACGGGAAAGGATCTCGGCCCGGATCTCAAGCGGCTGAAGCGGAACCCCCCGCATCAACTGGTCCTTGACCCAGGCGGCAACCGGAACATAGTAGTCGGTCAGGGGGGCCATTACTTCACTCCTATCAGATCGATCGTGGTTCCCGGCGGTGCTGTCGGCCAGAAGATCTGGATCGATTCCTCCTGACGAATGGAATCCCAGACGCTGTCTCTGACTTCAACCCGGAAATAATGGGTGTTGAGCCGTCGCGGAAGCCCGGAGGGAGGCCCGCTCATGGGAGTCAGCTCGACCCCCGGAAGGGCGCGTCGGATCAGCGTATCCATCAGGGAGGGAGTTCCCACCTTGGCGGTATCCTGAAATGAGGCGAGGAGAGTTTCCGCTTCTTCTTCCGTACGGATCGCCAGGTAATACCGGGTCCGGGGCGAAAAGAATGATTGCGAGAGGGTCGCCTGGAATCCGTCGGGAGCCGGATTCAGGCGCACCAGGAGATCGGCGCCGATCGTCAGGCTGTTAAGGAGGGTGAAAAGGACCGTCTGGGCGCGGGCCACACATCCCCAGATATCCTCGTGACTGTAGGCCGGAAGGGGATCGGGAAAGACTTCGGACTCTCCGAAGAGGTTGATGCTGCTTGAAAAGGTGCTGAGCTCGCCGACCATCTGGCGCAGGACCCCATAGAAGATCCAAGGATGGAGAGGGTCGCTTTCCGTATACTGGTAGAGAAGGGGGACATAGCGGTTCAAGGTCCGCAGGGCCAATAGGTAGGTGATGGATCCCGCCTCGGAAGACTCTCCCCGGTCTTCGCCGGAGGACTTGAACTCCTCGAGTTGCCGGGCCCGGCTGGCGCACTCGTTCCGGATCTCCTGAGCCAGACCCGCAAGGGTCCGGGAGGCCGACAGGGAAAGGGAAGGAGGAATGAAGGTCGGACTGGTCTTGATGGCCCCCCCGTCCCACAGAACCTGGGCGACGGGAATCAGGTTGTAGTGGTCGAGGTGCTGGATCTCACTGTCCCAGAAGAGCGAGAGATTGAAGTAAAGGCTCTTGACCTGGGCATTGGGCCCCTCCCCGTAAAGGTCCCGAACCTCCTCCGGATCGGCAAGGGCCACGAAACGGGTATTCCCTCCGTCGGCATCGAGGTCGGAAATGGTCGTTACATTGGAGGCGTTTTCCTGAAACCGATGGAGGCCCGCATAGATCGTGAGGGGTCGATCCCGGTAAGTCCAGTCCTTCTCAAAAGAGCGCGGACGGATGACGGCATTCCCGGGGAACTGAACATAGGTTCCGTCCTGAAAGATCGCGGAAAAGGAATTGATGTGTCCCGTCCCCCGCGACAGGGCCGACGTCTGAATATCGATCTCACGAACCCCCCAGGCGAAGGGAAGCGTGGCATCGAGATACGGACGCGCCAGAGCCTGCTGCAGAAGATCCGTCAGCTGGAAGTGCTGGGGTTGCAGAAATAGCCCCTGATGCCAATAGATTGGTTTTAGGGATTTCATGAGATGTCGGCTCCTTCCCTCTCCTCTTTGGTCCTCAGTTTAAGTTGCCTGCGCCCTGGCCGGTCGGTTTCTGGCCGGCCCCTTTCGCCCGGGGGTCGAGAACGGCCATCCCCAGCAGATGGCGGCTCCCCAACCAGATGGCGGCGAACGTTCGCGCCGGACGATAGTGGTTGCTCCGAAAAATGATGCCGGTCCGCTTCACCGTCACGGGAAGGGGCCGAAGGACGATATCCTGCTTGGCGGAATATTGGGAATATCCGGCGATGACTCCCAGAAACTGGGCATGGTTCATGCGGTCGACGGTCAGAAGTTGATGGGCCCCCGGAGGAATGATGAATCGCCACATGGCGAGAATGCCGGCCCTTTTCTTTCCCATGGCCAGGGTTTCCATGGCGCGGTCAGGATCCTGGATCAGGGGCAAAAAGGCATTGGGATCCTGCAGCTCCAGAATCCCGATGACCAGCGTATGGGAGCGCTTGTCCGAGAGGTTCAAGTCAGGATCAGCCGAGACGTCAAGAACCACGGATTTTTTTTCAAAAGACCACTGGACCTTTTTTTGAACGTTATTGTCGGGATTGGTCTCCGTGCGGACTGAGGTACAAGAGGCCAGGAGCAAGGCCGCCAGCGCGATGATGGCTCCCAACGTCGCGACGGGGCGGTTGGGGCTAGGGGTTGCTGTCATGAAAAATAGACTCCTCGAGTTAGGGGGCCAGCAAAAGCACAGTCAGTTGAGCCGGGACGAGGCAGGCTCCCGGGGCGTTGATCCCGTTCTGAAGCGTCGGGGAGGTCAACCGCGTGGCGGGAGCCCCCCCGACGAGGACCGTATTGGCCCCGTCGAGGCATCTGCTCGGGCCCATCTCCATTTGCGAAACAACACCGCCGAGGACCCCCCCATCGTCTCCCTGGGTCAGAGGGACTTCCGTCATGAGGCTGTGGGCCGGGGCCCCTCCGAAGAGGACGTTGGGAACGGGGGGAACCCCCATGGGCCCCATGGCAATGTTTGGGTAGGGGATCGGGACGACCGCAGGGCCCGCGGGCGTCTTGCAGACATCCGGAAATCCCAGGGACATTCCACCCATCTGCGTGTTGGCAAACATCTCTTTCCTCCTATCCCAGATGGACCTGGTCGCCATCGATCTTCACAAGATCCGAGCCGGAGACCAGGGTCGTCCGGGACTGGATCGAGACCATGCTCTCCGATTCAAGGAGGATCTCCCCGGAAACGGTCCGGTCGACCCCCTCGACATGCCGGCTCGCTCCCCGGGCCCGGTCGATGAGCCACCCCGCCACCCGCTCCAATGTCTCCCCGGCGTGGATGATGCTCCGGCCGGTGAATGAAAGAATCTCTCCCGCCAGGGAGAGTGTTCCTCCCGTGAGGGAGCATTCCGAAAATCGTCCCGTAAAACGTCGGGCCGTGATCCCGATTTCCCCGTCCGAGGCAATGTCGACCCCCCCGGGAAAGGTCATCCTCCTTTTTTCGCCTCCCTCGCCGGACAGCAGGACGGTCACAACGATGGGAAGCGCCTCCTCCCCGCAATAGGCCAGGACCGTATCGCCCTCCTGGGGATCGAGAAGGCATCCCGCCGCCCGAACGGCCGGGCGGGCCTCCCCCTCGATCTCGATCACCAGGGAGGATCCGGAGACTCCCAGAACAATGGCGGATCGAGCGGTCAGAAGGGCACCGCAAGGCGCCGTCAGCGTGTCAGAAAACATGGGTCCCTCCTCTAGTCATCGAAAATCTGTGGAACAAAGTCCTCGGCCTGGGCCCGCTCGGGATCAGTCTCCCGGGCAAGAGCCCTCATCTCCGGGTCGAAGGTGGCCGATCCCTCCTTGGCACGATGGAGATTGGAACGAGTGAGGTCCGCTCCCCGAAAGATCGCCCCCGAAAGATCGGCGTGGGAGAAATCGCAGAAAGCTAGCCGGGTCCCGGTAAAGTCGGCCCCCGTGAGATCGGCGTGGGTGAAGGGCGAAAGACCCAAATCGGCATCGGAGAAATTGGCCCCGGTGCAATCGGTCTTCTGAAAGGAGGCCATGGGAAATCGGGCCCCCCGGGCCGAGAGACCCCGGAGATTCGCCTCGGTGAAAAGAACGGTCTCCGCCTCTGACCGGTCGAAGAAGGCCCCGGACAGGTCCGATCGGGAGAAATTTCCCAAGGAAAAGCTTGCCTTCTCCCAACGTGTTTCCACCAGGTCGCATTCACTGGCCTGGATCATCGGAAGCCTCATTCCCGAAAAATCGAGGCCCCGGAGCACGGCCTTGACGAAAATCGGATTGGAGAAGGTGGCTCCGGAGAAACGGCACCCCGAAAAATTTCCCTCAATGAAGGAGGTCTTGACCAGACGGCATCCGGAAAAATCCGTCTCTCCGAAGCGTCCCTCGACAAAGGCCGCCTTTTCGAGATCCGACCCGGCAAAAGAGGTTTTTTCCAGGATGGCCTTGATGAAAGCCGCCTTGCCCAAGGCAGTCCCCAAAAACCGGGCCCCCGACAGATTGGGATTGACCCAGCGCGATCCCACGGCCGCCGCATCCCCGAACAAGACGCCCGACAAATCGCAGTCGACAAAGGAGGCATTCTCCAGACGGGACTTCGAAAAGTTGGCTCCCTGGAGTCTTGCGTTCTTGAAAAGGACCCGGTCAAGTCCCGCCTCTTCAAAGATGGTTCCCGCCGCCACGATATCGACGAAGATGGCTCCCGCAAGCTCCTCTCCCGAAAGGTCGAGCCCGGACAGGTCCGCCTCGGATACGGGAACATTCCCCGCAAGGCAATCCCGGATTTCCGGAAGGCCAATCCTCCTCATGAGGGGCGACCCCCCGAAAGGACGGTCTTTCCCGTCAGGGCATTGTCCCACCGGGTCGAGTCATCCATCCTCGCCCCGGTGAAACCCGCCCCGTAGAGGGAGCCGTGGGAAAAGTCGGCATTGCAAAGATCGGCCTTCAGAAAGAGAACCTGTCGGAAGTCTCCCCCCCGGCCGTCGGCTCCCCGAAGATCGGCCTTCATGAACCGGGCCCCGACGGCCCGGACTCCCGAAAGGCGAACGCCCGAAAGATTGGCGCCGGAGAGATCCGTCCCTGCGAGGGTCGCCCCCCGGAAATCGGCCCCAGAGAGATCGAGACTCCGGAGATTGGCCAGGGCGAGGTCAGCTCCATCGAACCAGGAGCGGGAAAAATCGACGGAGTTCGGAAAGGAGGCCTTGCGGAGAATCGTCCCTGAAAAGCGTGTCTCAGGCCCCGCACATTCGAGAAAAGTGGCCCCAGAGAGATCTGCCCCCGAAAAATCGCACCCATGGAAATCGACTTTCATGAAGAGGACCTTGGTGAAGTCGGAGCCGGAAAAGTCCGCCTCCCGGAACAGGAGCCGCTCCCCGGAGTCCGGATCGGAGACGGAAGCGGGATAGGGAAGGCGCCCGGCCCGCATGAACTTCGCCCCAGGAAAGGAAGACTTCCGGAGCCTCGCCCGATGGAACTGGACCTGGAAAAGCTCGGCCCCGGAAAAGCGTCCTTCGGACAAAACGCAATCGTAAAGCACAGCTCCGGACAGGACGGCCTTTTCGAAATTGACCCCCGCTCCCCGGACTCCGGTGAGGTCGGCGCAACCCAATCCGGCACCGGAGAGGTCCGCCCCGTCAAGTCGGGCACCGGAGAGCCTTCCGTGGGCCATCCAGGCGCCAGAAAACCGGGCACCGGAGAGATCCGATCCCGACAGGTCGGCCCCGAGAAGGTCGCATTCCGAAAAGTCGCATCCGGAGAGAACGAGTCCGGAGAGATCCGCCCCGCGGAGCGTCAGTCCCCGGAAGCTCCGCTCTCCCGGGAGTCCCCTCGTCACCCTCTCCCGTCCGGCCCGGGCCCGCTCGGGATCGGCGTCGGGCGGCCGAAAATGGTGGAGGGTCCGCACCATGGTGTCCGACATCATGCTTCCGACTCCGGAACTCTCCATCTTTTCCCGGGCCCGGTCGATCCGGCCGAGGACCTCTCCCAATGCCTGCCGCTTTTCCGGGGAGAGACCACCCGGCGTCACGGCCTCGGCCCCAGACTGGATCTCCTGGATTTTCTGCCGGAGGGTCTCGAGCCGGTCGACCCCCGGAGTTCCCCGGGACTTGGGCGGGGCCTCCGGTTTTCGCATGAGGGTCCGCAGGAGGCCCTCCCGGTCGAGATTCGCCTTTTCAAAGATCTCGGGAGGAATCCGGCCCAGCGCCTCCCGGAGCTTCGCCTCGGCATAGGCGGCGGGATCTTCGACGGAGATTCGGCGCCCTTCGTTCTCCTTCACGAGGTCCAAGAGCGACTTCGGCGGCTGGTTTTGAACAGCGTCGAGGGCCTTTCCGACCTCCGCCTTCTTCGCCTCCAGGGCCTTCCGGAGGGTTTCCTGCGCCTCCGGAGGTTCCCCCGCCCCGGTCTCCGGGATCGCAGACAGAGCCCGGTCAATCATCTCTTTTTTGTGCTCCAGGATCTTCCCGATCTTCTCCCCGGACCTCGACGGGGTGGAGGCGAGGTGGTAGTCGACGTCCAGAAGACGGGCCCGGGGATCGTCCGCAAGACGCGAAGGCAACAGCGGCACATCGGAAAAGCGGCTCCGGTCCTTCGGGTCCCTCTGAGCGCGGCGGTCCCGGATCGAGAGATAATGCTCCGGGGGACGCGCCTCTCCCTGATCCTCGGCGGCCAGAAGCACGGACACGACCTCGGAGGCATCGTCGGAGTCCACCGGAACCGATCCCCGGTGGATCATCACCCCCATCTCGAGATCGGGGAAGAGCCAGAGAGTCTCCGGGGCAAGGGGCACCTCGACGAAGGCCCCGTCCTGGAGGCTCACAAAGCTTCGGAGCACGATCCGGGGAAGGCGTCCCTCCAGACGGTCCTTCTCCGGATGGAGTCCTTCCAGGAAAAACGTCTCTCCACCGGCAAAGGATCCGGGGAGCCACTGGTCAGGGGGGGCCTGATTGTAAAGGGTCCAATCGGAGTCGGCCGGAAGCTCCGGAGGCTCCCGGCCAATCTCCTCCGCGCGATAGCGGCCGATGCGGCCCGACCTACCGCTCCACATGAGTCCCAGCGCTCCCAAACCCGCAGGGGCCGGACGGTCATCTGGGGAGAGAATGGGATGGGCCGGGTCCTCGATGTTGGGAAGCGGAAGGGGATCCGCGAGAGGCTCCCCCGGAAAGCCCTTTCCGACAGGATTAGGACCGTATCCCAGCCCTCCGTAGGCTCGGTTCCACTCGATCGGCATCGCGGTGAAGGGAACCGGATCCCCGATCCGGAGAATCCCCCGCTCCCGGACCCACACCCGGTCTCCATAAACGTCCAACGCCTTGGCCACCGGACCGACGCGAACGACAACCCGGCGGGAGGAAACGGCCCGCCCCCCCGAACCGTGGCAACGGGCGGAAAGCAGCACCTCCCCCCGATCCTTGGGGATCCCTTCGTCCCAGACCCCCTCTTTGGGCAGGAAGGGGGCGATCTCCTGCCACATCGCCTGCTCGGACACCGGGAGGTCGGGATCGGAAAAGGAAAATCCCACCAGTCCCGAGAGAGCCAGACGATGCCCCTGCCGCCGGTAGGTCCTGCAGAGGAATCCGAGAAGAAGGGGTTTGATGACACGAAGTCCCATAAAGATCGGCCTCAGGTGAAGACGTGGATTCCGGCGGACTGGAGGACAGCAGCACAGTCACGGGCCACGGTCGACGCGTTCTCGATCAGATCGATGTGGTTCTCGAGCTTGGCCTGAACCGCGTGCATCTCGAGCTCCGAGGCCGAGGCCCTGCCCGCGGGATGATCCTCCGTGATAAACCCTACTGTGACCGTGTTGTGCATCCCGATATACAGGTCGAGAATATCTCCCAGAACCACATTCTGAAGTCCCACCGCGTTGAAGTTGACCTGATCGCCGAGAGCGATCTGCGTGCATAATCCCACGACCAGCTGATTGAGCGTACCTAGGGCAATTGTGTTGTTGCTGTCAAAAGCGATCTGAGTCTGGTTGCCCTTGGCCCAGGAGTACTGATTTCCCATGGTGTGGTTCTTCTGGTCTCCCGTGGTGTGGGTTGTCTGTTCCCCGTGGATATGATTGACCTGATTTCCTGTGGTGTAGTTGGTCACATTTCCTTGGTTGTTGTTGGTGGTGTCACCGGCGACATTAGTTTCAAAATTTCCGTTGGGGACATTGACGATCACGTCACCATTGTTGGCCTCGATGAAGATCGAGCCGATCCCGGGACCGTTAGGGTGGTCTCCGGGGTTGCGGTCCCGACAATGGATCCGCGAGGCTCCGTTTCTCCCCGATATGTAAAAGTCGCCCTTTGTCGTGGAGGCGAGAGGAAAGCTCGGGGGAGTGTTCGGCTGCCCCGTTGTCTCGTCCATCCCGATCGCGTTGATATAGACCCCGTTTACCGCCTGGAGGCTGATGTAGGAAGTCGAATACCCTATGATTCCGGATGTGTTTGAAGTCTCCAAGTCTGTGTTTGTGTCTGTGTCAGTCGTGACGCCGGACATGGTTGGCTCCTTTCAAAGGGCTCCGAATCAGTTTTTCAGAGATTTCCGTCGTTAAGCATGAGAAAGTGCCCTCCCGCCGACCGGATCAGGTTTTTCTCCGGGTTTTTGTTCGAGATCAGGTTCCGCCCCTCCGAGTTATGGAGGGCCCCTAGGATGACCGGCTGGTCGGGGTCCCCTCCCAGGAAGGCCACAAGGACCTCGGTCTCCTTTCGGAGCGGGAAATGCATTCCGTTTTCGGCTCCGGCAAGGGGGGTGGCCAACCGGACCCACCCCGAGCCTTTCTGGCTCTTCCGCTTCGTGAGGGCGAACGGAAAGCGGACCTTGTACTCCCCGTACTCGTTGAGCTCGGCGAACTTTCCCGACCCTTCCGCCTCGACGATCGCCTGGACGACACCCGAAATGCGGGGCCATGGAGTCTTGCGTTCGGGACGGAAGGGCACATCCGCCAAAATGGCCTCAAAGGACGTGGTGAATCGTCCCTGTTCGGCCACGCTTCCCGGCCCGCGGGAAGATTCTGTCAGGGATCCGTCGAAACAAGCGCGGATGATGAAAAACGACCCGTTCAATTCCTCCCGAAAATGGCTTTTGACGTTGATGGTGGTGCCGGCCCGGAGATCAATGGCGGAACTCTTCCCGACAAATCTCCGCTCCCGGCATCGGACCATCTCGGCGAGAAGTTTTGCCTGCCGTTTCGCCTCGGAATTTGTCCTGAGATTCTCCCCGTACTCCTCGAGAAGGGTCTTTCCTCGCGGGTCAAGGACTTCTTCCTCGCGGATTTCGAGGTTCGCCTTTCGGTAGTTGAAGTCCTGCACGACCACCTTGCCGGTGACCGGACGGATCGTTTCGGAAAACTCGATGAGGGAATCATCCGAGAACCCCACATCAAGGTCTCCCGGGGGACGATAGACCAAAGACTTCGTCCAGGAGGGCTTCTGGTGGGGCTGGTCGTAAAAGAGCAGCCTCTCCTTTTCCCCCGAGTGGTCGAAATAGGTCACGATCCCCTCCCGCTCGACCCACCGGTGGAGAAACTGGCGGAGAGTTTCCCGGTACTGGCAGACAAAAGACCGCGGGCGTCCCCCCTCGACGATCTTGAACTGGTAATCCTGGGAGGTGAAACCCGCCTCCTTCAGGACCTCCTCGATGAGGCCGGGAATATCCTTCTCGAGGGTGTAGACCTCCGAAAACTCGGACAGAGCCAGCCGTGCGATACGGGGAACAAGAGTCACCTTGTACTCGGTCCGGTCGAAGACCTGACGACAGACCTCCACCTCCCCGATCATCCCGTGATAGGGCATTGTCGCGACGGGACCTTCCCGACGCGACTCGATGACAAAGGAGGCCTCCTTCTCGAGAAGGTCCTTCGGGTTCAAGGAAAGGGTTCGGGAGAGGAGGGTCATTGTGAAGGAATAATCTCCGTTCAGCGCATCCTCGCCGGAAACATTCACCACCTGGAATGTGTCGCGGGCCAGCCCCGACACGGTAAATCTGAAATTGACCTCTCCGGCCATTTCGGCATTTTCGGGACTCATCAGTTCTTCCCCTTGCTTTTGCGGATTGGCTTGGCTTTTTCGGATCCCTTATTGTCCGGGGCGGAGGGGTCACCGGCAGAGATGACGGTCGTCCCGTCGGGAGCGATCCCGACCCGGACCGGCCCATCCAACGTCCCTTCGACCAACCGGCCGATCAGCTCCCGGGAAATCTCCGGAAGGATCCGGCTCTGGAGAAGGTAGTCGATGTTCCTGGCCCCGGCCTCGGAGGTCTCGCACTGGAGGGCCACATGGTCGATGAACGAGTCCTCGAAGAGGATCTCCACCCCGTTGTTCTGGATAAAGGAGCGGGAGAGACGTTTCGTCTTGAGACGGACGATCCGCCCCAGGGCCTCTCCCCGGAGGGGGAGATAAGGAACGATGGTCATGCGAGCCAGAAGTGCGGGCTTGAAGTGCCTCGACAGATCGGGACGGATGAGAGTCACCAGATCTTCGTAGCTGGCCTCCGGATGCTCCAGAGCGTAGGCGGAGAGCTTCTCCGAGGCGAGGTTGCTGGTCAGGAAGATCACTGTGTTGGAAAAATCGATCTCCTTGCCCTCCCCGTCGGAGAGTACCCCCTTGTCGAAGACCTGGTAGAACATGTTCAGGATATCGGGGTGGGCCTTCTCCACTTCGTCGAGCAACACCACGGAGTAGGGCCGTTGCCTGACGGCTTCCGTCAGGAGCCCCCCCTCGCCGTATCCCACATAGCCGGGGGGAGACCCGATCAGACGACTCGCCTGGTGCTTTTCCTGAAACTCGCTCATGTTGAGGGTCACCGTGGCCTTTTCGTCGCCGAAAAGAATATCGGCCACGGCGAGCGCCGTTTCCGTTTTTCCGACTCCCGAGGGACCGACCAGGAGAAAAATGCCCACCGGCTGGTTCGGAGCCTTGAACCCGGCCCGCGAGTTCCGGATGATTTCGCTGACTCTGGCCAACGCCGGCTCCTGACCCAGGACCCGCTCGGCCAAGGTATCCTGGAGCTTCATGACCGTTTGCGCCTGCTCCCGCAGAAGCTTGCCCAGGGGAATACCGGTCCAGTTCGAGACCACCCTCGCCACCGTCTCGGGATCCACCTCGAAGTGGATCATGGGATGGTCCTCCTGGATCTTCCGGACCTCCGCCTCCTTGGCCCGAAGCTCCTTCATCCAGCTCTCCCGTTCGGGGCCCTCCCGTCGAGGATCCTCCCGATGGGCCAAAAGGTCCGCCACGGCGGTCTTCTCCTTTTCCCACCGTTCCCTTTGCCGGGAGAGCTCCTTTTCGAGGGCTTCCAACTCTTCGCCGATCGCGTCGAGCCGGGCGGTGGGGACCTCCTGTCCGAACGTCTGATCCCGGATCAGGCCGTCCTTTTCCCTCCCGAGAGCCTGGATGCGTCGTTCCAGCCCTTCGATCTTTTCGGGCTTCGACGACTGGGAAATCCGGATTCTCGCGGCGCTGGTGTCAAGAAGGTCCACGGCCTTGTCGGGAAGCTTCCGCCCGGTCAGATAGCGATCGGACATCGTCGCCGCCGCCACCAGGGCATCGTCCCGGATCGTGACGTGATGGACGGCTTCATAATGGGATTTCAATCCGCGCAGGATCAGGATCGCCGTTTCGACCGACGGTTCGTCGAGTTTGACCGGCTGGAACCTTCTGGCCAGGGCCGCATCTTTTTCGAAGTATTTCTTGTATTCCGCCCATGTCGTGGCGGCAATCGTCCGGAGCTCCCCCCGAGCCAGGGCTGGCTTGAGAAGGTTCGCCGCGTCCCCCCCTCCCTGGGCTCCTCCCGCCCCGATGAGTGTATGGGCCTCGTCGATAAAGAGGATGACCGGAACCGAAGAGGCCTTGATCTCGTTGATCACGCCCTTCAGCCGATTTTCGAATTCCCCCTTGACCCCCGCTCCGGCCTCGAGGGCTCCCATGTCGAGCCCCAGGAGACGGACCTTCGACAGGGATTCGGGAACGTCGCCCTCCACGATGCGAAGGGCCAGGCTCTCGACGACGGCCGTCTTGCCGACCCCCGGATCTCCCACGCAAATCGGATTGTTCTTGCGGCGACGCGACAGGATATCGATGATCTGCCTGACCTCGGCATCGCGGCCGAAGACCGGATCGATCTTTCCCTTCCGGGCCTTCTCCGTAAAGTCCTCGCAGAAGCGGCCGATGGCGGTCCCCTCCTCGGAGGAGGACTCCTGAGAGTCCTGTCCTCCCCCGAGAGCTTCCGCCGACCCCGATACGAGAGTATCGAATTGATCCTTGAGCCGCTCTTTCCCGATCCGTTCGAGAGACTTCGAGGGCCGGCCCG
This sequence comes from Nitrospirota bacterium, assembly GCA_021838585.1. The sequence continues at coordinate 22,004 of JAKCDE010000011.1, forward strand.
AGGAATAGGCGGAGAGGCGGCTGACAAAGGCCTGAAGAAAGACCCCCGAGCGCGTATGCGGCTCGTTTCGATTGATCGACGCGATCAGGTGGGCGTCCTGAAGAACCTCGATCAGCAACGGGGAAAAGACAGGGCGACCACCGTTTCCCGATCTGAGATCGTCGAGGGCGTTGGACATGTCCCTGCGCACGCTTCCCGCCTCGATCCCCTCGGCCGCCAGTATTTTCATGACATCCGAGTCGGGATGGTCGAGGAGCGAGACAAGGACGTGTTCGGGGGTGATTTCATAATGGGTCCGGGAAAGGCAAAGCCCCGCCCCCTGCTCCACCGCACGGGTCAGGATAGGAGACATGCGTCTGAACAATGGCTTCAAATCGGCGATGATCATGCATCCCTCTCGTTGACTGAGATTGTGGGAACCCTCCGGCTTGCCGAGGACCGATCGCCCCTCTCTCCCGATGCCCGAAGAAAAGGGGGTCTTTGCCGGGCGACTGTCACTCTTTCCTCTCTCCCCAAGTTGTCTCTTTCATGAGGGAACCCGGGCGCCCGATGAAACCCGGAAGGAGGAAAAATTTCTTGAAAGAACTCCTCCGATCTTGTTTAGGCCATTCGGAGCCATAGGATACGGGACGTCCTCCGGACCCTCTCCGGACGAGGCGATTACCCCCCGGACGACAGGACGGATTCGACCCCGATGAACACACTCTTTTCCGGGGTAAACGACCCGTATTCAAGCCAGGCGTCAAGCCCCAGACGATTTCGGGAGTCGCCTCCCAGACAGGTCGGCCTGGGATCGGTGTCGGACAGAAGAATCTCCACTTCCGCCAACAGTGGATCGAGAAGATAGAATTCTTTCCAGAAAGCGACTTTTCGCAGATTTTCCCGCCCGGGGAGAAGCGTTTCAAAAACGTCATTGTTGATCGGTCCGATCCGGATCAGAACCTGGTTTGTCCTGTTGCGAACCCGATCTCCGAGAACCGTTTCCTCGCCCAGCGAAAGATGGCGTCCGAGAGCCAGCCTCTGCTCTTCGGGAATGGCCACATCCCTCTCCACGCATTGCCTCACCTCGACCGGCACCCCCCCAAGCGCATCGGACAGGATCGCCTCAAGTCCTTTTGCCGAGCGAGGATGCTGGGTCAAAATCCCCGCATACCGAAGGGCCGTGGAGGCCAGGGGATCCGCCTCTCTGAAAACCGGAAGGGAGAGGCCCGTAAAGACATGAAAAAGGTTTTCAATGTCCTTCTCGCCTTTTTCGTAGGCCCTCAGCGAAATGCGGTTTTTTTCCCAGGCCTCGTACAGAAGCGGGTAAAGGCGGCCGTGAAGAATATCAAGGAAGTCTCGCGCGGCCGACCCGTCCTCGTTCTTTTCGTCGATCAGGTCTTCGGTGTAGAAGGTCGGAAGCGGCGACGCCACGCCGTAAAGCCCGAAGAAATTGACATCGAGGACGGGCTTTCCGGCGGGCCCTTCCCACTCGAGCACTTCGATGTCATTGGGGGGAAAGGCCAGGGAGAGAGTGGGCCGGATCATGACCTGCCTCCACAGCTCCTCGTCGACATTCTCCCCGTCGACACTTGGCCGCAGGAGCCTCAGGAGACGGACCGCCTGGAAAAACTGGAACTCCGAGGCGTTCTTCCCGAGGTCATTCCTGAGAATTTCTAGATCAATGTTTGCGTTCCCAGGCGTTCCGGCCATGAAAGTCTTTCTCCCGTCAATGCATTCTCGATCTCAAGCTTTATGAAGGTATTGATGGTGGCATAGACCGACAAAAACTCGTTCAAGACGGTTCCAAACAGATAAAGATCAGCCAGATCGGGAAACCCGTCTCCCCGGACCCGCGCCATGATTTCCGTTCCCCGCAGCAAGACCCCCCGGATAAAGCGATCCTTGCGTGACAGCCGAACCTCTTCAAGGCTGTCGATCCGTTTCCGATTTGTATCCTCAAGCCCCTTGTTCCTCTCCATCGGAAAAACATAAATCGAGAGAAGGGCCCGGAGTCGGGAGGCATCCCCCAGAGAGAGAAAATTGATCCCCAGCTGGGAGAGGATTCTCCATGTCAAGGCATCCTCGAGGGGGGGCTGGATGTACGGCGTCGGAGAGGTCAGGTTGGAAAACAGGAGACGTTCGGGGGAATTGTCCGTCGACCGGTTGATCTCCCCGGGCTTCAAGGCCTCCGGAAGCATCCTGTTGGTTGCGCGCACCCGGACCGACAGGGTCTCATCCGTGGGACCCTCCCCTTTTCCGTAGAGAATTCCCATATAGGTCTCGGCTCTGGCCTCCGTCTTGGAGGCCCTTCGAACAACCCGATAGGCCCGGGAGGAGAGGGAGCGTTCCTGACCGAGGAGTTCGTGGAAGGGGCGATATTCCGAGGTTTTTCCTGTGGCGGAGGAGACTCCCGTCACCTGCTCTATCGAGAACACATCGAAATGGTCCCGGTTTCCCGCGGCCAGCCGAATGGGAATTTCGCTTTGCCGATGGGTCAGGGACATGGGTTCGGCGTCCATCTCGAAGAGGTTCACCGCCGGAACGGCTCCCAGAACGAAATGGTGGGCCTGCAAATTCAGGGGGCGGGCCGGACTTTTGGTCAGGCGAAAAATGACGGTCGCCGTGGATCCCGTTCCCCTTTGCCTCCACGCCGACAACCCCGACAGCTCCACAAAAAGGAACTTTGCCGGCATGACAAAGAATTCCTGAAAGAGCCTGTAGGCGGAAAAGGAGTTCGGAGAATAGGGAAAGAGGGCCGAATCGTCTCCGAAGGAAGAGGCCCGGAGAGAGCCGGGCGAAAGGAGCGTGGAAGGCTCTCCGGGGGCAAGGATTTCGATCGATTCGAGATTCTGGGTGAGGTGGTAGAAAAGGTTCGACCCCTCGGAATACGGGCCTCCCAGGTAGAAGGAGAGCGAAGGGGCGGCCAGCTGTGCAAGAGGCATCATCCCGGACAATGTGAGGTGGATGGAGGCCGGGCGGCCTGCCTCCTGGACGACTTTCACGGCCGAGACCGTCAGGGGATGGAGATCGATCTCCTGGCACGTTTCGAAGTAGCAGGTCGTTCCGTCGACGGGGGAAGAGCCTGCGCGCGTTCCGCGGGGTATTCGGACCGTTTCGGTGAGCTTGCCCTTGGGAGAAAACGAGAGAATGGTGGCACAGGGAACCGGACGAAGAAACTGCGAAAAAAGGACTTGAGCAATTTCCTGGACGAATTCCGGAAAATGATCCGTCAGCCGCTGGTGCAGGATGGAGGTCAGGAATGCGACCCCTTCTAATAGTCGCTCGACATCCGGATCGGCAGACGGCTGTCCCAGCATGGGAGCCACCGCAGGATGGGCCGAGGCAAACTCCTTCGCGAGGACCCGAAGATTTGCGAGTTCTTGCTCATAGGCGCTGGTCGACACGGATTGAACTCCCTCCTTTGATCCCGACCGAACCTAGGTCAGGACAACCTCTCCATTCGCCTTGACAAGCACGGGAAACTGAATCGGCATCTTCTGTCCGTTGACCAAGATCTCTCCCGAGATTTCAAGTCGCAGAGCCCCAAGCTCTGTTGTCGTTTCATGGGCTCGAACGCGGGGAGCAAGAAGCCGGGGTTCATAGCGCCCCACCGTCTCGAGAATCGCCCGGACGATTTCGACCGATGACCCGCTCTCAAAGGACCCGGCCACGTTCGACAAATCCGGAACGCCAAAATCATCGGCAATGGGAACCGATTTTCTTCGGGTTCGGAGAATGCGAGACAGATGGGCCCGGATCGAGCTTCCCACCTGTTCAAATCTCGACTGGTTCCGCGTCTCCGATCGGGAGACCAGAAAGCCGATTCGCTCGAGAAGGCGCTCACGGGCATCCATCTGAATCGCTCACGTCTCCTTATGCCACCCTGACTATTTGGGATTGTTCCAGGAGTCTTCCCCGGAAATCCCGCCGTCTGCCCACGTTACCGTGATTTTCTCGAAGGCAAAGGAGACGTCCTCCATATGGCCCATCTGACGGTCTTCCGCCTTGAGAACATTGGGCATCCAGTCCCGAATCGCCACGATCGTCGCATTCTCGAGTTCGGTGGTGTAGTACTTCTCTTCCTTGCCCTGGGGATTGATCCGATACCAGTCGATCGTCACCTTGCTCATTTGCTCTCCGGTACAAAGCGCCTGAAAGAGCTTGGGGGAGGCCTTGTCGATTTCCTTGGTGATGGTAATCGGATTGTGGACCCTTCGCCCGGTGGGAAGCCCCGTCTGGGGGTTCTTCGGGAGGTCGACCGTATACTCGAAGGATTGAACCTGGATGGCTCCCTCACGCCCCTTGATGGTGCAGGATCCTTCGATTTTCCCCTGATTTTTGGCCTGAACGAATGCGTACAATGGCATGGGCATGACAAATCCTTTCTGCTAGATTATTGGCGTCATTGAAAAACGGAAAGCGGATCTCCGAGAGCGATCACTTTTTGTCGAGCTTTCCGACAAGCGACAGCGTGAAGGAAGACCCCATGTACTTGAAATGGGGCCGGACCTTCATCGACACCCGATACCAGCCCGGGTCCCCTTCCACATCCTGGACAAGGATCTCGGCTTGCCGCAGAGGACGCTTGCTGCGGACGCCAGGCGCCGGGTTGTCCATATCGGACACGTACTGGCGGATCCAGTTGTTGAGCTCGGCTTCGAGATCGGCCCGCTCCTTCCATGTTCCGATGTTTTCCCTCTGGATGATCTTGATGTAATGGGCCAGACGGCTCATGACAAAGATGTAGGGAAGCTGGGTCCCCAGTTTGTAGTTGAGTTCGGCCTCCTTGCCTTCCTTTGTCTGGCCGAACAGCTTCGGCTTTTGGGCCGAGTTCGCGGAGAAAAAGGCGGCATTGTCGCTGTTTTTCCGCATCGCCAGGGCGATGAATCCCTGTTCTGCCAACTCGAATTCCCGTCGCTCCGAGATGAGTATTTCGGTGGGGATCTTCGACTGGACCTCGCCCATCGCTTCGAAGTTGTAGATCGGAAGGTCCTTGACCGCTCCTCCCCCTTGGGGGCCGATGATGTTGGCATTCCATCGGTACTGGGCAAAGGAGGCCGAGAGGCGAGACGCAAAGGCAAAGGAGGCATTCCCCCAGAGAAAGGCACTGTTACCTTCGTCGACGCTTTCCTGATAGTTAAATTTTTTTGAAGGAACCGTCTGGCTCCCGTAAGGAACCCTCAACATGAACCGGGGAACGGTAAGCCCCACGAAGCGGGCATCTTCGCTTTCCCGGAAGGCATTCCATTTGGCAAACTGGGGCATCTCATAAATGGACGCCAGATCCTTGAGGTTCGGAAGCTTAGAGAATTCGTCGACACCGAAAAATTCCGGTCCCGCCCCGGCAATAAAGGGGGCATGGGCCATGGAGGCCACGCTTGCGACATTCTGGAGAAGCTTGATGTCCTGGGGGCCAGGATTCATTTCGTAGTTGGCAATGATGGCTCCGTAGGGTTGACCGCCGAACTGTCCGAACTCGTTGGTATAGGCAATCTTGTAGAGCCCGGAATTCGTGATCTCCGGAGCATCCTCGAAGTCTTCCCGCAACTTCTGCTTGCTGACGTTGAGTATTTCGATCCTGTTGTTTTCCCTGAAGTCGGTCTGGTCGACGAGGTACTTCAAGGACCGCCAGCTGGATTCCAGCCTCTGGAAATCGGGATGGTGAAGAATGGCGTCCACCTGGCGGCACAACTTCTTGTCGAGGTCGGCGATGATCTCGTCGACGGTGGCCTGTGTCACTTTTTCCACCGACCGCTGGGGTTCGAGAAGCTCGTTGATGAACGCCCTGACGCCCTGGCGGGTGATCGAATAGGCTTCGTCCCCGGGCTTGAGCCGCGTCGCCTCGACGAGATCGTCGATCAGCGAATCGCTGAATGTCGGCGACTCGGGCTTGGCTTCCTGATCCTTTTTCATATGTTCTGCCATGAAATGCCTCCTGGATTCGGGTCAAATAATTTGAAAAAAAAGGATCACTCGATGCCAAGCTCGGCGAGAAGCTTGGCCCGGGTCTCATCGTTCTGAATGATCTCCTGGAGCTTTTTCCTGAAATCGGGGATATTGCCCAGAGGACCCTTGAGGGCCTTAAGCGCATCCCGCAGCGCGATCAGCTCGCGAAGCTCGGGAACCTGATCCACGATGGCGTCCGGAGTAAAGTCTTTCATTTCCTTGATTTTGAGAGAGACGGTCATTTTTTCGGGATCTTTGCCCTCGGCTTCCGGAGCCAGATGGTTCGGAATGCTCAGGTCGAGACTCAGATTGTGACTTTCCAGCACGTTGTTGAAGTTTGTCTTGTCGACATTGATCGGCTTGATTTCCTCGAGCTGACGGGGATCCTCCTTCAGCGTAAAATCGCCGATCACCAATTGCTTGAACGGAAGCTCGACATCCTCCTTGGCATCTCCCGTGGAAGGACGGTAAACAATGTTGACGCGCTCTTTCGGTGCGACCGATCCCTGTTCGTCCATGACACTTCCTCCTCGCTCGTCCCGCGATATCGGGACTGTTGTTTGATAAGGTGAAGGGTCTCCAATCTTCCAACCGCCTCACCCGCGCGAACCACGCTCCTCCAAGCGATGCCGAAATCGGCGATGATCTCCCATCTCCGCCCCTTCGCCCCGGCATGCCCGATCATCTTCCCTGCGATCTCGTCCTCCGCCCAAGCAAAAGAGCCCTCCCGCCAACGGAACCCGTTGATGGAGAAGCAGGGGATCCGGCTCTCCAAAAACCCGCCCTTTCCTTCCAACATCTTCCTTCAACGCCGATCCACATCCCCCTCGGAGTCCAGGCTGACAGCCTTATATGGCAATGATCACCGCTCCTCCTGGCTTTCGAAGATGCCATTGTCGGAAGGAGCCCGAAAAGCAGGGATCCGGAGGGAGTAGGAGTCCCCCCTCGAGCCCGTCAGCGTCAGGAGATCAAGCGTCCGGGCATTTCCGTGGGTTGTCCCCCCCGAGACCTCGTTTTTGTGGCCCCCGGAGATTAGCGACGACGGGGAGGCGATCTGCGTGTTCTCCTTGAGGGAGATCGTATCCACTGGCTGAATATCCCTCAGGCCAACCGCAAGGATCGTTTCGTCCCCGGATGTCGAGGGAAAGGAGACGTTCACCGAGTTGACATCAAAGATGGTCGCGGTGTCTTCCGTCAGATCGCCCATATTCAAGCCTCCGGTCGGGGCCGAGCCGAAGCTTCCCGAAGGGAGGAAAGCCAAGGTCGGCAAAGAGGTCGCCGGGCTTCCGGCCTGAAAGGCGACTCCGTTAAGGCCGGTCGGAGCGGAAAGCTGGGAGATGTTTGCGGAGCTGGTCTGGGCGGCGGGAACGATGGCGCTTGATGAAAGGGAAAGAATGCCTCCGCCCGTGAAGTTGGGGGAGACGAGATAGTCCCCCGCGGAAAGTGCCGAGAGAAAGGCTAAGTTTCCCGTCAGATCGGCCGGGGAGACAGAGACCGTCCCCCCTAAATCCGACCCCTCGCTTGAGGAGCTGAGCGTGGCCGAAAGGGATTTGCCGAGGCTCCCCGCCTGCCCGACAGGGGTCCCGAGAACAGTGGTATCCGACGGGGTCAGATAGATCCCCGCCGATCCGTCATAGGTTTTCTCCGCCGTGGTGGTGAGGGACAATGTCGCCGGAGCGATGGATCCTGTTCCCGTGAGGGTGGCGCTATTCGAGCCGGTCAGCCGGACCCCATTGACGGAATAGTTGGAAAGGAGGGTTCCGCTCCCCGCCGAAAAGGAAGCGAGGCTCACCGGGACGGAAACGGTATAGCCGCGTCCCACGTTTGCGACCGGATTTCCCCCGCTTAAATAGGATCCGGTGGCGGCGACAAAAGCGCCCGAATCCGCGTTGACGAAGCCGGAGAGCGTCACGTTCGGGGAGATGCTCTGGGTCAACCCGTTCGCCGTCTCGGAGGTGGCCGCTCCAACGATATAGGCCGTGGAGCTTCCGTCGTAGGTCTTGTCGACGGAAGAGAGGGTCACCGTTAACGGAGCCGGATTGACAGTCAGGGCGGAACTGTTCCCGGATGCCGGGGAGGGAGAGAAGTCTCCTGAAACCACCCCTGAACCATAGGAAAGGGTGGGAACAATGGAATATGCGCCAACGTTGCTGGTCTTTGTGGCCGAAGTGCTCCACGAAGCCGTAACGAGATTGGCAATCTCCGTCGAAGAGATGGTCGGGCTCGACAGTGTCCCGGACAGCGTCGGGACAGTCCCTCCATAGGTCATTGTGGATGTTTTGGCTGTCTCCACAAGGGTTGCGGGGGTAATACTCCCGCCCAAGAAGGTCGAAGGAAGAGTGTAGTCGCCATTATTAAGGGCCGAGGAAAAGGTTCCCGTCAAGTCGCCTGATGAGACAGAAACTGTTCCTCCGAGATTCTGGCCGGCATTCGACGAGCTGAATGTCCCGGAAAGGCTAACTCCGCTTGACAGTGAACCCGTCTGGCCGGCAACCACCCCGGTCAGGCTGGTATTACTTGCCGTTAGGACCGCACTGGACGTCCCGTCGAAGGGTTTCGAGAACGTTGTGCAAAGGCCAAGTGGTGCTGGGGTGATCGTCCACTTTCCGGAGACACCCGACACAGAATCCACGCTCGTCTGGGTCGTCGGCGTGGAAATGGTTCCTGTAGCGCTAAGCGAGACTGTATAGATTCCAACGTCTGCTCTAACACTCTGAGCCGCCACTGTGAGGGGAAAAATCGTCGTCCCCCCCATTGTAAAGGTCGTCGTATAGCCGGGGGATACGGTGGATCCGTTGTAAACGGAGGATCCGCTGTTTCCCGTCACGGTGGCAGTGGCAAGATCTGGAACAAGGATGGGAGCCAAAATGCCGATGCTTGCGTTGTTCGGGTACACGGTACCGATGATCCAAGTTCCCGGCGTTGAAAATCCGGTTCCCGACGTTGAAAAACCGGCTCCCGACGACCAACCGGAGGCAAAACTCCAAGATGAGGAATACGATCCTGAATTTCCAAGATCGTTGGAACCCGTGCCTTCGGCAAGTCCCGTGGCACTACCAGTATTTGCATTTCCAATTCCTGATCCGGTAAAGACGAGGGAGTTATAGTAGGTTCCTGTCACCGTACCGAAGTTGAATCCGACGACCCCCCCCACTTCGCTACTGCCGCTAACGCTCCCCGTGTTATAGGAGATCGTCACCGTGCTGCTGTTAAATCCAACAACACCCCCGACATTGTCGCTGCCGCTAACGCTCCCCGTGTTGTAGGAGGTCTCCACCGTGCCGCTGTTATATCCGGCAACACCCCCGACATCATTGCTGCCACTGACGCTCCCCGTGTTGTAGGAGGTCTCCACCGTGGCAAAGTTCACTCCGGCAACACCCCCCACGAAGTAGTTTCCGCCGACGCTCCCCGTGTTGAAGGAAGTCTCCACATTGCCGGAGCACACCCACCCGACAACCCCTCCCACATAGCTGCTACCGCTGACGCTCCCCGTGTTATAGGAGGTCTCCACCGTGCCGCCATTGTTGAATCCGACAACCCCCCCGACATAGAATGCACCATTGACGCTCCCCGTGTTATAGGAGGTCTCCACCGTACCGCCATTGTTGAATCCGACAACTCCCCCGACATAGTCACCACTAGCATAGATCGTCCCGGACACCCCGAGATTTTCAATCTTCCCTCCGGATCCCAGATAGCCGATAAATCCAACATCATTGCCGGAATACTTGTTCCCCAGGGTTCCGATCGTGTACCCGCCCACCGCATATCCGTTCCCGTTGAAGGTTCCGGTGAAGGAGGACGAGGAGTTTCCCAGGGGAGTCCAGGAATAAGATCCGCCTAGATTCATGTTCGCTTCGAGATTAATCGTGTCGCTAAGATACGAGGACTGATTTCCGTCGAGATATTCGAGCCCCGCCGCATTGCAGATGTCGAGAGTCGTTCCGGACAAGATGTAGTTCGGATCGACCCTGACTGTCCCCTTCGTCCCATAAGGAGCGGAGACGTTGATCGGCTCCGTATTGTCCAGCACTACCCCACTGGCGTTGATAACAATCTGGCCTCCGTTCCCGCCGTTTGGGGCCGACGCGTCAAGCACGGCAGTGGATTCAAGCGTGGTCGTTCCGGAATCCATCCCGCTCTGGAGCACAATTTGGCCCGTCCTTCCCCCCACCGTCTCCGCGGAGATGACCCCCGAATCGTCGACCGACCCTCCTCCCGACGTCATGACGGAAAAGGAAGAACCGGAGGTTTGGGACAGCGTCACCATCTTGCCCGAGGCCATCACCACCTCTCCCCCGGGGGCCGTGATCGTCCCGGAGTTGCCGACGGAGGTTCCCACCAGGACGACCTCTCCCCCCGGAGCAACGGACAGGGTCCCGGCATTCGTCACCGCTCCTGAGGGAGGAGCCGTGGGAGAAGCCGCCCCGTAGGCCCGAACCCCCGCGGCCGAAATCTCCGAACCCTGGCCGAAGACGATCCCGTTGGCATCCATGAAATACAGGATTCCGTTCGACGTCACCTTCCCCGAGATCAGCGCCGGGGTGGTGCCCCCGATATAGTTCATGGAGACGGATTTCGCCCCCGGAGTCCTGTAGGTCACGGCCTGGGAGGAGCCGACGTTAAAGGATTGCCAGGAGTAGGAGGCGGAGGAGGTCGACTGGGTGACGAGAAGTTTGCTGGTGCTATAGGAGAGGGTGGCGACTCCCTTTGTCACCATGCCTCCGTGGGGGAGAGCCCAAGCCATTGTCGGCATCGTCGTCAGGGGGAGAAGGAAAGAGAGGACAAGGCTCGCAACCCGGGAGACCCATCCTCTCTTGAGCCGTTCGATCGTCGTCTGTTCGTATCGTCCGTCCATAGGAGACCTCTGGAGAATCACATACAGCCTTTTCTCTCGTCTTACTGGCTTCCTTCTTTTTTAGGATTAGGATTATAATAGGGGGAGCATCAACAATGCGTTATTAAAATATATCTTTATCCATATAATCTTATATATATTATCGATCCGGATTCCCCGTAAGATGTACTTTCGGATGAGCGGAGAAGCCGAAGAGGAGACTCCCTTCGATGGGATTGACCCGCCGATCTCCGGAAACGACGCTTTCTTTTTCCCTTCTTGGCCCCCCCGACGTTCGTCTGGGAGACCGGCCCCTTGGACCGCTTCCCTCCCGGAAGGCCCTGGCCCTCCTCGTCTATCTCGCCGTGGAATCCTCACGCTCCCATGACCGGAAGGCCCTGGCCCTCCTTCTCTGGCCCGACGCCCCCCCGGAAAAGGGGCTTGCCTCCCTCCGTCAAACCCTTCTCGCCCTCAGACGGGCCTTGGGCGACGAGCGGCTCTCCCGCCCATTCCTCATCGCCGATCCCCGCACGGTGGCCTTCGACACCCGGACATCCCACCGTCTGGACCTGACGCTCCTTGAAAGCCCGCCCCCCGACTGCCGGGTCCTCGAGGATCCCGGGGCCTGCCGTCGGTGCGCCGATCAGCTGATGGGGGCGGTGGAGAGCATCAGGGGACCCTTTCTTGAAGGATTCGATCTTCCGGACTGCGAGGAGTTCGAGGCCTGGGTCGAAGGAGTTCGGGAGCGGACCCGAACCCAGGCCGCCCGGGCCATCGAACAGCTGGTGCGGATCAAAACGAATGCCGGAGATCTGCCGGAAGCTATCCGGATCGCCACACTGGGCCTTCGGATCGATCCCTTCGACGAAGGGGGGCACCGACGGCTCATGCGCTTGTTTGCCGCTTCAGGAAACCGCCGGGCGGCCGAGCTTCAGTTCGAGAGCTGCCGGAACAGTCTCGTCCGGGAGCTGGGAGTCCCCCCCTCCCCGGAGACGATGGCCCTTCTTCGGGAAATCACCAAAGGAAAGAGCAAGGAGCCTGTGGACCTCTCCCCAGGTCCATCAGAGTGTTGTCCAGTGACGGTGCTCTTCTGTGACGCTCACTCCGAACCTTCGGAGGAGCACAATTCTTCCCAAGGTCTTCGTTCACTCCAAAAGGGAATCCCGGACTTTATCGCGCACCGGGGAGGAGTCTGGGCGGCCTCCCATGGGGGTGCCTTCATCGCCTGGTTTGGACTGGGTCATTTCCGCGAGGGAGCCGCCCGAAGGGCAGCCAGAACGGCCCTTGAACTGGTGGAACTTTTCAGGAGAGAAACGGGAACCCCTGTTCGCATAGGGCTCCACACCGGAATGGTAACGGTGGAGGGACGGCCGGTTCCCGACTCATCTGGAGCCACGGAACGGGTTGCCATGTCGCTGTGCCTTCAGGGCTTTCCGGGAGATCTCCTGCTCTCAGAGACCACCGCCTCCCTTCTTGCCTCCCAATTTCTTCTTGAAAAGCTCCCGGGACATTCTCCTTTCCCGGGAGCGGGGGCGATCCACCGCCTTCGGGGACTCTCTCATATTCTCGATTCTCCGGAGAGGGAAGAGGGTCCCCTTCACGGAAGAGATCAGGAAATCTCACTTTTTCGGAAACACTGGCAGGCGGGACGGGGAGGAGCCCTTCTCCTTGAAGGCCCCCCCGGCATCGGAAAAAGCCGCCTCGTGAAATCCTTTGTCTCCATCGCGAACGCTCGCCTCTCCCCGGACCTTCCTCCCCCGATAATCCGGAGGCTCACCTGCCTCCCTCACTTCAGCGACAGCCCCTTCTTTCCCGTGATTCAGATGTTGAGGGAGCTCTTGGGGCTCTCATGGGATCAGGAACCTTCTCTCTCCCAAGCCCGGATCCAAAGCTATGTTCAGGGTCTCGGTCTTCCCCACCCCCAAAGGGAGACGGAAACCCTCAGGGATCTTTTGGGTCTTGACTCCCCCTCTTCCCCACGGGCTCGCAGGGTCTCCCTTCGTCAATCGGTGGAGAACCTCCTTCTGGGTATTCTCCGAATCCGAAAAGGTCCCTATTTGCTGGTCATCGAAGATCTGCACTGGGCTGACGAGTCGACCCGTCATGTCCTTCGCACGGCCCTGGAAGACCCGGAACTCAACCGACGGATCCTGACCGTCATCACCCTCCGGACGGGAGAGAGACCCCCCTGGATCGATCACCTTCCCCACCTCCTGCCAATTTCCCTTCGTCCTCTCACCGACGATGAAAGCCACGGGATGGTCAGGGATCTCATTTCTCAGGAAAAATTGTCCGACACTGAAATCGGGGAGCTCGTCCGGACTTCGGGGGGAGTCCCCCTCTACCTTACCGAAGGCGTCCGGAATCTCCTTGACATCCGGCAAAGAGATCACCAGTCGTTTCACCGGTCTCCTCCCCGTAACCTCGATGAGCTTCTGTCGGAGCGTCTGGCCCGCTATCCCCAGTATCGCCCCTTCTACCAGCGGGCAGCGGTGATTGGCCGGATCATTCCCGAGAGGCTCTTTCGCCTGATTTCTCCCGAGCCCTCCGAATTCATTGACGGCTTTTTCTCCCAAGGAATCCGGGCAGGGCTCCTCAGGCCGTTGGGAAACCTGAGCGAGCCTTCCTTCGAATTCTGCCATCTCCTCTTCCAAAAAGCGGCCTTGAGCTCCCTAGCCCCAGAAGAACGGGAAAGACTCCATCTTCAGGTAGGAAAAAACCTTCTCGCCTCCTTTGCCTCGGAGGCCAACGCCACACCTGAACTTTTGGCCTATCATTTCGAGCAGGGGGGCGACCTGATGCTAGCCAGCGCCTGGTTTGAGAAGGCCGGCCGTCGCTCCTTTGCCCGGGGATCATTTGTCGAGGCCCTGAACAATACCGAATCCGCCCTCCGCCTCCTGCGATCATTGGCTCCCCATAATAAAGACATCGAGATGGATATTGGACGTCTCCTCCTGCTGAGGGGAAAAATCCGTACTGAAATGACGGGGCTGGGAAAAGAGGTTGAGGGGATTTTCAGGGAGGCTTCACAAACCTTGGGGGCTACTAGAAAAATAAGCTCCCATGAATCACTCCAGGCCATCTTCGCCCAGTTCCAACTCCTCATGGCCCAAGCAAGGCTCAACGAAGCAAAAGCATTAATGGATAGGCTACGGAAACAGGGGGGGGCCTGGAACAATCCAGCCATTCGGGAGATGGAGTGCTTTGCCCGGGGACAGTTTCACTACCACCGGGGGGAGTTTCGTGAGGCCATTTTGGCCTTTGGGGATCCGGATCCCCAAAAGGAATGGCCTGGAAGCTATTTGCCGGGGGGATTTGGTCGCCAGATTTCCTGTTACCGCGCCCTGGCATACTGGGTGACAGGGAATTATCAAAGAGCCAGGGAAGAGCGGGAGCTGATCGAGGGTTGGGCCCGGGAAGAGACACCGCTCCGGGGATTTTACCTGACCTTCCTGTGCCACCTCTCCTGCCTCTTTGGAGATGTTGTCTCCGTCCGCAGGGGTGCCGAGGAGATTCTTGACCACGCCGAGAAGTCCGGGTCGGAAGCGTGGATTCCGTCAGGGCTGGCCCTTCGGGGATGGGCCCTCGCCCGATCGGGAGAGAGCGAAGGGATCTCCCTGCTGCTGAAAAGCCTTCCCCTGAGCCGGAAGATCCATTGGATCGCCAATCCTATCTATCTTTCCTTCCTCGCCGAGGGCTATCTGGCCGCAGGAGATGGGCGGCGAGCCAAAAAGGCGGCAGAGGCCGCCCTCTCTCTTATTCACCTTACCGGGGTTCGATCTCAGGAGTCAGAACTTTGGCGGCTTCGGGGCGAGGGATCGAGGAAGGACGACGATCCGAAAACGGCGGAGGAGTCATTCAAGAAGGCCATCAAGGTCGCCGCGCGTCAGGGTGCCACTGCTTTCTCCCTTCGCGGGGCGGTGGCCCTCTCCCTCTTCTATTGCGATCAGGGCGCTCCTGAAAAGGTGCGACCCCTTCTACTTTCCTTCAAGGAGTTCATTATGGACCCCGGAGCCGATCCCTCCCTTCCGGAGGTCCAAACGGCCCGGGAGCTTCTCTCCCGGGCGGCTCCCCTGAAAAAAGGAACAAACGTCCGATCCTTTGGGTCCAAGCCCAGGCCCAGGAGAGACGCTCCTCAATTCTGCGATAGAACAGAGATAAAATAGGCAAGTTATTTTCGTATAGAAGATTGTTCGTTTGAAATCCAGCAGAATCTTCCGCGGGACGGGAGTCATCGGGGGGTTTGTCCCGTGTCTTGGTCAGATTTCCCGATCCTGATGTTCGTCATGGGGGGAAAGACCCTCTCGGATCTGAGAGAGCGTGAATGCGAAAAAGGACTACGCGATCCCGACGGACTGGAGAAGATTCCCAACGAAGAAACGAGGGGGGACTGGCTGCGGCGGAGGAGAAATCCCAAGAATGGACAAAAAGGTCTTAAGGTCTTGCGGGACTGCGCCAGGCGACCGACAGCGTCAACCGGGAGATATTGACGCGGGACGGGATTGCCGACTCCACCCTCGACTTCGATGCGACCTTCATGGCCGCCAATAAGAAGGGGCTCAGGGCTCGTATTTGAAGGAAAAAGGGGATAGGCCGATGATGGTCTCGCTTGACGGAACGGACACTTCACCGACGACGATTTCGGGAGGGCAACGTCTCTCCTCAGGAGGAACATGTCGGTAATTGTCAAGCAATCTGTCGCATTTTTTTGGACTTTTCCTCTTTCAAATCTTGGTCTTTACGGACCACCTCTTTTTGAGGATTCAAAGTCACTTTTCCGATAGGCGTCCAGTCTCTCGTTTTTCCGGACCATCTTTCGGGGTTTTGTTTTTTGGCTTCCTGGTAAGTTCGGTCCCTTCGAGCCAGAATCTCTCGATCTTCTCCTCTATGTCTCTGTGAAGGCGTTACAAACTTGATGGCACTGTGGCGGTGCTCTTCGTTGTACCACCCTGTGAAAGATGAGACCCATTTCCGGGCCTCTTCCAGTGTGTCGAAGGGCTTTTCCACCGGGTAGTCCGGCCGGTATTTCAGGGTTTTGAAGAGTGACTCCGAATAGGCATTGTCATTACTGACGGAAGGACGCCCGAATGAGGGGCGAATTCCCAGCATCTGGAGCGTTCCAAGCATTGTGGCTCCCTTCATCGGCGCGCCGTTGTCCGAGTGCAGGACGACCTTCGGCGCGAGCCCTCCTTTTTTCTCCCGAAAAACGGTTTTCCGGATCGTCTCGGCCGCATGTCCGGAGGATTCTTCCGCATAGACCTCCCATCCCACAACCTTTCGGCTGTAGAGATCCAGAATCAGGTACAAATAGAAAAAATGGCCTTTGACGGTCGTGGAGAGATAGGTGATATCCCAGGTCCAGACCTGATTCGGAGCGGTGGCTTCAAGCGGCACAGGACGCTTGTGCGTCGGGGCCTTGGAACGGCCCCGATGGGCAAGCTGCCCTCTCTTCCGAAGGATCCGGTAGAGAGTCGACTCCGAGGCCAGATACTGCCCTTCATCGGCCAGAATCGGAACGATCTGGGCCGGAGACAGGGAGGCGAAGCGGGGTTCATTCACCATCGATAGAATCATGGCCTCCTCTTCGCAAGTGAGCCCATTGGCAGGGGCTCGTTTCGTCTGGGCTGCCTTGCGCCCGTCCTCTCCTCCCGCTTTCTTCTTCCCATGTCGCTGGAACGTCCTGGGAGAAACCTCCAGAACGGCACAGATCCTGGAAAGGCGAGCCCCGTCCTTTCGGGCTTCCTCGATCAAACGTGTCATTTCCTGACGGGATTCCCCATCGATCTTCCGACCTCTTTTTCCTCCAAAAGAGCGTCCACTTTTTTTTAAGCATCAGGAGAGTGGCCGCCTCTGCCAGGGCTTTCTCTTTCCGGAGAAGCTCGCTTTCCAACTGCCGGATCGCTTTGGCCTGCTGGGATACCTTTTCCCTCTGTGCCTTTTCAGGGAGAGAGCCCAACCCCTCCAAAACCGTTTTCTTCCACTCCCCGATCTGTTCCGGATAGAGGCCCTTTTTACGGCAATACTCTCCCAACTCGTTTTCATTTAAGGACATTGTTTCGAGAAGAATTGAAAGCTTCTCTTCCGAGCTCAGGGAAGACGTTTCCCGATCTTTCAAAAGGGCAGTTCCCATTGATCGGGATCGATATTTTGTCCTCCAGGTATAAAGAGTATCAACAGGAATCCCTGTTTCCCGGGACAAGGTAGGGATATATTCGTTCTGAGGAGAAAGCATTCTCTTGACGATGCTTTCCTTGAATTCCAATGCGTATTGTTGACCCATGTTTTCTCTCCTCGCCTGCTTATTTTGGATCAATCTTCCCTCAAAGACTCCTCAAAGTCATGCGACAACTATCCTGACACAGGGGGATGTTGCGGTCGACCAGCGCTGCAAGGCGCTGGTGGAAAGCGTGGGAAAAAAGGTCGACCGGTTCCGGGCGGACAGCGCCAGTGACCGGGCAGACCTGATCAACACACTCGAAGGGGGCAGGGCGATCTGTGGAGCATGATGGCGGGCCAAGCCCGCGCGGTTATGGTCGTCATCGACCGGATCCCAACGTCCGTCTGGCAGCCCGTCCCGGGGATCCCGACGTGAGCGTGGCGGAAACGGTTCCTCCCATGAGCGCCACGAACACGTCGTTTCGTTTTGTGGTGAAGAGGACGTGGGAGCGCTCCAAGCCCAACTTAAATTCTCTGGTCAGCTATCGCTCTTGGGCCGTGGCGACGAACCTTGACGCGACGCGGTCCCCGTTTGCAGTGTTGAGGGACATCAACTCCTACAAGATGAGCATGGCATCCCCGTAGCTCAGGAAGAAGAATCCCTCCTCCAGCGCCCTCCGGTAGATCTCCCGCCACCGCCCGTCCCCTCCCAAAAAGGCGTCCACCAGAACGAGCAGGGTCGACCGGGGGGTATGGAAGTTCGTGAGGAGGCCATCGGTCGCCAGGAACCGGTATCCCGGCCGGACGTAGAGCCGGGTCCACCCGGCCCGGCCCTCCGGGGGAATCTCCCCCAGGGCGAAGGCCGACTCGAGGGCCCGCAGGGAGGTGGTCCCCACCGCCACCACCCGACCTCCCCGGGCACGGGTGCGCGCGATGGCCTCGGCCGTCTCCCGGGGAACGACGTACCACTCCTCGTGCATCCGGTGGTCCTCCACCGGCCCCTCGGAGAGCCCCCGGAAGGTCCCCACCCCCACATGGAGGGTGACGCTGGCCCGCTCCACCCCCTTCTCCCGTAGTCGGTCGAGAAGCTCCTCTCCCAGGTGGAGCCCCGCGGTGGGGGCGGCCACCGATCCCGGCACCCGGGCATAGACCGTCTGGTAGCGCTCCCGGTCGCTCCCATCGGCCGATCGCCTCCGGGCGATATAGGGCGGAAGGGGCATCTCCCCCTGGGCCTCGAGGAGGGCGACCAGCGCCTCCTCTCCCCGGTACTCCCCCGAAAAGCACTCGAGCGCCTCGTCGTAGCAGATCCCGTCGAGAACCCCCCGCCCCCCGAAGAGCGCAAGGCGTTTCTCCCCCTTGAGACCCTTCCCCAGAAAGCGG
>JAKCDE010000005.1 GCA_021838585.1 Nitrospirota bacterium
TCAAATCACCCCGGGGGCACCACACTCATCAAATGAAAACACAAGGAGTGTGAAAAATCTTGATCGTCTCCTCACCGGAATTCTTCTCGATCCTGCCATTTGACTGTTAGTCTTCGATGCATTTCTCAGCCTTTCCGTTCCCCCTGGGTGTCACGTCCACCGATTTTCTTGAACTCCGGATGTCTCCGGAAAGGAGGACGGGGCGTCCTGGTTTCTTTTATCGCGTCAATAGCGTGAATCCGATGGTTTTCCCCCGTGTGGCCAGTCCTTGATCTTGTCAGGAAAGTCCGGTCGCGCCATATGGGTAAAATACGCTGAAACGTCCACGGCTTCCTGGTCTGTCAGCCCGCCCTGTCCCAGAGGCGTGTTTATTTCGTGGGAGATGGGCATATTGTTCTTGACGAAGGCCGCGGCGGTGTAAGTTTTGGCGATTCCAGCTCCGATATTGAAGGAATGTGGTCCCCATAAAGGTGGAAACACAAAGGTTCCGTGGGCGTCCAGGAGGCCCTCTCCGTGGGTCCCATGACACGAGGCGCAGTCCTGACGGTAGATTTTCCGACCTTTTTGAATGTCGGGCACAAGTTTTTTGCTGACCCTCCCGACTCCCCGCCCGGAAATGGCATCGTGGCGATGAAAGCCGCCGTTCATCCAGTTCATGTAAGCCACCATGGCGGACATCGCCTTTGAGTGTTTGTCGAGGGCCCTTCCGCTCATGGAACGCAGAAAGCAGCCATTGATTCTGTCGGCCATGTCGATCACCTTTCCCGCCCGGGAGGAATAGGAGGGGAACTGGGAGGCAAGTCCCACAAAGGGAGACGCATAAGCCACGGTTCCTGCATCAAGATGGCAGCTCGAACAGGTGAGCTCATCCCCCACATTCTTGGGAAGAAGAGTCTTCGTCTCGATCATCAGGCGCATTCCGTAAAGGATTTCATTCCGATCGGGATCCTTTAGGATCCCTGCCAACCTCGGGGCAGCGTACGACCCCGGGGTGGGAGGGGGAGGGGAAATTTCGGAGCGGATCCTCCCAATCTCATCCCGGGTGACGGCCGGGGCATGATTGCCCCACGCGGTCCGGATGAATGTGACGATCTGGGCCAGCTCCTCATCCGTCAGCCCTCCATAGTTCGGCATGGCGAAGGCCTTCGGATACTCCGCAGTTACCGCCGAACGGGAGCCGGAGAGGATGACGTGGACGACTGAAAGAGGATTGCGCGAAAGAAGGGACGGATTTCCCGCCAGGGGAGGGAACAGGTTGGCCACTCCCTTCCCGTCGAGCTGGTGACAGGAGGCACAGAACTGAACATAGCCAAGTCCGCCTTCTGTCGCGAAGAGTGCATCGGAGGAGGTTTTCTGCCGGGACAATGTGTTGGCCGGTGGCGGGACTGAAGAGGATCCCGGATTCAGGACGAGCGATTTCAGATAGACATCCATCGCGTGAAGGTCGCTGTCCGTGTATTTCTGGGTGCTGAAGTGATCGACCTCCGCCATGATCCCGAAGGCGGCGGACCGGGTATTTCGCCCGGTTTTAAGAAAGGCCTCTATCCCTTTGAGGGACTGGGGATTCCTGAGGCTTGGCGCATACCACGAATCGATGGTAGCCCCGCTCAGATAGTCGCGTCCATTCGGTCCTCGCGCGTCCATGGCCTTTTCCTGTAATCCGAGTCCGCGAGGCGTGTGACAGGAACCGCAATGGCCCAGACCCTGGATGATGTAGGCCCCGCGATTCCAGGCCGCGGACTTGGTTGGATCAGGGCGATAGGGGCGATCGTCGAGAAAGAGCCATTTCCAGAGGGAGAGTCCCAGGCGGATGTTGAAGGGCCAATGGATCTGGTTTTCCCTGTTCTTCTGGTAGACAGGCCTGACCCCGTACATCAGGTAGGAGTAGAGCGCATACAGGTCCTGGTCCGTGATTTTCGCATAGGAGGGATAGGGCATGGCCGGAAAGAGGTTGTTTCCGTTCCGGTCGACCCCGTCACGCATGGCCCGGATGAACTGGGCCAGGGTATAGTTCCCGATCCCGGTCTCGCGGTCGGGAGTGATATTGGTCGAATAAAGAATGCCGAAAGGGGTGTTCATCGGGGTGCCGCCGGCCAGAGGCTTCCCACCGCGGGCGGTGTGGCAGGCAAAGCAGTCCCCCATATGGGCCAGATATTCTCCTTGTCGAATAGTATCCGCATTGGGAAGTGCGGGGACTGTGCCGGCCGAGGCCGGTTGCGTCTGGAAGATGAATCCGAATCCGGCTCCAATCACAAGAATGAGAAAAACGAGAGGCGGCCACTGGTTTCTGGAGAATAGGGCGGTCGTAGCCATAGAGATTTCCCCCTTGCGAAAGAAGTGCAGGAGCACAACCGAGGGCTTCAGTCCGTTTTCCCGGCCGGACAGAGGATCCGGGGGTCAGAGTTACGGATTCCCTCACTTTTCTGAACGCCTCGTCCCTGTCGATCGCCTTCCCCCAGCCGAATTTTTGGCTTTGTAACCGGTAGGGAAGCCGGTGACGAAAAAAGACGACCCGGATGTGTATCGTGTGAGCGGCTGGTAAGAAAATGCAAATTTTCATCATGCAGGGTGAGCCCTGTTCATGACGACAGAATCAAAATGGGCGAACGGGAAGAAAATGTGCCAGCCCGGGCTTTGCGAGCCCGCGCTGGCCAAAAAACATTCTATTTCAAATCATTCCGGGTGACGGGCTTGAATCCATAGCGCTCGAATATGTGGAGCGCCTCGGGCGATCCGAGAAAGGAGAGCCATCGTTTGGCCCACGCCTTATGGCGGCTTCCCCGGATGAGTCCGGCCGCGTATATGGCCCGGACGTTCTGGCTGTCGGGAATCGACACGTTTTCGATGGGGTGCCCCTCCTGCTCCTGAAAGATGGCCTCGGATCTCCAGGTGACACCGGCATCCGCATTTTTGCGCATCAGGGACATCGGACTTTGACGGTGATGGATCCGGGTCAGAACCGTCTCCCCGTTTTTGACCTTGTCGACATAAACGGCCTGGACGAGTTTCTTTCCTCCCGCCTTGTACAGCGCTCCCTTGATCTGACGTGCGACGCCTTCCCATGCCGGATTTGGCATCACCAGCCGGACCCCGGGCTTTCCAAGGTCTGCAAGACCCTTGATTCCGGCCGGATTTCCTTTCGGAACCATGATTGTCAGGTCATTGGTGGCATAGGCCACGGGTTTGCCGACAAGTAGTTTTTTGCCAAGCAGGATTCGGACCTTTTTGAGACCCGCGGCATAGACGTCGCCAGGGATGGTTATGGTGGCGTTTCCGATTGTCAGACGTCCCTTCTTCTCGATCTGTTTGGCCAGGAGTCCCGGGGGGAGAGTTTCATAAAAAAGTCCACCCCGGATCCGGGGATACTTTTTTTCAAAGGCCTTGACGAGAGGGGCCATGGCAAAAAAATAGTTTCCGCCGACATACAGGACGAGTCGGGGATGGGAGAGGTTTCCATGGAGATCCGGAAGATTGTCGACATCCGGCACCGTAACGTCGATGCCCTTGTCTTCCGAGGGGTTGTTCCGGCCATGGCTCCAGGGTGGGAAGATCTCCAAGCCATCTGCGAGAGCATCTGGCGGAGAAAGGGGCCCTCCATGAAGGAATATTGTAAAGCCTGTAAGGATAGCGGTAGCAAGTCTGGCATTTGTCATGTTTACCCCCATGTTTAATTCCTGCAATCCTGCCTTTCCAGAGGCAATCCCTTTCGGGCATTCTTGAGGGATAGGTGGATGGGCCTCAGGAATGGGCGTACTGGTAACCGGCCTCGGCCAGAAGGGGAATCGTACCTACAATGCCTGGCGTCAGCACAACGCCGGAAATCAGATGGTTGGTCAATTCGGCGGCAATCTCCCCGTGGGTTTTGTGGTCGGGGTTGATTCCCCCCTTTTTCAATGCCCCGGATAGCTCCCAGATCATGTTGTGGCAGGCCAGAAAGACAACACCCCGCGCCTGGAGAACAGGGATGTTGTTGTCCTCGGGGGAAAGAACCCCATGGGGATCGTTCAGGGAGGAGAGGGGCTTTGACGATGCGGGGGAAAGACGGATCAGGGGGTTGGTTTTGGACTTGACCCCGGCCTTTTCGTAAAGACGGTATTTCTCCCACATATGGTCGTCAAACAAGGCCAGATGGGCTGTCCCATGGGTGGCGGAAAGAACCAGCGCATCCTTTTTCCCAAAGCTGTAGACCATGGCATTCAAAGAGTTTCTCATGAGGTTGAGCCAGGGAGAGCCGAAGACGGTGTTGTCCCAGACCTGTTTCGGCATTCCATGGTAGCGGAGAAGAAGGGCAAGGGACTCATGATCCCATTCGTCGCGATGGAGGCTGATCATTGTCAGCGAGCGATAGTCCCGGCGTTTTTTCGCCTTGGCAAGCGCCGAAAGGAGTGCGTGGAGGCGATGATCCCCCCTGGGTTCCAGATCGAGATGGTCCGAAGCCGATGCCAGGGGAACTTTCCCACCACCAAGACCAAGCGCCACTCCGGCCGTTCCCATCATGGCCACCATTCCCAGCATTTCCCGGCGTGACATAGATCGACTCATCGTTCGCCTCCTTGATCAGATCATAGGTTTTGATTTGTGCGGGAAGCTGACAGCGGATGCTGTCCGCTTTCCGCCCTTGCTGCCATCCCGGAATCTCTCCGGAATTTCGGGGGTCCCTCACGGCGAGGGAAAAAGAGAGGCAATCTCCCCTTCCCGAATCCATATCGACCACAAGAATACAGGAATCGGATTCGCGTTTCTCTTAATAAATTCTTATCAGAACAATAAGTCTTGCGAGGAAAAAGTAAATATGGAAGAAGGGAGGTGGTGGCGAACCTGTTTGCGCGTCGGATGGACAGTCCGGGACGGGAGGATTTCCCATGTTTGCTGGGGGCGATGTCTTTTCGGAATTTCCCTGATTTTCTGACATATCTCCTTCCTGCCCAGACAGGATTCCAGGAGTCCGCATCTGTCCGGAGAGCGGCGTGATCCTGAGACAGGACTGGTGCAATGGGTGGGAGGGCTGTTCAAGATCCTTGTGCACATGGAGGCTCGCACCGCACAAATTTTGTTCGGGGCGGCTTTCATTTTTGGGATCGTGGTTTTTTTGCTTCAGGGGCGTTTGATTCCCATGTATGGATGAGGTTCGAGACCAGTCAATCGGCGACAGGGCGACGCTTCGGCCGGGAGTCTGCTCTTGGTCGCATCCCTTATTTTTCGAACAGGATCCTGAATGGGCGATGGGTCGGAAAAAGGAAAACGGGAGAGGCTTTGTAGATGCCTCTCCCGATGGAGTTCCGTGATCTTATAGGAAAAATTTGAACTGTCAGGACTTGCTGCGGGACACGTGGTCGCTTTTGCCGAACATGTAAACCAGGAAGCCAACGCCTACCAAATATGTGAAAAGAACAAGAAAGATACTGATCGGGCTTGCAGAAGGTCCGAGTCCCATGTCGTACTCCCTTTCACTGATAGTGTCGTCTGTCCTCCGGCCCAATGCCGAAGGTTGTTTCATGATACATGACGAAATTCATTTTGTCTCCATATTTTTACAAAATATGTTTCTTGTGTGCAGCATGGCTTATTGTCATGAAACATAAATGATTTATTTGGTTTCCGCCCGTAAGAGATTCCCGGAATGGACTCGAATGGGAGACCAGCTGTCGGCTTGACGAGAATGAAAAGACCGGTCAGGCTTGCCAGAGGTCGGGATAGAGGCGTTTCAGCGCGGCAAGTTTTGGAAGGTCGTGATAGACGATGTAGGGGTAGGTCGGATGTTCTTCCAGAAAATTCTGGTGATAGTCCTCCGCGGGGTAGAAGGTCTCGAGAGGGAAAATCTGGGTGGCGATCGGACGATGGAAGACCCCAGAAGCATTGAGCTGGTCGATGTAGGCCAGCGCGATTCTGCGCTGCTCATCCGTCAGGGTGAAGATTGCCGAACGATACTGGGTTCCGACATCGGGTCCCTGGCGATTAACCTGGGTCGGATCGTGAGCCACCGAGAAGAAAACCCTAAGAAGAGTGCCGTAGGAGACGGTGCCGGCATCGTAGGTAACTTCGACAGATTCGGCGTGGCCGGTCTGTCCGGAGCACACGATGTCGTACCGGGCCGTTTCCGCTGTTCCTCCGGCATACCCCGAAAGGACTCCCGTCACTCCGCGAAGGTGCTTGAAGACGGCCTCGACTCCCCAGAAGCATCCCCCGGCGAGAACCGCCTTCTGAATCCCTTTGGAGGGGGGATCGGCTGCCGGGGGGGGAATGGCGTATTCAGCTCCCGAAGACTCACCAAAGCAGCCAAGTCCGGCAAGGATAAAAAAAGAACCGGAGAGGAAGGTCTCGGGATGAATCATGGGAGGTCCTCCCGATTGGCGGGAAAAGGCACGAACGAAAGCGCGGCCATGTTGATGCAGTACCGGAGTCCCGTAGGAGGCGGTCCGTCGTTAAAAAGATGACCCAGATGGGCGTCGCAGAGGGTGCACAGAACCTCTGTTCGCCGCATGCCGTAACTTAAATCCTCGCGCAGTGCGATGTTTTCCTTTGCCATGGGAGCCCAGAAGCTGGGCCATCCCGTTCCCGAATCGAACTTGGTTCCCGAGGGAAAAAGAGCGTTTCCGCAACAGATGCACCGGTAAATTCCGGGGGTTTTCCGGTCATATCCCGGAGCGGAAAACGGACGTTCGGTGGCATGCTTGCGGGTTACATCATAGGAGAGGGGGGAGAGGATTCTCTGCCAATGGAGGTCATCCTGCACCTTGGGCCTTTGGGCCGGTCCGAGGTTTGCTCCCTCATCGGTAAAGAGGACGACGGTGACATGGGCGGCGGGGGGGGAGAGGTCTGAAGCCATGAAGGACTTCCTTTTTCGATCGGGTTGGAACTCCCCGGCTGTCTGATTTGTCAGAGTGGGGGAATGGCTTTCCTTCACGATAACCGGCTCCCACAACGAGGTCAAGAGAGGAAATGCTGACTTCGTTCGGCGAAAAAGACGCATTCCCGGGAGTCGCAGGGCCAGGATCCCGTCCCGGACCGGTCCTCGGGGAGAGTCCGGGTGAGCCCGGGGGCGGACTCGTCAGGCGGGAGCTACGAGGCGCCTCCCTTTGCCGGTTCGGAGTTCTCCTGCATCCGTCGGTCCAGAAAGAGCGCCTTTCGCAGGAAACTCTCCCCGTCGATCTTTTCGTTGTTCAGGGCCATGGCGATCAATTCGCCCCCGATCATCTCGGGTGAGAGGATCATGTCCGGGGAGACTGAGCGAATCCTGGAGAAGCTGGCCCGACTCCGGACGGAAACGATGGTCCGGGCCCTGGAGCCGATGTCCCGGGCGGCCAGGACGACAAAGGCATTCTCCGCATCCTCTTCGAGAAGGGCCAGGATGGCCTGGGCCTCAAGCGCTCCGGCCTTCTTCAGGACCTCTCCGTCCGTCGGATCCCCCACCACCTGGTCCGCTCCCGCGAAGGGAGCCTCTTCCAGAGGATGGGAGACGATGAGCGTGACGGGAAGATTGCGGGAGGAGAGCTCCAGGAAGACATGGCGGGCCAGACTTCCGGTTCCGACCAGAATGTAGTGGTCCTTTCGTGGCATTTTCCGTTTCTCCGGGATGAGGACCTTTTTCAGGCGCTCGTTGATAAGGGGGATGAGGACGGATGAAATGGAGGCGCTGAAGACGGTGATGCCGAAAATGACCAGGCTCACGACGAAAAGCCGGGCGTCGTCCGTCGTTGGAACGATATCCCCGTATCCCACTGTCGCCATTGTGATTACGGCAAAGTAGAAGGCGGTGACCAGGGAGGTGATGGGGGGCGTGAATCCCTTGCCCAGGATGAAGGAGCCGAAGATTCCGTATCCCATGAGCAGGAGGATGCTGAGAAGGGAAAAGAAGGACCCGGTGGAGACGGTGGACTGGTCGAAGGACTTCCTGGCGAGAAGAAGTCCCGTCAGCAAAAGGAGGATGAGTCCGAGCGTGAGGACGGGGAGAGGGCTTTGCCTCAGGACCACCACAAGAGAGATGGCCATCAGGAGGACGGTGATCACCCATGCGAACCGGGAGCGGAGAAACAGGCCCACGGACATGAGAAGCTGGACAAGGCCGATGATCGTCTGGGGGACACCACCTGGGATATGAAAGACGACCGGGAGATGGGCGAAGTCCTGGGCGGGGCCGAAGTGCCGCAGGTGAGTCTGGATGACTCGGATCTGGTCGAGGAGGGGGAGAACGTTCTTGAACCCGTAAAGGCCCACGACGAGAGCCAGCAGGGCGTGGGGGAAGAACCATGAACCGCCGGGTGTCCCTCGGATGCGCCGCTCGAACCATTCCCGAAGACGGACGATTCTCCTCCTAATCACCGTTGCTCCCCTGAGGTCCAATATTTGGTATCATGAAGCAAATGCTCAACGGAAAAACGATAGACTATCCGGGGTCCTCTGGCAAGGACATCGACCGGATCCAGAGGAAAAGGCGGAAAGACATGCTCACGATTCTTCTCCGGCTCCTTGTGAATGCCCTGATCATCTTCGCCGTTTCGCGCATGGTGCGGGGAGTGGAAATCCGGGGGTTCCCGACCGCCATCGCCGTCGCGGTCGTTCTTGGATTCATCAACATACTGGTTCGGCCGCTCCTGGTCATTCTGACCCTTCCGATCACCCTCCTGACACTGGGTCTCTTCATCTTCGTCCTGAACGCCCTCCTCCTCTGGGCCGTTTCGGCGGTGGTTCCCGGCTTCGATATAAGGACTTTTTCCGCCGCTCTCCTGTCGGCTTTTCTCATCAGTCTCGGAAGTCTCCTCGCCTCGCTCCTCTTCCCCAGGGTCTGGGAATGAGCCCGTCTCACATGCCAGTGTTCCGGGACTGGATGAACGCGACAAGGCCTGACCGGGAGGTCGAGCTCCGGCGGAAGGGAGAAAGTCTGTTCCTGCAGGGCGATTCTTCAGACTACTTCTATGTCGTGAAGGAAGGACGGATCCTCTTCGTCAAGGAAAGCCCTTTCGGGACCCCCCTCGTTCTGGAGAGGCTTCTTCCCGGGGATTTTGTTGCGGGGTTTGCCGTCATCTTCGACTTCCCGTACCCGGCCGGAGCGATCGCCGACTGTCCGTCGAAGGCCGTCGGGTACGCCAAGAAAAATCTCCACCTCGCCCTCGAAAGGGACAGGGAGCTTCGGCGGGAGGTCAACACCGAACTTGGAGAGCGATTCAGAATGTACCAATCCCGCCTTCTTTATGCCCACATGCCGATCGAGGTCCGTCTCTCCCAGGCGCTCGTGGCGCTTTCGGGAAGGAGCCCCGACTCCGCGCCCTCCGACGCGGGCACGAAGGCTTACAGGGATTCGATCGCCATCACGCGAACCGTGCTGGCCCAGATGTGTCTGACAACCGTTGAGACAGCCATCCGTGTCACCCGCATGTGGGAGAAGTCCGGAAAGCTGGACCTATCCCGAAAAGGAATCATCCGGATCATCGATCCGGCCTTCTTCGAAGGGATCGTCTGCGGACATTCCCTGAGACTCTAGATCCCTTAGCCCTCCTCAGGACCATACTCTCCGCCGTTGCAGGCCACGCATATGAAATCCCCGTCCAGCCAGCGCATCGGCTTCCCGCACACAGGACACGCTTTTTTCTTCATGGTTTCAAGTGTCATGTCGTCCTGGACATCGATGTCTTTCTTTCGGGGTTTCCCGCTGGTCATGGCCGCGCCCTCCATTGGATGATGGATTAATACTCAGGATCCGGATGTCCTTATTGTACCTCTTCCCGAAGAATTTTGTCTTTGAAGTGCGCCCCGAGGAGACGGGTCAGGTTCTCCCTCTCCCGTTCGGGCCGGTATCGGGGAGGCCCGGAGGAGGTCGTCGAAAGGGCCAAGGCGGGGTCTTTTTTTTCAGGGGATCCGGGAATCAGGAGAGCGGCGCAAAAAAGGAAAAGGAGGAGAGGCGCGGAGCGCCGAATGGATGGTCGGGAGGAAATCATCAGAAGAAAGATCGCAAGATAGAACAAGAGGACCAGAAGCGGGTTTGCCCTGGGAAGCGTCAGGGCGCTTCCGGGAAGGGAGGCGAAGCCGGCGGCCAGGCCGAGGACGGCATGGGAGAGGGCTCCGGTCAGCAGAACAAGAACCCAGGGAGTATGGGGGAGGAGCATTCTCAGGAAAAGATCGAAAAAACCCAGGGGAAGGAGCAGGTCCCCCGCGATCGGGACGAGGACGGGATTGGCCACGATCCCGGCAGGACTTGCGGTCCTGAAGACAAGGGCCAGGAGCGGGGTGGTGAAGAGCGTGATCAGGATCCCGGAGCGAAAGGATTGAAGAGGGGAATCGAATCCTTTCCCATTTTTGTTTTTTTCCGCCAGCGGGCTCTGCCTCAGGATCAGTGCCCAAAGGGCCAGGAGGGACAGGATAAAGGACAGGGAGCGGGCCAGGGAGGGCATGAAGGCCAGCATGATGATGGTGGAAAGGCCCAGTATCTCCGGGAAGGAAAGGTCGACAAAGACTATCTTCAGGACGGCCAGGAGCCCGAAGGCGAGAAATGCCCGGACAGCGGCGGGCGGGAGACCGATCATCACGGTGTAGAGTCCCAGGAGGGGAAGCGTCGGGACAAGGAGAAGCCGCGATAGGGGAAATCGGACCGAGAGGGTCCGGAGAAGGGTGAGCGGCAGGATCCGGAGGATCAGCAGAAAAGCGCCTCCCAGGAAGAGTGCCAGGAGCGTCATGTGTTCCCCCGAAACGGACAGGAGATGGGAAACCCCCGCTTTCCGGAAATCCGACAGGGAGTCTGGTGAAAGGAACCGGGTGTCCGAAAGTACGAGGGCCGCGAGGAGACCGGCCGTGTCGGCGGGGTAGTCGTCTCTGAGGGAGAGGGAAAGGTTTTCCGACAGAGCCGCGATTTTCCGGAAGAATCGGCTGGCGGGAGAGGTTCCCGGATAGAACGTGAGAGGGCTTGCCTCATCGATCCGGTAGGCGCCGCTTGCGTGGGCTACGGGAAAGCCATCGGGAGGAAGCCGCAAAGGAGTCACCTCTCCCGCCAGACAGTCTCCCCGGACGAGCGGATCGAGCGGCAGACGGCCCTCCGGAATGAAGATGCGAATGCGTTCTGATCCGGATCCTGGCAGGGCTTGCGCGATCCCGGCGACCCATACCCCTCCTTTGGCCGGGTCGGGTATGGCGTCAAGACACGTCTCGATGAGCCGTGGCCTTCGTTCGTGTGGGGATGGGGTGGCCGGAGACAGGATGAAGATGCCGCCCAGAAAGCTTCCGGACAGAAAAAGGGCGAGGAGCCCTGAGGATGAGGAAAGATTCGAGAGCATCAGGAGGAAAAAGAGGACCCCGAGCAGGAAAAGCGTCGAGACAGGAAAAAACGGGAAGAAGGCGGAAAGGAAAAGGCCCGCCGTGGTCGCGACAGAAGCGGGAAAACAGTCTCGTATCGTCAAGGCTCGGGCGGGACGATTTTCAGTGGTGCGGAGAGATCTTGGCGAAATCCCGTGTGACGGCCTCCTCCAGGGACTCCATCATGCGCTCGAGCTTTTTTGTATCCGGCCCTTCCAGCATGATGCGGATGGCCATTTCCGTTCCTGAATACCGGAGAAGAAGGCGTCCGTGTCCCTCCGAAAGCTCCCTGTCCACCTCGGCCTTTGTTTTGGCGAGAAAGGGGAGGGTGTCGATCGGGGGCTTGGAGGGGACGGGGATTGTCTTGAGCATTTGGGGATAGGGCTCCATGATGCGGGCGGCGTCATCGAGAGAAACCCCGTCAAGGGAAAGAATGGAGAGGAGCTGAAGGGTGGTGAGGAGCCCGTCTCCGGTCGAGTGAAAGTCCCTGAAAATGATATGCCCGGATTGCTCGCCCCCGAAGGAAAGCGCGAGCCGGTCCAGTTCCTCGAGAATATACCGGTCTCCGACCTGGGTTTTTCGCAGATTGATTCCATGGCTTTTCATGGATTCATCAAGGGCCAGGTTGCTCATGACAGTCGTGACGAGCGTGTCTCCGGGGAGACGTCCTTCCCTCTTCAGGAAAGGGGCGACGATCGCCATGATCCTGTCACCGTCAAGGATCTTGCCGGTGCTCGTCACGAAGACCGCCCGGTCGGCATCCCCGTCGAGCGCCACTCCGAGGTCGGATCCCGTCTCGACCACCCTTTTGGCCAGGTTCTCGGGATAGAGGGCTCCGCAATTGTCGTTGATGTTCACGCCGTCCGGAGTGTCGGCCATCGTGATGACCTCGGCTCCAAGTTCTCTGAGCGCCATCGGGGCGACCTTGTAGGCCCCGCCGTTCGCCATGTCGGCCACGATCCGGACTCCCTCGAACTTCTGTTTTCGGGGGAGGGTGTTCTTGACGAATTCGACGTAGCGCCCCTCCGCCCCGGAAAGTCGGGAGACCTTGCCGATCAGAGCTCCGGTCGGGCGAATGTGGTCGATCTCCGGATCGGTCACGAGACGCTCGATCCGGTCTTCGAGTTCGTCCGGAAGCTTCAGTCCTTCAGAGGAGAAAAACTTGATTCCGTTGTCGTCGTAGGGATTGTGTGATGCCGATATCATGATTCCCGCATCGGCGCGGAGGCTTCTGGTCAAAAAGGCAATGCCGGGGGTGGTGAAGGGACCGACCAGGATGACATTGACGCCCATCGAGGTGATCCCGGAGGTTAGCGCCATCTCCAGCATGTAACCCGAGATCCGCGTGTCTTTTCCGATGACGATATGGTGTTCTTCTCCCGCACGGACAAAGAGATGGGCCGCCGCCCGTCCGAGACGGTATGCCATTTCCCCTGTAATCGGATGAACGTTGGCGCGTCCCCGGATTCCGTCGGTTCCGAAGAGTCTGTGATGTCCCTTGCCCATGCTCCCTCCCTCTTTCATGGTCTGATTTTTGCAATCATAACAGAAATTCCCTCGAGGCCAAAGGCTAAAAGGCTATCGTTCTTTCGTCGGAGCAAGCGGGCCGGTATGGGTGATCTCGATGGAGACGCTCAACGGAGTAAGAAGCCTGATATGGGCATTGTCGGGAATGGCGATTGGGACGCTGAAGGTCTGAGGATGATTTCCGGAGAGAAGAGAAAGCTCGATCGGGCGGGTTTTCAGAAAATGAATGGAGGCCAGTTCGGCCTTGTCCCCTTCGATCAGGGCATGATCAGGAATCAACCGAACCCGAAGCGGAGCAATCCTGTGGCGGGTTTCCCCGATGAAAAGCGGCAAGATGCGGATCATCTTCCGGGAAAGAGGCATAAGTTCGAGTGACACCTTTTCAGGGACGAAGCGGACGACGGAAACCCCCGTGGGAAGGGACAGGGTTGCCCTGTCGAGACGAAGGGTCCTGAGGCCCGGACCCAGAGAACGGCCATCAAGGATGATCGAAAGGTTTTCCGGGTGAATCTGTCCTCCGAAGCCTGGCGGTCCCTCCAGAGTGAGTGTGACGCGGTCCGGAAGGGATTTTAGCAGCTCGAGATGCGGCGGGAGCTTGACGACGGTGACGGGGACGGTCAGTGAAAAATATTCCCGACCTGGCCTGCTGATGTGGAACCAGAGTGCCAGCGACAGGACCAATGCCAGGATCTTGAGAGGAAGGTTCCTCTCAAGGGATCGCCGAAAAGAGTCCCATCGGATCACGGTCGGTTCCTCGATGAGGGTCTGACGGACTTCATGAATTCAGAAAGTCCGGGGATGAGGGAGATCGACGAATAGAAGCGTTTTCGCAGGGATTGCATTCTCCGGTTTTTGGGGAGTCGGGCTTCTTTCCGGAAAAGTCGTGTGAGAGTCTGTCGCAGAAGGATCATGTCCGTCTGCGGTGTGACGCGTCCTGCGACGACAAGGGAGATCTGGGAAGTTTCCTCGGAAACGACGAGGGCGACGGCATCGGTCTCCTCAGTAATGCCGATGGCCGCCCGATGGCGGGTTCCGTATTGCCGGGAGAGATCGGAAGAGAGGGATATCGGCAAAAAGCAGCCCGCCGTCGAGATTCTGTTCTTGCGGATGATGGCGGCCCCGTCGTGAATGGGAGAGTAGGGGAGAAAGAGGCTGACAAGAAGTTCGTTGGAAATGATGGCATCGAGGGGAACTCCGACCTCGACGATCTCGGAAAGGTCGGTGTTCCTCTCGAGGACGATGATCCCCCCGATGCCGCGGCGACTGAGACTCTGGAGGGCCTTCACGAGTTCTTCGATGTCGAGCGAGGAGTCGCCCAGAGGGATACCCAGCAAGAGAGGGCTTTTCCCGACCCGGGCCAGAGCCTTGCGGATTTCAGGCTGGAAGAGGATCAACAGTGCCAGGACGATCTGTGACCAGAAACTGGTGATCAGCCAGTTGAGAGTATAGAGCTTGAGCCATCCTGAAACGAAAAAAACCAGCAGGAAGACCAGGACCCCGATGACCATCTGGAAGGCGCGGGTTCCCCTGATGAGAAGAAGAATCTGGTAAAAGATGAACCAGACGGCCAGAATGTCGAGGATATTCCTCCAGAGGCTCCAGGAGGTCAGTTTATCCACCGCCGCTCCCTTGGATGGACTGGAGAACGCGACGGACCTGGAAGGCGATATCGGGACGGTGGGTCCTGAACAGCGAGGCCCCATGGAGGGTGCACCAGGCCATGACGGCGGCCGTAGGGATGTCTCGTTCCTCCGGGGAAAGGGGATGCGCCGCATCGTCCAGGAATCGCTTTCTGGACGGGGCTATCAGAAGGAGTTCCTTTCCGGAAAGGGAGTCCATGTGTCGAAGAAGGGTGAAGTTGTCTTCGGCCGTTTTTCCAAACCCCAGACCAGGATCGAAGATAAGGCGGTCCCGCGCGATTCCGGATTGTTCCAGGCTGGATGCCCGCTCCGAAAAAAAATCCCGAACATCGGTCAAGACATCCTTGTAGAAGGGCGCGTTCTGCATCGTTTCGGGGGTTCCCTTCATGTGCATGACAACGGCCATGATCTCCGGATTGGCCCGAAGGATGGCGGAAAAGCCCGGATCTCTGAGGCCTCCGATATCGTTGATAAGGGTGGCCCCGTATGGGATGGCCTCGCGAAAAATCTCGGGACGACGCGTATCGATGGAAAGAGGGACCGGAATCCCTTCCAGGGCTTCGATGGCAGGAAAGAGTCGGGATCGTTCCTCCTCCTGGGAGATGAAACGGGAACCGGGTCGGGTGGATTCGGCCCCTATGTCGAGGATCTGGGCTCCCGCCTCGATCAATCGGAATGCCCGATCCCTCAGGGAGAAATTCCCGGACAAGAGACCGTCCCCCGAAAAAGAATCGGGGGTCATGTTGATGACCCCCATGATGAGCGGGAGACGCCCCTCCCTTCTCGCGTTTCTAAGAAGTTCCCGGAGGTCAGCCCGTGGCATTGGCCGCCTGGATGAGGGCGTCGATCTGGGGAGAATCGAGCGTTTCCTTTTCCAGGAGAGCTTCCGCGATGCTGTGCAGCGCCTTCAAATGGGTGGATATCAGGCTTTTAGCTTTGGCATAGGCATCGAAAATGATACCGCTCACCTCGCGATCGATATCGATCGCGGTTGATTCGCTGTAATCCCTGCGCTGAAACATCTCCCGCCCCAGAAATATTTCGTCGTTTTTCTGGGCGAAGGTGATGGGGCCGAGCTTGTCACTCATCCCCCATTCGCAAACCATTTTTCTCGCCAGATCGGTGGCCCGTTCAATATCGTTTCCGGCTCCAGTCGTGATGGATTTCGTCACGAGCTCTTCCGCGACCCGGCCTCCCATGAGAATGGCGATGTTGTTCAGCAGAAAGTCCTTCCCATAGGTGTACCGATCGTCGGTGGGAAGCTGCTGTGTGACGCCGAGCGCCCGGCCCCTGGGGATGATCGAGACCTTGTGAACAGGGTCCGTTCCCGGAAGGAGTTTCGCAACAAGCGTATGGCCGGCTTCATGAAAGGCTGTCACGCGCTTTTCGTCCTCGGTGATGAGGATGGATTTGCGTTCGACCCCCATGAGGACCTTGTCCTTGGCATCTTCGAACTCGCTCATTTCCACGACTTTTTTATCGCGGCGGGCGGCCAGGAGCGCCGCTTCGTTGACCAGGTTCGCAAGGTCGGCTCCTGAAAAGCCGGGGGTCCCACGGGCGACCGTCTCAAGGTTGACGGAGGAGTCGAGCGGGATCTTTTTCGTGTGGACTTCGAGGATCTTGATCCGGCCCTTGAGGTCGGGTTTCCCGACAATAATCTGTCGATCGAAGCGTCCGGGGCGGAGGAGCGCCGGGTCGAGAACGTCCGGCCTGTTGGTCGCGGCGATCAGGATGACCCCCTCATTGCTTTCGAACCCGTCCATCTCGACGAGGAGTTGGTTCAGGGTCTGTTCGCGTTCGTCGTGGCCCCCTCCGAGGCCAGCGCCCCGGTGGCGTCCAACGGCATCGATTTCGTCGATGAAAATGATGCAGGGGGCATTTTTCTTTCCCTGTTCGAAAAGATCCCGGACGCGGGAAGCACCGACTCCGACGAACATTTCAACGAAGTCCGAGCCGCTGATATGAAAGAAGGGGACATCGGCCTCCCCCGCGATCGCCTTGGCGAGCAGGGTCTTGCCGGTCCCGGGAGGACCGACGACGAGCACGCCTTTGGGAATATGTCCACCCAGCCTCTGGAACTTGGAGGGATCCTTGAGGAATTCGACGATCTCGAAAACCTCTTCTTTCGCCTCGTCGACACCTGCAACGTCCGCAAAGGTAATCTTCTTCTTGTCCTCGGTCATCATCTTGGCCCTGGATTTTCCGAAGGACATGGCCTTGTTTCCCCCGGTCTGCATCTGCCGCATGAAAAAGACCCAGAGAAGGACGAGGACGATGATCGGTCCCCAGGAGATGAGGAGGCTCATGTACCAGGGGCTCTCGCCGGGAGGAATGGCGATGATCCTGACATTGCGCTTCTGAAGCTCCTCGACGAGATGCGGATCGTTGGCGGCATAGGTTTGGAAATGGGATCCGTCCTTCATCACGCCATTGATATGGTTCCGCTTGATTGTCACTTCGCTGATCTGGTTCATTTCAAGCTTTGAAATGAAATCCGAGTAGATCAGGTTCTGGGATGTGGGCTGGCGGAACTGAAACATGTCAAAGACAAGAAAAACGACGATTCCGATGATCAACCAGAGGGCAAGATTCTTGTAGAACGGCTTCATCAACAGATTCCTCCTTCAAGGGGTGCGATTTCTGATTCTAGCATGGAGCCTACCCCTCTTCAATCGGATTTTGTGAAAAATCCGGCAAGGAGAAAGGGTTCCTCGGACCCTGGGATCAGGATGTCTGATCGAGGACGGCGATGAAGGGGAGAGTCCGGTACTTGTTCTTGTAATCAAGCCCGTAACCGATGACGAAACGGTTCGGAATGGAAAATCCGGTATAGTCCGGTGAAAATGAGACTTCCCTGCCTCCTGTCTTGTCGAGAAGTGCGCAAAAACGGACGCTTTCGGGATGGTGCCGGGAGAGGACATCCATGATGAGCGTGGCGGTTTTTCCGGAGTCGACGATATCCTCGATCACCAGCACATCGGTCCCCCTCAGGTTTAGGGATGGCTCTGACAGAAGTCTGGTCGTCCCTGTTCCGTCCGCAGAAGGAGCGGAGGATGTCATCATGAAGTCGATCTGGGCGGGAATGCCGATCGATCGCGCAAGATCGGCGGTAAAGGCGAAGGCTCCCTTCAGGATTCCGATCAGAACCAGATTCTTCCCTTCATAGTCCCGGGTTATCCTCAGGCCGAGCTCTCGAATCCGGTGGACAATTTCTTCCTGGGTAATCAGGGGTCTTCCAAAAATTTTTTCCACTCGGATCTCTCCCGCGACTGATAGGTTAATGCGACTTCCGTCCCTGAGCCGGTTTCCGGCAGGCAGCCTGTTCTGTCGAGGATTCCCGGGATCCAGATGGCCAGCGAGCCCCTGCAAAGCACTGGGAGAATGAACTTTCTGTAGGTGGTCATCGGTCGATCCTTCCATAAGGCAGAAACGGTGGGCGGGGCATTGTCATCCTCCCCAGGAAAGACCCGCTGACCCGAATCCCAGTAACGGAAAAAAAGTGATGACCCAGTATCCGTGACGGCAGGAATGGAGACGAAGGTTCTTGCGCCAGGCCGGGTCCGGTGCGGGTCCGGCACTCTCTCCACCGGTTTCCGGTCCACGATCAGAACTCCGCCGCGTGGTGGGAAAATCGTCAGGGTTGTCGAACCTTCCGGCAGAATCGAAGGGCTTAAATCGTATCGCCATTTTTCCGTTTCAGGGTACTTGTATACCAGATCCGCTCTTCCGAAGACAAGACTCAGAACCCATCCCTTGCCCAGGGGGAAATTACGGAGAGGCTTCTCCGGGTCGCTCTGTTCGAGAGAACGCAGCAGATTCCTTTCGTGCGGGATCGGCAAGCCGTGAAGGCTTTGCCGATTGAGAAGAGAACGGAGAAAAAATCCCTGGGCGGACGGGCGCATCGAGTGGTACAGAAAAAGGGAAAACCGGATGTGGCCGGGATATTCATCCTCGCAGAGAAGAGGTGGGGAAATCGTGGGAAGGGATGTTTCCCGCTCCATGAGCGAGGCCAGATGGCCGAGGTGGCGTGTGCCCTCCGGGGGAAAAAACCGGTCGATCTCTTTCCGAAGCGTCAGGCGTATCCGGTTTCTGAGATGTTTTGGATCCGTGTTTGCCGGATCCTCCCGGTAGGGTATCCCGGCCCCTTCCAGTGCCAGCCGTATTTCCTGACGGTCGAACGCAAGCAGGGGACGGAAGATTCTCCCGCGGCTTTCCGGTGCGATTCCGATCAGGGATCTCGGTCCGCCCCCCCTGAAAAGGTTGGCGAGGATCGTTTCGATCCGGTCGTCCAGCTGATGTCCGAGAAAGAGGGCCGCATGAGGATGGGCCAAGAGAAATCCATCGAAAAATGCGTGCCGCTCCTGACGCAAGACTGTTTCGGAGAGTTCCGGGCGGGAGAGGTCGGATGAGGAGGACTCTCCGGAGTGGAAGCGAAATCCCATCCTTTCAGCCAGGCTTCTTACGAAAGAGAGATCCTCCGCGTTCCTGTCCCGGTCGGTGTGATGGTTGAAGTGAAGGAGGGTGGTTCTGACTGACTGCGGGGCGAGCCGGCTCAGAATCTGGCAAAGAAGGACCGAGTCTCCTCCTCCGGATACGGCCACGGCCCATTCCGTGAAGCGGGGAGGGGAGTCGTTCCCGGTCAGAAGGCTGTGGCGTAAAAGAAAGTCCCGGATTCCTGTCTCAAAGGGGGCGAGGGGATCCGGTGAAAGGTTGATCATGGAGAAGCTTCCTCGCTTTATCGACATCCGCCGCGATCTGGAGCTTGAGAGCCTCGACGCTGGCGAAGGATCGCTCTCCCCGGATTCTGTTAAAGAAGAGCACTGTATGCCACTCGCCGTAACAGTTTTTGTCGAAATTGAAGAGATGGGTTTCGACCACGGGGCGGTGGGTCCCGAAAGTGGGTTTTGTTCCTATGTAGGTGGCCCCGTCGAGAAATCGTCCTCCAATCAGGGTCCGTGTGGCATATACGCCAGGGGGTGGGATGAGGCGGTGGTCTGGGGGAATCAGGTTCAGTGTGGGGAATCCGAGATCACGACCCCTTTTTTCGCCCTCGGAAACGGGACCCGACACCTCGATGGGGCGGGTCAGAAGCCGGTTGGCCTCTGCGATCTCTCCGTGGTCGATGGCTTTGCGGATTCGGGAGCTAGAGACCCGTCCTCCCATGTCCGCATAAGGGGGAACGGCGGAGACGGTCACTCCGAGCGGGGAAAGAATCCGGGACAGGTCGTCGATGGAGCCCGTACGGCCGTGGCCGAACCGGAATCCCTCTCCGACGATGAGGAGAACGGGATGAAAAAGGTCCCAGAGTATGGAAAGGGCGAATTCTTCGGGGGAGAGCATCTGGATGGACTTGTCGAAGGTCAGGATGGCCAGGATGTCCAGTCCGAGATCAGCCAGGACTTTTTCTTTTTGTTCCGGAGACATGATCATGCGGAAAGGGGATTCCGGCGACAGGAAAAAGAGTGGATGGGGATCAAAGGTCAAAAGGAGGGCCGGAACATGTCTTGTTCGGGCGTTATCCATTAGCTGTTTCAGGAGAAACTGGTGACCTGCATGAACGCCGTCAAAGTTTCCGATGGTGATGGCGTGGGGACCCGGTGGAATGAGATTGCGCAGGGATTCCCGTGTTCCCCTGAAAGTTTTCATGGCCGGCGTTGAAGGAGCTTGGCAGCCGGAACGGCGAAATAGGTGACGATCATCTGGGCCCCCGCCCGGCGGATGGCCGTGAGCGATTCGATCATCACCCTGTCCTGGTCGATCCAGCCATTCTGTCCCGCCGCGCAGATCATGGCGTATTCCCCGCTCACCTGGTAGGCGGCGATCGGCAGGTCCGAGGATCCTGCCACCCTGGCAATGATGTCAAGGTAGGCCAAGGCCGGCTTGACCATCAGGATGTCGGCTCCTTCCTCTGCATCGAGACGGGCTTCCCTGAGGGCATCCTTGATGCCCCGGTAATCCATCTGGTAAGAGGCGCGGTCTCCGAACTGTGGACCCGACATCATGGCATCCCGGAAGGGGCCATAAAGTCCGGATGCGTACTTCACGGCGTAGGACAGAATGAGGGTATCGGAAAAGGCATTCCGGTCGAGCGTTGTACGAATGGCGAGAACCCTTCCGTCCATCATGTCCGAGGGGGCGACGATGTCGGCCCCCGCCTGGGCATGGAGAAGAGCCATGGCTGAAAGAACGTCAAGGGTGGGGTCGTTCTCGATCCTTTCTCCGCAGACGAGGCCGCAGTGTCCATGCGTCGTGTATTCGTCGATGCATATATCCGTCATGACGACAAAGTCGGGATAAGTTGCGCGGATGAGTCCGATGGCCTGCGGCACCGGTCCGTCCGGATTCAGGGCCTCCGATCCGTTTTCGTCCTTTCTTTCGGGAATTCCGAAAAGAAGGACGGACCGGATCCCCGCCGTCCAGGCCTCCTCAAGGGCTTCGGGAAGTCTGTCCAGGGAATAACGGTAGACTCCCGGCATCGATGAAATCGGCTCCTTGCGGTTGTGGCCGAAGGTCACGAAGAGAGGAAGAATCATGTGCTCGGGAGAGAGATCCACTTCGCGCACAAGATTTCTGATGGTGGCCGAATTTCTGAGTCGCCTCGGACGTTCTAGGGGATGGCTCACGTGGTTACGCGCTCCTCGGAATCAAAGGGATTATTCCCGTGGGAGGGGGACTCCCCCTTGGGGTTCTCTGCGATGCCAGAATTATTCCCTATCGGGGAAAGGAAATCCAGTGCGGATTCAATGATGCCCTTTGCCGTCGGGGTCTTGGACTCGATGATCCGTTGGACGTGGGCTTCCGAGAGGGCGCCTGCGGTTGTGGGTCCGATTGCGAGTGCGGGAATGGTGAGAATTTTCGAATGATGGTCCGGAAAAAGTTTCAGAAGCCCCTGGACAGCCGAAGGACTGTAATGAATGACGAGATCGATGGCTCCCTGGTTCAGAAGGGACTCCAGTCTCTCTCTTTTGTAATCGGGAAGGGATGGAAGGTGATTTGCGTAAATCCCGATCGTCTCCACGGAGAATCCGAGTTTCCGGAGTCCTTCCGGTATCAGCCCGGTCCCCTTGTCTCCCCGGATGATGAGCACGCTTTCGTTGTGAGGCTCCGGAAAAGAGGCGAAGGTGTCGATGACCCCCTGGCCATGGGAGCTTTCCGGAGTGGAGTCCGGAAAAAGTCCGGCCATTTCGAGGGCCTCGGTGGTGGCCGGTCCCATGGAAAAGAACCGGATGCCCGCAAGCGAACGGAGGTCAATTTTTTTTTCGCAGAGTTTTCGGAGAAAGTGCCGCACCCCGTTCGGGCTCAAAAAAACAAGCCAGGAAAACCCGGCCAGGCCGAGAAGCGACGATTCGGCATTTGCGGTTGACTCCGGAACCACGGAAATGGTCGGACAGGATATAACCGTCGCCCCCAATCCTTCAAGTATGGCCATAAGCTCGGTCGAGCTTTCCCGTTCCCGGGTCAGGAGAATTCTCTTTCCGAAAAGGGGAAGGCGTTGAATCCATGCGATCTCGGGACGGAGCGCGACCACTCCGCCGATCAGAAGAGTCACTGGCGGTGTCAGGGGGGTTCGGTCGAGAAATCTGGACAGGTCTCCCAGGGTAGTCTCGAAGGATTGCTGATCCGGGGTCGTTCCCCATCGGACCAAAAGAACGGGAGTTGTTTCTGAAAGTCCTGCCTGAAGAAGTCTTTTCGCAAGCTGCTTCATGAAAAGGACTCCCATCAGAACCACAATCGTCTGATTGGGGCTTGTAAGAGCCGCGACATCCTGGACGGTCCATTTTTCGGGGTTGTCGTGAGCCGTCAGAATGATGAGTCTCGAGTTGTGATCCCTGTGGGTGACCGGCACACCGGCGTAAGCTGGAACAGCAATGGTGGAGGAGATCCCGGGGACAACCGAGAAGGGAATGCCGGCATTTTTGAGCGCCTGTGCCTCCTCTCCTCCCCGTCCGAAGACAAAGGGATCACCCCCCTTGAGACGAACCACCGTTTTTCCCTTGCGGGCATGGTCGATCATGATGGCTTCAATTTCCGACTGGGACATCCGGGGATGATTCCGGATCTTTCCCACATCGATCCTCAATGCGTGCGGGGGGGCGAGGTCGAGAAGCTCGAGGGAAACGAGATGGTCGTAAAGAACCACGTCCGCAGTTCCGAGGAGATGGGCCCCTTTTCTAGAAATCAGACCCGGATCTCCCGGGCCGGCCCCGACAAGATGGACGCGTGGGAGAATCATTCCAAACTGTTTATTCAGTGTATCCCGGGACAAGGTGTGCGAACTCCTCGCAAATTCAGGCCATGGGGCGTGAAAAAGTCATCTGACGTCACTATTTCCATTATGCGGGAGGAATTTCAGGTCTTCAAGAGAGAAAATTTGTCAGCAAGAGGACCTCAGTGAGGAATGACGGCATCCAGCAAGGCCTTGCCGCCGCGGTCGAGAAGCCTCTTTCCTGCTTCCTTCCCCAGATTTTCTGCGTGGATGGCCTCGCCAGTGATGGATTCTTCAAGTAGGGTGGTTCCTTCGGGGTCGAGGACTCTGGCAACGATTTCGATCAGTCCATCCGGGAGGAGGCGGCCATGTGCGGCCAGAGGAAGCTGGCAACCGCCATTGAGGGCCGCAAGGACGCCTCTTTCCGCCTGGACGCAGAGAGTCGTCTCCCGATCCGCGATCCGTGCAAGAATGTTTCCGATCCGCCGGTCTTTCTCCCGATATTCCAGCCCCAGAGCTCCTTGCCCCACGGCCGGCAGGGAAAGTCCGGTCGGAAGAAACTGCCGGATTCTGTCGGTATAGCCCAGTCTGATCAATCCCGCCGCGGCGAGAATGATGGCATCGACCTGTCCTTCTTCCATCTTCCTGAGGCGCGTTCCGACATTTCCCCGGAGAGACACGAACTCGAGGTCAGAGCGAAAGTGTCGCAGTTGCGCGATGCGTCGCAGCGACGAGGTCCCGATGCG
Organism: Nitrospirota bacterium; assembly: GCA_021838585.1. The sequence continues at coordinate 23,400 of JAKCDE010000005.1, forward strand.
GGATCCTGGAGGAAGGGATTCCAGGGAGGGATGAAGGACGGAAACGAATGCGTCCCTTGGATCTTCCCGGGAGAGGATGGCTCCAAGAATGAGCCCCTCCGGCAGAAAAGCGGGAACATCCTTCATGCTGTGAACGGCCAGATCGATGGAGCCTTCAAGAAGGGCATCCTCGATCTCTTTCACGAAAAGTCCCTTTCCTCCGACCTGGGAAAGTGGGACCGAGAGAATCATGTCTCCGGTAGTCTTTATGATCTTGAGCTCGCTCGGCATTTCAGCGCTTTTCTCGATCAGCTGAGCCACATGGCGCGCCTGCCAGAGGGCCAGTTCGGAGCCCCGGGTGCCGATTCGAATGGGAGAGGGATTCACTTCAAATTCTTTTAGCAAGATTGTTCGCCGGGGATCGGGAAGCTCGATTGCGGGGACTCAAGAACGGAGGACTGTTTTTCTGCTGAAGAGGACTCGTCTCTTTGAAGGGGAGCTTCCTGTGATGGAAGTTCCGGCGAAAGTCCGTAGCAGCGCGAAATCCATTCCCAGGCTTCTTCCAGATTCGAGGAATTTCTCAAGGTCTGGTAGGTCGGATGCAGCATCTTGTTGACGAGAGATTGGGCCAGAATGACAACCTGTTTTCTGGTTTCTTCGGGAAGAACGTCGAGTGTTCTTGAAAAGCGCTCGAGTTCTGATTGCTGGAGTTTTTCGGTATGGCGTCGGAGGGCCTGGATGAGGGGGACCGCCGAGCGATCAGAACGCCATTTCTGGAATTGGGCAAGTTCCTGACGCACTATTTCGCGGGCGGCGTATGTTTCCATCTCCCGCTCCCTCTGATTCGACTCCACCACCGATTTCAGATCATCGATGTTGTAGAGGAAGGTGTTGGCGAGCCGGGATATGTCAGGGTCTATGTTGCGGGGAACGGCGATGTCGATAAGGAAGAGCGGGCGGTAGCCCCGGCGTTCCATCGCCTTTTCCATGACGGAAACAGTGAGGAGATAGGTGTCCGCACCCGTCGAACAGACCACCATGTCTGCATCGGCCATAGCTTCCTCGAGCGTATCCATGGAGGCGTATGCGGCCTCGTATTCCGCGGCGAGAACCTTTCCTTTTTCGGGATCCCTTGTCATGACGGTCAAGGAGCGGACACCCATTTTTTTCATATGCCGGGCGGTCAGTTGAGCCATTTCTCCTCCTCCCAGGAGAAGAACGGATTTGTTTGACATGTCCTGGAAAATTTTTCGCGCCAGCTGGCAGGCGGCATAGCTGATCGAAACAGGAAGGTGGCTGATCGCCGTTTCGGAGCGGACCCGCTTCGCCGTGCTGACAGCCCGCTGGAAGATCTGGCTCAGATAGGGACCGATGGTGTTTTCCTGCCGGCAGATTTCAAACGCTTCCTTGACCTGTCCCGTGATCTGCGGTTCTCCGACAACCATGGAGTCGAGGCTCGCGGTCACTTCAAACAGGTGCTCGACGGCTTCGCTGTCCGTTTTGTAGTAGAGATGGGGTCTCAGGGGGATCGACGCGAGGGCTGGATGGGTTTTCGAAAGAAAGCGGGTGAAGAATTCCGGGTCCGGATGAATGTTTGAGGTAATCGTCAGAATCTCGACGCGATTGCATGTGGACAGGAGCAGGCATTCGAGAACGTTTTCTTCCTGGGCCAGAAGTCGGACTGCCGGAGACAGATGCTCTTTCGGATAGGCGATTCTTTCTCTGACATCGACCGGAGCCGTCTTGTGGTTGACCCCTGCGAGGGTAATCTTGATCACTATGCCACCTCCGCAGTCACCCGGTTCTCCTCCCGAGACGGACAAAGATCGTCTACAGTCTACAGTATGAAGTGCGAACCCTTAGAAAATAAGGCCAGCGCGACTATCGTCGCCGCGAATATCAGAAATCCCGAAATGGAGAGGTACGCGGCCTGCTTTCCCCGAAAACGCCGGCTCCACCGGAGCAGGACCGTTGCCGCATAGGCGATCCAGACCAAAAAAGCCCCAAGAAAAGCGAGTCTTCCTTGCGAGGCATGCGGAATGGTCGTACCAAATTTTTCCCATGACCAGATCATGGCAAAAATCAGCCCGGTGGTCAAGAAAACAAAACCGAGCCCACTGAAATTGGTGTTCAATTGGTCGAGGGTCTCAAGGGACGGAATCCGGCTGAAAAATCGGTTGAAGATCTTTCGCCGCAGAAAAAAATCCAGAAGGAGATAAAGGAGTGCGACGATGAAGGATAGGGCGGCGGAGGCGAGCCCCAGGTCGATCAGGATGGTGTGAAGGGACAGAAGAAAGCCGATGGGAGCCGTTGCGGCAAAGAGAGGCGAGTGGACTGAGATCCCTATGACCATGAGCGTGGAAAGAAATGCGATGGCAAAAATGAAGAGGCCCAGGATTCTGGCCTTCTTCTGGTGTTCCAGATAAAGGAATGCGAGGACGAGGGACCATGAAAAAAAAGAAAGGGCTTCCCGCAGCGAGAGAAGTGCGACATGGCCCTGAAACCCGAATCTGATGAAAATAGCAAGCGACTGGAAGAGGACCCCTCCGACCCCCGCGGTGACCGGTGCCCATGGAACACGGGTGGGGCGTGGGAGAAGAACCTCGAGAAGGTAGAGGACAAAGGCTCCCAGATAGAATCCGCTGGCCATTTCCAGCAGAAGAAGTTCGAGGGGGGATATCTTCATCTGAATTCGTTCCGGACGGAACGGGGCTGGATCCCGGTTCCCTTCTCCGGTTTCCCTGTTTCGGAGGTTGTCTTTCGGAATTGTGGAAGCATGAAGGCCGATCGTTCTGATATGATTAACTAAAGTCTTGTGCCACATTCTCGATAACATTGTTCATTCTATCACAGTGGCAGGGTTCGGGCCAAAAAGTCCCGATGTCCAGCCTTCCTTGTTCGAAACCTCCCCCTTAATCACTGGAGGATCTTTTGTTCCGGAATTTTTTTTATACTCTCAAGGCTCTGGGGCTTTTTGACCGGACATTCAGAATCTCCCCCTCCCCTGTTTTACTGCCCGGAATCGATCCCCAGTTTCTTGACCGCCTCGGCAACTCCCTGCTCTCTTTTTACCGGGCCCTGGATAAAATTTATCGGGAAGCTCCCCCCGGACTGGATTTCGTGAGGCACACGCTCGACAGGGGAAAGCCTGCAGAGCTTCTTTCGTTAGGCCTTTCCAAACGCTTCCGGCAGGACCTGCCCTGCGTTATCAGGCCCGATCTGCTTCTCACGCCGGACGGACCTGTGCTCACCGAAATGGATTCGGTTCCTGGAGGCCCTGGCCTGTTGCTGGCACTTTCAAGGATCTACCGGGACCTCGGGCAGGGGGAGATAATCGGGGGCCCCGAGGGAATTCTCGATGGATTTGCGGCCATGATCCGGGCCCAGGAGCCGGATCCCTGCCTGGGGATTGTCGTCTCGGAAGAGTCGGAAGAATACAGGGGAGAAATGCGTCTTCTGGCCAGTGGGCTTTCGAAAGCCCATTTCCCCTCGGTCTGTGTCCATCCCCGCGAGCTCCATTTTGACGAGGAAGGTCTATTCATCCATTCAAAGACCGGACCGATGAGGCTGAATATCCTTTATCGTTTCTTTGAGCTTTTCGATCTTCCCCACATACCCAAGGCGGAAATGATGCTTTATTTTGCCAAAGGTGGAAAGGTCAAGATCACCCCGCCTCTCAAGCCATGGCTGGAGGAAAAGGCCGGGATGGCCCTGTGGCACCACCCGTCCCTCCGCCCGCTCTGGTCCCGTGAAATGCCTTCCGAATCCGTCGACCTTCTGGACCATCTCATTCCGCAGACATGGATTCTTGATCCCTCTCCGATTCCATTTTCCGCTGCATTGTCCCCCCCGGTTCCGGTCGGAGACCGTTTTCTGAGAGACTTTTCAGGGCTTTTCGGGTTGACTCAGAAAGAGCGTCGATTCATTATTAAGCCATCCGGTTTCTCTCCTCTCGCCTGGGGAAGCCGGGGGGTCGTCGTTGGACACGATCTTCCGGAAGAGTCCTGGCGTCAGGCGCTGCAGAACGCCTTCACTTCTTTTGACACGGGGCCTTACGTTCTGCAGCCCTTTCGGTCGACGAGCGTCCTTTCCCTTTCGGGGTTCGACTTCCAGTCGTATCAAACCCGGGAGGAGGGGTATCGTGTGCGCGTTTGTCCCTATTTTTTTGTCGCGGGGAACAGGGTCATTAACGGCGGAGTGCTTGCAACCGCCTGTCCCAAAGATAAAAAACTGATTCACGGAATGGTCGACTCTATCCTGTCACCTGTCAGGTCCGGCATGGATCTCTCAAGCTCCGGGCATGATGGGTTCGTCAGGCCACATACTGGTTCAATGTGAGTGTGCAGCGTTTTTTGCAAAGGCCCGGTCATCGGCACCCGGGAAGCGAGGATAAGATGGATGAATGGCAGGAACTGCTTGTCGGGGGAATTCGAAGGAGCGAGGATTTGCCGCCGGACTGGTCTTTCGTTCGGGACGGGGTCGGTCCGGAAAATGTGGAGACGCTCTTCCCCATCAGGGTCAATTCTTACTATCAGTCTTTGATAGAGCGTCCAGAGGATCCGATCGGGCTTCAGGTTCTGCCTGACCCTGAGGAATGGATGGACGGAGAGAGCCCTCTCGATCCACTGGGGGAAGACGAGGACAGCCCGGTTCCCTCCATTGTCCACCGCTATCCCGACCGTGTCCTGTTCCTTGTCACAAACCAATGTCCGATTTATTGCCGATACTGCACCCGAAAGAGACTTGTCGGGAAGCCTGAAGGTGTTGTGACACGGGAGGAGATCCGGCAGGGCATTGCCTATATCAGGGAGCATCCCGAGGTTCGTGACGTCATTCTTTCGGGAGGAGATCCTCTCATGCTGAAGGACGAACTTCTGGAAGAAATCCTTTCGGGACTGCGCTCCATTCCCCATCTTGAAATTATCCGCATCGGGACGCGCGTTCCGTCCGCCCTCCCCCAGAGGGTGACACCGGCGCTTTGCGAGATGCTCAAGCGCTATCATCCTCTTTATATGAACCTGCACTTCAACCATCCACGGGAAATTACGCCGGAATCCTCCAGGGCCTGCAGCCTGCTCGCCGACGCGGGCATTCCCCTCGGATGCCAGACGGTCCTCATGAAAGGGATCAACGATGACGCCGGTGTTCTTGCGACGCTCTTCAAACAGCTTCTCAGAATTCGCGTCAAGCCCTACTACCTGTACCAGGCTGATCTTACAAGAGGTGCGAATCACTTCCGGACCCCCCTGTCCACGGGGCTTTCGATCATGCGGGAGCTGCAGGGCCATATTTCCGGGATGGCCATTCCTCATTTCGTGATCGACGCCCCCGGAGGGGGAGGGAAAATCCCCGTTCTTCCGGACGACTACCTTGTCGGAAAAGAAGGAGAGAACATCATTCTCAAAAATTACGAGAACAAGCTGTTTTCCTACCCGGATGTCGACGCTTCTCCTTCCTCGCAGGCAGAGCACAACCGTTGTTCGATGGATTCAATCGGAAACATGAACGGTCTGTCCGCTTCAGGACCCATGGAAATAGACTCCGGGCCTTCCCTTTTTACGAATGGGCCATCTGGCAAGGATGACCGATCCAGACGAGTGCCGGGTGTCCCCTCCGCCCCCTTTACGAAACCCGCAGACCGGAGCCCCCTATGATCGATCCGACTGAGCGAAAAGGGCACCCGGATCTTTCCCTTCCCGAGGCTGAAAAGAGGGGGGTTTATCATGCCATTTACACGCGCAGGGACATTCGAAGGGAGTTTCTTCCCGATCCGGTTCCGGAAGAGGTTCTGATACGCCTCCTGAAGGCGGCCCATCATGCTCCGTCGGTCGGATTCATGCAGCCCTGGAACTTCATACTGATCGAAAATCCAGCCGTCAGACAAGAGCTTAAAAGGGTTGTCGACAAGGAAAGAAAGGCGGCGGCCATTGTCTTTGAGTCTCCGCGTTCCGAGAAATTTCTGTCGCTTAAAGTGGAGGCGATTCTCGATGCACCCGTTCTCATCGGGGTTACGATTGATCCGGCCCGGGAGGGCCCTTTTGTCCTCGGGCGACTATCCGACCCGGATACCGATGTCTACAGCGCTTCCTGCGCGATCATGAATCTGTGGCTGGCCGCACGGGCCGAGGGAATAGGAATGGGCTGGGTGACGATCTTTCGCCGGGAAGATGTGCAGGGAATCCTGAATCTTCCCTACCATGTCAAGCCGATCGGTCTTCTTTGTCTCGGCTATGTCCGGGAGTTCCCCCAGAGACCCATGCTGGAAACGGAGGAATGGGCCTATCGTCAACCTCTGTCAAAGCATGTCTTCGTGGATGGATGGGGCAGGCAGGAAGGGCCATTCTGGGATTCGATCAGTAAAGACCTTGATAAAAAAGATGTGTGGCCTTGGGAACGCTGAGCGATTGTCAGATACGTGGACTTATTTCCGAAGGCTTTGTCAGTTCGGAGAGGGAGTGGGGCGTCCGCCAGATCCAGCCGGCGTCGCTCGACCTCCGTCTCGGAGCGGTCGCCTATCGCCTCCGGTCGAGTTTTCTTCCCCTCGAGGCTTCCGTTTCCGAGCTTCTGCCTGATCTGGCCCTGTATTCCTTCGACATCCTCTCTTCTCCATTTCTTGAAAAAGGGGCCGTCTATCTGGTTCCCCTGGCCGAGTCCCTGAGCCTGCCATCATACCTTTCGGCGAAAGCCAATCCGAAATCCTCGACCGGCAGGCTGGATGTCTTTACGCGGGTCCTGACGGAAAGAGGAGACCGTTTTGACGATATTCCGCCGGGATATGGAGGGAAACTATACCTTGAGATATTCTCCCGCTCCTTCACGTTGAAGGTTAGTCCCGGACTAGCCCTGTGCCAGTTGCGATTTTTCTCTGAAAGGAGATTCCTCTCCGACTCTGAAATCCTCGAGCGACATGGGCAGGCCTCCCTTTACCATCTCTCGGAGGACGCGCCTCCCCAAAGCTTCCGGGACAGGATCGTCGACGGCGGTCTTTATCTGGGTGTTCGCCTTCGGGGAGAGCCGATTGTCGGTTACAGGGCCCGACCTGATGCCGGCATCCTCAGTCTGGTACCAGGCGATTCTCAGCGGGCATCCGAGTTCTGGGAACCGATTCGGGGAGTCTCCCGGGGGGAGATGATTCTGGAACCGGAAAAGTTTTATCTTTTCGCATCTCGGGCCAAAATTCGCGTTCCTCTGGACCTGGCCGCCGAAATGCTTCCCTTCGATGCGGCGGCGGGGGAACTCAGGACGCACTACGCGGGTTTCTTTGATCCGGGGTTCGGCCTGTCCGGGGAGGGGGCCCGAGGGGTTCTGGAGGTCAGGCCGCACGATGTTCCCTTTCGGATCGTCGATGGGCAGCCGGTCTTCAAGCTTAGATATGAGCGAATGGAACGGGAGCCGGATATTCCCTACGGTCAGGGACTGGGCTCAAACTACACCAATCAGGGACTCAACCTGAGCCGATATTTCATCAACGATTTTCCGGTAAGCGAATCCTCCTCCAAGGAGGATTGATTTTGGATGAAGAAAAAAATAAAATAGTGCAGATGTACCGTCGTTGATCAAACTCCTCCTTGTTCCCCGGTAGCTCAGTTGGCAGAGCGGGTGACTGTTAATCACCATGTCGCAGGTTCGAGCCCTGCCCGGGGAGCCATTTAGCCTCTTAATACCTCCTCAGGCTCAATTCGACGTTTCCCTATTCAGTTGTCCGATTTCATTCGACACATCTGGGTTTCGCAGTGTCATGACAAGCCCAACAAGCTTCACTGTCTGGGAGGTTGCGTGATTTTCATCGATGACTGGAAATCACTTGGCAAGCACGAGCGCCACATCGTGGCGGCCGCGTTCCTTGGGTGGACGCTCGATGCATTTGACTTTTTTCTTCTCGTCTTTGTCCTGAGGGATGTTTCCCGCACTTTTTCGGTAAGCCTGACGACGGTCACCGAAGCCATTTTCCTGACACTTGCCACCCGGCCTCTGGGCGCCCTGCTCTTCGGATCCCTGGCTGACCGGTACGGGAGAAGGCCGGTACTCATGGTTGTCGTCCTGCTCTATCCCCTCTTCGGTTTTTTGTCGGCTCTCTCACCGACCATCGGGTCATTCCTCGTTCTCAGGGGGCTGTTTGGCGTCGCAATGGGAGGTGAATGGGGGGCCGGGTCTTCCCTGGTCATGGAAAGCATACCCGTCACCTGCCGCGGCTTTGTTTCGGGCATTTTGCAGGCCGGATATCCGGCCGGATATCTTCTGGCCTCCCTGGCCTACGCCTTCATCTATCCGGCCAGCGGCTGGAGAGGGCTCATGATGCTTGGAATTCTTCCGGCCCTGCTGGTTTTTTTTATTCGGAAAAAAGTTCCCGAATCGCCTGCCTTTTCTAGCAAGGCTCCTATGCCAAAAAACTGGGGAACGCTGGTCAGAGGGTACTGGAGAGTGGCCATTTTTGCTGTGGTGCTGATGACCGCTTTCAATTTTCTTGGCCATGGGACCCAGGATCTCTACCCGACATTTCTGGAGTCCGTCCATCATCTGTCCCCTGGGGACGTGGGCGGGATTGCCGTCTTCTACAACTTCGGGGCAATCCTGGGGGGGATCGTTCTCGGAAGCCTGTCAGAAAGGGTGGGAAGAAGACGTGCCATTCTCTGGGCCGCCCTGCTTGCGCTTGCCGTTTTGCCGTTCTGGGCGGGAGCCGACGGCATCGTGGCTCTGGCCGGCGGGGCCTTCCTCATGCAGTTCGCCGTTCAGGGAGCCTGGGGAGTTGTACCGGTCTATCTGAACGAGATATCCCCGCCAGAAATCAGGGGGGCCTTTCCTGGAGTCGTCTATCAGACGGGAAACCTTCTGGCCTCCGCAAACGCTACTCTTCAGGCAGTATTGGCCAGCCACTTAGGCGGAAATCTTGCGGTCGCCCTTGCAAGCGTTGCGGGAGGAGCGGCCCTGTCGATTGCCGTCCTGATCGGACGGGGGCCCGAGCGAAGGGGGGAACGCCTTCATTGCGGCTGACGCAATGGAGAGGTTCCCCTGTCGGAGAGTGCTAGACGTAAGTTGCAAATGCCGTTAGCGCGCGATCGAGGGCCTTGTGGCTCTTTCGATACTTTTCCAGGGGGATGCCCTGGGACCAGGCCTCCCAGGACTGCCGGATGGATTGACCTCCGGCCCGGGCCCCGTCGGGGTGGCCGCAGACACCGCCTCCGCAAAGATAGGCGAAGTCGGGGCCGAAAAGATCGGCATGGACTCCCAGTGTGCCCGCATGCATTCCTCCTCCTACGGCGATCAGGGATGACTTCATCGCCCCCATCGGGATCCGGCAGATCTCCCGAACCGTTTTAAGGTCCGATTTTTTCGCCTTGAGCGTTCCCTTGAGAGCCGGATAAAGAATGAGATCCGACCCCAGAATCCGCATGAACCGGGCCCAGGCGCGGACCGACATTCCGTGCTTCTGCCAGAGCCAGTCGCTTGTGGCCATGTGTGCCATGATCGGGACCTGAGAGTGGCGCGCAAGCTCCTCCAGCATGGGAAATCCGCTGGCGGCGGGAGAGAGCATGGCTATTTTGGCCCCCGTCCGGGCTCCATTAAGATAGCGGTCTATCATGGACTGGGGCCTGTCCACGGTATGCATCATGACCCATTTGGGCTCTCCCGTCTCGGCTTCGGCCCGACGGGCGGCATCGACCGTTGCCTCGAGCCTTTTGATATAATCGGCTTCCGGCTCCTGCAAAAGCTCATCCGACTTGACGACATCCATTCCTCCGACGAGGCTTTCATAGGCGATCGACGCATACTCCTTGGGAGTCAGCCCCTGGGATGGCTTGAGAACGGTGATAAAAAGAGGGCGCTTCGGGTTTCCTCGTCTTGCGGCGATTCCCTCTTCGCCGAACTGCGGGCCGGGAAGTCTTGAAAGAAGGGCGGAAGAGGGCTCGAAGTCATTGAGTTCGATCGATTTCAGGATGTTGAGACAGCTGATTTCTCCTGCGATGGAGAGTACGAGCCCATAGGCCGAGGAAATGCGCTGGGAAGGGACCATGATTTCAACGATGGCGTATTTCTTTCCTTCCTCGACCTTGAGCGGTTTGGCCGCGAAGCTCTCCGTCCCGGCCGTTTCGTACGCTGTTTTCTTGACTCCGAGACTCATCTCCCGGGCAATCAGGGCGGCCGCCCTGGGAACGTCGTTGGATCGAATCGTATAGGTTGTCCTGATGATCTCCGGTTTGCTCATGAACAAGGCCCTCTGTGCTATGGGATCGTAGGTGGACGGTGGGAATCCGGTCGCAATCCCATTACAATAGGTCAAAGAGGGAGCCACAGGCAAGGACCCAACTAAAAAGAGAGGATCAAAACACATGGGGGACCAGATCAAGGCCTCGGTCGAGGCAGTTGAACAATTTGCCGAAGATGTGAAACTCTTTCGCCTCGTCCCTTGCCAGACGCCGCTTTCATTTGTCCAGGGCCAGTTCATCAAGGTTCTCTGGGAGGGAGAAAAGGGATCCTATTTTGCGATCGCGTCCCCCCCCTATGAAAATCGATATATTGAAATTCTGGTAAAGAAGGGAAAGGGTGTCTCGGAAAAGCTTTTCGACGTCCGGCCCGGACAGAGTGTGGTCTTCGAAGGTCCGTTGGGAAACGGATTTCCACTGGATCCCCATCGGCACAAGAACCTTCTCTTCGTGGGAGTCGGAACGGCGATTGCCCCGCTCAGATCAACCCTTCTCGAGGCTCTCAGCCGGCGGGACGAGTTCGGACGCATCGATCTTTATTTCGGAACGATGACTCCGGGACACCTCTATTTTGGTGAAGAGATGCTGGACTGGCACTCCAGGGGGGTCAATGTCGTTGTGACCGTGACATTTCCGGACGAGAAATGGGACAGCCATTCGGGATTTGTCCAGCATATTCTCCAGCGACAGTCCGATCCTCTCCATCAGACGATCGCCTATGTATGCGGCATGAAAGAGATGGTCGAGGAAACAATCTCCGTACTGAAGGGACGGGCCATTCCCGAGGAGCATATTCTCCAGAACATCTGACGGCCTGACTCAAAATTGACGAGAGACTTGGGGGAGCCTTACGATGAACCAATAGGCGATCTCAGGACGTTAAAGCCCTGGAAAGTGTGTGGCTGTTTTTCCCATCATGAGGACCTCTTGACATGGACAAGACCGATCCGTTCAGCCGAAAGAAAAGCGACTCCGAAAAAAATGGCGATAAAAAAGAGGGGGCCGTGACGGAACCCTTCTCGGAGCTGGTTGTCGCCATGGAGCGACTGATCCGCCTCCTTGATGGCAAGGAAGAAGAAATGCGGGAGGCTTACCGGATCAGAAAGAAGCTTCAGGAGTTTGAAAACGAATGGCAACGGATGCAACATGAGGCGACCCGTCTCTCGGATGTTCTGGAAAAGGTCACGAAGCCAGCCTTCAGGATCGGGACATGCCTCGGAATTACGGCCGACGGGCTCGCCTGGGTTTCGGTCGGAGGGGGCGATTACCAGGCAACGGTTGACCCGCGTGTCTCCCTCGATACCCTGAAAAAGGGAGAACGGGTCCGTCTCAATGAAGCCCTGTCCATACTGGGGACGGTCGGGCCCGATCTTTCCGGACCAATCGTGCGCGTCGGCCGGCTTCTTCCGGACGGCCGTCTCGAAATAGGGTCGGATCGTCCTGACAATACGCTGGGAACGGTTCTCGACCGCTCGGACCAGTTGAAAGACGAGGCTCTGTCGACGGGTGATTTTGTACGGCTCGACAGTACTTCCAGACTGGCAGTGGAAAAGGTCCGCAAACGGGAGGAAAGCTATCTTCTGGCTGAGGTTCCGACAATCGGATGGGAATCGATCGGGGGCCAGGAGGAGGCGATACGGGAAATCCAGAAGGCCATTCTTAATCCCATTCTGTATCCTGAAGCCTACTCACGGTATGATTTCAAATCTCCCCGAGGCTTTTTGCTCCATGGGCCACCAGGATGCGGAAAAACCCTGATCGGAAAGGCGACTGCCCGGGAAATCGCCAATCGTCTGGCCCAAAAGGAGGGGCGGACCGTCAAGGGGGTCTTTTTCCATATCAAGGGACCCGAAATTCTTAATATGTGGCTTGGGGAATCCGAGCGTATCGTCCGCGAGCTTTTCGAGGAGGGCGAAAAGATCAGGAAGGGCGGAGATTTTCCCGTTCTGTTCATCGACGAGGCCGAGGCGATTCTCGGGACCAGACGAAACGGACGGGGGTTCAATATTCACAATACGATCGTTCCCATGTTCTGCGCTGAGCTCGACGGCCTTGCCGGACCGGCCGGTTTTCAAATGGTGATTCTGGCAACCAATCGCCCGGAGATGATCGATCCCGCCATACTGCGGCCCGGACGCATCGACCGGAAAATCAAGGTGAAGCGACCGACCTTCGAGTCTGCGATCGAAATTCTCGGGATTCATCTGGGAGCGGATGTCCCTGTCCGCTACACCTCGACCGGAAACGACTCCTCCCATGAACGGGAAAAGCTGCTGGAGACCTTCAGGGACAGATTCTTTGCCAGAACTGACGAAAATGCCGTTTTTGAAGTTTTGCGCAGATCCGGTAAACGAATGGCTATCTACCGATCGGACCTGGCTAGCGGGGCGATCCTCGAGTCGATCACGCTTCGGGCAAAGGAGCGGGCCCTGTTGCGTGAAATAGAAAGTGGGGACGGTGGTGTCGGCCTCGAGGATCTTCTCTGGGCGGCCCGATGTGAGTATGAGGAGGGGGATATACTTCCCCCTGCCGAGATTGCGCTCGAGTGGATGAGCCTCCTTGATATCGATACCCAGGATGTGGTCGATGTCAGAAAGATTCGCTCGACAACAGACTCTGCCAGAAATCTCAGGACGATCGAATAAGAGGGTCTATTGACGGAAGCTAAGGTTGTGCCGCTCTCTCCAGCCCAGATCGTCGTTGGAATCGAGACGGAGTTCGGGATCATTCGAAAGGATCTTGAGTCATCCGATCCGGTTCGGGAATCGATGGACCTTGTCAGGGCCTATCGTCCTCATTCCTTTGGGGCATGGGCCTATGAAGCCGAGGATCCGCGGGCCGATGCCCGGGGATTCCGCGTGGATAGGCTTGCCCAGGACGAGGAAGAGGATGCGTTTGTCCGATCAGACCAGCAACGGAGTTTTTCGTTCAGGGAATCGAAAAGCGACAGGATCCTTCAGAACGGAGCCCGCTTTTACAATGATCATACCCACCCTGAATACGCCACTCCCGAATGCCGCACACTGCGTGACCTTATCCTTTACGATCGGGCCGGCACAGAGGTCGTCAGACAGGCCGTCAAGGCCCGGGAAGCGGAGCTCAACTCTTCCGGGGCGCTGGGTCTCTATCGGAACAATACCGATTTTCATGGTCACAGCTACGGATGCCATGAAAACTACCTTCTTCCACGAAGCCTCCCGTTTGGCAGGATTGTGGAGGGCGTGACCCCCTTTCTGGTGGCCCGGACCATTCTCCTGGGGGCTGGCAAAGTCGGAATGGAGGGGGCGGACGGCTTTTCCCGGGAGGGATATCAGCTGTCCCAGCGGGCGGATTTCATCGAGGAGCGGATCGGGGTCAACACGATGCACCATCGTCCCATCGTGAACAGCCGGGACGAGCCTCATGCCGATCGTACCCGTTACCGGAGGCTGCACCTGATCTGCGGAGATGCAAACATGTCCGAGTGGCAAACCGCCATGAAGGTAGGGATGACCCGCCTCGTTCTCTCGGCCGTAGCCTCTCTTCCTCAGGACAAGTTTCCTATACTGGCCGATCCGGTTCACGCTTTCCGCCTTGTATCCCGCTCTGTCAACGGGAACGTCCTGTTGGCGCTGGATGGGGGGGAAACAATGACCTCCATGGAGCTTCTCCTTGTATACAGGGATCTGTGTTCACAGCTGGTGATGGATTCTGAAGGGGAGTGGATCATTTCGGAATGGACCAAAGCCATGGAGGACCACCAAAAGGATCCGGAGCGCTTGGCCGACCGCGTTGACTGGATAGCCAAGCGGCAGCTTCTGGAACTATTCCGGAATGAAGAAGGACTCTCGCCGGGCGATCCATGGTTTCAAAGCCTGGATCTCGCCTATCATGATCTCGACCAGGATCTGGGAATGTTCTGGCCCCTGGAATCGGAGGGCCGGATGGTGCGGTTGACCGATCCCGGAGAGGTGGAGGATGCGATGATTGTTCCGCCTGCGCTGGGACGAGCCCGCATTCGTGCGGCCGTTCTTAATCGGTATGAAAAAGAGATCCGTGATGCTGGGTGGGAACGGATCGCTTTTGTCGATGGGAGTTATATCGATCTCCCCCTCTTCATGACCCTGGATCGGGAGAATGTTGAAAATCTTTGCAGGAAGATTGAGGCTTGCGAGGAAAGGGTCAATCTGTCTGGAATTCTGTCAGGCATAGAATAGGGAGGAGCCATGGAAAAGCTCGCTTGGTCCAAGTTTTTACCTGATAACGATCCATTTGGTTCACAAGCTTTCTCGCTTGATGAGCAGGAACGGGTTCCATTCCCTACCCGGCGCGGAACGAATCCGGAGAGCCCTGCGCCAAGGAATCTGGATCCAAAGCCGACGAAGGATCGCATGATGGACAGAATGCGAAAAGTAGATCCGAAGCAGTCCGAACGATATCGCCAGAGGACCGGAGAATAGGGTGTCCGAGGGGCCAGGGAGAAAGGATGAATATGGGAGGAGGGACGTTGAGGATTGATCAGGAGGGGGGACCTTATCCGCCGAACACAGGGTATTTTCCGGATCTTCTGAAAAGGATCCCCGTCCAGGGGGCGCCGTCCAGGGAAAGGGCGCCTCTTCCTGGCGCCTCTCACGGAACCACAATTCTGGCCTTTCATTTCCAGAATGGAGTTCTTGTTGCGGGGGATCGACGGGCGACAGCCTCCAACCGGATTATGTCGAACCGTGTCGACAAGGTGCTGGAGATAGACGATTCGGCACTTCTGGCCATTTCCGGGTCTCCGGCCATGGCGCTTGAAATGGCCCGGGTTCTTGATCATTCCCTCAAATATTATCGGCGGAGCCAGTTGACTGAAATTTCCCTGGAGGGAAAGGTTCGCATTCTTGCCCAGCTCCTTAAGGAAAATCTTCCGATGGCCGTGGAAGGGATAGGAGCCGTGGTTCCCCTTTTTGTGGCCAGGGATCCCGATTCACGAATCGTCCGTATCTATTTCTATGACATCCTGGGCGCTCACTTCGAAGGGGTCGAGTTTTCTGTCGGAGGCTCCGGTTCTCCGGAGGTCCAGGGAATCCTGCGCTATCTCGACCGCTGGAGTCCGCATCCCCTTCGGGAAATGTCCCGAGAAGAGGCTATCGTTCTCGCCCTTCGTCTTCTTGAAACGGCTTCCTACTTCGACTCGGCAACGGGGGGGATCGATTCGCAGGATCCGATCTGGCCTGTGATGAAAATCTTGACTGCGGAAACACTCGAAACTGTTGATGAGCCGACGCTGTCCACGATTTACAGAAACGAGGTGATGCGTGTTCGATGAGCCCTACCGTTGGATCGATGCCATTCATCAGCGGAGGGATTATATCGCCGAGCAGCTAGACAGGGCGACCCCCGTCATCGGAATATCCGTCTCCGAAGGAATCCTCCTTGTCTCCTATCATCGCCAGAACCCCAAAATTTATGAATTGTACGACCGGATCGCATTGGCCGGAATCGGCCATCCTGCAGACCTTGAGACGGTCAGGGGCATACTTCTCAATATGGCCCATGTCGAGGGATTCCAGCGATCGGTTTCCGATGTCAGCATCGAACGTCTGGCCCTTTTTGGCCTGGCTCCCCGCCTGAAGGCGGCTTATGAAGATATCTCGGCTCCTCCGATCATTCTCGATGTCCTGTTGTCCGAAGTCGGACGGACTCCTTCGGAGGACCGTTTCATCAAGGTGTCGTTTGACGGGAATCTGGAACGCTCCGTGGGTACGATGGTCCTGGCACCGACAGAGGAGGTCGATCTTAAGGTGGCAGGCCTTTTGAAAGAGCGGATCCCGCGCGAAGAACGGACTCTTCGTAAGGTTGTGTCGGCCCTTCCCGGTGTTTTTGTGGAAACTCTCTTTACCCGGGAGGAACGGGGGCTGGATGACTCCGGTAATCTTATCAGCCCTGAAAAACTTTCGGAGTGCGAAAGGATTTTGCGGGAGGATCGCCAGTGGGAGGGTGTTTTTCTCGACCGTCAGGCGCCGTCCAGGATAAAAAAGTTAAACGAGACGGGGGATTTTCTCCTTTGAAGTTCTTGTGCGGCATAGAGACCGAATATGGTCTTCTGATCAGGGACTGGGACGGGAAAGGTTCCTCGATGATCCGCCAGGAAGAACTTTTCCGGCGGGTGCGCGATTACCTTTTTTTTGAAAAAAAAGCCGGCCTGATCGATTTGCATCAGCGCGCTTACGACGAGCCTCCCGGCAACGGAGGATTCCTGAAAAACGGGGGCCGACTGTATATCGACATGGGACATGTGGAATACGCTTCTCCGGAATGCGGCACGATCCTTGATCTTGTCGCCATGGATCGGGCCGGTGATCTCCTGCTTGAACAATCCATAAGAGAGCTTGGTCTCTCTAAAAGCATCTCCTTCATCAAAAACAACATCGATCATCAGACACTGGCCACCTTCGGATCCCATGAAAACTATTCGGTTCCTCGAAGCTTTCCATTCAATGAGCGGGGGCTTGATCCTCTCGTCGCCTTTCTCGTCACCCGGCAAATCTTTTCAGGAGCCGGACGCGTCGGAGCCTCGATCATCAACGACAGTCTGATCTCGCTGGACGATTCCATCCCTGAGATTCCTTTCCAGATTTCCCAGAGGTCGGACTATGTGGTCAACAAGTTTTATCAATGGGTTCAGATGAATCGCTCCATTGTGAATACGCGTGACGAACCGCTGGCCGATCCCTTGCAATTCCGCCGCATTCATCTCCTTCTCGGAGACTCGAACATGTCCCAGTATGCGCTGGCGCTCAAAGCCGGCACGACAAGACTTGTCCTTGGCTTGATCGAGCGGGGGGAGGCCCCCTGGATTCCGATCGCCGATCCGGTTCAGGCCATCAGATCTCTTTCGCACGACCTCTCGATGAACTGGCCTGTGGAGGTCGGAGGAGAGGGCATCATGAGCGCCGTTGATGTTCAGGGAAAATTCTATGAGGCGGCTGAAAAGGCCTTTAGGGGAGAAAGCGATGATGCGGACTGGATTCTGGATGCCTGGAACGAGATCCTGACCGATCTTGATAAAAAGGACCCGGAGATCGTGGCAGACCGTGTCGATTGGGCCCAGAAATATGTGCTTCTCGATGCCTTCAGGAAAGAGGAGGGGCTGTCCTGGGAGGACCCATGGATGGAAAGCCTCGATCTCGCCTACCATGACCTCAACCCGGATACGGGACTTTTCTATCCCCTTGAAGAGGACGGAACCCACAGAAGACTGGTTTCTCCGTCGGCCATACGGGCCGCTTCGGAAATCGGTCCGGCAGGCACCAGGGCCCAAGGCCGGTCTGAAGCCGTTCACCGGATTCTTGAGGGGAAATCCGGAAAAAAGGTCTCCGATTACATCATCCAGTGGTTCGGTGTCCAGATTGACGGAGGGGAGATCCTTTACATGCTGGATCCTTACAAAACCTACCGTCGTGAAGTCGCTTCCTATTTCTCCGAGGGGGGGCAGTGAGGGCGTTGTTCTTCTGTTACCCCCACCCATATTCGCATGTCCTCCTTGGGGAAGAGAAATTCACCAAGCAGGAAAATCTCTATCTGAGATTCTGTTGTTTCTGGTGAAATGCGAGATAGGGATCCCACATCGCCCCAGTTGCGGTCATGGCAAAGTCGGCCCCCGAAGCTAAAAAGAGGTCATAGTCCTCGACTGTCATCAGACCGCCCACGCCGATGACTGAAAGTGGGAGTCCCAAGGAGGCAATCCTGCCGGAAAGTCTGGCGACTACTTCCAGAGCGGCTTTTCGGATGCCGTTCCCGCAGACTCCGGAGCGTTCGCGACCGGGTCCCGGGAGCGCCGGGCGTCCCTCCGGATTGATCACCGTCGCCGAGAGAGTATTGATTGCCGCGATTGCATTGATGTGGGGTCCAATTTCGCGAAGTAGAACGTCCGCCTCGGTGTCACTTCCTATATAACCGACTTTGACGATCAGGGGAAAGTCCGGGCCAAGTTCCCGCCGCACGGTTCTAGCCACTTTGCCGGCACTTGCCGGATCCTGAAAAATCTGACCCTCGGTTCCTTTCACATTGGGGCAGGAAAAGTTGACCTCAACGGCCTGGGCCCCGGATTCCTTGGCCATTTTTGCCGCCCGGGCAAAGTTTTCGGCAATGGATTCCCCCTCCCGTTCGGTTCCGACGACGCTGACGATCAGGACTTGTCCCGGCCCTATTTTTTTTCTGGCCCGGGCAATGTCCTCCTGCCAGACGGTCGGATCCTGGCTCGGCATTCCAAAAGAATTTGTGATGGTGATGTCACGCATGGAGGAGGGCTCCATGCGGGGAGATCCGATGAGGGGGGTTGAGAGGGATTGCGGGGTAAGATCTCCAGACACCGAGACATAGAGGCAGTTTGGGGGCGGGTAAGAAGGGTGGGCGTGAGTTCTGACTGTCTTGTAGACCAGTAGATCGAACCCCATTGTCGCATAAAACCCGATCCAGTCAGAGTTGAGCAAGGGACCCGCCGGAATGCCGAGACGGCTGTTGGCCGGTATCCCGAGGAAGGAGACATTGGATGATGTCGGCATGGCGGTTGGAATGCGCCCGTGAAAGACCGGTCCGTCCCGATAGTTGTCTTCGTAGGATTTATCAATATTGTAAACCGGTTCAGGAATTTGCAACGCGTACTCCTTTGGGGTCGATGGTCGAAAGAATGATGGAGGCTTCAATGCCTAGGATTTTCAGTGTCTTCTGAAGCTGATTTTCGATGGCCTGAATCCGGCCAGGATGTGGAGTCAGTGCGACCATTGTGGAGCCTGCTCCCGAAATGGCAAACCCAGTCGCTCCTGAGGAAAGAGCTGTTTCTTTCAGGGAATCGAATCCCTTGATCAGATTTTTCCTGTAGGGTTCGATGAGGGGATCCGATACTCGCAAGCAAAAGAGTTCGGGGTCGTTTCTCATGATTCCCGCAAGAATCCCCGCTGTGTTGGCGAGAGCTCCCACGGCATCCTGCCTCGGGACCATGTCGGGAAGAATGCGGCGGGCCTCGGAGGTTTTGACTGTCGTGCGGGGAATCACGAAAAGCAGATGAACACCTTCAATGCAACCAACAGGCAGGGATGTTCGACTCGCTCCATGGCTGACGGTCACTCCTCCGAAAAGGCAGGCCGAGATGTTGTCAAGGAAAACCCCCCCGCTCACTTCGGATTCCGCTCTCAGGGCGGCGTCCAGAATTTCAGCGTCCCTGAATATTTCTCCCGCCAGGAGGTGTGCCAGATACGCCCCGCCGACAGCCGAGGCGGCTGAAGATCCGAGGCCGGATCCGGGGACCCCTTTGGTGATGGTCATCCGGAAAGGAGTCTCTATTCCTGCCCTGTTGAGGAGTATTCGTGCCGAGATGCTGGCTGTATTCTGGTCCGGTATGGTCGGAAGGAGCGTCCAGGCTCCGGTAATTGAATCGATCCTGTCTTTGTCGAGCGAGGAGTCGAGTTGAGCCGAAATCAGGTCTCCCATCCCTGAAACAGCCATGCCGAGTGTATCAAATCCTGGTCCGATGTTTCCGACCGAAGCAGGCGCATAGACCGATAGAAGGCGTGAGACTCGGGGGTCGGCCATGCCGTAGGTTCTCCTGAAAATTTAGAGGGAATTAAAGTCGATTAACCTTTGTCAATTCTATCATAATGCGCATGAAAAATGAGATGGCTCAGTGGAGCAGGGAAAGGAGTCGTGGGAGAATCGTTCCAATAAAGAGGCCAGAAACACCGGCGATGCCTCCCAGCAAAAGCATTTCTCCCGCTCCCTTCAGCGGGGGTTCATTCGAAAGCCGGGACTTTATGCTTCCTGTCAGGAAAAGGGCCAGGCAGGAAAAAACAAGTGAATCTGTGAAGGCGGATCCGATTTGTCCAAGTAGGAAATAAGGGAGAAGGGGTGGAATGGCTCCGATCAGAAAGGAGCCTCCAAGAAGGAGTCCCCCTTTAAGTGGGGATTCAAGATCTTCCTCATGGAGACCAAGTTCTTCCCTGATCATGAATCGGTGCCAGGCCTCCGGATTGGATGTGATTTTTTCGGTGACAAGATCCGACTGATCCGGAGCGAGGCCGAACGAAAGAAAAAGATTTCTGACTTCTTCGCGCTCTGTTTCGGGGATGTTGTCGATCTCCCATTTTTCCCGGGCGATTTCGCGTCTGAAAATGTCATTTTGGGTTCGGGATCCGAGATACCCTCCGATTGCCATGGAAAGTCCGCCGGCGATGGCGGTCATCAAGGCAGCGTAAATGATTGAAAGACGAGGCAGTGAGGAGCCGGTCAGTCCGCCCAGGAAGCTGAGCAAGGTCACCATCCCGTCATTCATTCCAAGTATGACGTCGCGAAACTTCCTTTTGGCGGGAAGATGCCCGCCTTCTGAGGAGTCCCGTGAAAAAATGGTATTTTTTCCCATTGTTCCCATAGGACAATCATAGACAAGTCGGCCGTCAGTATTCCATATGGCAGGAACTCCTTTTTTAAAATGGGAGCATTTGTTTGAAGCCGGAAGCCTTTTCGAGATTCGAATTCACGGAGTAGGTTTTCGCCGCAAATCCTTGGAACAATCTCGCTTAGGTCTAGGGCAGCTTCACGCCGACCATGACTTTCGTCGGAGCCCGCGTACTGTTTTCTCGCAAATTAAGGCCAGGGGTTATGCGTAAAGAATTAGGAAGTTGACACATGGAACCGTGAAAGAGGAAAGAATTGTCTTGAGGAAGGAGAATGGACCGAGGTATCCGGTAGGAGTTCCCTTACCGCAAATCTCCACTGATCCCCGAAATTGCGATTTTCGGCCAATAGCCGTTATCTGGTTAAATCATGGCCCATGAAAAAAGATGCAAACCTCCTCAGGTCGTCTTGACAAGCAATTCTTCAAGGCGTATTCTTCCGTGTGTAATGCCCTCAAAATACGGGTCCGCGAGGATCTGTGCGGATCAAGGCACTTATTCCTTATCTTCTTTTTGTAAGGGGGTTGTCGTGGCTCAAAGTCATCAGAAGGGAATCGTGGCCTATTGGCTCGGTGCGGCATTCTCGGCGGTAGGAAGTGGTTCGGTTGTCGGATTCTGCCTGCAGGAGTGGTTCGGTGCCCACCGGTTTGAAACATGGCGTGAATCCTACATCTGGATTTACTGGATCATGGTGCTTTCCACGGTTGCTGGTGCTCTGATCGGGCTGTACTCCTATTCCTACCACAGGAAGCGCGAGGGTTGGTGATCGTGGTTTTCTGTGAGGCTAAAAGGTCAGAATCCTAAAACTTGGGAGGTGCCAGTATGTGGATGTTAAGTGCAATTACATCGCTGTCAAGCGCACAACTTAAAGAGCTTTCCGATCCAAGTCACTGTTGCGGAATGACCCCCGGAGGGGCGAGCCAGGGTGTGGCTTCCTTTGCGGCCTTTATGGGGACGGCAACGGCAATCGGCAGCATGGTTCTGTTGCTTGTCTGCATGTCGGGGATTGCTGGACGGGCGAAATTCGATCCTTCTCGCAAAAAGTAGGGTGCTGGAATAGAAAAGGAATGCCGGGTTTCCCGGTCTCCTTTTCTTGGGGTGCAGAATAACTTCTGTGCCTGGATTGTCTTCCGTTGTGTGTCGGAAAGACAGATTAAACCTCAAGAGCGTTTAAGGAGTGCGAGATGGCATTTCGCGAGTACAAATTTGGGGTGATGATGACCGGCACAGTCTTCGCTGTGACGCTGTCCATTACGGTGTTGTTTCCTGCCATGGAGATGAGCAAAGTTCCTCCCTCTGCAACGGCGATCCAGAAAGCCAAGGATTACGGCCCGGAGAGTGGATTCACGATTGAGGATCCCTTCATGACGGGTGAAAACCGTCCAACCATGATCGGAAAAGGAAAGGTGATCTTTGTCCGGGAAGGTTGCTGGTGGTGCCACACCCTTCTTCCCGAGCAGACTCAGGACTGGCAGTATTTTGGTGCTCCTCCAAGGGTTTCCGACTTTGTCGGCGAATCCCCGACCGTTTTCGGATCGGATCGCAAAGCTCCAGATCTGCTTCATGTCGGAAGCCGTTTGCCCATCAAGGGATGGCATCTTGTTCACCATGCCAATCCCCGGGCGGTTCAGCCCATGTCACAGATGCCCGCATTTAACTATCTTTCCAAGCGGGATCTGAATGCTTTGGCTGATTATATGATGAGCCTCAAATAGCTTTTGGGGGAAGCTAGGCTCTATGAAGTATTGAGTGATCGTAGGGCCTGGCTTCCTCGGTATGGTAGACACTCAAGGTCGAACTGAACTTCCGGTTCTGTAAATACCTCTAAAAGGAGTGGTGTTATGGCTGATGTTGAAGAGCTTCTGAATGAAAGATTTGACGGGATGCTCGAAGGAACGAACAATATCCCTGGAATTATTATTCTTCTGCTGGTGATGACTGTTGTGACCGCCGAGCTCTTGACTTTCCCGCTTTTCGGGGCCCGTCCGCAGCTTCCGGGTCATCTTCATTACTGGCTCGTACAGGGTGTTCCGGTTTTGAAAGCACACACTTCTCCCAATCTGGCTCGTCCGTGGTGGGATCAAGGGTACGTGATCAATTCAATCTATGTTTCTATTTTCTTTACGTGGGTCGGTTTGCTGATGAAAAGAACAGAAGTTGCCCGGGATTTCTAACGCTAATTTGATGCCAATCCCGGCAACTTCTCTGTGTTCCACTCACAATCCAAGGGGAGGTGAGTCCTTTGTGGAATGTAAATAGTCCTATCGTTTTCTGGAGTATTACACTGATAATGCTTTTTTCTGCACTCATCTATTCCTTCTTCATCGACGATGTGAAGCCTGAGTAAATATAAGGCTTTATGAAGAGGGCCGGCGGGGGGAGCAGCTCCCCTCGTATACATAAAAAAGGCGGTTTCCTGCGGAGGCCGCCTTTTTTATTGCTTGAAGGTTGCGGTTCCTTGCCCGGCAGGTGTACAATCGGGGTTACGAGGTGTTGTATGTCGATTAAGATGTCTGTCTCTGTTGTAATTTTTACTTTTCTTACCGCTTCTGTAATTACCTTTGCCATCATGTCCCGCTATATTATCGGCCCCTTCAAAAAGCTCAAGCGAGGAGAGCAAGTTATCATCGCCATGAGTTTCGTCGGAATTATCAGCGTCATTTCCTTTGCGATTATCCAGCTTTTATTGAGAATTCTGGTGTAATAATCGAATGAAAACAGGTGAAAAAGTCGTATTTCTCCTTTCCGGGTTAATGGTATTGTCGGCGGTTGTGCTATACATTTTGGCTCGGATGAATGTGGTGACCTTCTGGACGACGAACGACATCTACCTTTTTTCAAAAAAGTCGGATGCCGGGTATCAGGTTTTCCAGAAGTATGGATGTCGGGATTGTCATGTCGTTTATGGAGAAGGAGACTATGACGGTCCCGATATGGATGGGGAAGGAACGAGGCGTACCGCAGATTGGCTTCACCGCTACTTCGCCAATCCGGCGGCTCTTGTTCCGGGAACGGCCCATGCGGGGAAATTTGCCCCCACTTTTAACAAGTTGTCCCCGAAAGAGAAGGATGAACTTGTTGATTTGCTGATGAGTCTGAAGTCGTTACCCGGATCCCCTAATTATCCAAAACCTCCCAAATAGCTGCTTTAGGGAGAAAGCCAAGGTCAAGGAGCCAAAATGAAACTGCCAGAAGGTATTGTCGCCTATCTATGGACTGCGACCGGACTCGTCTCACTCGTCATCATCGTGTTCGGGATTTATTGGGCTTACAAGAACGGGCAGTTCGATGAAAACATCAAGTATATCGTATTTAACGACGAAGACGGAGACGCTCAGAAGCCCCCCCACGAGCAGCCGGAAGTTCATCCCCAGGCGCCAAAGGGAAAATAGTTTTCAATAGAAGCTTTTTCAAAGGGGTCCCGTTTGAAAAAGAAATTGAACCGCGTCAATGCCCTCGCCGGAATAGCGATAGGTTTCCTGCTTTTCTGGTTGGCTGACAAGGCATTTGGATTGACGAATGGCGCGTTCCACCATATCTTCGGAACCGGAATTCTCTTCTCTTATCTGCTGGCTCCCCTCGCAGTCTCCCTGGTAACCGGTTATATCATCGGCCCATTTGGTAAATTGCTTGCTCCTGTGCCGCCGATGGGATATCTTCTCTTCTCCTACCTTTATGAGGTCTATCATCCCACAGGGCAGACAGTCGGAATTCCCGTTGCCCCATTCATGATGATTTTCTTCATAACTGTTCCGGAGGTTTCCTTCCTGGGAGGATATGTCGGAGAGACCATCAAAAGAAAACGTTCGTCTGGAAAGACCGGAGAAGGCCGGCCCAAATCGAGGGGCCCTGAAAGGGTTTCCTGAATTTGAAAAGAGGGACATCATGAACCAGGCCAGAGAGCCAGAAAAAATAGACAGCCCGGCAGATCGACTGGGACTTCGCTTTATTCTCTTCGGTGTTTTTTGCCTTTTTGTCGGAACGCTCCAGGGTTTTCTTCAGTCGACTCCCAGAATCCGCCACTGGATCCATATGACCGGACAGGCCGGGCATTTGGTGGATCCACTGGCCCATGCCCATATCAACCTGATCGGTGGAGTCGTTTCGGTTGTCATGGCCATGGTTTACTATCTTCTCCCGCGACTATCCGGAAGACAGATCTGGAGTCAAATGCTGGGGGAACTTAGCTTCGTTTTCATGGTATCTGGGGTTCTGGCGTTCTATAGTGTTCTTTTGACATTCGGCATCCTCGAGGGGAACAGGATGCTCGACCAGGGAATCGTCTATCCTCTGGCGCGCGCCGTTTATCAACCCTATCACAGGATCGGATTCGTTCTGGCGGCTCTTCTGATGGGAATCGGCCACTGGACCTTTGTCTTCAATGTTTTTGCTACAGTCTGGTTCCGGGCCCCGAAAAAAGTTTTGAATCCGGTAACACGGCAGGCGAAAGAAAGGGTTTGAGCCGAATGGAAGAGAAAAAGAAAAATGAATTCGAGGAAAAAAACATTCACCCTGAAACTCTTCAAAAGGAAACACCTCTTCACATCAGCCCGGACGACGATGATCTGGCTCCGGCGGAAATGTCGCCGTGGCAACTTCCCTGGAAGGCGATTACGATCACCTTCGTTCTGCTCATACTCATAGCGGGGGCGGTTCACGTCGTGGGACTGGCGTCAAACAGAATTGTACGCCTTTCAACGGCAGGTGTCCGAAAGCATGGGGCGGCTCCCGGAGAATTTCGCCCGATGGGGGGAGTCCTGACGGAGGCCCTTCCAGGAACGAACTCTTCCAAACTCAGCGCGGCCTCGAAAAACCTTCAGGAAGGAAAAAATCTCGCTCCCACACCCCAGATCCAGGTCGATGCTTCCGGATACAAAATTCCGAAGGGATTCGTCCTGATTCCCGCGGGTCCCTTCTGGATGGGATCCGATGACAATTTCGCGAATTTTGACGAAAAACCGGTTCACAAGGTGTTCCTTCCCCCGTATCTGATCGAAAAGACTCTGGTGACAAACAGGGAGTACAAGGAGTTTGTCGACAAAGCCCACTACATTCCTCCCGCCAATTGGAAGAACGGCACGTATCCCCCTGGGAGAGGCAATTATCCTGTGACATTTGTTTCCATGGAGAACGCCCGTGACTATGCGCGCTTCCGAAGAGCAAGGCTGTGTACGGAGGAAGAGTGGGAAAAAGCCGCCCGCGGTGTGGACAAGCGGATGTGGCCGTGGGGAGACACCTGGGACCCAAGAAGAGCCAATGCGAACTACACGGTGGGAGATACCTCCCCCGTGAACCGTTATCCCATGGGGGCCAGTCCCTATGGCGTTCTCGACATGGCCGGAAATGTCTTCGAATGGACCAGCTCGAAGTACCGTCCCTATCCGGGAAACACGGCCAACAAGGCCCGGTTCTATTCATACCGGGTCGATGCGACGGGAGCCCTTCATCCTGTGAAGGGAAAGTCCTACTATGTTTTGAGGGGGGGGTCCTGGAAAAGCGACCAGTACAGCGCCCGGGTCAGCGCCAGAAATCCGACCTGGCCTTTTTATGCCTCGGACTTTTTTGGATTCCGGCTTTGCATGGATGCGAAACGATGAATGAAGGGGAAGGGGTCTGTCATGACGAGGGATGAAAAAATCAAGGACTACATCATGAAGTTCTACTATGCCTGTCTCCTTTACGCGATTATCGGCTTTTCCTGGGGAGCGGTGATGGGCGGTGTGGAGACTTTCCGCAATTTTGTCCAGGCCGGGGCGGGCGGACCTTCTGACCTGATTGTGCTCGGTCACACCCACATCAATCTTCTGGGATGGGTCGAGATGGCTATCTTTGGATCGATGTATTATATTGTCCCCAAAATTTTCAGCGGCCCCCTCTACAGCTATCGTCTTCTCAAAATCCATTTCTGGATGCACAACATCAGCCTTGTCGGGATGGTCCTTGCCTTCTGCATCGCCGGGTACAAGGGCGGGATGATTCTCCTTCACGGAAATGTGGCCGATATCAAGCCCGTCGAGGCCCCCTACATGGAAATGGTCGGCATTTTCGGCCTTTTTGTGCTTCTGGCCAACATCATCTTTGCCTACAATATCTATATGACGGTCCAGGTAGCCAAGGGACGGCGGGAACTTCCGGTGAGCGAGCGTGAAGAGGCCTCAGCCCCTATCCTGCCAGCCATGTCGCCATCGACCGGAACCTTTCGCCAGTCACAAAATCATTGAGAGCACGCCATCTTATGACCCGACTTTACAAACCCCTTCTTCTGGGGGCAATATGGGGATTGGGGATTGTTGGAATTCCAGGAAATTCCTGGGCCTATCTTCCCCGATATGTTCATGTAACGCTTGGACTCCCTTGGTTTGCCTATCTTTTCTTTTTGCTGGGAGTTCTTGTTCCCGTTTTTCTCTATCTCGGAATTTCCTGGTATTTCAAACGAGAACTGGAGAGGCCGGGGCACGGCAAGAATTCACGGGACGAAGACTCCGAGGAGTAGGAACTCCGGGGGCTGGCTCATCCACTAAAGAATCGGGAGCCCCATTCCATGGAACAGACGCAACCGCTCATACCGATGCCGAAAATCGGCACCGAGCCCATCAAGACCCAGAAGATCCGGATCACACACATACGTTATGTCGTTCAGGCCCTTGTTATTATTCTTCTCATCCTCCTCCCCTTCACCGGCATCTTTCATATCGACCTTTCAACAGGACGATTCGTTTTGTTCGGATACCAGGTGTGGTGGAGCGATTTCTTTTTGATTCTTCCTTTCTGGCTTTTTGTGATCACAGCCATGACGGCCGTATATGCCCTCCTCGGGATGGTGTATTGTGGCTGGGCCTGCATTCAGAACACTTTTTCCGAGTGGACAAACGGACTCGCACGGCTGGCCTTCGGATCAGCCACGCTTGGACCAGGAATCGGAGAGATTTCCCTGTCCCATCCCCGGCCCAAAAAGGTCTCTCTTTTCAGGAAGGGAATTCAGTGGACAATCTTCCTGGGAGGCGTGACCCTGTTTTCCCTTGCAGTTTCCGTGATCATCACGGCCTATGTGATTCCACCGAGAACCCTGTTTCATGATCTCGCCACGGGGAGAAACCCTACCGCCTACTGGTTGCTGTTCGGAATCGGAGGAGTGATGTTCCTGAATCTTCTCCTTGTCCGCCATTACTGGTGCAAGTGGGTCTGTCCCTATCCCCTCTGGCAGCATATGTTCAAGACCGACGACACTCTGAAGGTTGCCTTCGACCACAAGCGGCGAAATGAATGCACCGGATGCAACCTCTGTGTCAAATCGTGCTTTATTGATATTGATCCCAGGGATACGAAAAATTATTCGCGGTGCATCAACTGTGGGGAGTGCGTGGTTGCCTGCGAAGACTATTCGGCGAAGAGAGGACTTCCCTCCCTTTTGACCTTCCATAAGAACGGCGTCTATGTCGATTCAGAGGGGGCCATGAAGGGGAGAAGGCTTTCCCCGGGGACGGTGCGATTCGTTGTGGCCGGGGTTGGCAGCCTCATTCCTTTGTCGCTCTTTATCTATGGAATCGCGACCTACTCCCCATATCATGTGACGGTCAGCCAGGTTCCCGGGCGACTCGACCAGTTCGAGGTCGGGCTTTACAACAAGACTCCGCGGCCTGAGCGCTTCACAATCGCCGAATCCGGTTTGCCCTCCGATCGGGTTTCATTTGAAACCACAAAGGTAGCTCTTCCCCCAGGAGAGCACCGGAAGATCTATTTCACCGTGAAATCCGGTAGCGATCTTCCCCCTGGCCTGCACAACTTCATGGTCACCGTGAATGCCAGAACTCCCAAGCCGGGACAATTCAGCCAGGTGGCGACTGTCTATATCCAGGGAGGGAAGTCCTAGCCAGATCAGGGAACCCAGGGTTCACGAATGGCGTCGGCCATGCGGTCGGGGGGAAAGATCGGCAGGGATTTCTGGATGCCCGAGGCGAGATGTTTGATCGTGATCGTTCCGGTCGACAGCTCGTCTCCTCCCAGGAGACCGATAAAGCTTGCTCCCTCCCTCTCCGCCTGAAGAAAGGCTTTTTTGAGGCGAGCCTGGCCGAAAATGCCGACCGCCGATATTCCCTGTTCCCTTAGAGAGGCGAGGATTCTGTGGGCATAGGGTTTCGCAGCCTCCTCGAGGGGATGAACCGCCAGATGGACAGCGGGCCTTGAGGCTTTTGGAAGCGTTCCTGCGAGTTCCCTCAGAAGGAAGAGTCTTTCGATTCCGATGGCCAGTCCGACCCCCGGGACGTCGCCTCCACCGAGGTGACGGACCAGTCCGTTGTAGCGGCCGCCGGCAGCCCATGTGGACTGGGCCCCCAGCGCATCTGAAACCCATTCGAAGGCCGTTTCGGTGTAGTAGTCCAGACCCCGTACGAGTCTGTGGGACACGGTGAAGGCGATCCCTTCCCCTTCAAGCCCACGGCAGACGCGTTCGAAGTGGTTTCTGGAAGCAGGGCAGAGAAAGTCCGCCAGGTGTGGCGCAGACTCAAGGACCGGCTGGCATGATGGAATTTTGCAGTCGAGGACCCTCAGGGGATTGGCGTGGGTGCGGCGCCGGCATGTCTCGCACAGGGTGTCGAGGTTCTTCTCAAGGTATCCGACCAGAATTTCCCGGTAGGCGGGGCGGCATTCGGGGCACCCCATGCTGTTGATGAGAAGGCGGGAAGCCGGGATTTTTGATTCCAGTGCGTGGCGGCTGACCGTGGCAATCAGGTCCACGTCATCGTCCGGGTCCGACGACCCGAGAATCTCGGCTCCGGCTTGATGAAACTGTCGGAGCCGTCCTGCCTGGGGCCGTTCGTGCCTGAACATCGGTCCCTGGTAGAACAGCCGTTCCAACCGTCCCGGTTCGGCCAGACGGTGTTCGATCGCGGCCCGGATCAGCGAGGCTGTCCCTTCGGGTCTGAGAGCCAGCGATTCACCTCCTTTTCCGGAAAAAAGGTACATCTCCTTTTCGACGATATCGGTTGACTCCCCGAT
The DNA here is from genome assembly GCA_021838585.1 of Nitrospirota bacterium. The sequence goes on from JAKCDE010000005.1 coordinate 52,987, forward strand.
CGATCGTGCGAAAAGATCTGCGGACTCGAAGAGGGGAAGCCGGATTTCTCGAAACCCTGAACGGCCGAAGACCTCCCTGACTTCGTCTTCCAGACGGCGAAAGGTTTCAGAGTCGGGGGGGAGAAGGTCTTTGACGCCACGGGGGGCCTGGTATTTCATGGAGGTCCATTCTTATAGGTGAATGCGATCGGGAGAAAGTCCGAAGACTATTCCCTGATTAGCGATAAACGTTCGAACCTTCATTCTAGCAGAGGGCGATGGGAAACAAAAAGAGTCGAAAGGTGGCTGTCCTTGAGGAGCTGTCCCGCGGGTTTACGAAAAGAAGCCTTGACGGCGGATATATGGACGATCCCGAATTCCGGAAGGCCTACGGGGAGTATTTCGGGACGGTGGGATTCGAAAAGGGGATTGCGCTTTCCCGGGAGATCAAAAACAGAGGTATAACGGCCTTCAATGGGAAAAAGCGCCTGTCGGCGATCGACCTCGGCACGGGAACGGGGGAGTTTGTCCGGGGACTGTCGGAGGGTCTTCTGGAGGAGAGCGCCCATGAGATCGATCTTCTGTGCGTCGACCGATCCAGAGCGGCACTGCAGGACCTCTCGGATCACTGGATCCGCCCCGTTCCCATCCGCCTCCGTCTCCGGGAGGCCATTCTGCCGGATCGAAAGGATCTTCTCGAAGAGGTGACGGGGGAGATCGATCTTCTCTCCATGGCCAATCTTCTGGCGGAAAACGAAGATCGCCTTTCCGGTTTCCGTGACCTGCTCGCCACCTTCTTCTCCCGCCTGTCGCCGGGCGGAATGATGATCCTCGTCGAGCCGGCCGACCGGCGCTCGTCCCGTGCGCTGCTTTCTCTCGGGGACGATCTCCTGGGCCGATTTCCGGATCTTCATGTCGAGGCTCCCTGTCCGAACGACCGTCGAGGGCCCTGTCCGGCCCTTGAGGATCCGGCCGACTGGTGCCATGAAGACCGTCCGACGCCTTTTTCGTCCACAATGAAAAGGACCGCTGCCTCCCTCGGTCATATCAAGGATTCTCTCAAGATGACCTATCTTGTGCTTTCGAGGAGGGCGGGGGAGGGTGAGGCCGGTCCACGCTCCCTTCGCCTCGTTTCCCCTCTCCATAAGGAAAAAGGAATGGCGTGGGGGTTGTTCTGCGACGGGAAAGCCCTCATCCGGCTTCGTCTCCTGAACCGGAACCGTCATGAGGATACGAAGGCTTTCGGCCGGCTCAGGCGGGGCGATTCGATCGTCGACCCGCGAACCGCGGGGAGCACTCCGGGGCGGGAGGGAGGATTCGTGGAATGGCCGACCGGAGAGTCGGTGGTCGGAGTCCGTCGATCGGACGGAACCCTCTGGGAAATTTCCCGGGAGGAGAACTGATGGAGCTCTGGCCGGTCATGGCTCCGCACAGCCCTGACCTTCTGTCTTCCTGGAAGGCGGGATCGGACAGGGAGACGCTGGGGAAGTTTGTCGGATTGCGGCAGGACCTCTTTTCCCGCTCGGCCGAACCCTTTTCCGCAGTCATCGCCTACACACCCGGGTGGCAAACGCGCCACGTGACCCTTGTCGATGGCTCCACCGAGCACTGTTCTTCCCGCGATTTCTCCGGATTCGGCCATCATTACCAGTATGACCCGCCGGGAGACCCCGACCTCGCCCGCCGGATTGTGGCATCGGGCCGACACCTGGGGATCTCCGTCGCGGAAGGGGTCCATGGAGTCGACCACGCCATCTCCGTCCCGCTCTTTTTTCTTCTTCCGGAAGGGACGACTCCTGTCGTTCCGGTGTCCCAGTCGCTCTCGGGGGTGAGGCAGGCTTCTCTTCTGGGGGAGTCCCTCAGGAGGCTCGAGTCCGCTGGTTTGAAACGGCTCCTTCTGCTCGTCTCGGGGGTATGGTCACAGAATCCGATGGAGATGGCCCGGGGGCAGGAAGATCCGGCGATACCGCTCTGGACGGAAAGGATCAGGACGAATGTCTTCGACCGGGAGAACCCGGACTGGAGCTTCCTTCCGGAGCTCACGCGGGAGACTCTCGACCGGCTCGATCCCCCCGGACGACTTCGGGAGCTCCACCTTCTGAAAGGACTGGGTGTCCGTGGGGGACGCTTGTGGGCCAAAGAGCGGATCCCTGGCCTTGTCCAGGTCCTTGCTGCCTTCGATCCGATCTTCGTGTAAGCCGGGGACGTCTTCATACATAAAGAGTCCCGGTCATTTTGCCAGGCACGGAGATCGTTCCGCCATACCCTCATCAGATTTTTCCTCTCCCTCCGACAGGAAGGTTTTCAGAGAAATCCTGTCCGCGGTTTTTGCGATGTTTCTTTATAAGAGGGTCGATCCCGTCTTTCCTGCCGGACCCGGTGCGGAGGCTATGGCGCCTCTTTTCGGAGATAGGTCGGGGCTTATGTTCAGCTTTTGAAAAAAGGCCCGATAAGAGTATCATGGTGAGCGTTTAATGCTCCTGTGAGGGGACAGATTTCGGGGAGGGGTTTCATGAGCTTGTTCGGCGGTGGCAATCGTCGTGAGGAAGGACGGGAGCAGGTCGGCTTAAGAGAGAGATCCGGGGAGGATTTTCTCGAGGATTCCCGTGTTCTCCGGAAGATCCTGGACGCTGTTCCCGATCTCGGGATCGCGATCGCGTCGCCCGAGACGGGAAGCGGGCGCGCGGGGAACCGGATCCTTTACATGAACCAGGCCATGAAGAAGATCGTCTCCGCCATGGAGGCGGAGATGAAGCGCTCCTTCGGCGTCTCCGCCTCCGAGGTGATGGATGGCTCCATCCACCGGTTCCACAAGGATCCGGACCGGATCCGGAAGATTCTCGAGGGGCTTCGGCCCGGAGAGATCCGGAAAAATCAGGTGATGGAGATCGGAGGGATTTCCCTTCTCTCGACGACGGAGGTGGTGGCCGATCCCGTTTCCGGAAAGGCTCTGGGGTACATGACCGTTTTTCGGGACGTGACCGCCGACCGGCTCCTCGAACAATCGGCAGAGTCCCAGAGCCGCTCATCCCAGGTCCTCTCCCGGGCCGTCGGGGAGCTCGATTCCGGCATCCGGGAGATCGTGGTGGCGACCGGAAAGGTGGCGGCCGAATCCCAGAAAACCCGCTCGGAGGGGGAGGGCGGACGCCAGACCCTCGAAGCCCTGCTCTCCCAGGTTCTGGAGGCGGGGGAGGCCATGCGCGCTCTCGTGGAAGTCGTGAACGGGCTCAACGCCCGAAGCCAGGAGATCGGGAAGGTGGTCGAAGTGATCGACGACATCGCGAGCCAGACGAACCTTCTGGCCCTGAATGCCGCCATCGAGGCGGCCCGGGCGGGCGAGCAGGGAAGAGGGTTCGCGGTGGTGGCCGACGAGGTGCGTAAACTTGCGGAGCGGACCATTCGCGCCACGAAGGAAATCGGCACGACCATCCGGGAGACCCAGGGAGAGACGACCCGCACGGCGACCCTGATCCACGGAACCCTGGGAAAGGTCGAGGAAAGCCAGAAGAAGGCCCAGGGAGTGGGGACGGTCTTCGCCTCGATCGTCGACCGCGCGACGATTCTGTCCGAGACCTTGAACGGCATCGTCGGCGTGACGGAAAAACAGTCCCGCAACGTGTCGGAGGTCAGAAAGCAACTCGAATCCCTGGTGGTCGCACTTGACGAGAATCTCAAAAAGGTGAGGAAAGGACAGTGATCCCCCTTCTCCCAGAAGATTCAATCCCGACCGGATGTCGGTCAACATCGATGAGGAGGTTCCATGGCATCGGAGATCGTCTTTGATTCCCCCAACCACAAATTCGTCTGGCTTGGCCGCGACGAAACGGGCCTCGAGGAAGGGGTGCAGACGAACCAGTACCTGATCGTCGACAACGGCCGGGGGACCCTGCTCGACCCCGGGGGGTTCGGGGTCTTTTCCCGGGTGGTGGTGAACATGAGCGAGTTCGCGGATCCGGAAAAGGTCGACCACATCTTCCTCTGCCACCAGGATCCTGACGTGGGAGGGGGGCTCGCCTCCTGGATGGACATGACCCCGGCCCGGGTTCACGTCTCCGCGCTCTGGATCCGGTTTCTCCTGCACTACGGGGTGACGGCCCTGGACAGGATCGAGGGGATCCCGGACGGGGGAGGGACGCTTTCCCTCCCTTCCGGCAACCGCCTGGATTTCATCCCGGCCCATTTTCTCCATTCCCCGGGGAATTTCCATGTCTTCGACCACGCCTCGGGCATCCTCTTCACGGGGGATCTGGGCGCCGCGATCTATCCCAAGGGGGAGACGCCCCTCTATGTGGAGAACTTCGAGGACCATGTCCGCCACATGGAGGGATTCCATGTGCGGTACGTGGCGACCTCGCGGGCGATCGAGTACTGGCTGTCGAAGATCCGGAACCTTCCGATCCGGATGATCTGTCCCCAGCACGGATCCATCTTCCGGGAGCCGGAAGCCCGGAAGTTCCTGGACTGGATCGGAAAGGCGCGCGTCGGCTTCGACGCGAACATCTTCACCTGAGATCCAGGTGAGACAGACCGTTGACGGAAGGACCGAAAGGGAGGGACAGCATGGGTGAGAGACTGTGCGAAAGGGAGCGTCTGGCCCTGGGCGAGCTTCAGGCGGATCTGGTTTTTGTACGAAACTATATCGTGCAGCTCGAGGAAATCAACCGGATGCACGACCGGGACATCGGCTCCATGACCGACATCCTCCGGACGCGGATGGAACGGATCGACGTGTCGACCATGATCCGGAAGGGGCAGGAGTCGATCGCGAACCTCGAGCGCTTCCAGACGGTTCTCGAACGGATTTCGGCGATCGGGCTCGAGATTCGGGAGATCTCGACCCAGGTGAACCTTCTGTCGATCAACGCCGCGATCGAGGCCGCCCACGCCAAGGAGGCCGGACGTGGGTTCGCCGTGGTGGCGGAGGAGATCAAGAAGCTCTCCGACAGGACGCGAAAGTCGGTCGAGGAAATTTCCAAGACGGTGGAGTCGATCGGCGCCGAACTCGGGGCCATGCGGGAGAGCATCGAGGATGTGCAGAGCCGGATCGGAGAGATGAAGGATTTCTCGGAGAAGATCGAGCAGAGCGTGGCCCACATGAAGGACGTCGCCTCCGGAAATCTTCTCAAAAAGTTTCTGGGGATCGTTGTCGGCCGGTCCGACCGGATGAGCCAGCTGATCCGGGGGGTCTTCTCGAAAGCCTAGGATCCGCGGGACGGAGTCCCGAAGATAAAAACACCTTGTCAGGAGTCAGGAACGATGAGCGGTAAAACAGATATCGAGAATCTCGTTCTCCAGGTCGGGACCAACCAGATGGAGCTTGTGGACTTTCGCATCTTTCAGGTGGACAAAAACAATCCCGATAAGGTCATGGAGGGGATTTACGGGGTCAACGTGGCCAAGGTGATCGAGATCATCAAACTCCCGGAAATCACCCCGGTGCCAAACGCCAACCCCTTCCAGGACGGGGTCATCAATCTTCGGGGCATCGTCATTCCCATCATCAATCTCGCCCGGTGGATGCGTGTGACGGAGCCTCCCGGCATCACCTCCTCCCAGGTGATCGTGACGGAGTTTTCAAATATCCGTCTCGGCTTCCTCGTCCATCAGAGCGTTCAGATCCGGCGGGTGTCCTGGAAAAGCATTGTCCCGATCAACCTTCCCTCTTCCGCCACCCACAAGGATTCGAGTGTCGTCGGGACAATCAAGCTCACGGAGGGACCGGACGCGGGGCGTGTCCTCCTGATCCTTGACTTCGAAAGCATCGTCGAGGAGATGGGGCTTTATTCGCGCCAGGTGCACGACATCGAGTCCCTGCCGAAGGCGGAGTCCACAGGAAAGACCGTTCTCGTAGTCGACGACAGCGGGGTCGCCCGCAACATGCTGTCCAAGGCACTGGACAAGGATGGCTACAAGGTCGCGCTGGCTCGGAACGGGGAAGAGGGACTGACAATGATGGCGCAGATCTGGAAGAAAAATCCGGAGGAGCTCGCGGCCGTCATCTCCGACGTCGAGATGCCTGTTATGGACGGGTACTCTTTCGTGAAGAAGATCAAGGAAAACCCTGAATGGAAGAGTATTCCCGTCATCATGAACTCCTCCATGAGCGGGACGGAGAACATGAGGAAAGGCCGGGAGCTGGGGATTGACGAGTATGTGGTGAAGTTCGAACCCCAGAAATTCCTGGACGCCCTCAACGCGGCCCTGACCCGTCACAAGGAGAAGGGGATCGCGGTCAAGCCTTAAAAGGAATGTTCCCTCGTCTCAGAATTTGGGAAAATAAATGAACGATTCCCCGTACATCAGGGTCAGGGCGAAGATCCAGGGAAGCTGGGGGGACATTCTCCAGAGAAGTCCCGGATCCCGTCCCGCCTCGGGCTCCGGACGGGCCTCCGAGAGAAGGGCCCCGAACCCGACTCCCGCTGCGAGACTTCCCGTAATGGCAAACCAGGAGATCATTTCCAGCCCGCCTTCGTTGTGTCTCGACCCATAAAGATTGAGGGTCATCCCCCCCTGAATCAGAAGAAATTCGATACCCAGATACAGAATCAGCTTCATGACGAAGGATTGGGACTCTTTCACGAAACGGTCTCCTCCCTGTATTCGCTCCCTGCGGCCGGGATATTTTCTCTTGCCAGCTGCCCGCATGCCGCAAGCACGTCCGGACCCATGGATTTCCGTATTGTCGCCGTGATGTGGAATCCCGAAAGAATATCGGCAAAAACCTGAACGACATCCCCTTCCGGCCGCTCAAAGGGCGATCCCGGAAAGGGATTGAACGGGATGAGATTGACCTTCGACCGGAAAGGAGCCAGCAGACGGCCGAGTGCCCGGGCCTGCTCAGGCCGGTCGTTCTTGCCGCCCAGGAGAACGTATTCGAAGGTGACGCGCTCCCGGTTTTTGAGAGGAAACTCCCGGCACGCCTCCAGAATTTCGGCGATGGAGTAGATCCTGCCTACCGGCATGATCTCCCGGCGCAGAAGATCATCGGGGGCGCACAGGCTGACGGCGAGCTGGACTCCGAGGTTGGCCTCTCCCAGGAGTCTCATCTTGGGAACCAGTCCGGATGTCGAAACAGTGATCCTCCGGGGGGAGAGTCCGATCCCTTCGGGATGGGTCAGGCTCCGGATGGCCACAACCAGGGCATCGAGATTGGCCAGTGGTTCCCCCATCCCCATGAAGACGATATGGTCGATGAGGAGTCTGTCCGTGGAGGGTTCCCCCGATCCTCCAAGATGGCGCATCGCCTGGATCCATTGTCCCAGGATTTCGGAGGGAGAGAGGTTCCGGATGAGTCCCATGGCTGCGGTTCGGCAAAACCGGCATCCGATGCCGCATCCGGCCTGTGTGGAAAGGCAGAGGGTCATGCGCCCCTTCCGGGGGATCAGGACCGACTCGATGACAGGGCTGTCCGCCAGGCGAAGGGCCAGTTTCCGTGTTCCATCCACCGAGATGTGGGCGGATTCGAGGGAGGGAATTCCGAGCATTTCCTCCTCTTCCAGTCGTGTCCGGGTGGAAGGGGGAAGGTTTGTCATCGCCTGCGGATCGGTGACCCCTTTTCTGAAGACCCAATGGGCGGTCTGGCGACCACGATAGGGGGGCTCTCCCAGTTCCCGGAATTTTTCAGCCCAGAGTCCTGCGGGGATATCGAGAAGGTTCACGGAGTTGTCCCCGGGCCTTCCGGTTTTGCGGCGTTCGCCCGGATCCACCGGGGCGCAATCCACCGCATGACAAGAAAGGTTGAAAAGAGGCCGATGAACGCCCCGCCAAGAACATCGAGGGGGAAGTGGGCGCCCACGTAGATTCTGGACAGACCCGTCAGGGTCGCCAGGGTGAAGAGGGGGACGGCAATGGGGGGATACAGGCTTGAAAATAGCGAGGCCGTTGAAAATGCGGTGAAGGTGTGGCCCGATGGAAAGGAGTTGGCATAGAGGGAGGGGCCCAGAACGTGGACGGTCACGGCATGGGAGGCGATGGCCGAATGGAATGCGGCCAGGGGCCGGTCCCGTTGGACCAGATGCTTGAGGGTCGTTCCGACGATGAAGGAGACGAAGGATGTTGAAGCCCAGAGGACAAAGTCCCGCCTGAAGTTCTTCCGGGCGAACAAGGCCATGAGGAGCAGTCCGATCGGGAAAAGATAGAATCCATTGCCGAGTGCGGTGGCCGCCTCCATGACCGGATCGAGCCAGGAGCGTTCGAGTGTGTTGTTGAGCCAGAGGAAAAGGCTCTGGTCGGCATGGATCAGGCTGTTCATCGTTCCTTTCGGGAGAGGACGGGCTAGTCCGAGCGGTCCTTGGCAAGAAGCGCCCTGAGACGGTCCCGGACGGCCTGCTTGGACCAGTCGGAGGGATAGGAGATGCGGAAAACCCCGCCGGCTTCCGAGAAGCCATGTTTTTCGATCAGGTATCGCCCCACTTCAAAAATCTGTTCGCGCCAGGTGGCGGAGCTTGTCCATTGCATGGCCTCCAGGACGAGCTCGCCGAACTCCTCCTCGGGGATCCGCTCCGGATGCCAGAGGTCGATCTCTCCGGAATGATCCGGATCCCGGCTCACAAGGGAATAGACGGGCATGGGCTGTGGACTCCTTGAGTGGAGAGTGATTTGGGGATCCGTTTGACGCTATTATACACCAATCAATATTCTCCGGTATATCGGCGGTTATGAAAGGAACCCGTGGAAAAAGCCTCTCTCCTTCTCCTTCTTCTCTCCGGTCTTCTGATCGCGGCCCTTTTTCTTTCCCGCCTTTCCGAGCGCCTCCGCACTCCCGACATTCTCTGGTTCATGCTTTTAGGCCTCCTGCTCGGTCCGACGGGTCTTGGGATCCTCTCCGGAGAGTCGCTCATGGGTGCCGGCCACATCTTTCTTCTTGGGGCCGTCTTCCTCGTCCTTTACGAAGCCGGTCTCCGGACGCGGATCGACCGGGTTCGCGACCACGGGATCGCCATCGCCCTTCTGGTATCCCTGGGGCTTTTTCTGACCTCGCTCCTCCTCGCCGTCGCGGTCCATTTCCTTTTTGGCATGACGTTGTACGAGGGCCTTCTTCTGGGAGCGATCCTTTCCACGACCGATCCCGCATCCATCCTGCCGATTCTCAGGAAGCTCCCCATTCCACCCCGGGTCTTTGAGACCCTGGTGGCCGAGAGTGCCCTGGGAGACGTCACGGGAAGTCTGATGACCCTTTTCATTCTCTCCCTCTCCCGGCCGGAGGGCTCCATTTCGGGAACGCTTCTGGATTTTTCCTTCTCCATTCTCTGGGGAGCCCTGACGGGCGCCCTTCTGGGTGTGGCTGTCATTCTGCTCGCCACCCACAGGAAAATAGGCCTTTTCCGGGACAACCTGCCGGTTCTGGTGTTATCGTCACTTCTTGCGGGGTTCGGTCTATCCCTCTTCCTTCATGCGCAGGCCCTCCTTTGCGCCTTCGTTCTCGGAATGGTGGTGGGCCGGGCTTCCGGCGCCGCGAAGAAGGACGTCTCCCCCTTTTCCGGAGAGGCGTTCAAGACGGTCAACGATCTAGTCGCCTATCTGGCGAGTTTCTTCATCTTCCTGGTCATGGGAACGCTGATACCGGGCTCGACGGGAGGGGTTTCCTGGATCCGTCTTTTTCTCCTCGTTCTCTTTCTCGTTGTTTTGGTGCGCCCCCTGATCGTTTTTGTCCTTCTTCCCCTCGACCGGAGATCTCAGTTTACCCTCCAGGAAATGGGATTCATGTCCGTGGTCCGGGAGACCGGGATCATGGCGGGAGCCCTTCTGGGACTCTCCCACGACGCCCTCCCGCCTAAGGCCTCCCTCATCGTCTTCTCGGTCGTGGTGGGGACCATCGCGATCGGGGCTCTCGGCTCGGCGCCCATGGCCCGCTATCTGGGATTTGCAAACCATGACGGGAGACGACCGTGAAGGGTCTCGTCGGGGCGCTCCTGATCCCCCTGCTCCTCGGCCTCTCCTCCTGCGGGCTCCCCGCAAACCCCGTCACCCCTCCCGAGGTGCTGGTGGCAGGCGAATCGGGGGCCTCCGGAGGGAATGCCGTGACCTACAGTTTTCCTTTCTCCCAGTCTCCCGCCGTCCTCTCGACGCTTTCCATCCCGGCCGGAGACACGGTCTGGGGGAGCGCGGATGTGGACAACGCCCTGATCGTTCTGGCCCGGAGCAGCAGTCAGGGGTTCTTCCTCGTCGCGCCCTTGCCCCTTTCGTCCGCAAGTCCGTTCGTGAAGGTGACACTTCCTTCGGGATATACGCCATGGGCTCTGGCTACGGTGACCCCCCAGGTGCTTGTTGTGCTCATGACCACCCAGACAAATTCTCAGGGATGCCTCGCCCTCTTCGATGCCAACACCCTGGTTCAGGAAACGGGAGGGGGATCGATCGTGCCGTCGTCCTGCCAGCCTATTCCCGGTCAACACCCCTCTCTTTCCGGAGGATTTCTTATCCCCCTGACGGACGGGGTCATGTTTCTCGCCGGGGTCGTGACCGGAAGCGGATCTTCCGCCACAACCCAACTCTATCTCCTGACCCAGACCAGCGTCCTTTCGGGGGGCACCCTCTCGCCACAGGCCGTCTGGACCCTGGCCGATTCCTATCCGGGGGGGGGGCCGCTCTCCGGGGCGGCCGAGTCCGAGGCCGTCCTTTTGCCGGATCCCAGGACCTCTGCCGTCGACCTCTATCCGGTCACCACCCTTTACAGCTCGCGAGGAGGGACTCTGTCGCCCATCTCCCGAACGTCGCTCTCTCTTTCGGTTCCTCCCACGCTTCTGGCCATCGATCCCGCCAATAATTTTCTTGTGGCGGGATCCCCCGCCAATATCTCACTCTTCGGTCTCGGTTCCATCCTGAATCCGGGGGGGACTCTGGGGGCCCTGGGTTCCGTTTTCAGCCTGTCGGGAGAGTCCGTCGAGACCCTGACGATCTATACGGGAAGTTCCTGAGGGAGATGGGGGGAGAGATGGTTCAGGTTGCGGCACTTGCAGGGATCTACCTCGGACTGGGAGGAGTCTCGGGATTTCTTTCGGGCCTTCTGGGGATCGGGGGCGGGGTGGTTCTCCTCCCCGCCCTCCTCTTTCTGCTTCCGCTGGTGGCCGGTCAGGGAGTCACTCCCTTCCAGGCGACGGAGATCTCCATGGTCCAGGTGACATTCGCGGCGCTCATGGGGATCCTCGTCCATCGTCCCGCCGCCCATGTCCCGATCCGGAGAATCGTCCTCTGGGCCCTGTCGGCCCTGACTGGCGGAGCGGTCGGCGGATTTCTCTCCTACCGGTTTTCAGGACGTCTCATCCTTCTTCTCTTTCTGATCGAGACCTGTCTCGCGCTGGGCCTTCTATTCTTTCGCCCCGTGGAGCACCCGCCCGGAGAATTCCGGACCGGGTCATCGCTCGAGTTCCCGGTCCTGTCGGTCATCGGACTCTCGAGCGGAATTCTGGGAGTGGGGGGGGGCTTTCTTTTTTATCCCGTTCTGACCCTCTTCTTCCGATATCCCTCCTATGTGGCTGTCGGATCGAGCCTGGCCGTGATGTTCCCGATGGCCGCCGCCGCCTCTGTTTTCAAAATCGTGGCCTCAGGCTCCCTCGCCCCGCCGACGCTTCCGATTGTTCTGGGGGCTCTGGGGGGATCGGTCCTGGGGGCGCGATTCACCAGAAGACTGGGGGGAACCCGGATCCGGCTTTTTCAGGGAATTCTTCTCGCGATGACGATCCTGCGACTTCTCGGGGAGTTGTTGAGATGAGTTTTTTGCGAGTCCGGAAGGAACGATGAGAGCGAAGGGCTGGAAGGACCGGGTGGTCACTCTTCCTCTTCGATCCCGTATTCCCTCATCTTGGCATAGAGCGCTTTGCGGCTGATGCCGAGGGTTCTCGCGGCCAGGCTTTTGTTCCCACCCGCTTCGGACAGGGCCCTCCGGATCTGTTCCCTTTCCCCTTCCTTCAATGTTCTGGGGTGGGATGCGGGAAATGGCGCCTCTCCGGAAGAAGAAGACAGGCGAAGAAGCGGGGCGATCATCTCTTTTTCGAGATCGAACCGGTTCGGGGATGTCATTCCCTGGATCACTGCGACCTCGATCATGCGGTTCTTGAGCTCGCGGACATTTCCCGGCCAGGGATAGTCCAGAAGAATCTCTCTCGCGGCGGGGGAGATGCCGATGGCCAGGCCGGGGCTGTCGAAGGCCTCCGCGAGAAATCTTCGCGCCAGAAGAAGAATGTCCTCCCCCCGGTCGCGGAGAGGCGGGACATTGATGGGAAAGACATTCATCCGGTAATACAGATCCTCCCGAAGGCGGCCCTGGTTCACAAGAAGGAGAGGGTCGATATTGCTGGCCCCGATGATCCGGGCATGGAAAGAAAGCTCCTCGGTTCCCCCGACCCTGTAAAAGGTCCTGTTTTCAAGGACCCGGAGGAGGGCGATCTGGGTGGAAAGATCCATTGTGCCAATTTCATCGAGGAAAAGGGTTCCCTTCCCCGCGGTGGAAAGCCACCCGTCCTTTCGGGAGAGGGCACTGGTGAAGGAACCCTTTTCGTGGCCGAAAAGCTCCGAGTTGACCAGTTCCCGGGAGATGGCTCCCGTGTTCACGGCAATGAACGGCTCTTCGCGGCGGGGTGAGAGCTGGTGGATTGAGCGGGCGACCAGCTCCTTGCCTGTTCCAGACTCTCCGGTGATCAGGATGGGAATGGAATGGGATGCGGCTTTCCGGATGCGGTCGGCCAGCTTTTTGACGGCCGGGCTCTCTCCCGCGAGAAGGGGGAGGGGGAGGTCCTCCTCCGGCCGGTTCATTCTCTCCGGTCTCACGGGTGCCGATGTCAGATCGGCCAGCAATGTCAGCAGTTTCTTTTCGTCGATCGGTTTTTCCAGATAGTTGGCCGCACCCTTCCGGATCGCCTCGACGGCGGTCTCGACCGTCGCATGGGCCGTCATGATCACCACCGGGACCTGGGGGTAAAGGGTACGGAGGGGTTCGACCAGCTCGATGCCGGTGGTGTCGGGAAGCTTGAGATCCAGAAGAATCGCGGAGCGGTGGGCCGGAAGGGGGTCGGCCTTCAGGGCCTCAAGGGCCTCCCGTCCGCTTCCCGCCTCGTAGACGACATATCCTTCATGCGACAGGAGAGTCTTCAGATAAAGGCGCGTGTTGGTGTAGTCGTCCACGACCAGTATGCGACCCTGGGCCTTCATTTTAGGGATTTTTCCAGATTTGAGAATTCCTTCAGCGTCTTCTTCACCTGGGAAAGCTTTTGCAGGAGGAGGGCTCTTTCCTTGCGGAGTCTCGATGATTCCTGCGCGTCGGCAAGGAGCCTCTGGGAGGCCTCCTTCAGTTCCGTGGGCGTTTTTTCCCCGTTGAGCGTCCGCAAAAGGTCGCGTCCTTCATGGCGTTCCCCTGGGCCCAGATGAAGGTCGGCCAGGGCCCATGCAAAGACGAGCCTGTCGCGAACCGCCGGGGAGAGGTCTGCGAGTGATGAGCGCTGCTTCAGGAGAACTCTGGCCGCCCTGTAGTAGTGTTTCGTAAAGAGGTATGACATTCCACCGAAGTACTGGGCGTCGTGATGGCTGATCTCTGCGATGGCGAAGGGGGGCAGAATGACGACGGGTGGTGGACAGGGAGGCGGCGTCCGGACCGGCGGGACGGACTGACAGGAAAGCAGCGGAAGAAGCATAAGGAAAAGGATTGGCCGTAAAAGGGGCTTGATAAGGACTCTATTCATGGGATCCCTCCTCGTATAAAAGGGGGAGGGAGACGATGAAGATTGTTCCTTTGGGGGTGTTTTGGGAAATCTCGATCGACCCTCCCATCGTGATGACGATTCCTTTTGTGACGGCCAGCCCCAGTCCAAGACCTTCCTTTGTGCGGATGTCGAAGGGGGCCACCTGATAAAACTTGTCGAAAAGGAAAGGGATATTTTCCGCGGGGATTCCGATGCCGGTATCGGCGATCTCGAAGCGGAGCGTTTTCAGTTCCCGGGCGACGGAAAATCGAATTTCCTCCCCTTCTTGGGTAAATTTAAACGCATTTCCCAAAAGGTTGTCCAGCACCTGGGCCAGTTTGTTGGCATCGGTCCGGATGATTTCCGGAAGCTCTCCGTCGATCCGGGCATCGAATCGTCTTCCCGATCCCTCGGCGGCCAGACGGTACCGCTCGATGATCCGCCCCAGGAAGGTCCGGAGCTCCAGTGGCTGGAGATCGATGCGCATCTGTCCCGCCTCGATTCGGCCGAGATCAAGAAGCTGGTTGACGAGATCGACAAGATGGTCGATCTCCTCACCCACGACGGTCAGGCTTTTCTGCTGTTCTTCGTTCAGGGGGCCCAGGGCCTGCCTCTTGAGCATGGCTATAAATCCCCGGATGCTGGTGAGGGGTGTCCGGAGCTCGTGGGAGGCCACCGTGACGAATTCGGACTTTTTCCGGGAGAGCTCCCCCAGCCTGTGGGCCATTTCGTTCAGGGCCCGGGCGAGGTCTCCCATTTCATCGGTGTTGGCGAGGTTCACGGGGTTGTGGAAAGCCCCCTGAGAGATGCGGCGCGTCCCCGCGATGAGGGCGTTGATCGGGACGAGGACCATCCGAGAGAATGAGACCAGAAGAAGGAGCACGAGGAGAGATCCGATCGCGGTCATCTCGATACTGACCGTCGTCATCTGCTCCTCCCGGGCCGTCGTCTCGGCTATTCTCCGCTCGAGAGTCCGCTGATAGCCTTCCTTGAGATCCCTCAAGAGGCCGGCCATGTAAATGAGCAGGGGTGCGGTGGAGCCTCTGCTGACGGCAATCGCCAACGATCTGTTCCCATGGTTCAAGGCGTCCCGCTCCTTCCGGATGGCTTCAAGAAGACCGATCTCCGCAGCCTGAGTTCCGCGTACGAGGGTGGCGGTGGACGCATCCGGCTGAGGGAGTGTTTTCAGAAGGGCGAGGAGGAGGGGAAGCTCCGTTTCGACGGGAGAGGGCGACTGGGGGGGGAGGGGGGCGAAGAGAATGTACCGCTTGTCCTCAGCCAGGATGACGCCCACCCTGTTCTGGATCTGGGAGATCGTCAGAAGGCCGGAAACGGACTGGTTCTTTATTTCGAGAAAGATCCGATGGAGAGCGTACAGGCTGGTGATGGCGTAAAGATTCGATGAGAGGATGATCCCCAGAAGAACGGCCGAAAAAAGAAAGATTTTGGCTCGGAGACGCAAACCCCGAGTTCGTTGGCTCAATCAGGCCCCCTGCCCCTAGCTGTGACATGTCGTCGGATCCGTGTCTTCCGGAGAGAGACAAACGCTTCAGGGGCATTCTAGAACAAACAAAGGTTTTTAACCAGAAGGGGACGGGATGGGGGGCCGCCCATCTGCATTGAGGCTCAGAAGCGGTTCAAGATATAGCGTTTGGGATTGACCGGGCTCCGGTTGACCATGATCTGGTAGTGGAGGTGGGGGCCTGTGGAAAGTCCGGAGTTCCCGAGATATCCGATGACGTCACCCCGCTTGACATGTTCTCCCTCGTAAACGGCCACTTTTTCGAGATGTCCATAGAGGGTTGAGATGGTCCCCGTGTGATCGATGACGACTGTTTTCCCGAAGCCCTGGTCCCAGCCAGCCAGTGAGACGGTCCCGGCAGCAGTGGCGATGATTGGAGTGCCGATCGATCCTGCGATGTCGACGCCCGGGTGAAAATCCCGGCCCAGACCGAACGGAGAGTTTCGCCACCCGAATCGGGAGGTGACGACTCCATGGGCCGGCCAGATGCTCGGCGTAAAGGCCCATTCGGTCTGACGGTCCTGAATGACATGCTTGAGACCTGCCAGGGATTCTTCCTGATTCAGGACTCCATGCTCGATATCTCCAATTTGCCGGTCCATCTCGGCCATGAGGTCGTCCATTCCACGACGGCCCTTCTGGATGAGAACCGACGGGGCAACTGAGTGCTCCGGTCCGCCGAGTCCCAGGACGACGTTCGAGCTGTTCGATTCGGTGGTGTTCATGATCAGCCGGACCTTGCGCTCGAGCTTTGCGACGTCGACCATCGTGGAGTGAATGTCCTGGAGTCTCCTGTAGATCCGGACAATCTCCTCCTTCTGGAGGCGGCTCTGGTGCTGCAGGGCGATCATCCGGGCTTCTTTTTCGAAAAGGAGAAAGGCGAGAACGGAAAAAACTCCCGCGAAGACGACGAAGACCAACCCTGCCACTCCGCCCCAGCGAATCCATCGACCCGAGATCTGATAGCGGCGGATCCGGTCGTTGGGCGAAGGGACTACAAGAACGGTGAAGGTTTTTTCCTTGAGCGTCTTTGTGTCCATTGCCTTCCCTCCTGCCCTTCGGAAGAGAGTTCTTCCTGAATGTCCACACCACCTGAATTACGGATGATTCATTCAATCTCTCTGGTACGATTATGGCTCAAATCTGAAGAATGTCAATAGCCATTAGAGAGAGATATAGTGTGATGTTTATCGCGAAAGCAATTAAGTATTTGTGTTTTAATAATTTTATTAAATATATAATTTTTAATTATTGTAAATCTTATAATTTATTTTCATTCTTCGAGATTAATCGTGTGATGTTTTCGCGGTGACGTATGAAAACGAGAATGGCCATGATGAGGAAGAGAAACGTTCCCTCCGCGGGAAGGGGAGGGCGTCCTAAAGCGGGAAGGCGTCCCCAGAAAACGGCCACGAGAGGCATGAGTGCAAAGCTTCCCAGAGAGGCGACGGAAGCGGTGCGAGAGGCGAGAAAGAGGAGAAGCCAGGGGATGCAGACCAGCAGGCCGAATACCGGATCCATTCCGAGCGCCACGCCAAGCCCGGTCGCCACGCCTTTGCCGCCTTTTCCCCGGAGCCAGAAGGAAAAGATGTGTCCGAGAAAAACAAAGAGACCCGCGAGAAAAGGATCGAGGGGAGCCCCGAAAAGAAATCCGGCCCGAACCGCCAGAAAGCCTTTCCCCATGTCTCCCGCCAGCGTCAGGAGTCCCAGGATCTTCCCGTTCCGGTCCTTCCCGACCACCCGCATGACATTGCTGAAGCCGATGTTCCCGCTTCCGGCCTTGCGGATGTCGATTCCCCTGAGGCGGGCCAGAAGAAGACCGGTCGGGACCGATCCGAAAAGGTAGGCAAAAATGACGAGCAGAGCCTCTTTCGTCATGAGGCATCATCCTGTCCGGTGACCCAGAGATACCACAGGAGGTATTGGAGCCCGGAGAGGATGGTGAGAACTATCGCGATCCAGAAGGTCAGAAGTCCGATCCAGTGGAAGTTGAGGAGAAAATTCGATCCTGGAATCGCGAGGTGGCGGTTGTTGTCGAGAAGAAGGGCGATCGAGATTGTCTGGACGACCATTTTGGCCTTCCCGCTTTTTTCTGCCGGAATGATGATCCCCCGGGAGGCCGCGACCGACCGGAGTCCCGAGACTGCGAATTCGCGGGCCACCACGATGATGGCCAGAATGGCCGGAAGAAGTCCGTGAGCCACCAGGAGAAACAGCACGGAGCTCACAAGGATCTTGTCGGCAACCGGATCGAGAAGTTTACCCATGGCGGTGACCATGTTGTAGCGACGGGCCACGAAGCCGTCAAGAATATCGGTGAGGGATGCCAGCAGAAAGAGAAGTGCCGCAAGGTGACTCGGCCCCGCTTTTGGGGAGTGGTCGGCCATGATGACGGCCGGGATGAGGAAAAGACGGCCGATGGTCAGCGTATTGGCGATGTTCAGCATCGATGATCCTCCCCGGATCCACTCCCCCGTTTTTGCGCGAAGAGAAGCGCGTCCGAGAATTCTCTGACGGCTCCGCCACCTCCCGGGGCCCGCGTGATCCAGTCCACGCGTCTTTTGACAGCGGGATGGGAGTCGGCCGGGGCGATGGAAAGGCCGGACCTGCCAAGGAGGATCAGATCCGTGACATCGTCTCCCATCGCAGCGACTTCGCCCGGTTGAAGGTTCCAGCGGGACAGGAGGGAGTCCATCGCGGAGGATTTGTCCCGGACTCCCAGAATGAAGTCCCGGATGCCGAGATCCGAGAGACGCCGCTCGGTTGCGGCTCCAGACCGGCCGGAAATGATGCCCACTGGAAATCCGGACCGGAGGAGGAGGGCAATTCCGTGGCCATCCCGCACATGGAAGGATTTGAGTTCGTCGGACGGTCCGAAGTAAAGCCGTCCGTCGGTGAGGACGCCGTCCACATCGAGGATGAGTCCTCGCATGGCGGGAAGCCTCCGGAGTGCTGAAAGGGGGATGGGGGGCATCAGGGAACACCCGCCCGCAACAGATCGTGGAGGTGAACCACTCCCAGCACGATGCGATCCTCCCCGCAGACGACGACGCTGGTGATCTGTCGGGACTCCATGAGGGTGAGCGCCTCCGAGGCCAGAGTGTCCGGGGGAAGGGTGGCCGGGGTCCGGGTCATGATGGAATGGGCCGGAAGGTCCAGAATGGGGAGAGATCGTGTCCGCGAGGAGTCGAGGGTCCGACGGAGATCGCCGTCGGTCAGAACTCCGAGGAGATGTCCGGAGCCGTCGATCACGGTCGTCATTCCGAGCTTTTTGGCGGTCATTTCGACGATCACTGTTCTCAGGGGGGCGTCTGGAGAGACGGCAGGAAGACGCTCACCCTTATGCATGAGGGCCTCAATCCTGAGAAAATAGCGGCGTCCAAGGGATCCTCCCGGATGAAGCGAGGCGAAGTCCCGGATCCCGAATTCCCGCTCCGAGAGAACGGCCATGGCCAAGGCGTCGCCCATGGCGAGCATGGCCGTCGTGCTCGATGTGGGGGCAATTCCCAGGGGGCCGGCCTCCCGGGTGACCGCGGCGGAGAGGGTCCAGGCCGCCTTTCGTCCCATGGTGGAGTCGGGTTTGCCGAGAATGGCGATCATGGGGATCTCCATTCTTTCGAGGAGAGGCATGAGGGCCAGGATTTCTTCGGTCTCCCCCGATTTGGAAAACGCCAGGAGGACATCCCGCGACTCCAGCATTCCGAGATCCCCGTGGAGGGCTTCACCCGGATGGAGAAAAAAGGCCGGAGTCCCGGTGGACGAGAAGGTGGCGGAGACCTTCCGGGCGATATGTCCCGATTTTCCGATTCCGGTGACGGCCAGCTTCCCGGGGTTCGAGAGGACCGCTTCCACAGCGCGGGAGAAGGTCGCGTCCAGGGAATCTCCGAGAGACAGGACGGCCTGGGCCTCCTCCGCAAGAATTTCGCGACCCCGCTCAATCCGGAGGAGGTCTTTTTCCGGGGAGGATCCACTCACGCGGAGAGTCCTCCCGCGGGTGCGAAGGCCGGATCGCCGGAAAGGCCGACCCGAAGGCGATGGAGTGTCACCGCCTCGGCCAGAAGGTCCGGGAGATCCGGAAGAGGGATCATGTTCGGGCCATCGCTCGGAGCCCGGTCGGGATCGGGATGGGTTTCGAGGAAAAGTCCATCGCAACCGGCCGCCATGGCTGCCCGGACAAGAAGGGGAACGAAAATCCGGTCCCCGCCGGAGCGGTCTCCCGCCCCCCCCGGACTCTGGACGGAGTGGGTTCCGTCGAAGATCACGGGGTATCCGAACCGGGCCATGATCGCAAGCGATCGAAAGTCCACCACGAGATTGTGATAGCCGAAAGTGGTTCCGCGTTCGCAAAGGAGAATCCGGCCGTTTCCTGTTCCGGCGATTTTCTCCGCCGCAGGCCCCATGTCCTCGGGAGCCAGAAACTGGCCCTTTTTCAGATGAACGGGTTTGCCGGTCCTTCCCGCCGCAAGGAGAAGATCGGTCTGGCGGCAGAGAAAGGCGGGAATCTGGAGAACATCGAGGACTTGGGCCGCCTCCGGAACCTCCACCGACTCATGGATGTCCGAAAGGACTGGAAGCAAGTAACGCCGGCGAATCTCTTCGAGGATGGCCAGTCCTTCGGTGCGTCCGATGCCTCTGAAGCTCCGGTGGGAGGTCCGGTTCGCCTTGTCGTAGGATGCCTTGAAAATGACGGAAAGGGCCATGGAGTCCCGTATTTCGGCGATTTTGTGCGCCACTTCGAGGGCGTGGGATCGCGATTCGAGGACGCAGGGACCAAGTATGAAAGCCGGCGGCTGGCCCTCTCCGACCCGAAAACAAGGGGAGGCGCTGTCTCCGATCGGGACAGGGCCCGTGCGACGACCGGAACTCATCGGACCTCCGGTCTGTTCCCTGTTCCTCCGGAGTGGCAGAGGGCCGCCTGGACAAAACCGGAAAACAGGGGGTGGGGGGTGAGAGGGCGGGAGCTAAACTCGGGATGGAACTGGGAGGCCACATAAAAGGGATGGGATGGGATCTCGACGACCTCGACAAGCTTTCTGTCTCCGTAGGTCCCGGAAATGAAAAGGCCTTCCTTTCTGATCCGGGGGACATAATCCGCATTGACCTCGAAACGGTGGCGGTGTCTCTCCTGAATGCGGGTTGTGCCATAAAGTTCGGCCACCCGCGTTCCGGGGATGAGGTCCACATCGTACAGGCCGAGACGCATCGTTCCCCCCATGTCGGGGTTGGCGCGCTGTTCGGGAAGAAGGTCGATGACCGGATCTACGGGGTGGGGAGAAAATTCCCGGCTGGTCGCCTCCGTAAGGCCGAGTTTCTGTCTGGCGAATTCGATCACGGCGAGCTGCATTCCAAGGCAGATTCCCAGGAACGGAACTCCGTGCTCCCGGGCATGGGTGATGGCCCGGATCTTCCCGTCGATGCCCCGGGAGCCGAATCCCCCGGGAACCAGAATGCCTCCGAGATTTTTGAAAAGTGAGGCGGGGTCGGACGAAGCCTCGATGGCTTCCGCGTCCAGCCATTCGAGGGAAACCCGGATGCCGTTCGCAAATCCCGCATGGTTCAGGGCCTCGATGAGGCTCTTGTAGGAATCCTTGAGATTCAGATATTTTCCGACGATTCCGATGGCGACGGTCTTACGTGCTCTCTGGATCCTTCCGACCATCGCGCGCCATGGGGCGATCCTGGCCGGCGGGATCCGCATGTGGAGATGTCGCAGGAGGTACCGGTCGAGTTTCTGGCGGTAGAACTCGAGAGGGATCTGGTAGATCGAAGGCACGTCCGGAGCCGAGATCACTGCCTCGGAGTCAACATCGCAAAAGAGGGCGATCTTGTTCTTGACCTCTTCGGGGATCTCTTCTTCGGCACGGCAGAGGATGATGTTCGGGCTGATGCCGATTTCCCGTAGCTTGTGGACCGAATGCTGGGATGGTTTGGTTTTGAGCTCGGAGGAGGCCCGCACATAAGGGACGAGCGTCAGGTGTACGAAGGCGACATTGTGCTTCCCGACCTCCCGGGGAAACTGGCGGATCGTCTCAAGGAAGGGAAGGGATTCGATGTCCCCCACCGTTCCCCCGATCTCGACCAGAACAATGTCGGCTTCCTCCCCCCGTTCGAGGATGACCCGCTTGATTTCGTTGGTGATGTGCGGGACGACCTGGACTGTCCCTCCCAGAAAGTCCCCCCGGCGCTCCCGGGTGATGACGTCATAATAGATCCGGCCGGTGGTGTGATTGTTCTTCTTCCCCATCGTGAGGGATGTGAATCGCTCGTAATGGCCGAGATCGAGATCGGTTTCGGCGCCATCCGAGGTCACGAACACCTCTCCGTGCTGGTAGGGGTTCATGGTGCCCGGATCGACATTGATGTAGGGATCGAACTTCAGGAAGTCGACCTTGTAGCCGCGGCTCTCGAGCAGACAACCCAAAGAGGCGGAAGCGATCCCTTTCCCGAGGGAGGAGACCACGCCTCCCGTGACAAAAATGAATTTCATAGCGAATTGTGCCGGGATCTCCCCTCCGCTGGCGAAGGGGATCTGACGCGGGAAGTCCCGGCCCTCTCCTTTCGGTTTTGCGCCGTTATCCGATGGATCTTCGAGTCCCCCTTACGAGGGTCCGTTCGAAAATGTTTTTGCAAAGATCGCCAGATCATCCGGTGTATCGACCCTGTAGGAGGGGAACTCAGTCCTTGCGACATAGATCGCGAAGCCATAGTCCAGGGCCCTCAGCTGTTCGAGTTTCTCGAGCTCTTCGAGGGGTGAGACGGGAAGACGCGCGAACTCCATCAGGGCAGCCTTCCGGAAGGCGTAAATCCCGAGGTGCTGGTCCCAGCGGAGGTCGGGACGCTGGTGCCCGATTCCGTCACGGTCCATGGGGATGGGGCTCCTTGAAAAATAGAGAGCCAGATTCCTCTGATTGCAGACGACCTTGACGATGTTCGTGTTCAGGATGTCTGAAGGGTCGGAAAGGGTCCGGCGCACGGTGGACATGGGAAGGCGTTCATCCCGGAGCAGGGGTTCGACGGCCTGGTCGATGATGCGGGGATCGCCCATGATTTCGTCGGCCTGGAGATTGACGACAATCTGGGTGGATAGGGTTCGGGCGACCTCCGCGACCCGGTCAGAGCCCGTATGGGCACCGGCTCCGGTCATGACGGCCTCGATTCCATGGGCGCTGGCCTCCGAGAGGATCTCCCGGGAGTCCGTGGCGATGAGGACACGGTCCGCCAGCTCAGATTTTTTCGCCATTCTGGCCACATGGACCACCAGAGGAAGTCCGTTCACGCGGGCGAGAGGCTTTCCGGGAAAGCGAGTGGATCCCATTCGGGCGGGAATGACGACGACCACATCCGAATCGGTTTCGGAGGTGGCGGGTAGGGGTTCGGCCGGCATCGCTCCCGGGAAAGCCGCGAAAAAGGGATGGTCGAAGGGCTGGGCCATGGGTTTCTCCTTCAGAGACGGACCCGGGGCCGGAAGCCGGCCGGTCGGAAGACGCCTCGATTCGTTTCGAAAAGCGAGGAGAGAGTCAGCACTTCCCTCAGCTGTTCCCGGTTTACGGTGGATGTACCGACCATGCCGACCACGATGCCGGCCGCGAGGTTGGAGAGGACAGCAGCCTCGAGGAGGGAGGCCCCCGCCGCATGGGCCAGTGTCAGGGTGGCCATGACCGTGTCGCCGGCGCCGGTCACGTCGAAGACGTCCTGGGCGACGGCCGGGATGTGGGAGGCGTGAAGGGATTCCCCTCCCTCGAACAGGGTCATGCCAGCCTCTCCCCGCGTGATGAGGACGGCCTGGGAGGAGGTCCTGTCGAGGAGCACCTGCCCCGCGAGCAGAAGGGTCGCCTCGTCGGTGATTTCGATCCCCGCGGAGCGGGATGCCTCCAGATGGTTGGGAGTCAGGAGCGTCGCTCCCCGGAAAAAATCGATCGAGGCGATCTTCGGATCCACGAAAACCGGGATCACGCGGTCGCGGGCCATGTCGATCATGGAGCGGACCATGGGTCCGACGAGCATTCCCTTGGCGTAGTCCGAAAAAATGACCGCCTGTACCGAATCGAGGGCGCGGGAAAAAAGCTCGAGAGCCTCCTTCTGCGTTTCATCCGGGATATCGGAGCGGACTTCGCGATCAATCCTCAGAAGCTGCTGGTTGTGGGCCATGACCCGGGACTTGGTCGTGGTGGGGCGGCCCGGAACGAGGAGAAGTCCGGAGGTGTCGATGCCGATCCTCTCCATGTCCTCGCGAATCCGGAGCCCCTCACCATCGTTTCCGGCCACCGACAGAAGAGAGACGGCTCCTCCGAGTCGGCTGATGTTGTGGGCCACGTTGGCGGCCCCGCCGAGGCGGTAGGAGTCGTTAGTCACGCCGACGACCGCCACTGGGGCCTCGGGGGAGATCCGTTCGACCCGGCCCCAGATATAGTGGTCGAGCATGACGTCGCCGACCACCAGGATCCTGGCCGACGAAAATCGGTCCATCGTCTCGACAAGCCGGGAGAGAAGCACCTCGCTCATGAATCCTCCAGTTAAGCGCCGCTTCCGGCTAGTGGATGATTTTCCCAAGCCGGGACAGGCGGATCGAATCGCTTTCCTTGTCCCATGACCAATAGATGAGCACGGCCCGCCCGACGATTTTTCGGCTTTTCACGAATCCCCAGAAGCGGGAGTCGTAGGAATCGTCCCGGTTGTCTCCCATCACGAAGTAGGAGTGGGGAGGGACGACCGTTTCGAAGTTGTCGCGTGGCACTTCGTCCGTGACCGAGGGATCGAGCGTCTGGATGTATGGCTCCTTCTGAAGCTGATCGTTGACGTAAAGCTGTTTCTTGACAATCCGGATGCGGTCGCCCGGTATCCCCACGACCCGCTTGATGAAGTCCTTGGTCTCGTCCTTCGGATATTTGAAGACGATGACGTCTCCCCTCCGGGGATGTCCGGTACGGAACAGATACCGGTCGTGGAAAGGGTTCTTGACTCCGTATGCAAGCTTCGACACCAGAATCTGGTCGCCGACGAGCAGCGTCGGAATCATCGAACCCGAGGGAATCCTGAAGGCCTGGACAATGAAAAGCTTGAGGACGGCGGCGATAATGAAGGCGGTCAGGAGTCCTTCGGACAGTTCTCTCACCAGCCCCTTTTTTCTGGGGGCGATCTCGGCCTTGGTGATCTTTGGCTCGTCGGGGGAAGGAGTCACTTTTCCCTGCTTCCTTCCGAAACGCGCAGGACAGCCATGAAGGCCTCCTGTGGAACTTCGACGCGGCCGATCTGTTTCATGCGTTTTTTTCCTTCCTTTTGTTTTTCAAGGAGCTTTCTCTTGCGGGTGATGTCCCCTCCGTAGCATTTGGCCAGGACATTTTTCCGCATGGCTCCGATCGTTTCGCGGGCGATGACGCGGGAACCGATGGCCGCCTGGATGGCGACTTCGAACATCTGGCGCGGAATGACCTCCTTGAGCTTTTCGACGAGAAGACGGCCACGGGAGTAGGCTCTGTCCTTGTGGACGATGAAGGAAAGGGCATCCACCTTTTCGCCGGAGACGAGGACATCCACCTTTTCGAGTTCGGCGGGCCTGTAGCCGAGCCATTCGTAGTCGAAGGAGGCGTACCCCTTGGACAGGCTTTTAAGCCGGTCATAGAAGTCCAGTACAACCTCGTTCAGCGGAAGCTCGTACTGGACCTGGACGCGGCGGGAGTCGAGGTAGCGCAGGTCGCGCTGGATCCCCCGGCGTTCCTGGCAGAGGGTCATGACCGGCCCCAGGTATTCCGTGGGCATGTAGAGAGAGCCGAGGATGAAGGGCTCGAAGATCGTATCGATCTTGTTGGGGGAAGGCATCTCGGCCGGGTTCACCACCGTCACCTCTTCTCCCTCGACGAGGCGGACCTGGTAGACGACAGTGGGGGCGGTGCTGATGAGGGAGAGCGAGAATTCCCGTTCGAGGCGCTCCTGGACGATCTCCATGTGGAGAAGGCCCAGGAATCCGCACCGGAAGCCGAATCCCAGGGCGAGGGAGGTCTCCATTTCGTAGGTGAAAGAGGCGTCGTTCATCCGGAGCTTGTCCAGAGCCTCTTTGAGGTCTTCATACTGGTCAGAGTCCGTCGGAAAAAGGCCACAGAAGACCATTGGCTTCGTTTCCTGGAATCCGGGGTAGGGAGCGATCTCGGTGTTTCCCGCATCCGCCACCGTATCCCCGATGCGTGTCTCACGGACCGATTTGATGCCCGTAACGACAAACCCGACCTCTCCGGCGGAGAGGGAGTCGAGATCTAGGCGCTTGGGAGTGAAGGCCCCGACCGAGAGGACCGGGTAGTCACGACCGGTGGAGAGAAGCCGGATGGATTTTCCCGGGGAGAGACGGCCGTCGAAGACGCGGACGAGAATCACCGCACCTAGATAGGCGTCGAACCAGGCGTCGAAAAGAAGAGCCCGAAGTGGAGCCTCCCGGGCTCCTGCCGGAGGGGGGACCTGATGGACGATGGCCTCGAGGACCTCGTCGACACCTATGCCTTCCTTGGCCGAGATGAGAATGGCTCCCGAGGCATCGAGACCGACGGCCTCCTCGATCTGCTCGCGCGTCCGGGGGATGTCGGCTCCGGGAAGATCAATCTTGTTGATGACGGGTATCATGTGAACATTGTTTTCGAGAGCCAGATAGGCGTTTGCAATCGTCTGGGCCTCGACTCCCTGGGAGGCGTCGACCACAAGGAGGGCCCCTTCGCAGGCGGCGAGCGACCGGGACACCTCATAGGTGAAGTCGACATGGCCCGGAGTGTCGATCAGGTTGAGGAGGTAGTCCTTGCCGTCCCTGGCCCTGTAGTTCAGGCGGACATTGTGGGCCTTTATGGTGATGCCGCGTTCCCGTTCCAGGTCCATCGCATCCAGGATCTGTTCACGGGATTCTCTTTTCGTGACGGCCCCTGTCAGGTCGAGCAGACGGTCGGCCAGGGTGGATTTCCCATGGTCGATATGGGCAATGATGCAGAAGTTGCGGATTCGCTCGATCGGATAGTCCAAAAACAATAGCCCTTCTGTCTGGGCGTGCTCAAAACCCAGGATAGCATGTCAGCGGTGAAGGAGACGGTCGGGCGAATTTGTCGGGCCCGCGCTCCGGGGGAGGATGATGCCGGATTTTTTGAAAAAACCAAAAAATCTTCACATCGTTCCTATATTAACAGAGGGCCCCCCACGGTTCAAGAAAGCCTTCGCCCGACTCCTCTTTCGCACGCCTGAAAAATGCGATCGGAAAGACTGGAATTTGGACCCCGATTCGGGAGAACCATCACTCCCTTTTTCAGGAATCCTTGCGCTTCATGGGGCAGGTGTTGATTCCCAGGAGGGCGTACAATCCGCAAAATCCGACAATCCCTGTTGCCAGAGGGAGAATCCCCACCCATCCCCACGGGGTCTTCGGTCCCACGTATACAAGGGAAATGAGAGCCAGCCCCAGCAAAATCCTGACCGCGCGATCGATCGTGCCTTCATTCACTTTCATTTTTTCCTCCTTGGATTTCGGGACTCCTGAAAATGTCCCTCCGGCCACACCCGGATTCGCATCCCCCGGCAAATCGATACGGTGACCGGTCTCAATCTGATTATACTCCCGCCCCGTTGTTGCGCAACGAAAGAAGCTGGTTCAAGAACCTGTTGCTGAGGGACAGATGTCGGAGAGAACGCATCGTGTGCAGAGGGGGTTTTTGGCAAGGCAGACGTAGCGTCCGTGGAGAAGGAGGCGCGAGGCGGTTTCAATCCAGAGATTCTGGGGAAGCAATTCTGCGAGCCTCCGCTCGATTTTCTCGGGGTCATTCGATCGAGTCCATCCGAGTCTTCGACAGACGCGCCCCACATGGGTGTCGACAAAGATCGCCGGTTTGTGGAAGGCATGGGCCAGGACCACGCTGGCGGTTTTTCGCCCGACTCCCGGAAGGGTCACGAGTTCTTCCAGTGTGTCGGGAACCGTTCCGGAAAAGCTTTGAAGGAGGGACTGGGCGAGTTCACGGATGTGGAGGGCCTTTCGCCGGAAGAATCCGGTGGGTCTCAGGATCTCCTCCAGGTCGGAGAGTTTGGCCTTCGCGAGAGAGCGTGGGTCGGGATAGAGGCGGAAGAGGGCGGGAGTCACCCGATTGACGGTCTTGTCGGTCGTTTGTGCCGACAGGACCGTGGCGACGAGAAGCTCGAAGGGGTTTCGATAATCGAGCTCCATCCCGGGGTCAGGGATGGAGAGCGCCAGCCTTTTCAGGACCTCTTCGACGGGGGCGGGGGGTGTCAAGGGAGATCGTCCCATGGATGGCGGTCTTGCCCGGACTCGAAAAGTTCGACCATGGTCAGCACCCATTCGGCATGGCTCCATGTGAGGGGGGAGGCGGACAGGGATTTCATCGTTTCCGGGTGGTACTGCTCCGCCAGCATTCCGTTTTTTCCGGCCCGTGCCACCACCCAGTCGAGAAGGGATCGGATCCGGTCGGAATGGATTGGATCGGGCGTGGTCCGGATAAGCCATCTTAGCTTCCAGAGGGTCGATATGATCCAGGGATTGCCAGGATGGGAGGGATCCTCACGGTAGTAGGGATCGTTCCTGTAGCGGATGACCCCTCCCGCCCCTCCCTGGGACAGGGTCTCGAAGAGATTCTCCATGGCCGGTGCCAGGAATGGATCCTGCGGAGAGAAAAGACCGATCCAGAACAGGACGGAAAGGCTGGAGTCCGGAACCCGGTCCGGCTCGAAGGAGCCTGTGCGGGTCAAGTGGAGCCCCCGGTAAAAGGTCCGGGTTTCCGGATCGAAAAGATGGGTCCTGATCGCCCGTTCAACTTCGGCACGCGCCCTGTCAAACCGGCCCGAAGCCACCCCGTCACCGAATCGGTCCGCCAGCCGCCCCGCAGCCTCAAGCCCGGCCCAGACCGTGGCCACGGTGAAGGTCCAGATCCCGGGACGCTCCTCCCAGAGGTCGTAGGAAGGACCGGGAAGTCCCGTTTTCTCGTCCCGGAAGGATTCCAGGAAGTTCGCGGCCGGAAGAACGAATGCGGGGTAGAGATGATGAAGGGAGTCCATGTCCCGGTAGCGCTCGAGGTGGCGTTCGAAGGCCCAGATGCACAGGGCCGTCTCATCTTCCTGGATCGGGTAGGGGGGCGAGCCGGGGACGCCGGCCGGATGCCAGGAGGATCCCGGAGAAAGAGTCGGATGGTATTTGTGGAGCAGGTACCCTTCACGGGACAGGAGTCCGGGCAGGAGGCGGTAGAAGCGGCGGGTCAGGTCTCCGTATCCCGCCCTGTCGAGCGCGTGGGCGATGATGGCTCCGTCCCGCGGCCAGAGATAGGAATAGGTGTCCCGCGACAGCGACAGGGAGTCGGAATCGACGGCGGCGACGATGGAGCCGTTGGCGGCCATGTGGTTCCTGAGAATGAAGAGGCTGTGGCGGAAGAGGCGGCGATAGGGCTCCGGAAGACGGTCCGAGGAGGCGGCCGGCGTATCGATCCAGAAATCGAAAAAGCTCCGGGTCCGGGAGAGGGACTCCTTCGGACCGGCCTTGACGGCTTTCGCCAAAAGATCGGTGACCTGATCGAAAGAGGAGGCGGCGGCCAGGAGGGATGTCCTTTCCGCGAAGCCTCCGGCAGGAACCGCGATTCTGACCGAATAGACGGAGTCGACCGCCCCCTGGGCGATGGGGTTGCCTTCCAGGCGCCCGTCCTCGGCATCCTTCCATGTCCCCTCCCGGTGGCCGTGGCGCGCTCCGCAGGCATAGGCATCGAGAGAAGGGGTCCCGTCGTCGAGGGTGGCCATCAGGAAATAGACGTTGTCCTTGTAGTGGAGCATGGCCCGCTGTTCAGGAAGAAAGGCCGCCGTGTTTCCGATGTCGGAGTGGGAGATGTCCATGTCGTGGTGGAGGAAGAGACGAACCTCGACCGGTCCGGCCCCGCTGTTGTCGATTCGGATCTGGCGGTATAGGAGGTCTTCCGACGGGTCGATCCAGTCGGTAAGGGAGAGGCGGAGCTGTGCGAACTCCGGTATGTTGAGGCGGGTTTCGATGACCGGGGTCCGTTCTCCATAGGATCGGGACAGAATGTGGTCTGCCCGGAACCATGCGAACGAGCCGCCCACGGCAATCCCGATCCGGCAACGTCGCCCTCCCACATGATTCTCTTTTCCCACGAGAGGATATGTCAATTCCCTGATGAAGGCGGACTCGTCGAACGAGACGTAGAGGCGTCCGTTCGAGATCGGAAGTTCTCTTGCCAAAAGGACTCCTTGGGATGCGAGGAAGGTCGGTAGCGTAGGCTCTCACGATGCTACTCCAGGATCCCTGGCCGGTGCAACCCGGGAGGCTTCACCGGGGCTGTGGACGATAGATAATGAAAAAGGGGGGAACTCAAGATCCCCCCTTCCATCAGGGAATATTTTCTCCCGGGGATTATCGATGGGAATGTGCATCCCCCTTTCCGAAGAAATAGGAGAGATAACCCAGTCCTACGAAGAATATGGTTGTGACGAGAACGATCATGACGGGATTGGCTGTAGGTCCGATCATGGCTGCCTCCTTTTGGTAGGAACTTTCGTTCATCCAGTCTGCTTGTCGAATATTACTCTATCATGAAATTGATAAATATGTTTTTATTATTAATTTCATAACATAATCAAATTAAGGAATTAATAGTTTTAAATTGAATAATTTATTGCGATGATGTCTTGGCGATTGCTCACGTTCTCATGGAAGGGAGCATCCGGAGCCGTCCTGCGAGCCATCGGACCATTCCGGATTCCCGGGCACAGGGATCCCCGATATTTTGGAATGTCTGGCAAAGTATCGCTAAAAGGCGATAGGAAAATGTTTCCTTCTCCCCCCGGTCCGGTGTAGTGTATACTCCGGGGGCCAATGGGGATTCCCCCAATCAAATCAGCGGCTAATGGGGACTTCTATGAATCGTTCAATTTCGTCCAGGATAGTCAGCCCTTTTGCCTGGACGATATTCTCTCTCTTCTTTTTTCTTTTTGCGGTTCTGGGACTAGTCCATCTGTACGCCGACCATCGGACGGGAATGCGTCTGGAGGAGGATCTGAGGGTCCTTTCTGCGGATCTTTTCGAAATCGAATCCCTCCAGACCGCTCTCCGCTCCATGGAGGAGGCCCGCTCGACAATCGGGGGGGCGAGTTCTCCGGGATTGGATGCCTACCGGGGATGGCGCCTACAGGGGTTTTCCGTCCTTTCCGACCTCTCCGGACATGGCGACCATCTGAGCGTTTCCGAGAAGAAGCTTGTCCAAGGAGTCTCCACCCTCTTCCGATATCTGGATCGGCAGGAAGATCTCGTCCGGAAGGGAGCGCTTCCTCCGGAGGAGCTCCTTCCCCTCGGCGTGAACACCCAGATCTACTCCCTTCTCACGCGTCTGACCCGACAGGTCCACTCCCATCAGACAAGAATCTTCCTCAGGCGCGAAGAGCTTTCGCGGGACCGGCAGACCTCCGTTTTTGTTCTGGTCCTGTTCATGATGACGGGGATTCTTTCCTTCGGATTCTCAAGCTTTCTGAATTCCAGGACCCGCCGCGCGATCCAGTTTCAGGTGGGGCTCCTCGACCAGTTCGTCCTGACCGGGAGCGTGATCAAGGACTGGAGAGGGCACATCAGAAAGCTTCTGTACGGACTTTCCCGTATGGTAGGTCTCCGCTTCCTGTTCGTTTTCTTCCCGGGCGAGGGAGAAGCTCCCCTTTGCGAAATTTTCTGGGCCATCCCGCCGTCAGAGGGGGAACGCCGCCGGGCGGAGGTCCTGGTCCGGGAGACTGTCGGAGGAAGCGAGCGTCTTGCCTCCTACAGGGAGGTCGCGATCCGGCACGAATCGGTGAGGGAGGAGGGATCCCTTCCGGGAAGGGAGGGAGAGAACCTCGAAATGCTGGCACGAACGCTCTCCCTCCTGGAGCCTCCGGTTGTCGGCATGGCCGGGATCGGCGTCGAGAGGTCGCGCATGATCGATCCGGTCCGCCATCAGGTATTTGAAGGCATTCTCTCGAGCCTCCTGAATCTTCTGGGATCCGTCCGGGCCATCACGAGCTACACGGAAAAGCTCGAATACTACGCCGCCCGGGATCCCCTGACCAACCTGTACAATCAGCGGATTTTCTGGGATCTTCTCAGCTACGAGGTGGGACGGAGCGAGCGGCATTCCCAGCGTTTTGTCCTGATGGTGATCGATCTCGACGACTTCAAGCGCATCAACGATTCCTTCGGCCACAAGGCCGGGGACCTTTGTCTCGTCCGTGTCTCCGATCTCTTCCGCCAGAGCGTCCGGAGAGAGGACATCCTCTTCCGTTACGGGGGTGACGAATTCTGCATCATTCTTCCCGAAACAGGGATCGAGCAGGGCTGGTCCACAGCAAGCCGTATTCTCGAAGGGGTCGCAAAGCTCTCCGTCCCCGTCGAAGGCGGGAGCGGAATTCCCCTTTTCGTCTCCATCGGACTCGCGGCCTGGCCCCGTCACGGCCGGGACGCGAGGGAGCTTTTCCTCATGGCCGACAACATGATGTACAAGGCCAAACGGGCCGGCAAAAACCAGTGTGCGCTTCCGGCCGACTCGGACCTCGCCGCGACCTTCCGCCACGAGGGGGATATCTACCTCATGCTGCGAAAGGCCGTGACGGAGGAGCGCTTCATCCCCTACTTCCAGCCGATCAGGGAGGCGGCGACGGGGGCAATTTTCGCCCACGAGGTCCTCGTCCGGCTTCCGAGGGCCGACCGTCCGGAGGAAATGATGCCGGCCTTCGAGTTCATCGAGGTCATGGAGCGGACCGGCCTCGTGGGTCCGATGGACGCTCTTGTGAGGAAAAAAGCCTTCGAGGCCCACGCCCTGGCCAGGAGTGCCGTTCCCCTTTTTCTGAATCTCTCCCCGGGCGTATTCCTGCGCAGAGAGGGTCTGGATGAACTCCGGACCCTCGTCCGCGATGCGGGGATCTCTTCCTCGATGATCGTCTTTGAAATCACGGAACGGGAGGCGGTGGGGAGTCTGGAAGAACTGGTGCAGTTCATGAAGGAGATGCGCTCCCTCGGGGTCCGGTTTGCCATCGACGATTTCGGAAGCGGGTTCGCCTCTTTCGACTACCTTCGGGAACTGCCGGTCTCCTTCGTCAAAATCGGCGGGGAAATCGTCCGGAACCTGGCGAAAAACGACCATGTCGACCGGCTGATCGTGGAAAGTCTGGTCAAGATTTCCCGGAGACAGGGGATCCATGTCGTTGCGGAAACCATCGAGACGGAGCTCGTTCTGGCCGAGGTCCGGAGGCTGGGCGTATCACTTGTCCAGGGATACTTCATCGGGGCGCCCGCGCCGTCCATCATTCCGTGAGGATTCTCCCTGCGCGTTTTCTCCCTGGGACCCAATCTGGTATGATGAGGGGCGGCCTGCCCTCATGCGTGTGGGTAGCGCCTTCCGTTCAGAAGTTCGACATCCATGACAAGGAAAGAGAGGTACTTGAATGGCCATAGTGCATTGTTCCCGGTGCGGAGCCGATGCGGAGGGACTCGCCGAACCCCCTTTCCCGTCTCCCTTCGGAAAGGAAGTTCAGGACCATGTCTGCCAGGTTTGCTGGACAGCCTGGGAGGATATGCGGGTCAAGGTCATCAACGAATACCGCATCAATCTGGGACTTCCGGAGCATCGCGCGATGCTGGTCAACATAACTCGTGAGTTTCTGAACCTTCCGGCCCCGGAAAAGAAGGCCTAGCCTTTCGAAACCTTCCCAGAGGCGACCAGCCGGTCGACGTGCCGGCTGGCTCCTTCACCGAACGGAAGATAGAGTGTGGTGGGATGCCCCCCCTCGTAGACGAGCCGTCTGGCCTCCCCGTCAGAAATTCCCATATACATCTGAAACTCGAACATCTTTGGGTGTTTTTCCATCAGGGATTCGGCGGATGAGATCAGCTCCGGATCGTGGGTGGCGATGGCAAAGAAGTTTGATTCCTGGAAGAGGATTTCCATGAGAAGCCGGAAGCGATTTGCGACCTCGCTCTCCTCGACGGGCGTGCCCGTATCGAGCTGGGGGAGACCCTTGACGAGGCGGATGCGTCCCCGAACCTTCCGGATAAGCTCGAGGTCGGCCAGTGACCGGGGCATCCTGGCCGGAATGGTCACGGCCAGGTGGGGGAAACGGGGCCTGAGTCCGAGATAGAGATCGATCGTCGCCCCAGCCGCATCGGGGTCTTCCATGTCGAGCCAGACCCCGTAGCCGTATTCTTCCGCCCTCGTGACGAGCGGGGAGAGACGCTCCATTGCGACCATCCAGCCCTCGTCGAGCCCGAAGTTCCGGGGATCCAGGGATACGCCGCCACGAATCATCCGGTGCCCCATGGTCGTCACGAGCTCCATGGCCTCCTTCATGGCATCTTCGGGGGAGGCCTCAAGAGGCCAGTGCGGGGCCAGCAGGGTCCCCAGCCCCTCCTTGTTGTGGTGGCGCGCCTTTTCCAGGGCTTCTTCCATTGTGTGTCCCGCCAAATATCCGCTCATTGGCTCCTCTGTCTGTCGGGGAATGCAGGACTCGCCTCATTCCGGTGTGATTCTAAAAGTTCGCTACGGTCATTTTAATTTATTGTACACCTTCGTGAGCCGGGAGTCTCCCGGGGCGGCTACTGGGCTGTCGCGATATCGTCGTCGAGGATGGCCTGCATATCCGCGAGGGAGATGCGGCCGGAGAGGCGGTCCTCCCCTCCTCCTTCATCTCCAAAATCCATGAGCCGTTCAAAGAGCCCTTTCTTGGATTCCTTCAGGAGCCGGACACGCTCCTCGACGGTTTCGCGGACCAGAAAGCGGTAGACGAAGACCGACCTTTTCTGCCCGATCCTGTGCGAACGGTCGCTGGCCTGGGATTCCACCTGGGGATTCCACCAGGGATCGTAATGGAAGACATAGTCCGCCTGGGTCAGGGTCAGTCCCACGCCTCCCGCCTTGAGACTCGCGAGAAAGACCATCGGACTGTCGGCCCTGTCCGACTGGAAGGCGTCCACCCGCCGTTTCCGCTCGTCGAGAGGGGTCGATCCGTCGAGACGGACAGAGGAAATCCCCATGGCTGGCAGGGTGGCCTCGAACAGATCCAGGATGCGCGTGAACTGGCTGAACAGCAAAATCTTGTGTCCTTCGGACACTCCTTCTTCGATCTTGGCGCACACCAGCTCGAACTTGCTCGCGGCGGTGACACCTCCGCTCAGGTCCGCCGGAAGGATCGCCGGGTGGCAGGCGAACTGCCTGAGCCTCAAAAGGAGTGTCAGGTACGCCATGTGCCGGGGGCCCTCCGAAAGAAGAATTTCCTGGCGCCCATGGCGCTTCAGTCGCGCGTACTGCGCTTTTTCCTCGGGGGAGGGATCGATCCAGACATCCATTTCCATTTTGGGGGGAAGGTCGGTCAGGACCATCTCCTTGGTTCGGCGAAGGACGAGTGGAGCCACCAGATTCCGGAGCAGGTCGATCCTGCGGCCCTGCTCCTCCCCCGCGGCGTTTTCCCTGAGAAAGCGCCGTTCGAACTGGAGCCGTGATCCCAGAAGCCCCGGCAACAGAAGATTCATGATTCCCCAGAGGTCGAAGAGCCGGTTTTCGACAGGGGTACCCGTGACCGCGATCTTTTGTCGAGCCGGAAGGGCGAGGAGAGCCTGGTGGGTCAGGGAATCTGGGTTTTTGACGGTGTGGGCCTCGTCGAGAACCAGAACCGAAAAGGGCGGTCCGTCGGAGAGATGCGGATCGTTTCGGAGGGTTCCGTAGGTCGTCAGGATGACGTCGGCCTTTTCCATCTCCTGAATTCGGGTCTGTCTGTTCATTCCCGCGTGAATGTGAATTCTCATGGTCGGGCAGAAACGTTCCGCCTCGTTGGACCAATTGTAGAGAAGGGAGGCCGGAAGGACGACCAGGGGGGGCCTGTTCGCGTTCGAAGGGCCTTCCTCTGCCCCCTTCAGGTAGGTCAGGAAGGCCAGAACGCTGATCGTCTTTCCGAGCCCCATCTCGTCGGCGAGGATTCCGGAGAGCCCTTCTCGCCTGAGTGAGAGGAATGTGGAGACTGCTTCGCGCTGGTAGGGGCGAAGGATGGCCCGGCATGTGTGGGCCAGACGGTCGAATTCGCGATCCGGCAGGGGAGTCGGGGAGAATGGTTCAAGGCGGACTCCCGGATCCGGCTCCAGGGGAAGGTCCGGGCGAAGTCTCATGATCATGGCGACATAATATCGGCTGGCCTGTCCCAGTCCTTCTCCGTCGAGGCTGAAGAGGCGGCATATTTCCCGGTCATGGTCCCGTGCGGATCCTTCGAGAAAGACCGATGCCCCCGAAGGAAGGTGGAGGAGGGAGGAGTTTTCCTCGGGGGGGCGTCCCGGAAGGGCGAAGACGCCGGCTCCCGTGGAGAGCTTGCCGGAGAGCGCCACTTCCTGCGGGGAGAGCTCCCGGACCCCGAGGGAGATGCTGACGGGGCCGGGAAGGATCGATCCGTCGTAAAGAGCGGTTCGGTCGATCCGGAAGCCTTTGGACAAAAGCTCTGGAACGACACGGTCGAGAATCTCCCCCGCCCGGTCGGGGGAGACCGGAATCGAGGCTTCGGAGCTCGAAAGACGGGCCACTTTTTCGAAAAGATTCCGCGCGACTAACTCTTTCTCGCGATCGCGTCCGATCAAAAAGGGGACCCCGTCCGGAGAGGGGACCGGATCCTGAATATGATCCCCCAGCCGGTGGCGTTCGGGGCCGAAAAGGGGGATTGAGATCATGTCCGGACAGCAAATCTCGGGTGTCAGGAGAAGTCCTCCCCCGGGACGGCCTGAAATGCGCAGGAGTGGTGTCCATCGGGAGCGGGAGCCGAATCTGGGGGCCAGCTCGGGCGGATCGAATGCGATGGGTCCGGGACCCTCTTCCGTTTTCCCGGGATCGAAAAGGGGGGCCCACTCCGACTGGGGAAGGGGGCGGGGATCGATGGCGCGCTCCAGGAGACGCCTGTAAAGCGGGGGAATCGGGGAGCCTCTCCCGAGGAAAAGGAGCGATCCCCCTCCTGCGATAACCGAAACCCCCTCGAAGCTCATCCAGAGAAGTTCCCTGAGGGGACGTTCGGTCTGAGCGATTTCGAGCGATCCATCAAGGAGCACATCCCCTCCGGGGCGATCGCGCCAGCGGGCGAGGAGGCGGACGGAGGGGGCGCTTTCGGGACATTCGATCCGGTAGGGGATCTTGGTCCGGGCCGAGAGGATCCGTATTCCGGGAAGGGTCAGATAGCGGAATAGCGATTCCTGACCTCCGGTTCGGGGGAGGTACCCGGGAATTCTCCTTCCGTCGGCGATCCTGGCCAGGTAGGGTGCAAAGGCCCTTGAAAAGAGGTCGACCTGGTAGGGGAGCGATCCCCTGCCTGTGCGTGTTGCCTCGATGAGCCGGAACCGGGAATGATCCATGGGAGTCATTTGGCGGGTGAGGACGATAAAGAAGGGATCCTGGCGGGTTCCGGATAGCAGCAGGGTCGTGCAGGGGAAATCACGAAGGGTTTCGCTCTGTTTTGTATCCGGCCTGGGGGGAAGAGGGCGCCTTCCGGAGTTTCCCTTCTCCCGTGTCGGTTTTTTTTCGCGAAAGACGAGCAGGACTGCGATGGCATGCGTGCAGGGAAGATCTTCCTCAATCCCGCACAGGGAACAGGAGGCAAGAAGGCCGGACGGGTCCGCGCGGAGGGTCAGTGAGCCGGGGGGGGATCCAGATTCGAGATGGAGGGAAGCCGTAACCTTCCCCGAGCCGGTAAAAGAGGAAGACTCGAACTTCACCCTTATTGCCTCGAGGAGTCTGCGGGCCGCGGCCAGTCGGATGGGCGGGAAAGCCTGGGTCAGAAGAGGGTCGGCCATCGATGGGGGGCTTCCGGGTAAAACGTCACCGTACGGCGTTGATTTCCGAGATCAGGAGGACGGCCGAAAAGAGAAGGCCGAGGACAAATGATCCGCCGATGATGACAAGAGCTCTCCTGCGGTCCTTGGCCCTGTTTTCGGGTGCCCCCACGGGGGCCTTCTGCCGGGAGCCGGGGATGAATGTCCGCCCGAGGAGGCCGTCGACGACGCAGAAGGAAGCCATCGCCTGAACCAGTGAGAGCGCCGTTCCGGTCGAAAGAAGGACCATTCCGGCGGCATAGAGGACCGGATGCGTGAAAACGGCCTTCCATTGTTCGTTGTAGATGACGACCAGAACGAAGCCCAGAAACGCTCCTCCTCCCCGAATCCATCGACCTTTCCGGTCGATGTTGCAAACTCCGGGAAGGTAGGTGTCGCTCTCCCCCGCCTCATCCTGATTGGTCGGATTTCTTCGAGTTCCGGGTGATTCCATGTCATGGCTCCGTTGTATCGGCCGCTTTTTCCTGGCCGCGTATCGTCCGGAACAAGGCGACCACCCGTCCCTGGATCAGGGACGGGAGGTCCGGTTTCCGAAGATTCTGTTCCGGAGATCCGGTGGGTGCGGAGTGAAGGAGAAAATGGTCTTTTTTTCGGACGAGCCGGCCGGGAAGAAGTTTTCCGGAGGCACGGTCCCTGACGACGACGATCTCTTCGCGCTCCCTAACCGGAACCTTTTGGGCAAAAAGAATATCGCCCTCCCGGATCTCCGCCTCCGGGAAGGATTGCCCCGAACCCACCTCGAGCGCAAAATCGGGAGGATGGTCGAAAAGGGCGGATGTAACCGAGAGTGTGCGCGGGGACTCTTCTGAGACGGTGTGGGAGGTCACATACGGGATATCCCGCACCGTCTCCCTGGATTCCTGATAGAGAGCCAGAGCCGCGCCCGTCAGTCTGATCGAGCGGGCCTGTCCCGGGCTCCTTTCCAGGAACCCTTTTCGGATCAGGGCCTCGAGATGGGTGAGTCCTGAGCGGGTATTCTCGGAGCCGATGTGTCGCGCGATCTCCTTGATGGTCGGCGGTTGCCTCTTGGTCCGAATTTCCCCTTCGATGAAGTCGAGGACCGATTTCTGTTTGTCCGTGAGGGACCGCAACGGGCGGATCCTTCCTGCTAGAACCCGAACTCTGAGAGAAGCTGGTCGACGGTGTTCTGGTCGATGTCTCCCCGGGCCCCGACGCCCTTGAGGGTCTGGTCCGGCGGTGGTGCCGGAGCGAGAGCGGAGGAAGCATCCTCGGGGCTGCGGTTCGCCTCGGGGGAGGTTTCGATGAGGATTCTCACCAGTCTCGCCTCGAGCTCCTTGAGATGGTTTCCGATCAGTTTGATGTTCTGGCCGACAAGATCCTGAAAGGCCATGGCCTCGAAGCCGTGCATGATCCTCTCGTCGGCTCCGTCGAGAATTCCGGCGATCTGGTCGGGTGAGGGAGCGGTCGGCGACCGGGTGAGGGAGCGGATCCGGTTGTGGTCCTCCAGGAGGCTCTCCAGGATGTTCATGAGCTTGTGTGCCGCATCCTCCGTCATCTGGCTGATGACGCCCAGCCCCTGGGATGTCTCGGGAAGCTTTCCCTCCATGAACTTGAGGGAGTCGACCATGGATGATGAGAGGGAGAGAACGCGCTGAATGTCCCTGGCGGTCTGCCCGACCTGCTGGAAAAGTTCCGAGGATTCTCCGGCCTGCCTCTCCGGAGGGGATCCGGAGGACTCTTCTCCGGAAAGGTGACGGCGGAGCAGGGGAATGTCGAGGACCCAGGATTCCGGCCCTTCGACTGTTTTGTGTCTTGAAAGGAAGGGATGGTCGGTGTGGAGCTCTCCCGGAATGGTCGGGTCGCTTAGCCGTAGGATGCGGCCTATCCTGGGAACGGCGATCAGGGCATCGCGCCAGGAGGAGAGAAAGATCCCCTTGAGTCCTGA
Source organism: Nitrospirota bacterium (assembly GCA_021838585.1). The sequence continues at coordinate 91,908 of JAKCDE010000005.1, forward strand.
GAGCCTGTCGGGACGGGGGATGGCGAACCAGTCGTGGGGAAAATACAGCCGGGACTCTCCCGGGTCGCTGTTTTCCCCGAGAGCCTCGATCCGCCTGATCTCGGTCATCCGGATGCCGAGATCCACTTCCCGTGAGAGGGGAAAGGTCATGATCTGCATCTGAATCTTCTTTTCTGGCTTGGTCTGTCCGTTAATCCGCGACATCCTTGAAATGGTCGTGACATGCGATGGGGCTAAGGTAGCATAATTGGGAAAAAGGGGAAAGTCTCTTTTTCCCGAGAGAGTCCTCCGGAATGGAGAGCCTATTTATTTCCCTCTCCCAGCCGTTCGAGTTGATTCAGAACCTCCTGGCTTGCATCGTCCATGCGTTTGAGCGCGGCGAGGGCTTCATCGAGGCGGTTCTCGTAAAACTTCGTCGCGGCCTCCTGGCCGAAGCGGTGAACCTCCTCATGAGGACGCTCGAGATCCCGGAAGGCGGCCTTCCCCGAGAGATTGCGGCCGTCACCCTCATAGTACCACTTGCCCAGGCGGCAGTTCCGGTGGCTCGAAAAGGCCTCTGGCTTCTTGTCGGAAAGAGCGAAGAGGACTTGGTAGACTTCGAACTTGTAGACCAGGTGATCCATTTTGACAACCTCGAGGAATCCCTTGAGGGCCGAGCCTTCGATGGAGCCCTCCATCTTCTTGAACTGTGCCATCATCTCCTGCATGCTCCGGGAGGCGCCGGTTCCGGCTGAGGAGAGGAGCGAGGATTGTTCGGAAAGGGCCATCATGGCGACCTTGGCCGACTGGGTCGCCCCCTGGATCGCATTGACGAGGGAGGATATCTCCTGTGTGGCGGTAGAGGTGCGGCTGGCGAGTTTGCGGACTTCGTCGGCCACGACGGCGAAACCCCGTCCCTGTTCTCCGGCCCGGGCGGATTCGATGGCGGCGTTCAGGGCCAGAAGATTCGTCTGGTCGGCAATTTCCCGGATGGTGTTCACGATCGCCCCGATCTGGCCGGCTCTCTCCGAAAGACCTTCCACCTCCCGGGCCGCGGTCTGGGAGGCGCTGGACATCTTTTCCATGTTGCTCGAGATGCTGTCGACGGTCCCGGATGCCTGGAGGGCTATCCGGTCCGTCTCGTCCATGGCGTTTCTTTCCCGGCTCATGATCTCCGAAAGGGAGACGAGTGAGTTTCTCACGGTGAAGATGGACTCCCCGAAGTCTTTGACATGGGTGAGGACCGACCGGGTGAAGGCCATCATTTTTTCGGTGTTTTCAGCGTTGAGGCGGGCGGACCTGGCCTCCTCCTCCGCCTTTCGGAGCCGCGCGCCGAGCTCTTCCGCCTGGCGGTTGTGATCCGGGATTGGGGGCAGTTGAGCGCCTGTTCTGTCCGGTTGGCCGGACGTCCGTCCGAAGAGTCCCATCGAAAACTTCCTCCCGTTGGTGGTGTCCCATGCCACCGGCGGACCATGAAGGTCCGCCGTCAGGGTCTTCATCCTTACTTTTCGGAGAAAATAAGGATTTCTTGAGCCTTGTCCCGGATCAGAGCCGCCGGATCTCTCCCGGCTTGCAAGTAAGGAAGGACAGGGCATGGACCACAAGACGGTAGCGGTTGACGCCCGGCGAAAGGGTGATCGTTCCCCTGACGGGGCACATGGTCGTGGGCGAGGACCGGAGGGCGTATCGGCCCGGCGGAAGTGCCGTTTCGAATCGGCCGTCGATCCGGGTCATCAATTCGATTTCACGACGGGAGGAGCCGGAAAGCGGACGCAGGAAGAGAACCGCTTTCCCGACCGGTTTCCCGTTCCAGAGGATGCGGCCCTGGAAGTTCGCATTCGATTCTCCGGAGAGGACTGCGCCGGCGTCGGGCCGGTGGCAACCCCCGAAAAGAAGGGGGAGAGCCATGAGGATCGTGGATGCAAGAAGTCTTCGGGGTCGGATCATAGTGGATCTCCATTATACTGGGTTTGGGCGTCCTGAAGAAGGAGGACCTCTTTTTGCGCGGCCTCGCGAACGGGGTCGAAGGAAGACCCCTGTTCCAGAGAAAGGGCATCGATCCATTCGAGGACACGAAGAAGCTTGATGTCAAGGAAGTCCATCGGTCGAAGGAGGCTCCTCGGATGGCGGTTGAAAAAGGAAACGAAGGATGAGCGGGCGTCGATCCCCCTCATGTCGAGGAGGGCGAGTGTTTCGGGCAGGAGATCCTTCATGGCCCCTCCGAATGTCCAGATTTCCTCCCCGTAAAGGAATTCGGCGTAGGGAGAATCCGAAGATCCCGACATGGATCGAGCCAGCTGGCGGTAGCCTTCCCTCAGCCGGTTCTCCACCGCGGGAGAGAGGGCGTCCGGAGGGGAGGGGGAGGAGGCGGGAAGAGGTCTCCTTCCCTCCCGGGCCGTCCGGAGGACGATTCCATGGAACCGTCCGAACTCCCGGGCGATCGTGGCGGGCGCCTTGTTGTCGACCTCCAGTGCGACCCCGGCCAGGGACGGAAGTGACAGATCGCGAAGGACCGACTCGAGACAGTCGAACAGGAAATCCGGAACAGATTCCGCATGGTCGTCGATCAGTGTCTCCAGTGTGGGAAGGGTTCTTTTCGCCAGCCCCCCCACATGGATTTCAACCACCCGTTCCAGGGGAAATGAACTCTTCAGCCACTCCACGAGAGATGCGGGCGTGGCGGGACGTCGTGTGATGAAGAGATAGGTGAGGACGTGGCCGATGTCGAGTCCGATGCCAAGGGGGGTTTCTCGGGTGAGGAGGTGGAAGAAATCCCCCAGGTCCATGGGGCCGGGAGGGTGGGGCGGAAAGGGGGGCGTCTCGACGAGAAGAAGCCTCCCTTCGAGGTTATCCAGGAGATGGAGGGCCCCACGCCTCGCCGCCAGGGCCCCGTCCCGTGTGAGAAGGGGCGGCGCGTAAAGCCCGAAAGCGTACCCTTCCATTGATTTCTGGGCACATTCGTGGATCATCCAGGGGGATTCCAGCGCATCCAGGTGACGCCTGGCCCTCAGCATCTCCTCGCGGCTTGCCGGGTCGGCCGGGAAGTCGGCCTGCGTGTACCAAAGACAGTCCCCATGGTAGGTGAGGGGGATGTTCGGGGGAATGATTTGCCGCGCCTCTTTGAGGTCCTCGGTTCTTCCCCGGAACAATTCGATATATTCGGGGGAGGGTCCATCCGCCAGTACCTCAAGGAGATGCTCGAGAGGGGGGGAGTAGAGATCCGTGGAGAGGCCGACTCTCGGCCGGAGGGAGCAGCCCGCGTCAGGGTCCGTCAAAAATGGGAAGAAAGAAGGCTGTTTCAACCGGCCGGGCCCCCAGGGTGGATTTGCCCCTGTCCGGACATGGGTGCGCAGGGGTCGCAACGAGTATAACAAAGTCGCCGTTACGGAAGAAGGGAAAGGCCTGATTCCCTTGACGACGGGGAATCGGCTTCGTATACTTTCCTTTATTGATTGGTCAATCAATTAAAACAGGAGAAGGCGTGGCCAAGGAGCCTGGAAGTCCCATACCCGGGGTACGGGAAGGGGTTCGCGACCAAGAGGAGGCATCGGACCGGTGCGCCCAGAGGAAGCGGGAGATTCTCGATGCCGCCCTTTCCTGCTTTTCCGACGAAGGCTACTTCCAGACCACGAACCGGAAGATTGCCCGCAAGGCCGGAATCACGGAAGGCCTGATCTATCACTATTTTCCAAGCAAAAAAGCCCTCCTTCAGGAGATTATTCTCGAAAAATTCAGCCGTGACTCCTCTCCGGCACAGCAGTGCTATGCCCGATGGGAGCCGGTCTTCGCGAAGAGCCCTCCGGACAGCGGGAGCTTCCGGGATTTTCTCTTCGATCTCGGGCGGGCGACCTTCGAAGGGCTGGAAAAGCATCGGGACGTCCTCAGGATTCTCCTGAGCGAGTACCGCCTCCTCGATGACGGGACCGTACCCCTGTTCCCCAGGCTGGTCATGGAGCTCTCCATGAACCGTTTTTCCCGGATCCTGGAGCGCTACCTCGAGGCTTCCGGTGCGGCTGACCGGAATCCGGCCATGAAGGATGCCTTTTTTCTCGGCCCCATCGTCTCCGTTTTCCTTTTTCAGGACCTCCTCCAGGGCCATCGGGTCCGATCCCTGGACAGGGAGCTTTTCCTCAGAGTGCTGGTGGACCATTTCATGGCCGGAATCACCGGGATGCACCGGATCTGAACACTCACGAAGACTATTCAAGGACAGGACAATCAGGATGAAGAGTTGGAGACAGGGATTGTTGGCGGTGATGCTTCTGCTGGCAGGAGGAGCCGGAGCCCTGCTCGAATCCGTTCACGCCCGGGCCGATTCGATACTCCACCGGTATGTCGGCGTCGAAACCTGCGAAGTTTGCCATTCATCCCAGAGGATCGGGCGGCAGTTCTTCGTATGGGCGAGTAGTCCCCACGCCCGGGCCTATAAGGATCTCGAAAGCCCCGAGGCCAGGGCGATCGCCGACCGGCTTCATGTCGCCGATCCGACGAAGGATGGACGCTGTCTGTCCTGCCATGTGACGGCCTACGGGAAGCCCCTTCCGGAGATTCTCTCCACCTTCCGGATGACGGACGGCGTGCAGTGCGAATCCTGCCATGGACCCGGGGAAGATTATGCGCATTTTTCGGTGATGATCAGTCCCCGCAAATCGGAGCTGGCCGGATTGAAGATTCGGCCCGACGAAGCGACGTGCAAGACGTGCCACAACCCCTCCTCTCCGACCTACCATGGCTTCGATTACCATCGGGCCCTCTCGGAGATTGCCCACCCGATTCCGCCTGCCTACAAGAAGGAAACCCTTGAAACGGGAGGTGGAGAGTGAGCGCCGCACCTCCTCAGGTACCTCCCGTGCCGGCCTCCCGAAAGCGGAAGGGCTTCATCATCGGCGGAATCGGCCTTCTGGTGACGCTGGCCATCATCCTCGTCTACCTCCGCTATAACTCCTATTATGTGTCCTCCGAGGATGCGATGGTGGACGGCAATATCGTGATCGTCTCCGCCAACGCCCGGGGCCGGGTCATGACCCTTCCCCTCAACATCGGGGATCCCGTTCACAAGGGAGACCTTCTCGCCCGGATCGACACCACCGGTTTTTCCGCCCTTCAGACCATCGGACAGCGCAATGTCTCGGCCTTCGGAGATCTCGCCCGCACTCGGGCGGAGGAGCTCTCCCTTGAAGTGCGCCTGGGGAACGCGCAAAGGGATCTCCAGAGAGGCGAAGCCCTCAGGAGGGGCGGCTTCATCACCGTTTCCGATCTCGACCATCTGCGAACCGCCTACGACGATCTCAAGGCGCAGCTCGAGGAAATAAAAAAGCTCGAGTTCGTGAACCGGACGGCTCTGGAGACCACCGAATCCCATCCGCTCAACTACACGATCCATTCTCCCCTGAACGGCCAGGTGGCGGAACGCATCGCGCAGGTTGGCCAGGTGGTCTCCCGGGGACAGGCGGTGGTCTCTCTGGTCGACACGAAGGACACCTGGGTGACGGCCAAGGTCAAGGAGACGCGCATGGGCCACGTCCGGGTCGGACAAAAGGTGGATATCACGATCGACGCCTACCCGGGCCGGAGCTTTCATGGCCATGTCTACCAGATTCTCCCGACCTCGGCTGCCGCGATATCCCTTCTCCCCCCCGAAAATGCCTCGGGGACCTTCGTGAAGGTCACCCAGCGCGTTCCAGTCCGGATCACCATCGATGATGCGAAGGATGTGGTTCTTCGGCCGGGTCTTTCCACGGAAATCCGGATCCACATCAAGGAAGGTTCTCCGTGGTGAAGGGAGAGGACGGAAGCCTCTTCGGAGCGTCTCCCCATTACCGCTGGTGGGCTCTTGCCGTGGTGATGCTCTCGCTCTTCCTCCCGGTCCTCGACACGACGATCGTCAATGTGGCGCTTCCCTACATGATGGGAAGCCTCGACACCAACCAGGACGAGGTGCGGTGGGTCATCACCGCCTATTCCATGGCCTTCGCCGTCGCCACCCTGGCCAGCGCCTGGACGCGCACGGTTTTCGGGATCAAGAATCTCTACCTGGGATCGATCTTCTTCTTCGTTCTTTCCTCGTTCTTCGCCGGCATCTCCCCCAACCTGAACGTGATGATCGTCTTCCGTATCCTCCAGGCGGTGGGAGGAGGCATCATGATGCCTCTAGGATTCACGATTATCACAGAGGCCTTTCCCCCGGCCGAACGTCCCAAGGCCTTTGGTTTTTTCGGGATCGTCGTCGTCCTGGCCCCCACGATCGGCCCGATCCTTGGAGGATGGCTGGTCGACAACTTCAACTGGCGGGACGTCTTCTTCATCAACGTCCCCTTCGGCTTCCTGAGCTTTTTCTTCACCATTCTCGTCCTCAGGAAGGATCGGGAGCACATACTCGTCCCCTTCGACTACGCGGGGTTCATTTCCCTTGGAACGGCCCTCTCCTTTCTTCTCGTGGGGCTGACCGAGGGGGAGCGCTGGGGGTGGACCGCCTTCTTCGTCTACGAGTGCTGGGCCGTCGCCGCCATTTCGTTCTGGGTCTATATCGTGACCGCCTTCGCCGTTCGCCACCCCCTGATCGACCTCTCCATCTTCCGCGATCTCGACTTCTCCCTCATCATGATTGCAAACTTCTTCAGGGCGGTCGGCCTCTTCGGACGGATGTTCCTTCTTCCTCTTTTCGTCCAGACCTTCAACGCTTTCACTGCGACAGACGCCGGCCTCGTCCTTCTGCCCTCTTCCCTCATGGCCGGGGTGGCCATGCCGATCCTGGGAAGTCTGTCGGCGAAGGGATCGGACACCTTCAAGCGGCTCCTCCTGGTGAGCGGATTTCTGACATTGGCCTTTTCCCAGTTTCTCTTCGCCTTCCTCACGAATGTGCCGAAAATGAGCCAGATCATCATCGCCCAGCTGGTTTTCGGCCTCTCGATGGGGATGCTGAACGCCCTCCTCTCCTCCATTCCCCAGACTTTGGTCGAGCCCCGCTTCATCGGGCTGGCCTCAAGCCTCCAGAGCAACATGCTTCAGATCGGAGGGGCCCTCGGAGTGGCCATCCTGGGAAATTTCCTGGACCATCAGGAGGCGGACTACTATGCGCGCTACCAGTCGGATGTGACCCACCACTCCTATTTTTACCAGCGCGTGGCGGATTTCTTTACCCAGTCCGCCATGCACGGAAATGCCGCCGACGTGCCGGCACGTGTCGGGGCCATGGTCACGAATTCCGCTATGGGCCAGGCGGCCATTTCAGGATACAACGAAACATTTGTCGCCGCCGGTCTGATGGCCCTCCTGGGGATCCCCATGATTCTCCTGATGCGAAGGCTGTCTCAAAGGGGTTCAAAAGCAAAACTGGATACCGTTCACGGAGGATTCGAGTGAGATATCGTGGAATCATCTTTGCAGCGGGGCTTCTCTTTGGGCTGGGGCAATCCGGACTGCCTGCCCTGGCCTCCTCCCCGGACGGGAACCTTCCCGTCTCCATTCCATCGGAGTCCTCGGGAGAGGCCATTTCACTCAAGGAGGCGGTTTCGGAGGCGCTCCAGATGCGCCCCTCCCTCAAGGCCTTTTCGGACCAGGTCAGGGCGTCGCGCGAACGGATCGGAGAGTCCAGATCCGGCTACCTTCCCAACCTCTCCGCATCCTACTCTGATACGGTCGGAAACAGCATCTTCGGATACTTTCTGATCCCGGGCTACCAGTACGCCAACTACAACCTCCTGACGGTCGGACTCACCCAGACTGTGCTGGACTTCGGGCGGGTCCACTCCCAGGTCCGCCAGAGCCGGCATCAGCTCAAGTCGGTTCAGGCCGAGAAACTGCGGACCGTCCAGGGGGTTATCCGGGATGTCGAGGTGGCCTACTACAATCTCCTGAAGGCCCAGCACAGGGTTCTGTCCGCCCGCCAGAGCCTCGTCGACGCCGGCTCGCATCTCGATGAAGCCCGGGCGCGCGTGGCGGCGGGGGTGGGGCTTCGCCTCGACATCACCCAGGCCAAGGTCAATTTCGAGTCGGCCCGGCTCGACCTGATCCATGAGGTGACCGGTCTCAGAAAAGCCCAGGTGGATCTTGGCCGGGCCATCGGCCTGCGCCACAGGAAACCCTTCGTCGCCTCCGACCCGGCGGGGGAATCAGTCTCGTCGCGCATTGATCCCGAAGCGGACATTTCCAAGTATCTTCCGACACATCCGGACCTTCTGGCCGATGCCGAAACGGTCCGAAGCCGGAAGGCCAGCCTCGACGCCTCGAAGGAGCAGAACTATCCGACAATCACCGGCTCGGCCCAGTACTACCTGGCCCAGATTTCGATCTCATTCTTCGGCCTTCCGACCACGCCTTTTTCCTCCTTCAACGTGGGAGGGCTGCTGAATGTTCCGATCTTCGAGGGGGGGCTCATCACCCACCAGGTCCATGAAGCGCGGGCCAACCTGAGACAGTCGATGCACCTGAAGGAAGACGACGAGGTCCGTCTCATGGCGGAGGTTAGGGACGCCGCCGAAGATGTTCGGGAAGCGCGGGAACGTCTCCGCGAAACGCAGACCGCGCTGGACAATGCCGAAGAAAACGACCGCCTGATCGAGGCGGCCTATCGCGTGGGAACGGCGCATTCGGTGGATGTCGTCGACGCCGAGACGGCGCTGCGGCGGGCGCGGGTCAATGTCGATTCGGCGCGCTTCGACCTTCTCTCCTCGCTCGTGATGTACCGTTACGCCCTTGGAACCCTTTCTCCGGCTGACATGCCCTGATGGACGAGGTGGATCTCTACACGGATGGGGCCTGTTCCGGAAACCCCGGCCCGGGGGGATGGGGCGCCCTCCTCTCCTGCCGCGGGAGGGAACGGGAGCTGTCGGGGGGGGAGCCCGCCACCACCAACAACCGCATGGAGCTGATGGCGGTCATAGCGGGGCTTTCTGCACTGAAAAAACCTTGTCGTGTCACGGTCCATACCGACAGCCAGTACGTCAAAAACGGGATGACCAGCTGGATCCGGGGCTGGAAGAAAAACGGCTTCCGCACCGCCTCCGGCTCTCCCGTCAAGAACGAGGATCTCTGGAGGGAGCTCGATCGCCTGTCGCAGATCCATGAGGTCGTCTGGAAGTGGGTCCGCGGCCACGACGGCCATGTCGAGAACGAACGTGTGGATTCGCTGGCCAGGAAGGCAATCCCCGGGAGAGGAAAATAGATCCGTTTTCTGGACGAGTGAGAAGATATGATGGTTGGAGGTGAGAAAGGCCCGAAATCAGAAAAGGCCGAAGTCTGGTGACTTCGGCCTTTTTCTTTTAGTTCGCCGCGTGGTGCTTCTTGTGGTGCTTTTTCATGTGGTGCTTCATGTGGTGATGCTTCTTGTGGTGCGGATAGCAGCGGTGATGGCGCTTGTAGTACTTGGTGTGGTGATTGCAGCGATGGTGTCTCCAGTGCCGCTTGTGGTGCATCTTCTTGTGGGCCTTGTGCTTGGCCGGGGCGGCCGGAGTCGCGGCAGGTGCGGTCGAGGCTGCCGGAGCGGTCGCATCGGCGGCGAAGGACACCGGAGCGGCGACGAGGGAAAAGGAAAAGATGAGTGCGGCAAGAGAACCGACAACGGATCCCAGTTTTTTCATCGAAACTCCTTGATAGTGGTGGACAGAGTGACACACGGCTCACACTAAGCTATCAGAGCCCGGCGGGATTCGCAAGAGGGAGTGTGTCGAGCTCTTGATCTTACGTGTTTTTTGGTCTTCCATGGAATCCATTAACTTTTTTCATGGAGAACCGGCGAAGATGAGGGAGGCCGGAGGGGCAGAGACGGCTCCTCCGGTATCGGCAAAATCTCAGAAATTGAATCCGGCCGTGACCGGAATGTACCAGAGGGCGTTCTGGCTTGATGAGGCATGGGCGATGGCGTCGGGGAGGTAGGCGAGTTTCACCTCGACGAAGACCCAGTCGATGTTGACCCCGAGCCCGACGTCTCCATAGGCGGACCAGGCGTTTGTGGAGCCCTTTCCGGAGAGGGTCGGAGAGGTGTTGTTCGGAAGGCTGAGCTCGTAGGCAGCCCCGGCGTCGACCGCGGCATAGAGGTAGTAGTCCGGTCCCCCGTAGAGCTTCGCCTCGAACCCGCCGGTCAGGGGTGCCGATTCCATCGATCCGGGGGCCGGGCTTTTCAATTGATAGAAGTTCCCCTGGGCCATCACCCGGAAGGCGATCACGTCGTTGAACCAGTAGGCGGTCCCGATGCCCGCCCCGTAGCCGTTCTGCATCGTGTTCGCCCATGTCAGGGAGGGCTGGGCAGAAGAATACACCTGTCCCGTGTTCGGCGAGACGAGGTCGTAGTTTCCGAAGATCATGAGGTCCCAGACGCCCGGACCCGAGGTCACGGCATAGCTTTTGGCGGGGGAGAGAAGTCCGGCCACCAGGAGAGCCAGGGCAAGGAGCCCCGCCTTCCATCCGGCCAGAACACGGTGGAGGGCCAATCGATTTTTCATGGTAGTCTCCTTGGAAAATGTTTTTGGGACACGATAAACAGCTCTAACAATGACACTCATCGGAAAGAATCGAAAAAAGTTTAGCGGGACAGGATTTCGTCTATTAAATATTCTTGATTTTTGTAGAAAATAATTTTCGGGGGATCTCCGCGGTCGGGAAACCCGGAAATCCCGGTGAGGAGAGGTCGAAGGTCCCGGCATCATTTTCCCGGATGGGCGTGTCGTTCGACGATGGATCGGGCGAGGCGGACCGCCTCGACCAGGCTTCCGGGCTGGGCCAGTCCCTTGCCGACGATGTTGTAGGCTGTTCCGTGGTCGACCGAGGTCCTGAGGATGGGGAGGCCGATCGTGACGTTGACCGACTTCCCGAATCCCAGAAGCTTCAGGGGAATCAGTCCCTGGTCGTGGTACTGGGCCACCACGATGGCGTAGTCGCCCCGGGATGCCTTGTGGAAGACGGTATCGGCCGGAAGGGGCCCCTCGACGTCCAGACCCTCGGAGCGGGCCTCCATGACGGCCGGAAAGATGATCTTCTCCTCCTCGTCCCCGAAGAGGGAGGCTTCCCCGGCATGGGGATTCAGGGCTGCGACGGCGATCTTCGTCTCGGAGACGCCCAGGAGCCTGAGGGCCTCTCCCGCGAGCCGGATGGTCTCGACCTCCCTTTCGATGGAAAGACGGGCGGGAACCTCCCGGAGCGCGATATGGATCGTGACGAGAATCACCCGAAGCGGTCCACCGACGAGCATCATCCCGACACGCGGCGTGTTCGTGAGGGCGGCGATAAGCTCGGTGTGGCCCGGATAGTTGTATCCGGCCGAGCGGAGGGCGACCTTCGTCAGCGGAGCGGTGGTCATGGCCGCGATCCGCTTTTCCATGGCGAGATCGACCGCCGTTTTCACGCAGGCATAGGCCCATCGACCCGAAGCCACCGACGGCTGGCCTGGCTGGACCGGTTCGAGTCCGGAGGAATCGTAGGGGGGAAGGACCGAAAGGACAGCGGGATCGCCGGGAACCTCGGAGGGGTCGCGGATGGTCTGGACAAGGAGTTCCGGTGCATAGCGCCGGGCCATATCCGTGATCAGTTCGCCGTCTCCGATCACGAGCTTCCTGAATCCTGAAATATCCTTGTGAGTCCAGCCCTTCACGATGATTTCGGGGCCGATCCCGGCCGGATCCCCCATGGTGATGGCGAAGGGGGCAACGGGGTTGAAGGGGTTAACGGGGGATGACGCGGTCATGGGAGTCCTCCTGATCGGGTTCGATATGGACGACGACTTCGACCACCGCCGGGAAGTGTTCCCGGATGCGCGATTCGATGCGGTGGGCGATTTCGTGGGCGGATAGAACGGTCATGTTGCGGGGAACATGGACGTTCAGATCCATTGTAATACGATTTTTGGATCCGCGCGCCCGGATGTTGTGGCAGTCAACCACGCCAGGGGTTTCGCGAACAAGGGCGGCGATCTCCTCCGGCGGGAGGGGGGAGTGGTCCGAGAGAACCTGCGCTCCCTCCCGCAGGAGATGGAATCCGGCCTGACCGATAAGCCCCGCGATCAGGACTCCGATGACCGGATCGGCGGATCCGATTCCCAGGGAAGAGAGGAAAAGGCCGAGCAGAACGGAGCCGGAGGCCATGAGGTCGGAGCGGATATGCGTGGCGTCGGCGGCGACGATCGCATCGCCCGTCTCTTTCGCCACCCTCTTTTCACCATAATAGAGCAAGGTCTGAAGGCCGATCGACACGCCCATCACCAGAACGGAGGACAGCCCCACGATGGGGCTCTGGTGGGACCTGAACTGATCGTAGCTGTGCGAGAGGACTTCGTAGCCGGTAAAGAATAGGATAAGGCCGACCGCGGCCTGCGTCAGGGGTTCGTATTTCGAGTGGCCGTAAGGATGGTCTGCGTCGGGAGGACGCCGGGCGGCGAAGGAGCCCAGGAGACAGAGGAGGTCGGAAAGGGAGTCGAGAAGGGAGTGGTACCCGTCGGCCAGCATTCCCACCGAGTGAATGCGGTGCCCCCAGACGATCTTGAGACCCGCCAGGGTCATGTTGATCGCCAGTGCGGTCGAGAGAATCCGGACCGGCGTTCCCAGAAGAGAGCCTTTGATGGGCGTGGAGGCACTCACTTTCTGGCACTCTTCCGGGCCATATGTTCCCGAAGGGCCTGGCCGGTGAAGGAGGCTTCATGCCGCATCACCTCTTCGGGGGAACCGGTGACGACGAGGCGACCTCCCCGCTCTCCGCCTTCGGGACCGAGATCGATCAGATGGTCGGCGTTGGCGATGATGTCAATGTTGTGCTCGATGACGACGACGGTGTTGCCGGCGGAGACGAGGGCGTCGAGGGTGTCGAGCAGCTTCTGGATGTCCGCGAAGTGAAGGCCGGTCGTCGGCTCGTCCAGAATGTAGAGTGTGTTCCCTGTCGCGCGTCTGGCAAGCTCCCGGGACAGTTTCACCCTCTGGGCCTCTCCCCCGGACAGCGTCGTCGCCGACTGGCCCAGATGGATGTATCCCAGCCCGACCTCCCGGAGCGTGTCGAGCTTTCCCGCGATGGAGGGGACGGCCGAGAAGAAGTCGTGGGCGTCGTCGACCGTCATCTCGAGAATGTCGGCGATCGTCCGTCCGCGATATCGTATCTCAAGGGTCTCGCGATTGTAACGGGCCCCGTGGCAAAGGTCGCACACCACATAGACATCGGGCAGGAAATGCATTTCGATCTTGATGACTCCGTCCCCCTGGCAGGCTTCGCAGCGCCCTCCCTTCACGTTGAAGCTGAACCGTCCCGGGTCGTATCCCCGGGCCCGCGATTCCGGCACCTGGGAATAGAGTTCCCGGACGGGGGTGAAGAGCCCGGTGTAGGTGGCGGGATTGGAGCGGGGTGTGCGTCCGATGGGGGACTGATCGATGTGGACCACCTTGTCGATCCGGTCGACCCCGCGGATTTCCCGGCACTGGCCAGGCCTTTCCCGGCTCCCGTAGAAAAGGCGGGCCAGACGGTTGTAAAGGACGTCGAGGACGAGGGTGCTTTTGCCGGATCCGGAGACTCCCGTGACGACTGTGAGGAGACCGAGGGGGATGGAGACGTCGATTCCCTTCAGGTTGTGCTCGGTTGCACCGACAAGGGTCAAAAAGCCCTTCGGCGTCCGGGGAGGGGTTCTCCGGACAATCGACTGGGCCCCCGAGAGATAGGCTCCCGTGATCGAACGGGGATTTGCCATGATTTCGGAGGGGGTGCCCTGGGCCAGGATCTCTCCTCCGAGGCGTCCGGCGCCGGGACCCATGTCGATGATGTGGTCGGCCGACGAGATCGTCTCCTCGTCATGCTCGACCACCACGACGGAGTTTCCGAGGTCCCGAAGGTGGAACAGCGTGTCGAGAAGCTTCTTGTTGTCCCGGGGATGGAGTCCGATCGAGGGTTCGTCGAGGATGTAGAGGACACCCGTGAGCCCCGCCCCGATCTGTGTGGCGAGCCGGATCCTCTGGGATTCGCCGCCCGACAACGTCTGGGCCGAGCGGGAGAGCGTCAGGTAGTCCACCCCCACCTCGGCCAGAAAGGACAGGCGCCCTCGGATCTCCCGAAGGATCTTCCGGGCGATCTGCTCTTCCTTTTCCGAGAGGGTCAGCCGCTCGAAAAACTGGAGGGCGTCGTGGACGGAAAGAGAGGAGAGGTCGTGGATGTTCACCCCGCCCACCGTCACGGCGAGGCTTTCCCGCTTGAGGCGGGCCCCCTGGCAGGAGGGACAGGGTTTTTCGGAGAGGACCGACTCAAGCTCGCCCCGCGCCCAGGCCCCGATCTGGGTGCTCTTGTGAAGGGCTCCCAGGATCGGAACCAGCCCTTCGAAGCCTCCCCGCGTCGATGGTTTTCCCGACAGCTCCGTGCGGGGATGGGCCGCGCTTCCGTGAAGCACCTCCTCCAGAAAAGCCGGCTCCATCTTGGAAAAGGGCGTCACGGGCTTCACCCCCCGTTCCTCCATGAAGCGCAGGAGGCGGGTCCTGACCGCGGTGAGATTCCGGCTTTCGAGGATCTTGATGCCCCCTTCCGCGAGCGAGAGGTCGGGGTGGGGGATGAGAAGGGCAGGGTCGACCTCCATGAGAACCCCGATCCCCAGACATTCGGGGCAGGCCCCGTAGGGGGAGTTGAAGCTGAAAAGCTTGGGCGAAAGCTCCGGAAGACTGATGTTGCACACCGTGCAGGCCTCGGTTTCGGAGAGGATCTGGTCCTCGGAGACCCCGGGCTCTCCCGGCTTTTCGGGCAGATGGAGGATCACACGCCCCTGTCCCTCGCGCAGTCCGGTGGCCAGACTGTCCGCCAGCCGCTGCGCGTTGTCCGCCCGGACGGAAAGACGGTCGATCACGATCTCGAGGCTGTGGGTCTTCTTCTTGTCAATTTCCGGGATTTCCTCGAGGTCGTAGATTCGGCCGTCGAGACGGACCCGGGTGAAGCCTTCCCGCGCGATCCGTGCGATCTCCTTTCTGGCCTCCCCCTTTCGTCCCGAGACGGTGGGGGCCAGGATCATGAATCGGGTTCCCGAGGGAAGGGACAGGATCTGGTCGACCATCTGGGAGATGGTCTGGGCCGTGACGGGACGGCCGCAGACAGGACAGTGCGGATGGCCGGTCCGGGCAAAGAGGAGTCTCAGATAGTCGTGGATCTCCGTCACGGTGCCCACCGTGGAGCGGGGGTTCCGTGATGTGACCTTCTGGTCGATGGCGATCGCCGGCGACAGTCCCTCGATGGAGTCGACGTCGGGCTTGTCCATCATCTCCAGAAACTGGCGGACATAGGCGGACAGGGATTCGACGTAGCGACGCTGGCCTTCGGCGTAGAGCGTGTCGAATGCGAGCGAGCTCTTTCCCGAGCCGGACAGTCCCGTGATGACCACGAGACGGTTTCTGGGAATTTCGAGGTCGAAGTTCTTGAGATTGTGCTGCCGGACTCCCTTGAGGGAGATGACCTCCAGGGAGGATTGGGGGGAGCGTTTGGACAGGGGCATCAGAAGGCCCCCGGGACTTCCGCCGCCGTCGTTCCCTCCGGGACGGTGACGCTAAGATCGCGCGCGGGGACGCGGGAGAGCACTCTGAACTTCCGGAGCCGGATCCCGAGGTGGGTTCCGTTCTGCTCCATGAAGAGAAGATCGGTCAGGATGCCTTTCCCTTTCAGGAGCGTCAGCCGGGCCTGTGCGAGGTGGGGATCGGGATGGCGGGGGATGAGGACGATGGAGATCCTGTCCCCTTTTTTTTCGGATCCGGTCCCTTCGGGACGGACGAAAAACCACTTCGATATCTCGGGAATGGAGGCCAGAAGGATGGCGGGAGTCTCGGGGATCCGGTGCTTGCGGATCGTCTTGAGGAGAACCTGCCGGTTCTGGGGAACATAGAGGGCCATCCGGTTTCCGTCGAGCTTGAGCCACTGTCCGGCGGGGGACGAATAGTGGAGGACCATCAGCCCCGGGGACCGGTAGACGAGAACACCCTCAGACCGGGTTCCGGAGGTGCCGGGAGCTCCGAGCGTCTGGACGAAATCGCTTGCGAATCCGGCTCCTGACTTGACATTCTTGATCAGGAGGCCGAGCTCCTCCTGTCCTGGCTGGTCCGGGGCTCCCAGGACCCTGTCGGGAGAAGCCAGGAAGAACACAAACAGGGCGGAGGCGAGAAGGATCAAACGCTCTCCGGGCAACCGGATTGTCCGCAAGTAAAGTCCCGGATCAGTCATGGCGGTCGAATCCTTTCAATAGGGGGCGGGGCCGGCTGGTCCCGTCGGATGGGCCGATCACGCCTTCCGACTCCATGCGGTCGATCAGGCGGGCCGCCCGGTTGTAACCGATGCGAAGATGGCGCTGGATCAGCGACGTCGAGGCTTTTTTCTGCCGGACCACCACCGACAGCGCCTCCTGGTAGAGTCCCTCCTCCTCGGGATCGTTCTCCCCCGAGCCCAGAGGGTCGGCCTCGTTCTCCTTCCCGGCGCCTCCCGACAGGATCAGGGATTCCTCCGGGAGCGGAGGGGGGGCAGGCATGCGTCTCCAGAATTCGACGATCCGGTGGACTTCGTCTTCGGAGATGTAGGATCCGTGGAGCCTTCGGACGACGTCGGAGCCGGGAGGCTTGATCAGCATGTCTCCGGCTCCCAGCAGGAACTCGGCCCCGCCGGTGTCGAGAATGACCCGGGAATCGATTTGGCTCGAGACCTGGAAGGCGATTTTCGTGGGGATGTTGGTCTTGATGAGTCCGGTCACAACCTGGGCGGAAGGGCGCTGGGTGGCCAGGACGAGATGGATTCCGGCGGCCCGGGCCATCTGGGCGAGGCGGATGATCGGAGGCTCGACCTCCTTTTTTTGGGACAGCATCAGATCGGCCAGCTCGTCGATCACCACGACGATGTAGGGGAAGGCCTTTTCGGGAGGGACGGCCTTTCGGAACTCGGCGATGTTCTTGACCCCCTCGTCCTTCATGAGATCGTATCTCCGGAGCATCTCCCCGACCAGGGCGCGGAGACGGACCACCGCGAGCCCCGGTTCGGTGACGACGGGACCGAGGAGGTGGGGGATCCCCTCGTAGGGGGCCATCTCGAGACGCTTGGGATCGATCATCAGAAGCCGGACATCTTCGGGGCCGTTTTTCATGAGGAGACTGGCGATGAGCCCGTTCAGACAGACCGACTTCCCCGTTCCCGTCGCTCCGGCGACGAGCAGGTGGGGCATCCGGGCGAGGTCCGAGGCGTAGGGCTCTCCGGCCACTGTTTTTCCGATCGCCAGGGCGAGGGGGGATGGAATGGCCCGATAGGAAAGGCTCTCGTAGATCTCCCGGAATGAGACCGGCGCGCGCCGGGGATTGGGAACCTCGATTCCGATGGTGGACTTGTCCGGCACGGGAACCTGGATTCGGACCTGTGGAACCTTGAGGGTCAGGGCCAGCTCGCTCGCGAGCCCCGTGACACGGTTGACCTTGAGGCCCGGAGAAGGCGCGAATTCGAAGAGGGTGATGACAGGACCCGTCTGGGCCCCGGCCATCCGGCCCGAGACCTGATAGATGCGGAAGAACTCGGCGAGCGTTTTCTGGGTCTCCCCGATGAAGGCGTCGGTGTCCGGAGTCTCCGAAGTCGGGGCGTCGAGCAGGGAGGTCGGCGGTGTCCGGGAATCGGGGGGAATCTCCAGGATGACCGGAGATTTTTTCGGCGCCGGCGTGTGGGATGGGCGGGGAACGACCGCAGAGGGTTCGCCAAAAGGTTCCGGAAGGTCGGGTACGGTGGGGATCGGTTTCCGCTCCGGTGCCGTCGGTTCCGGGAGATTCGGGGAAGAGATTTCCTCCCTTCTCCTTCTGGCGAACAGGGTGCGGCCCCACTCGGGAAGATCCCGGAGATTGATGAATCTCCGGAGAGGAAGGTCGGATAGAAGGAGCAGGAATCCGCCCAGGGTGAGCGCTCCGAAAAGGAGTAGGACTCCGGGCCTGTTCAGGAGCGGCAGGAGCTCCCGGAGAAGTGCCGTCCCGAGCAGTCCTCCCGGAGGATAGGGGGCCGGAAGGGGCCGGGTCCTGATGGCGGCGAGAAGCGGAGAGAGACCGGCCAGCAAAAAGGAACTCCCGGCCAGGGTGGCGAAGGAAGACTTGCGCCCCGCCAGCCGCGAGCCCGTGTGCAGAAACAGGAAAATGGGCAGAACGATGGCGGGAAGTCCCATGAAGGAATAGAGAAAGTCGGCCACGGTTGCCCCGGCCAGTCCAAACATGTTGGCGGCCATGGGTTCGGTCGACCCCGTGAAAAGGGAGGGGTCGTCCGGATGAAGGGTGACGAGGGCGCCGCCGACAAAAAGCGCCAGCGCTCCTTCGAAAAGGGAAATGGCAAGCCTCGCTGTCCTGTATGGAGGACGGGGCTCCCGGGAGGAAGATTCCGGACCGCTCACGTCAGGTCTCGAGTATGACAGGAAGAATCATGGGATCCCTGTCGAACTGTTTCTTGAAGTACTTTCTGAGATGGTTGTGGATGCGGGTTTTCAGCGCGGGCAGCTCGCTTCTGATTTCGGGTTCGGCCCCGTCGAGGGCCACGAATACCTGGGAGCGGATCAGTCCGTCCATTTCCTGGGACCTTTCGGATGGGGAGACCCCCCGGGAAAAAACCTCGGGCCCGATCAGAACCTGTCCGTCCTGCCGGGAAAGGCCCAGAATGACCATCACCATTCCGTCGGAGGCCAGGCGTTTCCGGTCGCGGATGACGCCCTCCCCGATGTCGCCCACGCTCTTGCCGTCGATCAGGGTACGTCCGGTTCGGACACGATCGAGAAGACGCCCGGAATGAGCATCGAGCTCCAGGACGTCACCGTTCTCGATCAGGTGGACGCGCTCGTCGGGAATACCCATCTTCCGGGCCGTCCTGGCATGGGCGGAGAGATGTCGGAACTCTCCGTGTATGGGGATGAAATGGTGGGGCCGGAGCATCCGGATCATGAGCTTCTGGTCCTCCACGCTGGCATGCCCCGAGACGTGGATGTCGGAGATGGCGCGGTAGTGGACCGTCGCGCCCTTCCGGAGGAGTAGGTTGATGATTCGGTCGATGGCCCGTTCGTTGCCGGGGATGACCCGGGAGGACAGGAGAACGGTATCGCCGGGACCGATGGCGATATGCTTGTGGTCGTTCACCGCCATCCGGAACAGGCCGCTCATGGCCTCTCCCTGGCTTCCGGTGGTCAGGATTGTGATCTTTTCCGGAGGATGGGAGGAGGCGGCCTCGACCTTGACGACCCGGTCTGCGGGAATGTGGAGATGGCCCAGTTCGGTGGCTACCCTGTAGTTGTTCTCCATGGACCGTCCCGTGAAGACGATGTTCCGTCCATGGCGGAGAGAGACGTCTGCGACCTGCTGCAGCCGGTGGATGTTTGAGGAAAAGGTGGAGACGATCACCCGGCCGGGTGCGTTCTGGATGAACCGGTCGAGATTTTCCCCCACGAGTTTTTCGGAGAGGGAGAGACCCTCCTTTTCGGAATTCGTGCTGTCGGAAAGAAGGGCGAGAATCCCTTCTTCTCCGAGGGAGCAGAACCGGTGGAGGTCGAAGTGGAGGTCGTCGATGGGTGTGAGGTCGACCTTGAAGTCGCCGGTGTGGAGGGCCGTGCCCGCAGGGGTCCGGATGGCGAAGGCCACGCCGTCGGCGATCGAATGGGTGATGCGAACGGGTTCCACGGTGAAGGGACCCATCGTGTACTCCTGGCGTGGAGTCAGGGAAATCAGCTTCGGCATGTCGTCGGCCTTGCGGGTTTGCCGGAGTTTCGATTCGAGGAGGCCGAGGGTCAGCGGGGTTCCGAGGACGGGAACGTCGAACTCCCGCAAAAAGTAGGGGACGGCCCCGATGTGGTCTTCGTGGCCGTGTGTCAGAAAGAGGCCCAGGATCCGCTCCCGGTTCTCGGTCAGGTAGGAGAAGTCGGGAATGATCAGGTCGATCCCCAGAAGGTCGTCTTCGGGAAACAGGACGCCGCAGTCGACGACGATTATGCGGCCTTCGGTTTCGTAGACGGTCATGTTCATGCCGACCTCTCCGATTCCTCCAAGGGGGATGATGCGGAGAGAGGGGAGGGAATGGGACGGGGCGGCGGGTTGGTCGATCAAAAGATCCTCCTGTGAAAATCGGTCATTTGACTATCGTATCAAAAATTCCTGGGTTGTGCGCACGAAAGGTCCGGGATATTCTGAGCCACCCTTCGGGGGGGATCGCTTCGGGCCTAAGGGCCGAAATGTCGGGATTTTCAGAAAAAAATGTCTCCGACGCTTCCCGGAGGCGGGGAGGAAGCGACTTTTCGAAGGCGTTCCGGAGGGTCTTTCTCCGGTAGGTGAAGGCCCATCGGGAAAGCTGGATCGCCCCGGGAACGGCGGGGTCGTTACGGGTCGGAATTGGCCTGAAGGAGAGGACCATGGAATGGACCTTCGGCGGAGGGAAAAATGATCCCGGGCGGATGTTGAAGAGAGGGGCGGCCTCCGAGAGAAGGGCGGTGGCGACGGAAAGGGATCCGTAGGATTTTCCCCCCGGAAGGGCTACGATACGCTCTCCGACCTCTTTCTGGAACATCAGGACGGCCTGGCGTGGAGGAGCGGGAGCGGAAATGATCTTTATGAAAAGGGGAACCGAAATATTGTAGGGAAGATTTGAGACAAGAAGATAGGGAGTCTCCCACTGATCGAAAGGGTCTTCCAAGGCATCGGCGTGACGGATCTCGAGACGGGGCCCCAGGAAGGAGAGCTCCTCCCGGAGTGCCGGAAGAAGCCGGATGTCCTTTTCGACCAGGACCAGTCGCCGGGCGCTCTCGGCCAGAATCCGGGTAAGAATCATGCGCCCGGGACCGATCTCGAGGACGGGAAGCTCTCCCAGCAGCGCCGGGTCCAGAGCTCCCACGATCCTCCGGGCGATTCCCGGATCGGTCAGGAAATGCTGTCCGAGATGTTTGGCGGGAAGCGGAAGCCTCTCCTGATTTCCATTATGGACGACCATAGGGTAAAATGAATCCTCGCCGATTGTTGAGAGCGTCGCTAAAAGATGTCCGCCACTTGCCGGAACCTCCGCCAGGGGCCGGACGGTGAGCCGATTCGCGGAGAGTTCCCGTTATGGCCCTCATGCCATCCTATCAGGAAGGTTACGGATTGTCCGGAGAAAGCCGGGAAGGGGATCAGTGGGCCTTCCGCTGGTTCATTCTCGTTTCCTTCCTGGTCCATGCCGCGGTCCTGACCATTTTCCTGAAGGACCCGGCCTTCCACCAGTCCATCGAAAACCTCATCGCGGCCAAGCCGAAGGCTCTCTCGCCCCTCGCCCAGAAGAAGCTGGCCCAGGAAAAGAAGCCGGTCTTCATCGATCTGGTCGATCCGTCCAAGGTCCCCCTCAGGCAGCAGTCCTCGGCCCCCCTTCTTCCGAAAGGATTCTCCATCAACGGGAAGCCGAAGGGAATCGAGCACCGGACCGTCCACAACCGTCCCGTGCCGAAAGCGGCTCCCCAAAAGCCGCTTCCTCCGGATGTCCTGGCGCGGACGGAGGCGCCGAGAGAGGCGCCCAGGGCTGACAACACACCCGGATTCCGTCAGGTTCACAAGTCCCTTCGCCACAAGAAGCCGAACAAGTCCAAGGCCGAAAAGGGGCGGGAGACGCCGAAGCCCGATACGAAGGAGGCGGCCCGCAAGGAAACCAAAACCACTCCCCACAAGCCTGTCGTCCGCCAGCCCCTGACCAAGGAGCAGATCCAGAAGATTCTGGCCCAGGAGTCTCTCGGGAATCCCCTGACGCGCCACCTCGACCTGTCGAAGGATGTCGCTCCGGCCTATAGCGACCAGCGCTCCGAGCTCGACCGGATCGCCGCCAATCTCGAGGACGAGACCTATTCAAGCTATATCCGGAGAATCCAGGAGCGTTTCGAGACGATCGGGGAATATCCTCCTGACGCCGCGGCCCGCGGAACGACCGGGCGCGCCCTCGTCACCTTCACCATCAATGCCGACGGCACGCTGGCCCACATCGCCCTCACCCAAAGCTCTGGGAGCCGCGCCCTCGATGAGGAATCCCTCCGGATCGTCAGGGTCGCCGCCCCCTATATCCCGCTTCCGGCCTCTTTTCACAAGACGAGCCTGACGCTCACATGGGCCTTCATCTATTATAATGGCGGATTTCATGTCGTTCAGTAAAATTTTTCCCCATCGCTCCCCGTGGCTTTTTCTGTCCCTCTTTCTGGTTTTTATGCTTACGGCTCTCGCGCGCGGGGCTCAGACGCCCGACCCCTCCCTCGATCAATATCGCTACAACCAGTTTCTTCTTCTTCGCGAGCCCCCGTTCTCCACGCTCTGGGGGTCCTCGGAGAAGGGGTGGCGCCGGAAATTTTTCTGGACAAAGATTCATCCGCAGGATCTCCCGGCCCCTCTCGACAGGCGGACCATTTTCCTGAAAGCCTGGTTCCGGTCTCCCGATACCACCCTCACCAAAAAAGGTCTGTCACCGGCTCTTTCGGCCTTCCCGGATCTCGCCCCCCTTCTTCTCTGGCATCTCGCCCATTCCGAGGGGGTGGGCCAAAAAGAGCGCCAGAGACTCTTGCGTCTCGCTGAAGGACGGGAAAACTCCCTGTTTTCCCCCTCTTCCCGTCCGGAAAGGGGAGATGGCCGGGCCCGGGATCTCTTCAGACAGGCATTGGAGTCTTCAGGGGAGACGCGGACGGCCCTTTTGGGGGAGCTGGTCTCCGACCATCCCCTGAGCCCTGAAAGCGCCCTGGCGCTCCAAGCTCTGGGGCCACAGCGGGTCGGGGGAGACCTGCTTCTCCCGCGGTGGGTCTATCTGCAGCGCATGGGGGCCAACGATCTGGTGCTCCGCGAAACGAAGGCCTATCTCGGAACATCCCCTCCCTTTCCCTATCGGGACAGGGCTCTTTATCTGGAAGCCCGGGCATTGGCCCTTCTCGGACATGGCCGGAAGGCGAGGACCCTGATCCATGAGGCCCTTTCGGGATCTTCCCGGGTCCGCCTCCGGTCCGAGCTTGCGATGCTTCGTTGCCGCATCCTTCTCTCAGGCGATCTTCCCCGGGGGACCGAATGTCTGACCGGATTGTTCTCCGCCTATCCCCGGGCCCGTTTTCTTCCTTCCCTTGTCGTGCTTGCCCTGCGTCAGGATCTTGTGCGACCCCTTCCCGCCATACCCGATCTCTGGGAGTTTCCTGAAGGGCGATGGGGCAGCGAAAAGGTGCAGGAAGCGGTCTGGTTGTGGGGGCTCGACCAGGCTTTGCGCGGAGAGAGCGGACGGGCTCTCGCGACCTGGGGCCGCCTTTCGGACTGGCTTGAGGGGCATTCAGGCGGGTCTTCCCGACTGTTCCCCCGCCTCCTTTATTTCATGGCCCGCCTTGATGAGCGAATGGGCCACCCTGGAGCCGCGCGCAGTCTCTACCTCAGAGTCATCCGCCAAGGGGCCGGCTCCCCTTATGCTCTCTGGAGTGCCATCGCCTGTCGGGGGGAGTGCGGCGGTTTTCATCTCAAGCCCCACCACCCGACCCGGGAAATTCGCCCGTCTCGCGCCTTGCGAAGGGCGATGGAAGAGCTTTTCCAGATGGGCCTTTTCGGTCCGGCCCTGGTCCTGGAGCGCTTGAGCCGGGATCCCGGAATGGACCGTGAGCAGCTCGAGCGCTACGGGAGCCTTGACCTCTCCGTCTCCGCACGGGAGCGCCTCCTTCTCGTGGACCGGATCTTCCCGGCCCATGGAACGGCGATGCGGCTCCCGACGGGAGAATGGATGTCCGCGGCAATCCTGAAGGGATTCCGGGAGTCCGGCGTCCCGACGCTGTGGGCCCTCTCCATCGCCAGGCAGGAGAGCCGGTTCCGGGAGCGCTCCCTGTCTGTGGACGGGGCACTGGGCGTCATGCAGCTTATGCCTGGGACTGCCCTCGCCGTGGCCGGGATGAACGATGCCTCTCTGAGGCGGGCCCTCGGGAGGAATCTCGGGAGGGTGCGTCACCCCGACATGAACAGCCTGATCGGGGGGCTTTATCTGAAACGTCTGATCGACGCAGTTCCCGGCCATCCCGAGCGCGCCATCGCAGGGTACAATGCAGGCATGCATGCCGTGATGTCCTGGAAAACATTGACAGGTGCCGATTGGGATTTCTTTACGGAGGCGATACCATACCAGGAGACACGCCGGTATGTCCGTGAAGTGCTCTGGAACTATGCCTATCTGGAAAAACACCTGGGAGGGCCGGAAAGGAGCGTCCGTTGAGCTCCGGCAAAATTCCGGGTCTTTCGCTCGGAAATCCCTTTGACGCACAGCTGAGGGACCGGGTCGAGCGAAGGTTATCGGAGATTTCCGAGAGGCTCCTGAGGGAGCGAATGGAGACGGAATCCCTTCGCCAGGAGCTCAAGAGGCTGAACCGGGATCTTCTCTCCGCGAAGCGCTCCCTCTCCCTTCTCGGCAGGGAGAGGGAACAGCTTCGGGCCATTCTCCGGACCCTCGAAACGCGTCTGCTGTCCATTTCGGGAAATGCAAGTGACCCAGCCTCCCCAGAAAAAAAGTGAACACATCCAGGTCAAGGTCCTCAATGCGATACTCGAGGTGCGCGGCCATTTCGACAGGAAACGGATGGAAATGGCGGCCCGATCGCTCGACAGCGACCTTCGGAACCGTCTGGCCGCGCAGCCCGGGGCTCTCCCCGACCAGAACTATCTCTCCCTTGTCCTTCTGGTAGCGATCGAGAAGGTCTATGCCATCGAACAGTCCCGGGAGGAACGCCAGGCCCTCTCGGCGGAGCTCGAAAACTGGAGGCGGTGGGCTTCCGAAATTTCCGGGCCGGACCCCTTGCCAAAGGATTCTACAAAGGAATAGGCTATGGGGTATGGAGGCCTGGGGTGTTCGAGGTCCGGTCAAGTTTGATACCTACAAACATTTGAGAAAAGGCGTAAGCAGGCTGGCAGTGTGCAGGCCGCCTTCCTCCGGAAGGCGGAAGCCTAAGCGACCTCGAGCGCCCACGGTTGGTGACAGGGTATCTCAAATGGAGATCGGCACGGCACTTCGGGTCCCTCTCTTCAACGGGGCAAATCCCTCCCGTCCCTGCTTTCGCGTCATCCATTCCTTTCCTTCGGAGATTCCCACATGAAAAGCTCCCGGTCGCTCTTCGAAAAGGACAAGGGAGGTGCGCCACTTCCCTACCGTCTCCGCCCTTCCTCCATCGATGACATGGTCGGTCAGGAGGCGCTCTTCGGCAAGGAGGGCGTCCTGAGAGGCTTTCTGGAGCGGGGGACGTGGCCTTCCATGATTCTCTTCGGGCCTCCGGGGACGGGAAAGAGCGGGTTTGTCCGTCTCCTTCCGGCCCTTCTTCCCGACCACTCCTTCTCGACGATCAATGCCACGACGGCGGGAGTCTCCGAACTCCGCAAGGAGCTCTCCCGCGGGGAGGATCGAAGATGTTCCGGAGGCCGTCACGTGGTGGTGGTCGACGAGATCCATACTTGGTCAAAAAGCCAGCAGGAGGTACTTCTCGATGGTGTCGAATCGGGTCAGATCATCCTTCTGGGACTCTCGAACGCCGCCCCCTATGCGGCGCTGATCCCACCACTCGCTTCGCGTCTTCTCCTGTTTCCCTTTCAGCCCCTGGATGAAGGATCGCTCGAGATCCTTCTGGATCGGGGTGTCGACCGGCTCTCGCGGGAAGGGGGCTTTTCCCTGGAGATCGATTCCGAGGCCCGATCGCTCCTCGTCCGCTTTGCGGGAGGAGACGGCCGCCGCCTCCTGTCGACTCTCGAAGGGGCCGTGCTCGCCGCCGGAATGGCGGGTGAGGACGGGGCCGTCCGGATCACCTCCCGGCATGTTCTGTCGATTCTCCAGAGCGCCGGTCAGTACTATGGGGACAAGGATACCCACTACGACATGATTTCGGCCTTCATCAAAAGTGTTCGCAACTACGACCCCGACGCCGCCCTGCATTGGCTTGCGAGAATGATAGAGGGAGGAGAGGATCCGCTCTTTATTGCCCGTCGCCTTGTCATCCTGGCCTCGGAGGATGTGGGGCTGGCCGACCCCCAGGCCCTGACGCAGGCCGTTTCCTGCTATACCGCCGTGAGCCAGATCGGGCTTCCGGAAGGCCGGATCCCCCTGGCTCTCACAACCCTTTATCTGGCCCTTTCCCCCAAGAGCGTCTCGGCCTATCGCGCGATTGACCGGGCCCTGGCCGACGTGAGGGCCGGATTTACGCCTCCCGTTCCTGTCTACCTGAGGGACCGGACCACGAAGAGGGGACTCTCCCGGACGACATCCGAGGAGGCGTTGTCCTACCAATACCCTCCGGACATGCCGGACGGAATCTCTTCCCAGAGCCATCTCCCGGGCGGAGAGCCCGGCCGATACTACGCTCCCGAAGACCGCGGGAGGGAACGGGAGTTCAGGGAAAGGCTCGAGGCGGTGCGCAAGATCCGGAGGGAGAGAAATCCCTGAAAGGCGCCCGACGGCCGCCCCTGCTCCCCGTCGAGCCTCCCCGCACGAGAATTTCAAAGTGATCTGACCCGGGCATAAGAATTGCCTAGCCGAGGCTCTTTCGTCGCTATCCGCGATCCCAGAAGGATGGAGTGCGGGGTCCTCAGACCAGGAGGAGTCTTTGAACCTCCCCTCCCTAAAGGAAGGGGATTCCAGTTCTTACGCCGACGCCCGGATTTTGCCGGGCGTGCCGTGTACCTGGTTCGGGGCCGGTTCATGCGGCCCGTCCGGAGAAGCCTCAAGAATCT
>JAKCDE010000037.1 GCA_021838585.1 Nitrospirota bacterium
TCCCGACTTTGACGAATCCCAACTGATGTTCATAGAAACGCGCATGAACGGGGGTCACCTCTACCACCGCGTCGGTGTGTCCCAGAAGGGGGCCTCCCGCCAGGAGCGCCGCATGAAAGAGGCGGGCTAGGGCGGAGGGTGATCCGAGACTCGGAGCCATGGCCAGGGCGTTGAACTCGCAGAGGCTTCGTCCTTCCCGACGCAAGGCCGCGATCTCATCGGGATAGCTCTCCTCGGCCCGGAGGCCCTCCTCCCCCGATCCCACCGTCACCGTTCCCAGATCCTCCCCCCCCGCCTCGGAAAGAAGAAGGGTCGCATAGCCGGGACCCTCCGGAAGAAGTCCCTCGGTGCGATAGCCCATGCGGGCATACATCCGGGCCACCAGAGCCTCCGCCCGACCCAGATCGGATGGGCTTTCGGCCAGTCGAAGGGAGAGGGTTCGGCCCGAAGGGCCATCCAGGAATGTCGCCAGGGAGTCTTCCCCGGGAAGGGCATCGATCAGACAGGTTGTCATGGGCAATCCTCGGAACGGTTCATCTGGGGGGCATTCCCGCAGTTTCGTCCATTAAACACGAACAATTCCCTTTTGTCGGTGATTTGGGTCACAGGAAAAGGGCGTCGATGGCGTTGGAGCGAGGATCCGAAATTCGGAAACGGCTCCGGCATGAACTTTCCCCGAAGATCTCTCAGGAATGATCATGCGGCGCCGGAAAGCGGGCGGAAAGCTCTTTGGCCAAGGCTTCCGAGGCGCGCTGGAGGCGCCCAAGGACTTGCCGCATGACGGAAGAGCTTCTTCCATAGGGATCGGGGATTACAAGCGATCTTCCGGAATCCCAGGCACCGAGCCAGGCGGACTTTCGGACCGCCCCCTCCCCGAAATCGAGAAGGAGGTCACGGTTCGAGCGGTCCATGAAGAGGATCAGGTCCGCCCATTCGGCGAGAAGCGGACTTGTGGTCCGGGAGCGATGGGCCGAAAGGTCGAGGCCGAAGGAACGGGCCTCCCGCACATAGTCCGGGGGTGCGGGAAGGTTCTCCTGGTGGGAGAGGCCGCCGGAGGAGATCTCGAAGCGCTGGGTTGAGAGACGGCGCTTCAGGAACTGTTCCGCTGCCGGGCTCCGGCAGAGGTTGCCATGACAGACCACCAGGATCCGGGGACGGTCCGGGAGGGTCAGAAGGCGGGAGCGGGAGCGGAGGCGTTCTTCCGGGTCTGTGTCAATCAGTCCTCCGAGGCGGGTGAGAATACGGCGGGAAATCACCGGCCCTTCCAGTCCCCGACCATTGATGCTGGCCTTCTGAATTTCTCCAAATTCTGTGTACTCCCGGTCCTCAAAACTGAATTCTCTTTCAAAAGGATATATTCTCGGGGGAAAGGAAGGTTCCGTTCCTCATTCCCTGGTGGGAGTCATTCTCCGCACTTTCCGGAGGAAGGTCAAGATGAAAAATCCCGGTGAGATCGGTCCTTCCCTACTTCAGGAATATTCCCTCTTTCCTCCAGATCGGGGTCAGGGCTTGTATTCGATGACCTGGGCGTTGACAAGGGAGATCCAGATATTTCCCAGGCTATCCGTCGCGACTCCTGCTGGAGCGGCGGGGAGAGAATACTGGTAGCAGGGGGTTGAGGACGAACAGGTCGCGCTGGCAATGGCCGAAGCGGTAATTTCAACGGTGGTGCTGTTTCCGGCGTCGATCACCCAGAGGTTTCCGGAGGTGTCGAAGGCGAGTCCCACCGGTTGTGTGAAGTGGGTGATTTCCGGACAACCGCCGGATTGGCAGGAGGAATTGATTTCTACGACCCCGGGGGAATAAGAGGATCCGGTCCCGGTATTGGCCACCCAGGGGATTTTCCCGGTCGTCGTGACCGCGACGGGATTTGAAAACCCCGAAAATTTTTGGCATATGGAGCTGGAACAGGTTGTGGTACTAGAGGGGATTTCCGTGACCGACCCCGTCGAGGTGTCGTTGGTGACCCAGACGTTGTTCTTACTGTCCACCGCGATCCCGGTGGGATTGGAAAAATAAGTTGACCCGGAAAAGGTCGGGCATTTGGAGGAGGAACAGGTTGTGGTACCAGAGGTAATTTCCGTGACCGTTCCGTTGCCTGTGTTGGTGACCCAGATGTTATTGTTGGAATCCACCGCGATCCCGGTGGGATTGGAAAAATAAGTTGACCCGGAAAAGGTCGGACAAGAAGAAGGAGAAGAGAAGCAGGAGGAATTGATTTCCATGACCGTTCCGTTGCCTGTGTTGGTGACCCAGATATTGCCGGAGCCGTCCACCACGATCCCGGCGGGACCAAAACCCAAGGTGAGAATGGGGCAGTCCGAGGCGGTGGCACAGGAGGTCGCTTTGGCTGGTATTTCCATGAGACCTGTGTTGGTGGTAACCCAGACATTGTTCTGGCTGTCGATTGCGATCTTTCCGAAGGAGGTGGGTGAGCTATTGCCGGTAGGAGGTGAGAAGGAGGTCGAAGGAGGAGGACTTCCGCCCGTTCCGCCCCCTCCCGTTCCACAGGCGGGAAGGGACAAGAGAAAAATCATGAGAATGAATATGCGACCTGCCCGTTCGACATTCTGTCTCATCCGTTTTTCTCCGAACCTCTGAGGGGGATTGAGGGGGCTCGAACTCTTCAGCTTCGTATGCTCTTGAGCATCCCCATTATGAGGTAAAAAATGAGTTCTTTATCTGATAAAGACCACAATCGATCCTTCAATCCCTTTCGCGATGTCCTTGATCCCAATAAGTTGGGGTCTGAACTTGAAAATTCTTCATTCTTTACGGATGATCTCATTGGGCCGGAAAATGCCAATCATTCATCGTGATTCTACTACTTAAGTAGGGGAATAACAATTGAAATGTCGCAATGAATCCTAAAAAGACAGGGACACCTTGTCTGGAAGATCTTTCGAGAATGAGAAGGAAGGAATGGATCAGCAACCCGACAGGAGGAGGAAGCTTCCTCCCGACCGAGCGAACCATGTTGGTGTCAACCGGGAGGGAATGGAAATCCGCCGAGGAAGCAGGATGAGAAGGGGGTCGGGCCAGACTCCTACGTTATCCGGGATGATAAAGGGTCCCGGCATTTTGCCGGAATGAAATTCTATTGCGGGTTTGGAAGAGGGGAGGCTCCGCTCCAGACCCATTCGATTTCCCCCCGTTCCCCGGATCCCTCCTGGCCTCAGAAGGACGGGATCGCATAGCTCAGGTTCGTGTTCAGCTGGAAGGAGTTGTTGACGAATCCGGGGGCGGGGGCGTTCCAGTAGTTGTCGATCGCCTGGAGGGAGAAGGCCAGGGAGTCGAGCACCGGAATGGACACGCCCGCGGAGAGATAGGCCAGCCAGGCGCGGGTGTTGTTGAACTCCGGGGTGATGTAGGAGTTCTCGTTGACGGTGATCCCGTGGGAGAACTTGTAGAAGTAGGTCACGGTGAAGGTCGCCCCGACCAGGTTCTGGTCGGCGCTCGCCACCGCAAACTGCTGGTCGGTGTAGCTTCCCGTCAGGGTCAGATTCAGCTGCTGGACGGAGCTCCGGAGGACGGTATACCCGAGCCCGGCCCCGTAGATCTGCTGGAGATCGAGCCCCGTCGTCGAATTGTGGTCGTAGAGGGCCTGGACCAGGGCATAGAAGTTCCGGGTAAAGTATTCGTCCTGCTCGGCGTCCCCGTGATAGATGGAGGTCGAGATGGAGGGGGTGTTCGGCTGGGAGATGGTTCCGTAGGTGCTCGTGAAGCCCAGGAGAGTCCGGTCGTCCGGCTCGAGCCAGGAGACGGTGGGGGCGGTCCGGGTGAGCGCGACCCCGAAGTTGAAGGTCTCCAGGCTCTGGGTCGCCTCGACGAAGCTCGCCCCGCCGGCAAGCGACCCCGTCCATCCCTGCCACGGATGCTCGTTGCCGTTGAGCGCCTTTTCGTAGAACGGGGCATCGAGCAGATGCGTGACGGAGGCGATCGGGATTTGCACCGGTCCCGAGAGGGTCGAAACGGTCAGGGTTCCCCCTTCCACAGAAAAGGGCCCCTCGGGAACCTGACGGTTCGGGTGCCCCTGCCGGACCCGGACCCCCTTGAAGAGGACCGCGAAGGGCTCGGGAACCCGGAGCGAGCGCACGAAGATCCACCCGATCGCAAGCTTCCCCGCGCCCTCCGAGGTGAAGACGATCCCTTTGGCATCCCCCGAGACCAGGCGCCCCTTCAGGGTATCTCCGTTCTTGAGCGTCAGGAGATCGGAGGAGGGGGAGACGGGAGCCGCGGCCCAGGCCTCATGGACGAGGACTCCTGCGACGAGCGCTTCGAAAAGGACGACCGTGAGGATCCGGCTGAGGATCCAGCAACAGAGGGACCAAGTTCTCCCGCCATGGGCTCCCTTCGGGAAGGACTCGAGTGAGGGTTCCATCTCTGCCTCAGGCTCTCTCAGGCC
Organism: Nitrospirota bacterium; assembly: GCA_021838585.1. The sequence continues at coordinate 4,406 of JAKCDE010000037.1, forward strand.
GTTTCAGGCCAACTTAGTTCAATTCAGGTCATTTTAGGAAAGAATCGAAGTGCACTGTGGGCAGCGGGTGGCCCCCAGGGGGATGACCGAGAGGCAGAAAGGACAGGTCTTGGTCGTGGGCGCAGCCGGCGCCTCCTCCTTCTTGGGCACCAGGGCGGTCAGGCGATTGACCCACCGGATCAGCAGGAAGACCGAGAAGCCCACGATCACGAAGCCGATGATCGTGTTGATGAAGAGCCCGTAGTTCAAGGTCACCGCCCCGGCCTTTTGGGCCACCGCCAGAGTGGAATAGGGCTCGGGAGGATTGCCCTGCCGGAGGACCAGAAAGAGATTGGAGAAGTCCGCCTTCCCGAGGAGGAGCCCGATCGGCGGCATGATGACGTCCGACACCAGGGAGCTCACGATTTTCCCGAAGGCGGCCCCGATGATGATACCCACGGCCATGTCCATCACATTGCCGCGCATCATGAACTTCGTGAATTCCTTGAGCATCTTCCTGTCCTCCCCCACGGTCTTTCTCACCCTCTCCCCCGCCTTCCGGAAGCCGGTCCAAAAAATGCCGGAAAATGCCAAAAAAAGGAGGAGAAGAGAAGAAAGACCAAGCAAAACAGGCCGGGAGGGGATCGTCCCCCTCCCGGATCTTTCTCGATGACAGGCTCGATTGCTGGCTCGCTTGGTGGGCCTACTGGCAGACGGCCGACGCCCGGAGCTTGTACTGCTGGACGATGCCCACCCAATCCCGGTCGGAGAGCTGGGTCTGGACGTTGGACAGCCGTCCGCTCTGGCACTGGGCCAGAAGATCCTTGTTGGCCTTCACCGTGAGATCGGTGGGAGAGCTCAGGTGAAGCACCCCGAGATCGCCCTCCTCGGTGACGTGGACGACGGTCCCGGCCGTTCCCCGGGGGGAGTCCGAGATCGACGACGATTCGATGGAGACGCATCCCGTCATTGCGAAAAGTCCGGCGGCCAAGGCCAATGCGATCGTTTTCTTCAAAGTGTCCTCCTTGTTGTTCGACCCGGGATCCGGGTCGCGTCCGTATTTGGTTCGGAGAGAGCGGCTCCCGCTTCCTCGTTCCTTTCTATCGGTCCTTCTTGAAGGCTCCCGTCGGATCCGAGATGACGATCTCGACCCGCCTGTTTTTCTCGCGGCCCTGAACGGTCTTGTTGCTCGCCACCGGATAGAGGGCCCCGTACCCCTTCACGCGGGCGATCCGGTCCCGGCCCACTCCCATTTTGAGGAGAGCGGCTTTGACGACTTGCGCGCGTTTTTCCGAAAGGGCCCGATTGTAGGCCGCGTGGCCGGTGCTGTCGGTGTACCCTTCGATCATGATCCTCCGTCCCGGCTCGCTCTTCAGGTAGGCGGCCAGCTTGTCGAGACGATGCAAGGCCCCCTTCCGGATGTTGGCCCGGTTGGTTTCGAAGAGAAGGCTTCCGAGGGTGAAGACCAGACCCCGTTCCGTATTCTTCGCCTCGAGGACCGGCTTTTTGGGAGCGGGAGCGGCCGCAGGTTGAACGGCAGGCGTCGGCGGAGGCACCGGAAGACAGTCGGCCTGGGCCCGGAGCTTGTAGTCCTGGACGATGCCAACCCAGTCCCGGTTGGAAAGCTGGGTACGGACATTGACGAGCCGTCCGGAGGGACATTGCGCCAGGAGGTCGGCGTCGGCCTTGGCCGTCAGCATCGTTGGCGAGGTAAGGTGGAGAACCCCCAGATCCCCTTCCTCGACGACGCGTACCGTCGTCGCATTTAGCGCCGGTGGCGTATCGGAAAGGGTAGAGGAGGGAATAGAGACGCATCCCGACAGGAGGGCAGCCCCTCCCGCGAGACAGGTCACCAGGAGTCGTTTCACGCGTTCCTCCTTTCCGGCGTCGGGGCGTGGCCGCGCGGGCAATCGGTGAAAAGCCCATCTGCTGCCTCCCGACCGGATTAAAATCGGGAATATTTTATTTCTTTCCTAACAACTGTTGAAATGTATTCCACGATTTGAATTTTGTCAAAGGGCTGTGTTCCCCGTCACACCCCATCGGGGAGAGTGACCGCTTCTTCATCCTGCCCTTTGTCCGGAGAATCCTTCCCGAAATCCATTAGGAATGTCTTCTTCATCCTGCTGGGGCACACAATGCAAACATTCCCCCGTACATTGGGGAGATTTCTTATCAAGTGTCCTCCATCGGAAAAAAAGATGACATCTGTCAAAGGATTTAACACAAAATCTTCAATGTAATCCCGGTTCGGCGACGAACCAATTTTTTGGTGAACGCAGACGATGACAGTCTTCGCTGATCTTCCAATGAAAACTTTAATTTTATAAAAGCAGGCATGAAATTTGCTTTTAAAATTTATGAATGTATGTTTGGAGTATAACATTGGCTTGACATTGTATACGCCGTCAATGCGATTGCGAAGGAGATATTGATGAAATTGTCCAGGGGTCCCGTTTTCGCAACTGCCCTCATTTCTGCGGCCATGGTTTTGTTTCTGGGTTCGGAGCCGGCGTGGGCCACCTCACAGATCTTCATCCAGCAATCGGGAAGCAGTCCGGCCGGCGGTGGTCCCAATCCCATCATCAATGCCGGGGACTTCAATGTTGGGGTGGCGGGGGCCGCCCTTCTCGAAAACCCCCTGCTGCTGATCGTGGGTGTCTATGACGGGTTGGGCATCCCTTCGATCACTTACTCCGGTGGAGTCAGTGATAATCCGAGTGGCACCTATGGACTTTCAAGTGATTTTGCGACTTTTTACTCGACATCGTCAGGAGATGTATACAACCAGCTCGGTCTCATCTCAAAAGGGAGCGGGGGCAGTTCCGAATCGTTTGTCAACTGGTCGGGGGCCGACACGGCATACGGCTTGAAAGCGCCAACCAGTTTCGATCTGTATGTCTTTTCACTCGATACGTCTCTTGCGGCCGGAAGTCCGATCTCGGTCGGCGAAAGCGGGGCATCCTTGGGCTCGTTCATCATCGGTTATGACTGCCTCAGTGGGACGGGATCATCCGGAGCATGCGGAAAAGGCAATGTCGTGGCAACCCCCTTTACCAACGCGGGTCTGACCGCCACCCCGGAGCCCTCCACCTGGATCTTCGTTGGAACCGGCTTGGGAATCCTGGCCTTGGGAGCCGTGATCAGAAAAAGGGGAATCCGGACCGGAAGCCAGAGGGTTTGAGACTCCCCGTTCTTCGATCGTTCACTCGTAATGGAGCCAATTTCCGCGTTTATCGGACCTTTTGGCTTCCGCCGTTCTTCAAAGAGGTCCGCACACGCTCGACTGTCTGAAGGTGTCAGCTCTCCCAAGGGTCCAACAAGAAATACTGGGTCCTGGATTCCAGGAGAGGGCCCTCTCCTTTTTCCGTTCCTCCCTCGGGGATTCGGTAATAGGACCTTCGTAAGAAACGATGGTCCCACGCTCCTTCAAGGGAATCGGGACGCCCCCTTGATCGATCACCGAAGAGTCTTCTCCCGTTTTATCGGGAGGGAGCCGAAGACTTCTGGATCCAGCCCGGAGATTTTGGAAACTATAGATCCGTGATGGGACAGGAGCCGCCCGCCTTTCCCGGGACAAACGACCTTCGTCGTCCGGCGAAAACGATCAGTCCCCCTGTGTGCATCCTGGGAGGCACCGGGGATCCCCCGCCCTTCCTTCCCGGGGGCTCCCTAAGACGTGCCGGCGCTGTATGTGGTCATTTCTCCCGGTACCATAAAGGCCTACGAGTCCTTCCGGAGCGTCTTTCAGAGGGTTTTCCGAAAATCCCGCCTTCGATCCGGCCTTCATGACGGTCCGTTCAGGACGCGTTCTTTTTTTTTCTCCCGACTTTCAAGGATTGAAGTTTGAATCGCTGATTGCCTGGTCGCACCCCTTGCTATTTCCCTCCAAAAGGATAAAATGCAAAGAACCGTATCGTGACAAGGCGGGAAGGGGGATTCTTTTTCCGCCGCAAACCATCGAAAGGGGACAACAATGGGTGACATGCACTGGATGGTCTCTCTCCTGGTCGGCACCATCGTTCTGGCCGCTCTCCTCGCCGGGAACCAGATCAAGGAGCACTAGGTTTCGATTTCGACCGGCCTCCGCCGCGTCCTTCGTCCGGGAATGTCTTCTCCTGATTTCCGGTCTTCCTTCCGTTTTCATTCTTCGATCCCGGGAAGGACGCGACACGGACGGCTCCGGTAAAGCCAGTCTCCGGATTCTAACGGACACTGGCTTTTTTTGCGGCCGTTCCTTTCCTTTTTCGGACCCTTTCCCGACAACCTCCAAAGATCCCGGTGCGCGCTCAATGCCCCCTTCCGACCGACCTCCGACCCCCGTTCCTGCCCCCGGTCTCCTGATCGTCTTCGAGGGCGTGGATGGCTCCGGTAAGTCCACCCAGCTCAGGCGTCTGGCCGCGAGGCTCTCCGCCTCAGGGATCCCCCATGCCGTCACCAAGGAGCCCGGAGGCACCGCCCTGGGGGCCAAGCTTCGCGCCCTGCTCCTCGACCCCGGCCTTCCCCTGGATCCCGAGGCCCAGCTCTTCCTCTTCCTGGCCGACCGGGTCCAGCACCGGAAGGAGGTTCTCCGGCCGGCTCTGGACCGGGGGCTCATCGTCCTCTCCGACCGTCTCTCGGACGCCACCATGGCCTACCAGGGCTTCGGAGCCGGCCTCTCCCGGGAGCGGGTGGCCTCCCTGAACAAGGCGGCCCTTGACGGACTCCGGCCCGACCTCACCATCCTTCTGGACCTCCCCG
>JAKCDE010000038.1 GCA_021838585.1 Nitrospirota bacterium
CGATACTCCTCTGAACACCTCTCTGTCCCCCTCCCCCGCCGCGGGAGAGCTTCCCAAGATCTTTTTCTGGACGGAGTATTTTGAAACGGGATTTTCCGAGATCGACCTCCAGCACCGCGGTCTTGTCAACCTGATTAACGAGATCCCGAGCGCCCTGGCAACCGGAATGCCCGGAGCCCCCTACCCTGCCGACCTTCTCCTTCGCCTCCGGGAATATGCCTCCTACCACTTCCGCACCGAAGAGGCGATCTGGGACAGGATCCCCCGAATTTCCCCCTTTGACGCCCCGCTTGATCGCCACGAAAAGGAACATCGCAGCTTTTCGGAGAAGGTCGCCCAGCTGGACAGACAGCTGGGCGAAAAAGGCCTGGACCCGGAAAAGCGCAAGGGGATCCTGTCGGAGATCGTCGTCTATCTCATCCACTGGCTGGCCCACCACATCCTTGAATTCGACAGGGAAATGGCCCTGGCCCTCAAGGCCCTGGAGGCGGGAGCCACGCCGGGCGAAGCCATGAAGATCGCCGAGAGGAAGCTTGACCGGACGGCGGTCTTCACCCGCACGATCCTCTCCATGTACGACTCCCTCGTGGAGCAATCCATGGTCCTGATCTCCGAAATCGACCGGCGCCGGCGCGCCGAGGAGGAGGCGGTCCGAACGCTGGCCTACTATGATCCGTTGACGGCCCTCCCCAACCGAAGGCTTCTCAACGAGAGGCTGGATCTGGCCATCGCGGCCACCGATCGCTACAAGAAAAGGGGTGCCATCTTTTTTATCGATCTCGACAACTTCAAGATGTTGAACGATACGCTGGGCCACGACATGGGGGACCGGCTTCTGCTGGAGGTGGCAGGAAGGCTCAGAAAAACATTCCGATCCGTCGATACTCTGGCGAGGCTCGGAGGGGATGAATTTGTGGTGATGGTGGAAAACCTTCCGGCGGCCCCCATCGAGGCTGCCCAGGAGGCTGAAGCGCTTGTCTCAAAGATGATCGAGGGGCTCCGGGAGCCCTACGAGCTGGGGGAAGGGCGACACTACTCCACCACACCTTCGGTGGGAATCGCCCTCTTTGGTGGACAGAAGCTCTCCCGGGAAGAGCTCCTCAAACAGGCCGACATGGCCATGTACCAGGCCAAGGCGTCAGGGAGAAACGGATTCCGATTCTTTGACCAGACGATGGAGACACGGCTCAAATCCCGCTCAAGCCTGGAGCAGGAACTTCAGACCGCCGTCACGAAGGGACAATTTGTCCTTTACTTTCAGCCCCAGTGCAAAAAAGACGGCGCTGTCGTCGGGGCGGAAGCCCTCATTCGCTGGAACCACCCGGAAAAGGGACTACTCTGTCCCGACAGCTTCATTCCCCTCGCGGAAGAGTCCGGGATCATCGTCCCCATCGGGCAATGGGTCCTTGAAGAATCCATGAGAAAACTCGGGGCCTGGGCCCGGACAATACAGCTTCCCAAGGATTTTTCCCTGGGGGTCAACCTGAGTGTTCGTCAGTTCCGAGAGGAGGGGCTTATCGACAATATTGACCAGCTTCTCCGAAACCAGCCCCTTCCCCCGAAGGCTCTGACACTCGAAGTGACGGAATCCCTTCTGATCCTGAATCCGGAGAAGGTCCGGCGGGACCTCCAAAAGCTTCGGAAAACGGGGGTCCTCTTCTCTCTCGACGACTTCGGAACGGGCTACTCTTCCCTCCAGTATCTCCGGAAGTTGCCCCTAGACCAGATCAAAATTGACCGGGCCTTTGTCCAGGAAATTGGTCGGGACAAGGGGGATCGCACCATCGTCACGACCATCCTTGCCATGGCCAAGGCCCTGGGGCTGACCGTTGTGGCCGAGGGAGTCGAGACCTCCATGCAGCGCGACATCCTCGATCGAAGAGGATGCAAAATTTTCCAGGGCTATCTCTTTGCCCGTCCCCTCCCCGAAGCCACCTTTCTTGAGCGGCTCACTTCTTACTCGCCCCCCCCGGAAAGCAGGCCGTAAAGAAGCCGGACAACCGTCAGGAGAAGCAGCCCCCCCTGAAAGATCCGGATTCTTTTCCCCCCCAGTCTCCGGGTGAACCGAGCCCCCAGGAAAGAACCCATCAACGCCCCCACAACAATGGTCAAGGTATGGGGAGGAACCCCTCCCGAAACCAATGCCTTGGTCAGGGCTGCCGTCGCCGCCATCGGAAACATCACGGCAAGGCTTGAGCCCACCGCCACAAAGGAGGGGTAACCAAAGAGAAGGGTCAGGACTGGGTAAAGAAGAAAGCCCCCCCCCACTCCCAGGATCCCGCTGGACAGGCCGATGGAGAAAATGGCCAGGAACTCCGCGGGAAGTCGGGGGGGAGAATGGACCTCCCCGGGAGGTCTCTCGGGGGGACGAAAGAGGAGCAGAGTAAAGGCCAGTAGGGTTTCGGCAAGAAAGATCCAGAGAATAATCTCTCCGGAGAGCCTCCAGGAGACAACGGCACCCACGGCTCCTCCGGCGAGGGCCGATCCGGCCCAGAAGAGGAGCCTTCCGAGCGGCACATGGGCCGACGGCCGATGGGCGATGATCCCGGTGAGTGAGGCGAAGGCCACCTGGATCATGGAGATCTCCGTGGCCATGAACGGAGCGATCCTCACATGAGACACGAGAGGGAGAAGAAAGAGCAGAGCCGGGAGCAGGACGACTCCTCCCCCGATTCCCAGAAGCCCCGACAGGAAGCCCGACACCCCCCCCAACAGAAGATAGATGCCTTCGAGTCCGGCGCTGTGCATTGCCCAATCTCCTTCATCCAGAGAAAGAGGTCCCCTGGCCTTGTCCTCAAGAATCGACTCCTGACAGACGCCTGCCGGAGTCGACGGCTAGGAGCTTCCGGTGTAGATGGCCAGGGCTCCCAGAGAGAGCCCCGGGACTGCTGGGATTTCCCCCAGGGCTCCCAGGGTCCCCGGAGGACTCAGGACCGCCCCCAGCCCAAAGAGCGAGACCGACCCCGAAGAAGCGGCCATCAGAAAATTTTGGGCCGGATCCACTGAAAGAAGGGTCGGCGGAGCCGGCAGGGAAAGGGAGGTCGTGGAAAGCGGCTCAAGAGTCCCGCCTCCTCCATTATAAAGTGTCGTCACCTGATAGAGATCCACCGCCGGAGAGGCGGGATCGGGCAGCAGAAAGAGAGAGGAGAGGGCCACACCGGACAGCGGGGTGCCTCCGCTATAGGAGCCGGAGGTGGTCCAGGTGGTTTGGGGGGAGGAGAGAGAGTTGCCATCAATGACGGTGGAAAGAGGATAAAGGAGAAGATCCATCGCTGCCGGAGAACCATAAAGGGCCCCCACGAGAAACTCCACCCCATCCGCCATGGGAAGAAGCAATCCTCCTTGGAGGGTGTTGCTTTCGGGAAGCCCCTGGCAGGTGCTGAGGGGAGTGAGCGATCCTCCGCTGATGGAGAGGGAGATCAGGGACCCCACCGAAAAGGTCTGAAGACAGCCTTCGGGATCCGATGTCGTCGCCTCTAGGACGACGGCCACCTGCCCCGACAGCGCCAGGGCGAAGGGGGTCCCGGCGAGTCCCGTGACCGTCGCGGGACCCGCCGGGGAGAGCGGCAGGGGGGAGAGAAGAAACTCCCCTTTGCCCGACCCGGTGCGGGCCAGAAGGATCAGGGTGCTGTCGGCAACCGCGGCCCCCCAGAGGGTCAAATCCGCCGGAAGAGGTTGAGAGGAGAGGGATCCGGGCTGGCTCCCGAAGGGAATCGAAAACCCCTTGGCCTCTCCCGCCGACGTGGTGGACCCCAGGGCCGTGACCAGTACCTCCGGGGGAGTCTGCGGATTGGAGGGGAGACCGCAGGAGGAAAGCCCCGAAGCCAGGAAAAGGCTCAGAAAGAGCGCACGAAGTCTCATGTGGGCTCTCCGCCTTGTTTGTGGACCGTTCCTGTTTCAAGGCCCAGAATTCGGGCGGCCGGACCTGACACAAGGGCCCCCACGGCGATGGTCCCGACGACAACGGCGAAGACGACTGCGGAGGCGGAAGACGGGAGCTCCCCGTGGACAAGCCCCAGAAGGGCCCCGGCCATGATGCCGGTCTCCCTCACCGTGGCCATGAACCCCATCTCCCGGCGGCTGAAACGGGATCGCCGGTCAAAGGGGACCAGGGAAAAGACGACCACCGGGCGGACCACGAGAAGGAGAGAGGCGAGGAAGAGGAGGGTTCCCCCCAGGGAGAATCCGCTCCCGGCATGGGGGATCAGGGTTCCCATCACCAGAAAGATGAAAAAGGTCGCCAGATAGACGAGAAGATCGTTCATTGTCTCGAAGTCTCCCGGGCGGCTTCCGGACGCCAATGGAGGCTCCATCGCCCCCACTGCGGGCTCCTCTCGTCGGGTTTGCCCGGCGGCAACTCCCAGGAGATACCCCAAAAGGAGTGTCTGGAGATGAAAGAGCAGGGAAATCCCGAACCCCCCGAGCAGAATGGCCACAAGAAAGACCGGGACGCTCCGGCGAAAAATGCCCAAGCGGGGGTGGCGGGTCAGAAGGACAAAGGTCCAGCCCATTGACAGGCCCACCACAGTGGCTCCGGCCACAGACCACAAAAACCCCAATCCCATCCGGAGGATCCCCCCCGACGGAGGAGCCGTCAGCCAGGACAGGAGAAAGAGGGCCAGAAGGCTTCCGGTGACATCTCCGATGGCACTTTCGGCCACAAGGGTCTCGACCACCCGGAGAGGAATGGGGAGACGCCGGAGAATCGGAAGGATGGAGGCGGGATCCGTCGTGGAGAGGATGGCGCCCAGAAGAAGCCCCTGAGCCAGGGTATACCCCAGGAAGAGATGGGCGCTCGCTGCGAGCATGGCCGTCGTCAGAAGAAGCCCGGCAGTGACAAGAAGCCCGACAGAGAGGGCATGGCTCTTGAGCAGTGCCAGACGGGTTCCCGTTCCCGCCTCGTAAAGGACCAGAAAGACGGCACCCAGCAGAAAGATGTGGTCCTGGCCCATCAGGCTCTCTCCCGAGGCCAAATTGAGCCCGAATGGCCCCAGAGCCATGCCCAGGAGCATGAACCACAGGATGTCCGGAACCCGAAGCCTGCCGGCCAGACGGGTCAGAAGAAGGGCCCCCGACAGGACCACGGAGACGATCACGCACAAGGCGGCTGTTTGGTTCAAGAGACCCCGTCCTGATATCTGGACCGAATGTTGGCCGCTGATGTGTGGTAGAAATTTGTCATTGGTGTATAATAGCCCTAAACACGCCTTCGACTCTACATCGTCAATCCCCGAGGACTTTCCTTCATGCCTGTCTACTCCCTCGTCAGCCGGGACCCCGACCATACGGGAGAAATCGACCTATGGCACCCCGACCACCTGACCGACGAAGAATTCGGAGAACTTCTCCTTGAAGCGATGCGGTGGACCAGCTCCTCCCCCTGGAAGGATCAGGTCCTGGAGACGGCCCGATACCTTATCGACAAGCATGGCTTCAGGGATGCCGGAGGACTGATCCGGATCTCCTATCCGGCCGAATGGCCCAAAACCAAGGTTCAGGGACTTCTTCAGGACCTCCTCAACCGGGACCGTTCGGACTAGGACATGACCAGCCTCATCGCCATGGATCAGAGCCTCTTCCTCTGGATCAACAACTCCCTGTCCCGACCTTGGCTTGACCCTGTGATGGAAGCTGCGACATCCCTGGGGAACGGTTTCTACCTCTTTCCTCTGGGACTCCTTCTCATGGCCCTCTTTGCCCGTCGGAACTTTCGCCGGGACTTCATTCTCTGGGCCTCGACCTCCTTTATCTCCTTCATCATCGGGACGACCCTCAAGCACCTGGTCCACCGCAACCGTCCCCTCGCGGCATTGCATGATGGCATCGCCCACCATCAAATTGCGGTGCATGTTCTGGGACCGTCGCTTTACGCCAACTCCTTTCCCTCGGGGCACACCTTTACCGCCTTCTCAACCGCCTCCCTTTTTGCCGGACTTTATCCGGGACTGACCCTTCCCCTCTATGCCATGGCCAGCCTCACCGGGCTGTCCCGGATCTATGTGGGAGCCCACTTTCCCTTGGATGTTCTGGGAGGCGCCGTCATTGGACTTCTCTCCACGGAGATTGTCCGTCGCGCCATTCTCCCGCGTGTGCGGAATGGACTTCCTCCGCCCACCGACACAAAGGCGACCCCATGAATCTGCTGGACCACCCCCCGGCCACCTGGGGAGAGATTCTGGAGAAGAGGGGCCACCCTGCCTATCGCGGTCGACAGGTGGCCCATTGGGTCTACCAGCGTCTCACGACCGCCCCCCGGAACATGTCCAACATTCCCCCGGGGGTTCGCGACCTTCTCTCCTCGGGTACGCTCTCTCTCGACCTCCCGACCGTTCTCTCCACCGCCCAGTCCCTTGACGGGACCGTCAAGATGGCCCTCCGGCTCGGGGATGGTCCCGTGATCGAATCGGTCCTGATTCCCCGGAAGGGCCAATGGACCCTTTGTCTTTCCACCCAGGCCGGATGCGGGATCGGGTGCCGCTTCTGTCGCACGGCCTCCATGGGACTCACCAGAAACCTCTCCACAGCAGAGATTCTCTCCCAATGGCTTCTGGCCGCAAGGCTCGTGGAGACACTCCCTCCCGAAGAGTCCCACATCGACCACATCGTCTTCATGGGAATGGGAGAACCTCTGGCCAACCTTGAGGCCCTGATTCCTGCCATCCGATCCCTGACCCATCCCGATGGCGCCGGATTCTCGCCTCGCCGCATCACTGTCTCGACCTCGGGACTGGTTCCTCGCATTGACGCCCTGGGTGAGGCCAATACAGGTGTCCGCCTGGCCATCAGCCTGTGTGCCCCCGACGATGCGCTTCGTCGCGAGATCATGCCGGTGGGACGGATTTACTCCATCGAAGAGATCCTTGCGGCCTGCCGACGCTTCCCTCTCCGGAACCGGGACAGGATCACCTTTGAATACGTTCTTCTGGCCGGGGTCAACGATAGCCCCCTCCAGGCCCGTCAGCTGGGACGGCTTCTGGCCCCCTTCCGATCGAAGGTGAACCTGATCCCCTTCAACCCTTTCTCCGGCTCCCCCTACCACCGTCCGACGGACAGTTCGGTATCGGCATTCCAAGAGGTGCTGGCGGGCTTTCATATCACCGCCACCGTTCGCAAGTCGATGGGCCCTGATGTTCTGGCCGCCTGTGGTCAGCTCGCCCGGGAGAGTCAAGACCACCCCCCCGTCCTGACCGGAGGAACGATCCCATGAACGAGAAGACATTCTTCATCACCCGACTGATCCTCTACCTCGGGCTCGAATTTCTCCTGATCCAGGGAGGAATGACCGCCAATCTCTATGGAGTCACGCACAATATCGGCGGCCTTGAAATGATTTCCTGGTTTACCATTACCGGAAGCCTGGCGGCGGCGGTCGGCTTCGGAGCGCTCCTGGAGGAGGCCCGCCCCGACCTCATCGACGGAAGCGCGCCTACGACCCTCTATCGTCTGGCCCCCCAGCTCCCGTGGATTTTTGCCTTTGTTCTTCTCTTTGCCGAGTCTTTTATCTATTTTCCCAAATTTTGACCCCTGACGATCCCTCAGATGAGCGTCCCCCCAAGGGACAGTCCTTTCCCCTCTCTGGCACTGATGAAAGAATGTCCTCTGATTGCCCTTGACCGGAATCAAAAAAAAAGCCGGGGAGATTGCTCCCCGGCCTGGGCATTTCCACAAGAGCCCCGTCTCAAGATGTTTTGGAGGCCGCCACTTTCGCCTGATGCTTCGCCAGGGCCGTATTCAAGGCTTCAAGGAACTTCTGGGGCTCGAACTTCACGACATATTCATCGATCCCGATCTCCCTCCCCTTCCGGACATTTTCGGTTCCGCTCATGGAGGAATTCATGATGATGGGAACATTTTTCCACTCGGGGTGCTCCTTGACCTTTTTGACAAAGGAGTACCCGTCCATGACCGGCATCTCCACATCCGAAATGATGGCGGCCAGGTCGGCGGGATTCTTGTTCCAGATCTGGGAGAGGACCGTGAGTCCCTCTTCACCGTTTCGCCCAAGAAGAACCTTGTAGCCGTCCTTGTCGAGGGCCTTGTAGAGCATGTTGCGGGCCACGGCGCTGTCGTCCACGACAAGAACGACTTTTCCATTCGGGGCCGCCTTCTGCATCGATTCGAGATCGTGCTCCTGCCGGGAGTAAAGCCCCATCTCTTCCACAATCGTCTCGAAATCAAGAATCAGGAGGACCCGCCCCGCATCGGGACCGTCGGTCAGCTTGATCGTCCCGACCACGCTCGAGTCCTTATGGCCGGCGGTGGAGGGGAGGTTGATCGGCACAATGCTCTTCCATGACACCCGACGGATCTGAACACTCTGGTGAACAAGGAATCCCAGACGAATGTTGGAGAACTCGGTGACGATCACCTGGGTCGAGGTGATCCCGGGGGGCTCGGTCACCCGCATCCATCGGGCAAGATTGATGATGGGGATGACAATTCCCCGAAGGTTGATCACACCGTCCTGGAAGGGATTGGCGTTAGGGACTGGGGTAATCTCTGGAAGCTTGATGATCTCGATCACCTTCGCCACATTGACCCCATAGATCCCTTCCAGGATTTTGTCGGGATTGCTTTTGTCGACCTGGAAGATCCGAAAGTCGACCAACTCCATCTGATTGGTGCCGACCTGGAGAACGAGATTTTCGATGTCCGTCTTGCCACTGCTCATGGGCGCTCCTGTGGGAAGCGGGAAACAGGGTTCCCGCCGGAATTGCTGCGACTCTCAGGTGAAGATATTGGCGTCAAAGCCGACCTTGGCGCGGGAGATCCAGTCGAGAAACTGGCGGGCCTCCTTCTCGCGGAAGATCGATCCGTGCTGCGGGCAGATCATCTTGATCGGAAGATTCCGGATCTTTCCGATCCAATACTCGATCGCCTTCGACGTTCCCACATAACGCACATGAAAGCCCTCCATGTGCTTCACATGGTCCTCGAAGTTGTCCACATAGAGGGGGGTCTCCCCTTTGGGGTAGATGGCCGCTCCCACATCTCCCGTAAAGAGAATGCCCGAGGCATGGTCGA
>JAKCDE010000039.1 GCA_021838585.1 Nitrospirota bacterium
CTGGCGGGCCCCTCCGGAGTGGCCGGAACCGCCCTGTTCCAGCAGTTCCCGCTTCTCTACCAGGGGGTCCAGGTCGAAGGCATGGGCGGCGCCTTCACCGCGGTCGCCAACGATTCCAACGCGCCCTTCTACAATCCGGCCGGACTCGACAACATCGAGAAGACGTCCTTCCAGATCCTGAACATATCGGCGGACATCTCCTACCCCGGATTGTATCCCGATCTTTACAACAGCCTCACCGGGGCCAGCACGAGCAATCCCTCGAGCTACGTCAACGCCTTCAACAACATCGCCGGACAGAGCCTCTATGCCAGGATCGGCGATTACTCGAACTTCACGACCCACGATTTTGCGATCGGGATCCTCTCCAACAACCAGATGCTGGGAGTCGCCAACGCCTCTCCCACAACGAACAACCTCGCTTCCCTCGCGGCCCTTTCGGACACGGGGATCGTCATCAGCGGGGCCTACGGATTCTTCGACCATCATCTTCAGGTCGGCGGCACGCTGATGGGACTGTATCAAATGTTCGAGAACGTCCCGTCGCTCACCGTCGCCCAGGCCAGCAACATTTCCGGGACCCTTTCGGGAGATCTTTCCCGGGGCTTCGGCGTTCTCGGGAACCTCGGGGCCATCTACAACTTCGACCTTCCCCTCAACCCCTCTCTCGGAGCCTCGATCCTCAATGTCGGAACGGCCAGCTTCGGAGCGGCGGGATCCCTTCCGCAGATCATCAACGCCGGAATCGGAATCAATCCCGATATCGGATTCGGACACCTTCTGGCCGACATCGACTACGTCGACCTGACCAATTATCTCTACTACACCGGAGACTCCCTCTGGCTCCACACCCGCTTTGGAGTCCAGTACAAGTTTCCCGAGATCCTGACCCTTTCGGCCGGTGTGTATGAAGGCTATCCCACCGTCGGAATCGGAGTCGACCTCTGGGCCTTTGAAGTCAATGCCTCCTACTACACGGAAGAGGCCAGTCCGATTCCAGGGCTGAATCCGGACCACATCGTCTCTCTTCAGATGGCCTTCGGCTGGATGTAGAACAGGGGCCGCATATCCGGAGGAGAACCCGACAGGACTTGGTTTCATGAACAATTTTCATGTGAAGGAGCCGGCTTCGATCGACTCGGGAATCCCTGAGTTTTGCCGATCATGACCTGGCAATTTATCATCAACCCCCATCAAGGAGATAAAATGACCGGATCCTGGATTCGCCTTTCGTTATTAATGGCTGGCTTGTTCATCGTGGCGGCCTGTTCTTCTTCCACCCCCTACAACGGGGCCTTCCGGGACATGAACGGGTCCGCCGGAAACGGAAAGCTCGTTTCCTATCCCGAGAACACGGTATTCAACGCCTCCAAGCAGGCTCTCGTCTCCCATGGTTTCATCATCGACGCGAGCCAGACCAGCCTCGACAACGGACTCATCCTCGCCAACCGGAAGATGCAGGACGCCTCGGACTCCGAGGTCAGCTATGAGATCTCGGCGACGGTCAACCTTCTTCCTAAGGACGGCAACGCGACCTTCGTCGCCCTGTCGGCCAACGAAAAGAAGATCCGGTACCAGAAGGAGCGCATCTGGTGGCATCTTCTGTGGATCATTCCTCTCTTCCCGATCGGGACGGAATACCACACTGTGGAACGCCCTGAAAATACGGTGACGGATCAATCGTTCTACAACGATTTTTTCACATCTCTCGACCAGACCCTCCGATCGATCGGCCAACCAGGAAAGAACAAGGTGGCAGGAGCCGTCCGATGAAACGATCTCTTCTTCTCTTCCTGGGGGCGACTCTCGCAGTCGCCTTTTTCCCCGGGATCACCCAAGCAGCGATGGACAAGAAAGAGGCGATCCACCTGAAGGAAGAATCTCTTCGGCACAATCGCCTCGATCTCTACGATCTCAGGACCGGGGCCCATGGGGGTGACCTCTGGGCCGAAAACGAATACGGCGTCTTCCTCGTGCAGTCGGGCAAGGATAGCGGACGCGGCTTCGTCTGGATCCGGAAGGCAGCCCAGCACAACCTGACGGTCGCCCAGAGGAATGTGGGCTCCTTTTATGCGCGGGGAATCGTCGTTCCGAAAAATTATGCCCTGGCGGCGAAATGGTTTCGTCCGGCGGCCGTGGCCGGAGACGCAAAGGCCCAATACTACCTCGGCATCCTTTACCTCCGGGGATGGGGGGTTCCGAAGGATCCGGCCCGGGCCCTGAAATGGTTCCGGAAGAGCGCCCTTCAGAACGATCCCGCCCCGGCCTACCAGATCGGCCTCCTCTACGACAAGGGACAGGGGGTCGAACGAAACCCTGCCAAAGCCATCAAATGGTTTCGGGAGGCAGCCATCAAGAACTACGCTCCGGCCGAAAAGGCGCTGGCCACTGCCTATGCCCACGGAGACGGCGTTCCCAAGGATCCGGCCATCGCCCAGAAATGGTTCAAAAAGGCCAATCTCGTCCAGAATGGGGTGGGGGAGTTTCTGATCCATTGGGAGATCGACTGAAACCTTTCATCCTCTCCTCATTCCTGCCTGCATGATCCGAGTTGAGCGTCCTTCCTCCCGGAGGGACGCCCTTCCGGGAATTTCCAATTCCCTCAGGTTTCTGCGAACTTCGCCGGTTCATCTTTTTCTTTTTCCCCTCATGATTCCTGGCCGTCTTTCATGCGGGCCGCAATTTTTCTTACCGTGAATTGACGAGAGATCGGAGAGGGTGCTAGATTCTTCGTTAATTGGTCAATCAGTCAACCGGATTGTCGGTGATTCCGAAGGATTTTGAAAAAAGAGGGACTGTCCTGGTGGAGCTTCCCCGGATTGCAAGAAATCGTGATCAAGATTCAGGGGGATCCTTCGCCTGTTTTGCCCTCCGGACAACCCGATCCGGAAGACAGAACCCCCGCGTCTTCCGTCTCCTGTCTCTCGTCATTCTTTTCGGGATTGTCCCGCTGCTGGGAATCGGAACCGCCTTGGGTGCCTCTCCCCCCCAGACGTCAACTACGGCAACCTCCCCGGGACCCGCGAACCAGGACGACGGGGTCTCAGAACCCTACGCCTCCCAGACCGGAAAGTTCGGCCTGTCGATCATGTTCCAGTACGATGTCCTTCAGACCCCGGCCCCTATCAAACTCTTTCAGAACGGGGTCGGGGGAGGAGGCGAATTGTCTTATGGAATCTCTCGGGGGATCCGTCTCCTCGGGGGACTCGGCTACCTCCTCAATACCCCCCATGTCGCCCCGCCGCTCCATTCCAGTGTGATTTCCGGAGCCGGCCCCTCAAACCAGTATCTTCAGGCCTATTTGGGGGCCCAGCTCGAACTGACACGATGGATTCCCCAGATGATTCGCTATCAGCCCTGGTTTCCCTACCTTCGAGCCGATACCGGAGGAGTTTTTCCCAGCTTCAGTGATGCGGGCCCGCAGACGGGACATCCCGATGGACTTCTGGAGGACATTGGAATCGGAATCGAAGGGCGACCTCGCGCCATTCCCATGGCTTTTTTTGGGGAGGTCCGTTCCCAGTGGCTTTTTCTCGGATCCCAGGTCATCACGGTCATTCCGATCCTGGCCGGAACGACCTTCTACTTCTGATCGACAAGGACGATGAGACAGAAAATTCGCTCTTTTAGGAAAAGTGGAAGAACCAAAATCCCAGGAGGGAACAAATTTCTTTTCCTGGGACTCGCGCTTTTTCTGTGTGTCGGCGGCTACTGGAACCACTCCGCTTTGGGGGCCCCGATGGAAAACTCTTCGGGGAACGACACCTATCTTCTTGCTCCAAAAAAAGAAAACGCCGTCCAGCTTCCTTCGCGCCTCACGCTTCTTGAGGCGATGTCCATCACGATCGACCACCATCCCCAGTATCGACAGATGCTCCACACCGCCCAGGCCAACAAGGAGATCATCGGGGAAGCCCTGTCGAACTACATGCCTCACCTCTCCGCCGGGGCGGGATACAACTACGAGACCGGAAACTTTGTGATATCTCCCGGCATTCCCCAGTCCTTCTACGTGGCATTGCCTCCGAACTCGAACCAGGCCTACAACTTTTTCCAGGCGTCCTTCAATCTGACCCAGACGATCTTCACCTTCGGTCAGCGAATCACCCAGGTCCGGCAGGCGAAATACGCCTACAAGTCGTCCCAGGACCAGGCCCGATGGACCCTTCTGAACCTGCTTTCCAGTGTCGAAACCGCCTACGACACCCTGGCCCAGAATCTTCTTCTCGTCGAGGCGGCCAAAAAAACCGTCGACGACTACAAGGCCCAGCTCCAGGTCGCCCAGGCCGAATTCCAGATCGGCATGGCCGCCAAGTTCGACGTCCTGAACGCCCGGGTCAATCTCTCCAACGCCCAGCTCAATCTCATCACGGCCAAAAACAATGTCTCAACGGCCCGGGTCGCCTTGAACAATGCCATGGGAATCGAGTCCAGCGTCTCCTACAGCGTCGAGACCGACCTGGCTTACGTTCCATTCAGTGCGGACTATCAAAAGCTGATCGAACAGGCTCTGCGGAACCGGCCCGACCTCTCCTCCGCCGTCAACCAGAAAAAGGCGGACCTTCAGAACGAACGCTACTATGAAAGCACCTACATGCCCTCCATCGGCATGACCGGAGGGTACACCTACGCCAGCATGTTCTTTCCCCTGACCTACAACTGGTCGGCAGGGGCCACGATCTCCATCCCGATTTTTTCGGGCTTTCTGACGGTTCACCAGGAACGTCAGGCCCAGAAAACGACCCTCGCCGCCAGGGATGCCGAAGAAAATGTCCGGGTCGGAATCGTGGCGGCGATCAGGCAGGATATCTACAATCTCAATACGGCGATGGAACGGATCAAGACCACCCAGGATCTTCTGAGCCAGGCCAAGGAAAGCCTCCGGCTCGCCGCAGGGCAATACCAGGTGGGAGTGGGAAGCGCCGTCGCCCTGACCCAGGCGGAAGCCGATCTCGCGGCCGCCAGGGCCCAGGTCGTCCAGGCGGTCTACGGATACAAGATTGCCCGGGCGACACTGATCAGGGACTCGGGTCTCGATCCGCTGACCGAAGCGAAACGGCGGAAAAACCGTGAGGAGCAGGGAAAGTGAATCGACGCGTGGGCCGTATGGCCATTATGCTTGGAATCGTGGTGTTTCTCGTCATCGTCGCCGTCCGGTTCATTCACCGGCCAGTGAAGAAGACGGGGGCCCGGGGAAAGATTGCCGCGGCCGAGGTCGTGGGGGTCATGCCGGTCCGGAAGGGGGACATCTCCGAGATCATTACCCTGACGGCGGACATTCAGCCCATCAACCAGGCGGCGATCTATGCCCAGGTGAGCGGCTATCTCGACAACATCACCGTTCGCCGGGGCTATCATGTGAAGAAGGGGCAGCTCCTGGCCCACATCAACAGCACGACCCTCAAGGCCCAGTACCACCAGGCCCAGGCGAACCGGGACTACGTTTGCCTGAACGCGAACCGCTACAAGGCCCTCCTGGCGAAGAACCTCGTCTCGAAGGACTCCTACGATCTGGCCTCCTCCCAGTGCCGCCAGGCCCAGGCCTCGGTCGACTACTCCCGGAAGATGCTCTCCTACGCCGATATCGTCGCCCCCTTCGACGGATATATCTATAACCGGATGGTCGATCCGGGAGCGACGATTCCGGCGACGACCGCCGCCCTTTCCGCCAACTCCAACCCGCTCTTCACGGTGGTCGACACCCATATCGTCAAGATCGTGGTCAATGTCCCGGAGCGGGACATCCGCTACCTTCGGATCGGACTTCCCGTGAAGGTCATGGTGGACGCCTTTCCGGGCCAGCTCTTTCCCGGCAAGGTCACCCGCATGAATCCGGCCCTCGACACCTCCACGCGAACCCTGGCCATCGAAATCGACATGCCGAACAAGGACGGCGTCCTGAAACCCGGAATGTTCGCCAAGGCGGTCCTGAACCTGGCCACACACAAAAATGTCCTCCTCATCCCCAAGGGGGCGATTCTCTCGCGCCAGAACAAGACCTGGGTCTACACCGTCGACGGGCAGGGGATCGCCAGAAAGCATGCAGTGACCGTGGGCTTCATCGGCCGGAAGAATGCCGAAATCAAGGCGGGCCTTGAAGCCGGGGAAACGATCGTCGTCGCCGGCCAGGAGCACCTCGAGGACGGAGACCATGTCCAATCCCGGCCTGTCGTTCCTCAGAATGGCTATTGATCGCCCTCCAGGGGGAAGGGTTCCCGTTTTATGTGGCTGACCCGTCTGGCCTTGAAAAATCCCATCGCCATCTTCATGATGTCGATGCTTTTGGTCCTCATGGGGGCCCAGTCGGTCAGCCGGCTCCCCATCGACCTTTTTCCGAATCTGGCCGTCCCGGTTCTGATCGTCGGAACCATCTATCCCGGCGCCTCCCCCGTCGACGTCGAGCGGAGCGTCACCTACCCCCTCGAAAAGACTCTGGCGACGATCGACGATGTGAGCCACATCCAGTCCCAGTCCCGGATGGGGGTCTCCTCGATCCAGGTCTGGTTCAACTGGGGGAAGGACCTGAACGGGGGACTCGTCCAGGCCGTCCAGAAGATCTCCCAGATCCAGAATCAGCTTCCGCCGGGCATCCAGCAGCCCTTCATTCTCAAGTTCGACATTGCGAACATCCCGGTGGTTTCCCTGACCGTCTCGAATCCCTCGATGAACCAGATCCAGCTCTACGACCTGGCCTACAACACCATCGAACCCCAGCTCGAACAGCTTCCCAACGTCTCCCAGGCGACGGTCAATGGCGGAAAGGTCCGCCAGATCAACATCAATGTCGACCCGCGCGAGCTCCTGGCCCGGAACCTCTCGATGATCCAGGTGGTGAATGCGATCAATCTGGCCAATCTGATCCTGCCCTCGGGCGATATCAAGATCGGTTCCAAGGACTACAATCTCTTCACCAACAACCAGATCTCCCACGACCTGGTCAATGTCCTGAAGAATGTTCCCGTCGCCACCCAAACGACCCCCGACGGCCGCACTGTGCCTGTTTTCGTCAAGGATTTCGCCCGGGTGAAGGATTCTGCCGAAACCCAGACCAACATCGTCCGAGTCAACGGAGAAAACGCGGTCTACCTGGCCGTCAACAAGCAACCGGGCTCGAACACCGTGGAGGTCGTGGACGCCGTCCGGAAGGCGATTCCCCATCTCCGGGGCATTCCGCCGGGGGTCCATCTCGACACATTCTTCGACCAGTCCACCTACATACGCCAGTCGATCCGTGGCCTCTACCACGAGTCGGTCCAGGGGGCGATCCTGGCCGTCCTCGTCATCCTCCTCTTTCTCGGAAGCCTCCGGGCCACCTTCATCATCGGGACGGCCATTCCTCTTTCCGCTCTCGTGGCCCTCATCTTTCTCTACTTCACCCATGAAACCCTCAACATCTTCACCTTCGGCGGGCTGGCCCTGGGGATCGGCCGGCTCGTGGACGATTCGATCGTCGAGCTCGAGAACATTTATCGCCACTTCTCACTGGGCGAGGAATCGCGTCCCGTGGCCCTTCTTTCCGCCGCCCGGGAGGTGGCGATGCCGATCCTGGCCTCGACCATCACGACCGTCATCGTCTTTTTTCCCATCGTCTTCATGGAAGGCATCGGCCGTCTGCTCTTCACCCCCATGGCCCTGACCATCACCTTCGCCCTGTTTGCCTCCTTTTTCGTCTCCCGGACCGTCACACCCCTTCTCTGCTATCGGTTTCTGAAGACCTCGGTCCCGGGGGAACCCCTTCGGGAAAACTTCCTGATCCGCCTCTTTCACCGGACGGAGCAGTCCTACAAGCGTCTCCTGGATTTTTCCCTTCACCACCGGAAAAAGGTCTACTTCTCCCTCGGGGCCCTTTTCCTTTTGTCCCTGCCGCTTCTGAAGGGGATCGGCACGGAGTTTTTTCCCGCCCCCGACGAGAGCCAGTTCACCGTCAACATCCAGGAACCCCCCGGGACGCGGATCGAGGTCACCACCGAAACGGCCAAGGAGATGGAGGGACTCATCCGGAGGACCCTCCCCCAAAGCGAAGTCCGGCTCATCGCTTCCAATATCGGCCTCCGGAGCACGGCGGGACGGGGAACCAACGGGGCGGCCTCGGTCTTTACCAGCAATACGGGCCCGGATACCGGATTCATCCAGGTGAACCTCGTGGAGCCTGACAAACGGAGTGAAACCTCCGACCAGGCCATGGAACGGGTCCGTAAGGCCGTCTCGGGACAGTTTCCTGGAGTCGGGATCTATTTCATGCCCGGAGGGCTGATCGAGCGGATCATCAATTTCGGATACCAGGGGATCATCAACATCGAGGTGTACGGATACGATCTGAAGACGGGAGAGGATCTGGCTTACCGTC
>JAKCDE010000040.1 GCA_021838585.1 Nitrospirota bacterium
CGCAGGATGCGGGATTCCCGTCCACGTCAATGTCTGGATGGCTCCGGAGGCGGTCGATGCCGGACGGACCTCCTCCGGCAAGCCGTTTGTCTCCATGATGGGCTCGGTGAAGGTTCTTTCCATTGTGTTGGATACCGACGGCCGGGAGTTGTATCGAAAAAATCCCCCCTCCATCTGACCAACCGAAGCCGGTCCCGGGATCAGTCCGCTGGCTTTTCCGGTAAAAGCTCCGAAAGACGACGATCGATCTCGTTCAGAATGATGGGAGGAATCCCGGATTTTCGGTCGAGATAGCGGCCGAGCATGTCCTTCTCCGGGACCACGTGAAAATAGTCGACCGCATTCTTGATCTGGGGGGAAAAAAGCTGAAGCTGTCCCTGTTCCCCGCGGGAAAGGGAGAGGGAGTAGACGAGTTTCAGCGAATCCTTGAGATACTGGATCAGGGGAATGAAGTCGGTGTCCCCCGAAATGAGAACCGCCGCGTCGTAATGCGCCATCTTTGAAATCATGTCGATCGTGATGCCGATGTCGACTCCTTTTTCCCCTTCCACCGTTCCCTGATACAGAAACGATCCTTCCCGTTCCTTGTCCCTCAGGAGTTCCTTGACCTTGTACGGACGGAGGACCAGCTGTCCGACGTACTTGAACTCCAGAAAGGAGGTCCTTTTCTGGATGTCGTCGAAAACCTCCTCCTTGGCCCTCGAGAGAAGCTCCCTTTGATGCTGGTGCCAGCGCTGGGCCAGGGATTCGACCAAGGGGGGGGTCAGGTCGGGATAGATCTCCCGGTATTGCTCAATGATGTCCCGGACCGCCCGATCATAGCGATGGAGAGGGGTCGTCGCCTGGGTGTTGTACCAGTAAACCCGGAGCAGGCGGTGCGGAATTCGGGTCTGGTCGGAGAAGACGCTGATGGCCTGTCGGAAAAAGTCCTCCCAAAGGAAGTGCTTTTCATCGAGACGGTATTCCGGAAGATTGTGGCCGGCAGCTTTGAATCGGAATTTTTGAAGGTCCTTCTTGAAATTCTGGCCGTCAATGAAGATGACCGTTTTCAGGATGTCCATGGATGCGTTCTCCGGTGGGAAAATCCGATTGGGGTCGGGTTGCGGCAACACGGGGAGGAATGCGTCATGAGGAGAGGAGAATCGGAAATGAAAGAGCCCCTAAACGGGGCTCCCAATGAACTAAGTAAGCGGACATTTCGTCCATGTCAGATATTAACAAGCGCCTTTCGGGTGTGTCAAGGAAAAATTCTTTCAAACAGGGCCTTTCATGGGGAGAAAGGAGAAAGGGGGTTTCGTGGAATGGGTTCATGGGGGAATGGGTCAGTGTGCCGGGACCGAATGGGGTTTTCCGTCTTCCCGAATGCGTTCGACCAGCCAATCGGTCAGATCCCGCCCGGAGGCGTCGTTGGAGGTGTCCTTATGAAAGCCCTCGTGGGCCCGGATGATACGCGGATCTTCGTTTGCGACCCGGGAGAGAAAGGGGGTGAGGGGACAATGGGCGATATCCGGAGAACCGGGAGCGGAAAAAGGGGTGTGAATCCAGCGATGGTAGGAGAGCGCTCCCAGAAATGTCGTGATGGAGGCGGGTGAAGGGAAGGGAGGGACGCTTTGGCTCCATTCGAGGATCTGGTCCGCCGGCATGGGGCGGCCCAGGGCGTACCCCTGGCCGAAGGTGGCGCCGAGGATCCTCGTCGCCTCGACCATCGCCAGGTCTTCGAGTCCTTCGACGATGACGACCCGTTCAAAATCCTGTCCCATCCGGATGATGGTGCCGATCATGCTGAGCGTGTGAAGGGGAGCGACATGGATCCTTTTAAGAAGGCCCTGGTCGACCTTGATGTTGTCGAAGGGAAGTGTGGCAAGACGCTGGAGACTGCTGAACCCCGACCCCAGGTCGTCCATGGCCAGCCTGACTCCCAAACGTATCAGCCGTTCGATGGCCTCGTCCTGGGACTTGAGCTCCATCTCCCGGTTCTCGAGGAGCTCGAGGGTCAGTCGATTCGGTTCGACACCGTGGCGGTGGAGGGCCTCCTCCACCCATTTGGGACAGTCCGGGTCGCGAAGCGTCCCCGGGGGAAGATTGATGGAAATGTCGAGGTGAAGGTTCCTGGCATCCCATCGGGGGATCCATTGCAGGGCGAGGTCGAGGCCGGCCCGGAAAAGACGATCGAGCTCGGCGTCTCCCAGGGACGGGAGAAAGTAGGCCGGAGGGATGACCTCTCCGGAGGGCCTTACCAGTCGAGCCAGGGCTTCGACCTTGACGGGGCCCCCCGTGGTGAGGTCGAAGACAGGCTGCATGTACATGGAGAGCCCCCCGGAGAAAAGCTCGTGCCGGTAGGTGGCGGCCTGATCTTCGGGAATGACGCTGGCAGGAGCCCGGCAGAGCTCCCAGATTTTTTCCCATCGCTGGGTCAGCCCTCTGACGAACTGGACGCTCCAGGGGGTATCGAACTGGTTCGGGTAGGATCCGTAGAGAGAAAGGATGGCCACGGCCGTTCCGTCAGGATTCCGGATCGGAATGGCCGCTCCCGACCGGATCTCCAGGGGACGGACCACGTCGCGCCAGTGGGCGACCCGGGGATCCTTCTGGTAGTTTGATATCTTCTGGGGGGAGAGGCTCCGCCAGGAGTAGGCGATGAGTCCCTTGCCCCGGGGAGAATCGGGGTCGACGACGGCCTCGAACTGGGGGTTGCGCAGGATGGCGGCGCCTTCCTGCCCTTTCGGCCCCGCACTGTCCTCGACGATGAAGGTGCCGTTGCTGTTGAGGCGCATCAGAAAGACGCAGGCGATGGCGGGAAGGGATCCCAGAAGGTCCACTTCCGTTCTCCGGATATCGGCCCAGAGGGCCCCCTGGGGGGGAAGCGGGGCCGAGAGAACCGAAAAGTATTCGCCCGATACCTCAATTCCTGCGCGGAGCTCCTCCTGGAGGTCATCCTGGAGACGGATCTCATTGGCCAGAAGGAGGCGATAGCGGTCGCGTGCGGTCAGAAAGGTATGGGTCAGATGATCGGCAAGGAGACGGCGGTAAAGGGCCATGGATTGGGTGAGCATCGCCCCGTTGACCCCGATCAGGGCATGCGCTTTCCCCGTTTTTCGCGCCATCTCGATGATCATGTCCCGGGTCGTGTCGCCGGAAAGAAGAAATCGGAGATGTTTTGCCTGAAGGGAGGCAATGTTCTGGAGCTCTCCCTCGTCCTGATCCTGGAGGAGGCTTTTCTGTTCGGGATCCTGTTCGGTCTGGGCAAAGAAGGCCTCCACGAACTCGACGATCACCGTCTCGATGTGGGACTGGTGCCGTTGAAGAAGCTCCTTCGTGTCGGCCCCGTAGGCGTCGAAGGAGGATTCGGGGGCGGGAAGAGCCGGCAGTGACGCTCCGAAAGACCACCACTGGGAGCGGGCGCCCTTGGAGGACTTGGCTTGGTAGAGGGCCGCATCGGCCTGCCGGACAAGCGTCTCTCCGTCGTCGCCGTTGGAGGGGAAGAGGGCGATTCCCATACTGATACCGATCCGGATTTCCTCTTTCTCTCCGGAGAAAAAAGGCCTTTCGATGGCCTGATGGATCCGGTTCAGGACATGGGTCAGCTGGCTTGTCGTTTTTTCGATGGAGAGATCTTCGATGACGAGTCCGAATTCGTCTCCGCCGATACGGGCCACGAAGTCGCTGCCCCGAACCTGTTGTCGAAGTCTTTTGGCAAGCTCTCCCAGAATTGCGTCCCCTTTGGGGGCTCCGAGGCGATCGTTGATCGGTTGGAAGTCGTCGATGTCCAGGGCGCAGACCGCAAAGACGGTTCCCTTTCTCTTGGCGCGCGCGAGGGCTCCGCTGAGGGCGTTTTCAAGTCCATGGCGGTTCGGGAGGCTCGTCAAGGGATCTTCGGAGAGTTGTCGTTCCATCTTTTCCCGCGATTCATGGAGGTCTGTCAGGTCGAGGAGGACCAGCATGGCGCCGTCCCTTCGATCCTCCATGGGGGCCGGGCTTCCCGTCGTTTCTGCCCAGAGGGTCGTCCCGTCCTTTCGCCGGAGACGCAGGGTCGCCCGAACCTGTTTTCCGAGAAGGACGTTGTGGAGAAGGAGCAGAAAATCCCGGAAAACCTCGGGGGGGTCGAAGAGAAGCTGGAAGGAGATTCCCGAGATCTCTCCGGGGGTGTACCCGGTGATTCGCCAGAATGCCGGATTTCCCTTCCGGATGCGGGCGTCCTGATCGATGAGGAGAATGCCGGCGGCGTTGTTTTCGAAAAGGAAGGAGGCGTCGGACCGGAGGAGGCTGCCCGATGCCGGATGGGCCGAAAGATGAATGAAACAGTCCTCTTCGAGCTTCATGCAGGCGTATTCGGCTTCGACCGGAACCAGGGAGGCGTCTCTTCGACGGAAAAGGGCGGACAGGCGGCCTTCAGGAAAATCCGTTCCCGATTTTTTGGGGGGAGGGATCCGGTTGTCCCAGGTGGAGGCGTGCATTCCCAGAAGCTCGGCACGGGGAGTTTCCAACAGTTGGCAGAAGGAATCGCTGGCCTCGAGCAGAAAGCCCAAATGGTCGAGAACGCAGATCGGGTCGGTCAAGGCCTGGAGAAGAACATCTCCGTGAAGGCGCAGAAAAGCGGCGCGTTCTGCGGATCGCTCCCGACTGCGATTGGCTTTCCCTGAGGCCATTGTTTCTCCGCTCCGTTGAAGAGCCTTGATTGACGGTCCCTTGAGAGATGGAATTGCCCGGTAGCAAAGATGCAGTCTACAGGAAATATTTCCATGAGGGAATATACACCCAGTGATGACAATCACAAAATCAGGGACCCTTTCGCGTCTGGTCCCAGGATTAATCTTAGATAATCTTTTAGAGACAAAGTCTTGGGATGTTGCGAGAGGGGGATGGCCCTTTTCTTGACGTCCGGTGATCCTGGGATATATTGAAAAGGTTTATGGCTTTTTTAAGCCAATCGTCTCCTCAGGGTGATTGATGTTCAAGGGAGGTCCCATGAAAAAGGAAGTCCCAACAAAATATCAGGAGGTCAACCGACTCCTGCAGGAGATTCGGAATCTCCTTCCCGAAATTGAGTTCCGGTATTCCCCCAAAACGGACCTCCTGGAGTCTGTCCACTTCTCCTTTCCGGAGGATCGTTCTCTCGACCTCAACTTCTTCGATTCCCTGCCACGTTCCTACCCGACGCCGAATCTCCTGAGACGCTCCCACTCTTCCGCCCGTCTTCCCTTCATAAACGAAGGTCCAGCCCCCCCCTCCATCAATGACTTTCACGGAGAGATTCCCTATCCGAGACCCAGGGGATCTTCGGGGATTTCTTCCAGAAAGTCTTGAGGCAGGCCATTCATTTTTCCTGAGTTTCTTTGGTCCCAGCGGGTATGCTCCTTGCTTCTCCGGTTAGATCTCCCTAAAATAGGCCATTGGAAACGCACGTTTTTGTTTCTCCGGCAATGACCCTTGCTGAGACCGCTTCCTGCGGCACGTCAGGGATGATCGGCCGGCATCCGCCGGGCCTTGAAGGAAAGAGAGGTTTTCGTGGCATACTCCGAGGATCCGCCCCCCCTTCGCGATCAGTATCGTGGCCAAATTCGGCTCCTTCTTCTGGCTCCAGCCTTTCTCTTCGCCTCCTGTTCCAGTCTGTCCACGCCTCCGGGAGGACTGGGGGTTCCACACCTCGAAAGTCGCTCGTCGGAAAAACGCCCCATCTGGATCGACTCTCCGGGTCTCTGGCAGGAAAAACATCCGGATCGCGTCTACTTTGTCGGTTCGACCTCCAAGGAGCCCGACCAGGAATCGGGACGGACGGATGCCTATGAGAATGCGATGCGCTCCATTGCCGAGCGTATCGGAGAGAGAGCCCGCGCCCTCTATCGGGAGAGGAGTCTCCGGAGGATGGGGACGGGGAGTGGGGGAATGGACATGAGCGTTCAGCGACGCGTCTCCTCTCTCGTCATGACCCAGGCCCAGGCCAGAATCTCGGGGGCCAGAGTCGACGATTACTTCTGGCGTAAATATTGGGAAAAGGACCAGGCGGAGGAACCTCCTTACTCCTTTTACAAATACCATGTTCTCGTGTCTATCCGGAAAGACCTGTATGAGCGTCTTCTGAGGCAATCCCTCGAGGGAGCGCGTGACAGCGCGCAAGACCCCAGGATGAAAGCTCTTTTCGACAAAATCCTGAAACAGGAAGCCGCGACCCCCGCCGACTGATTCGCCTGGTGGCCCGGTTGCCCCCTTCAAGGAGTGACGTTTGGTCCGATGGATGTCCCGTGCGACTCTGATCCTGTTCCTTATGTCGAATATGTCCCTTCCGGCTCAGGCTGGGGAAAAGTGGTACGAGACGGGACATGCGAGCGATGTTCCACAAAGCCGGTATCTCTCCGCGCTCGGGTACGGATCGACGCTTGCCCGTGCCAGAAAAGACGCCGCACGGAATCTCGCCGACCAGATCGACTCCGATATCCGTTCAAAATATGAACAACGGACGTCGCGCCAGAATATGACGGTCTCCCGGTCGACGCGGGATCTCCTGACGGTTCGAACCCATGCCAAGCTTTACGGATTGAAAAACATCCGGGGAAAATTTCTGTCCTCCCAGGGATCCTATGTCGCCCTGGTCGCGGTGAAGAAGTCCGACCTTGTTCGCTACCTTCGGGGACGGATCGATTCGGAACGGAAAAAGATCTCCTCTCTCCGTTCAGACCTGGACAACACCTCAAACGCCATGAGACAGATCCACGACCTTTCGGCCATCGTCCATGCGAAGGAGCGCGCCGCCTTTTTTGATCGCGAGGTGGCGTCTGTCTCGGGGGGAAGGCCGTCCGGGCGCTTCGGGACCCAGCATGACATCGACCGGATCGAAACGCTGCTCTCCCGCGACATGACGGTCACCGTGGTCGTGAAAAACGATTGCGGGAGGGTCGATCCCTTTGCCCGGCATGTGCGGGAAGCGATCGAACAGAGCGTGACCCGGATGGGGCTTCTTGTTGTCCCTTCGGGAGGACGGATCAGAGTGTCCGGCCATGTTTCGGCGAATCCGCTGCCCCCTGGATTTTCCCGCAGATACCGATATTACGTTCTTCGGTACGCCCTTTCCCTCACCTCTCCAGACGGGACCGTCTGGGGGTCGGTGGTCGATCAGCGCAAGGTCGCCGGTCTCGATCCCGCCCAGGCCGAGCTGATGGCCTCCCGAATCGTTTCGGACAAGGGGGTCGGTCCCCTTCTGGCGGGTCTCAAGAGCCGCCTCTTCCTCGACAAAAGTGATTCACGATTTGTCTCCTTTCCCAGACAGACCGTGAAGAAGGCGAAGGAGATGAAGGCGACGAACCCATTGGGCGGCTCCTGCCAGGATTTTGGAGGCTAGTGTCGCGGGTATTTTCAAAAGGGCCATGGGTCAGAGGTCCCGGAGCCCCAACCGGGGCCTGAGAATGACAAGAATGATCCGTATCTCATTCGGGAGGCCGGACACGAAAAGGACCCGTCCGGTCCCGACAGGAATCCTCCCGGTGTGCGGGAGGCCAACAAGGAAAGGAGCTTCGATGAAGCAGAAATTGTATTGGGCGGTCCTGGGAGCCATATCCGGATCG
This sequence comes from Nitrospirota bacterium, assembly GCA_021838585.1. The sequence continues at coordinate 7,557 of JAKCDE010000040.1, forward strand.
GCCCTGGTGCTCTCGGGTTGCGCATCCATCTCGAACATGCCCAAGGGGCCGGAGGGCTACAGGGTCGTAGCCCGGTCCGATTCAGGAGTTCCCTCCTGGATCAATGGCATCGGGCGGTGGAACCAGAAGAAGAGCCACCGGAGTGCGAAGTGGTTTGCGGCCAGCTCTCCCCTGGAAAACTCCCTTCAGGGGGCCAAGCATGATGCCTACATCCGGGCTCAGAGGAAGGCTTCCGACCGGATCGGCGACCAGAACTGGAGCCTTGTCGGAAATTCAGTGAAGCGGGAACTCAATGCCGACACCCAGACCATGATGCGCATCAAAGACGACACCAAGACCCAGATCCGGCAAACCTCCCAGGGATGGCTCGTGGGTGGGGAGGAATACCAGTATTACTGGCTCGAATACCAGCCGAAGCACCCCAATCGCGTCTCGCCCGACAAGCGGACCCTTTATCGGGCGTGGGCTCTCGTGCGCTACAGCCAGCCGAATTGGGAGTGTTCCCGGCGAAATTCGCTCAA
>JAKCDE010000041.1 GCA_021838585.1 Nitrospirota bacterium
AGCCACGATCCTCGTGCGGATGGTCTGGGTCTTCCCCTTCTCCCGGATTTCCTGGAGGCTGAACCGGATGCACGCCCGGGACCTGCCCCCGCCCCTCTGGAGAGGCGTCTTCCTGACCGGCTGGATCGGGGTCCGGGGATCCATCACCCTGGCCGCCGCCCTGGCGATCCCTCTCTCCGTCCAAGGGCACCCCTTTCCGGGGCGGAACCTGATCCTTTTTCTGGCGGGAAGCGTCATCCTCCTGTCGATGGGAACAGTCCTCCTGACCCTCGGACCCCTCGCACGATGGCTCAGGATCAGGGATCCCGGAGAGGGGGCGGAGGAGGAGCAGATGGCCCGCCTTGCCGCGAACCGGAACGCCTTGTCCGCACTCGAAACCCGCTCGGCCGACCCCTCCCTGTCCACCCAGAAACGGGAGCTTTTAAACCGGATCGCCTCCGAATATGCGCTCCGGATCCGGGAGCTGGAGGAGCGGCGGGAAGGGGTCGACAATGTCCGGAAGACCCTGGCCGAGGAGCTGGCCCTCAGGCTCGAGGCCATCGAGGAAGAGCGGCGGACCCTCCACCGCCTTCGGGCGGAGCACCGGATCGACGATCCGACCCTCCGGCGCATCCTGCGCGATCTCGATCTTTTGGAGACCGGCCTGCGAAGCTACCGGACGGGGTGACGCTCCCGCCAGGGAAGCCGTCCTTTTTCCGGACTCCGGCCTCCTTCGCCTCTCGTTTGCGGACCCGTCATTCCTGAGGATTCCTTAAGGCTTTTCCGTCGGGCCGTTGGCCTGCTTTTCCCCCTCACCGAAAACCCGCCTTGCAATAGTCACCGCGGTGTTGGCCGTCGGCCATCCGGAATAGAAGGCGAGGTGGGTGATCCCCTCGATCAGCTCCTCCGGACTGAGGCCGTTCTCCACCGCCTTTTTCAAATGGAAGGGCAACTCGTTGGTCCTGTAGAGGGCGACCAGGGCGGCCACCGTGATGAGGCTCCGGTCCCGTTTGGAGAGACCGGGACGCTCCCAGACATCGCCGAAGAGGACGGTGTCGGTATAGTCGGCAAAGGCGGGAGCGAAATCGCCGAAGGCGGCGCGGGCCGCCGAGGGGGTCTCGGGCATGTGTTTTTCTCCTTTTTTGAGGTTCATGAGGCCTTGAGAGAGGCCATGTCGATCGAAAACCGGTACTTCACGTCGGAGCGGGCCAGGCGGTCGTAGGCCTCGTTGACCTTCTGGACCGGAATGACCTCCACATCGGCCGTGATCTTGTGAAGGCCGCAGAAGTCGAGCATTTCCTGGGTTTCCCGGAGTCCGCCGATGATCGAGCCGGAAAGGGTCCGCCGGCCGAACAGGAGGGCAAAGGCCGCCAGAGCCAAGGGTTTTTCGGGGGCGCCGACCAGGGTGATATGGCCGTCGGGAGCCAGCATGTTGAGATAGGCGTTGATGTCGTGATCGGCCGAGACGGTGTCGAGAATGAAGTCGAAGCTCCCCGCGTGCTGTTGCATCTCTTCCGGACGCGTGGAGAGAATGACGTCATGGGCCCCGAGCCTCCGGGCATCCTCCTTCTTCCCGGCCGAGGTGGTGAAGACGACGACATGGGCCCCGAAGGCCCGGGCAAACTTGACGCCCATATGGCCCAGGCCCCCCAATCCGACGACACCGACCTTTTTCCCCTGGATCTCCCCCCAGCGGCGGATGGGGGAGTAGGTCGTGATTCCCGCGCAGAGCAAGGGGGCGACCCCGGCCGGATCGAGTCCGGCGGGAACCTTGAGGACGAAGTGTTCATCGACCACGATGCTGTCCGAATAACCGCCGTAGGTCACTCCTCCGAGATGGCGGTCCGGCGAATTGTAGGTGAAGACCCCGTTCGGGCAGAACTGTTCCTGATCGGCCCGGCACTGGGGGCAGCTCTGGTCCGAATCCACAAGGCAGCCGACCCCGACCAGATCCCCCTCCCGGAAGGCCGTGACGGAAGAGCCGACCCGGGTCACCCGTCCGACAATTTCATGTCCCGGCACGGCGGGGTAGACCGTGGGCATGACGGCGTGCCATTCGTCGCGCACTGTGTGGAGGTCGGAATGGCAGATGCCGCAAAAAAGAATCTCGATCTGGACGTCGCGACCGGTGAGGTCGCGGCGGGAAATGCTCTTTGGTTCAAGCGGCGAGGTGGGACTTTCGGCAGCATAGGCTTTGGCAAGATACATCGTGTCTCTCCCTGGAAGAATAAGGTTCAAAGTCCGGTCATCTGTTCGATCTTTTGGGGGTAGCGCGCCCCCTGTATGGGGAGACTGGCCGCGGCGGCATCGATTTCCTGAAGATCCCCGGGGGTCAGCACCACATCGAGGGCTCCGAGGTTCTCCTCGAGCCGCGCCATCTTCGTCGTTCCCGGAATGGGCACGATCCAGGGGGTTCTTGCCAGAAGCCACGCCAGGGCAATCTGCGAAAGCGTCGCCTTCTTTTTCTCCGCCACGCCTTCAAGCAGGGCGAGGAGGGCCTGATTCGCCTTGATCGCCTCCGGTGCAAATCGGGGAAGCACGCTCCGGAAATCGTCTCCGGGAAAGGTGGCGGTCTCCTTGATCGACCCGGTCAGAAAGCCTTTTCCCAGGGGGCTGTAGGCCACAAGGCCGATCCCCAGCCGTTCGAGGGTCTGCAGAAGCCCCTCTTCGGGGCGCCGGAACCAGAGGGAATATTCGTTCTGGACGGCGGTGACCGGCTGGACGCGATGGGCGCGCTCAATGGTCCCGATCCCGGCTTCGGAGAGGCCGAAGTGGCGCACCTTTCCCTCCGCTATCAGCTCCTTGACAGCTCCCGCCACCTCTTCGATGGGCACCTCCGGATCGACCCGATGCTGATAGAAGAGATCGATGACATCGGTCCTGAGGCGCTTGAGGGAGGCATGGGCCACCTCCCGGATATGCTCCGGACGACTGTCGAGAACCGGTCCGGTGGCCTTCGTGGACCGGGGATCGACACCCGGCACGAAGCCGAACTTGGTGGCGATCACCACCCGGTCGCGCACTGGAGCCAACGCCTCGCCCACCAGCTCCTCGTTCGTGAAGGGACCGTATATCTCGGCCGTGTCAAAGAAGGTGATTCCTCGCTCAACGGCGTGGCGGATCAGGGCGATCATCTCTTTTTTGTCCTTGGGGGGGCCGTAGGAAAAACTCATCCCCATGCATCCGAGACCCAGAGCCGAGACCTCGAGGCCGCTTTTTCCCAGCATGCGTGTTTTCATGTTCGAACTCCTTTCTTGTCTCAGGGACACAATGGTTCGGGTCATGGATCTACCTTACACCCACCCCGGGAAATGCCGATAGACCGATCCTCTCCCATTCTTGCCCAAAACTCCGAGGCAAGAATCGGGATTGAACCGGGTGACGGGAAACCGGTATCCTCAAAGAAGGAGGGTCCCATGAAATCTTCTTTTAATTTAAAGAATATGATGGGGAGAGACGACGTCAGCCCCATGGCCACACTGACCGCCCTCATTGCCCGATGGACCGAGCATGGAGAGAGGCACACGACCGGCATTCCGGGATTGTCACTTTTCAGACGGGAGGGACTCACCGGGCCTATGAGCGGACAGTACGAGCCCAGCCTCTGCCTTGTGGCGCAGGGAAGCAAGCGGGTCCTTCTGGGGGAAGACACCTATGTCTACGATGCCCGGCATTTTCTGGTCACCTCCGTGCATCTCCCCACGGTCGCCGAAATCACCGAGGCCAGTCCGGAAAAACCCTACCTGGGGCTCAAGCTTTTGCTCGATCTTAAGGAGGTCTCGCGGCTCATGGTGGACAGCCAACTACCTCCTCCCCGGTCCCAGCCGTCAGGGCGCGGCATGGCCACCGGGACGGTGACGCCGTCCCTGATCAACGCCTTCGAACGGCTGATCGGGTTGCTTGAGGAGGAGAAGGACATTCCCCTGCTGGCCCCCCTCATTCAGAGGGAGATCCTCTATCGTCTGCTGGTGGGAGAACAGGGGATGCGGCTTCGGCAGATTGCCCTGGAGGGAAGTTTGAGCCATCAGATCGCCCGGGCGACCGAATGGCTCAGGAGCCACTTTGCCGAGCCCTTGCGCATCGAAGAACTGGCCCGGCAGGCCGGCATGAGCCCCTCCACCTTCCATCATCACTTCAGGAGGGTGACGGCGCTTAGTCCGCTGCAGTACCAGAAGCAGCTGCGGCTCATGGAGGCCCGGCGCCTGATGATGGTGGAGCGACTGGATGCCGCGACGGCCGGGTTTCAGGTGGGCTACGAAAGCCCGTCCCAGTTCAGCCGGGAATACAGCCGGAGATTCGGAGCTCCCCCCTTGCGGGACATCGTCAAGTTGAGACAGAGGGCCGGCGGAGGGGGCACATTGGGCGGCTGAGGGCGAGGCGTTTTGACGGTGAGGGAGAGAGTTTCGATTCCCCCAAGGGAGGGAATGTGCGTGGCTGTTGGCATCGGACCGACCTCCGTGTCAGAACGCGGGTCCAGACATTGCGAAAAGAATCTCCGGTGTGAAGCCGTCCGGAAAGGTCGAAAGAACGGGTCCGCACGTCTATTGCCCGAAGAACCCCTTGAGGCCCTTGAGGGCATTTCCCGCCTTTTCCAGCGTGGTTCCCATGGACTTTGCGATGTCTCCGAAGTTGATCGAGGCTTCGAGTTTTTCCTTGAGGGCGTTCCCGATTTGCCGGCCCAGCTCCCCGGGAGGGACCCCGCCTTGGGCCTTGCCGATGTTGTTTAAGAAAATATTGGGCAGGGTCACGGAGACCATCCGCCCGTTCATGAAGGCGGCGCTCGCCTGAGCCTTCGCATTCGTGACGGACAGGTGTTCCACGATGAGCTTCTTCCCGCCTCCCTTCTCGCTGGACGTCCCGGAGGAGGATCCGGCCTGCTCCGCGACATGTTTCTGGATGGCGTCGAAATTGGTGGTGCCGTTGGCCCTCTCATAAATGACATCCGGGGCGGAGACGGAGATCTTTTTAATAAGCACCACGGGTTTTGCGAGGCTTTCGATGTCGAGAACCATTTCGATCCGGCCGACTTTCAGGGCGTAAGGGGTCTTGAAGCCGGAAGGGTTCCCGACAACGAGCCCCCGCACGATGCCGGTTCCTTCGGAGGCCTTGATTTCGACCGAAGAGACCTGTACCTTCGTCCCGGTCATCTGGCTTCCGTATTTTTCGATAGCGTTTTTGACCAGGCTGTCCAGATTGTTGTGCAGCCATACAAATGCCACCCCAAGAATCACGAGAATCACGCCGAGTACGATGGCAACCTTTTTCATGTCCTTCTCCTTTGATTCATCCGTTCCGACATCAGGCCTGACATCAGGGCAGATTATCGCACAAGCCTACGCGAGCGATGAGGTCTTCTTCAGAAACTTTATCAGGCTTCATCTGTGCGAAGGATACTGTTTTACGTTAAACAACCTGGCACGCTCTGACATAAAACTGAGGAATTTTGACACAAATCCCAAGGAATGGAGAGACATTTTGAACATTTTCATGATAAAAATCCAACCAAGATGGTTGTCCCTCGGGGGTGGCGTAGAAAAACTCAGTCAACTAGGATCATATTTGTCCTAAAACAGATCCGGGCGCTCATAATCCAGCATCAACCGGAATGAGATTTAGCCCGTTGTTTTTCGGGAGAGCTTACCTTGGAAGATTTGACCTCATCAAGAAAGAACCGTCCGAGAAGACTTCCTTTCCTCCCGACTGGGACAGCGTGGTGAATGCTCTCCAAGGATTAGGCTTCGACCCGGCCCCTCCGCGCTAGACTGACTGGATCTCTAAAATGAGTTCCTTAAAAAAGGATCCTTGAAATGACCGAAGATCAGCGACGGGAATACAAAAGTTCCTGGCGGAATGAATGGATGAAGAACATTTGCGGGTTCGCCAACGCCCAAGACGGATTGTGGAGTCCTGCCGAAAGGCGCACAATCCCTCCCCTAAATTCCGACATGAGACAACGGGCTTGCGGGTGGATTTTCCTACCCTCACTCCCATATCGCCCTGAAAGAACTATCCAGAAAACTATTCAGAAAACCGGGGAGAAAACCCAAGGATTCTCGATTTGATCTCTGCCAATCCATCCCTTTCCCTCCAGGGACTGGCAGAGATGATCGGAATGTCTCGCGCAGGAACGTCTGGCAGATCAAGAAGCTCAAAACGGAAAACTGTATTGAACGGGTTGGACCGGACCGTGAAGATCCTTAGTCCTAGGATTTTAAATGTCTTTTGCCCTTAATGATTAAGGGGAAGGCAATGGCAGGTTTTCATATGAAGGAATAAAACCGAAAAGTGTTGAAAATACTGGAGCGGGAAACGGGATTCGAACCCGCGACCCTCGCCTTGGCAAGACAATTTCACGGAATAGCCCTGGGGCCGGATTTCCGCAATTTCTTTATTTCACGCCATCTTTTACTTCCACACACACTCGATGCAATCCATGAAAATCTCCATTTTCAGAAAGCAACAGGCACAAATTTAGCACAGTCCCTGAGGTCGGCATGACGAAGATCCTCTCGTCGATAGGGGGCAGTCTTCTGGACAGCCTGGGACGATCGGTCAGCGCGTTCGTGGAACTCGAGACGGCGGATTCGAAGCATGTCCTGGCCGGGAAGGACGGATCCCTCGTGACGATTCTGTCCGTCGGAGGAGTGGCCTCTCTCGTGGGAGAGGCCGAGTTTTCCTCCCTTGTCGGCAAAATCGCGGACGTCCTGAACACGGCGCTTGGCCGTGGCGGGCAGATCGTCCAGCTTTCGTTTTCCCGCGACCCGCTGGAATCACGGCGGTCGGTGGGAGAAAGCCTGGAGGCGGCGGTTCGGACCTCCGGGCGGATCGGCCTCGATCTTTCCGACCTTTTCGAGGAAAAGACGAAGGTCCTTTCCGGATGGTGCGCCCAGGAGTCCGTCACAGTCGCCCTCTGGACCACGCCCGACGTGCTGCCTCCCGACTCCCGGAAAGAAGCGGTCAGGGAACGCCAGCAAGAACGGGACGACGAACGGAAAACCTCCAAATGGCGATCGGCCGCTTCCGGTCAGGACATCCATGCCGGAATCGCACGCCTCAGGGAGAAGCACCGGGCGGTAGTCTCGAACTTCGAGACGGGACTCTCCCAGGCCGGCATTCTCGTCCGGACCCTCGATTGCCACGCGGCGCTCCGGCAGATCCGGCACATGGTCGATCCGGACGTGACGCCGGAGGAATGGCGTCCCAGACTCCCCGGAGACAGAATTCCGGTTCGCTATCCGGACCCGGGGGAGGCGTTGATCGACTGCGTCCAGTGGCCATCGGTCGCACAGCAGGTGGTCCCCCGCCCCGCCGAAGTTCTGGACCTCGAGACGCTCCGTCTGGGGGACCGGTACATCCGGACCTTTTCTGTGACAATGCCCCAGACGAGCCCTGTTCCGTTCGGAGAACTGTTTTCGTACCTGAAGGAAATCCCCTGGAGAATCCTGTTCCGGTTCGAGGGAAACGGCATCGGAAGCCTCTCCTGGCGGCCGGTCGTCGCGCAGATCCTGTCGTTCGTCTCGGCCAGGAACAAGCAGATCGTGGCCGGAGCGGAAGATATCCGCGCCCGGGTCATGGCCGGACATCCCGTCGTCCGCATGTCCCTGGCCGTCTGCACCTGGGGGGAGGACGTCCGGGAGGTCCGTCGGAACGCGCAGATCCTCCAGCAGGCCCTGGCCTCCTGGGGAGGGGTGGAGGCGGAGGCCCGGACGGGAGACCCCTTTCTCGGCCTCGTCTCGACCGTTCCGGGGCTTTCGAAAAGTTCCGTTGCCCCTGTATTGATCGCCCCTCTTTCCGAGGTGGCCCCGACGCTTCCGGTCCG
>JAKCDE010000012.1 GCA_021838585.1 Nitrospirota bacterium
CCTCCTCCCAGAAAGTTCCAGAGAAGATCCGTCTGGAGGAACAATCCTGTGACCGTTCCCGGCGGAGTCAGTGTCTGGAAGTGCTGGGCGACAGCCACCCCCGCATCCCCCTCCCAGTACCCGAAGGAGGTCGGGAATCGGATTCCCACGGCGGGGGTCAGCCCTTCATAGGATTGGGAAAGGAAGGAGGAATCGGTCGGCGTCGGATGGTATTCGAACGTGAAGGCGTTTCCCATGAGGAAGAGGTGCAGGAGCGGGAAGGGTTCGCCTCCGTTGTCCGACTGGAAGTGTCCAAAGCCGGTCAGAGGAATGAGGTCTCCGACCTGGGCGTAGTAATACTGGGTGTACTGGGTAAAGGCCGTTTCTCCCGCCATCAGCTCGAGATGTCCCCTGGTTCGGCGTTGCCTGTCTTTTTCGACCGAGGCGAGGGCCGTACGGGCCTGCATCGAAAGAAGCGCAATGTCCAGAGGGGGCTGCTGGGAGGGCGAGGGGGTCCGGAGGGCGGCGATGGCCTGTTCGATCTCCGATCGCGCCTGGTTCAGGTGGCCCAGGATCCGGTCGTTGTCCGCCTTGGCGAGAAGCAGACGAGGGTCCCGGGGATGCCGGATGAGGGCCTTCTCCAGGATCTTTCTGGCTTTTTTCGGCTCCTTTCGGGCCTCCAGGAGATGGACCTTGAGGAGTGCCACGCGGACACTGCCCGGCCACCGTGCTCCGGCATCATCGATCCAGACCTCCGCCTGGAGGGGGTGGCCTGCGGCAATGGCGACCCCGGATGCCGCTTCATAGGACGAGAGGGTCGATCCCGGACCAAGGGTCAGGATCAGGCGGTAGGCCTCGCGGTTCTTTCCCTGAGCTTCCAGGATCGAGGCCTCCTGCTCCTGGTAGAACGGGTCAGAGGGATGGTGGCTGGCATGATCTTTCATGCGGGAAAGGGCCTGCTCGTAGTCCTTTCGGGCCAGAAGTCCTTGTTCTTCCCTGAAAGCCCGGAGGTGATGCAGTTTCCGGAGATTCCCCTGGTCTGTCTGGCTCAGATTCCGGACCTTGTCGAGACGGGACAGTAGGAGGGAGAGGGGACGTCGGGAGCCTGCGTCGAGCATGGTCCAGCCCCACAGGATTTCGTGATCCGGGGGAACCCTCACCGGGGATTGGAGGGCTCTTTGAAAGGCCCTCCGGGCCTGGGCGGGATGGTCTGTGTGAGCCAGGATTCCTCCTTCGGTCACCAGAAAATCCGGATTTTCCTCGAGCGTCATCCGGAGGGAGGAATTGAGGGTCGTGAGCTTGGCAAGTGCCTTGCGGTCCTGACCTTCCCGTCCGTAGAGGGACAGGAGGCCCATCCAGGCGGGAGAGTCATTCGGGGAGACCTCCAATGCCTTTTTGTAGAGGCTCTCCGCACGGTTCATATGGCCCATGCGTGCCGCGAGGGCGGCCTGGGCCACCTTCACGATCGGCTGATCCGGCCGGATCCGGTCGGCGTTCGCATAGTCCGTTTGGGCGGCTTCGAAATCCCCGTCCGCCTCTTCCTTCTTCCCGCGCCCCATGAAAGTCCAGAAGGAGATCTGGGCCGAAAGGTCGCGTTCTTCTCCGGCCTGCAAACGGGTGAGCGGAAGCCGGCGGGCATTCGCAAGGGCAGACCGTGACTTTTCGAAATCCTTCCTGCCCAGGTAGGCGTAGGAGAGCCCGATCCAGTAGCCGGGATTCCGGGGATCTTTTTCGAGGAGCCCCCGGAAAAGCTGGATGGCCTTTCCGAATTGGCCTCGGTCCAGAGAGCGATAGGCTTCCCGGGATTCGGGGCCGGCGGAAAGCGCGCGCTTCTCCGCAAGTCCAAGCTGGTCGGACAGGAGTCGGTCCTTCGGGTGGAGGAGAAGATAGGCCTTCATCTGGGGGATGTTGCGTGGAAGGGTCCCTTCCCAGAGAAGAAGCTGTCTCCAGGCCGCCGTCGCAGTGTCCGAGACGGGCGAAGGGGATTCGGCCATGGGTTTCAGGATCTCGACGGCTTCCGGACGGGTGTTGTCCTTGTAGGAGAGGATCTCACCCAGGGCCAGACGGTAGTGGAGGCTTTCGGGGTAGGTGCGGACAAGCCCCCTGAGCTGGCGCTCCGCCTCCCGGCGACCCTCCTTCGAATGAACCATGTCATTGAAATATTCGACGGCGTATCGGGGCGGGGGCGGATAGGGGCCGAAGGCCTTCTGGTAGTGGGAGAGGGCCCGAAAATAGAGGTGGCGGTCACTCGCTCTCCGGGCCCGTTCGATTTCCCGGCTCCACAAGGGCCCGAGCTGTGATTCTCTCGCGAAGGAGGGAAGAGAGGGGTCCTGGGGATCGAGCTTTCGAAGGGTTGCGATGTATCGTCTGGCCAGGGGACGATTCCCTTCGCGGAGCGCGTCGGAGGCCAGGGCGATGAGGGCCGGCCGGTTTGTTGGGTCGATAAAGAGAAGTTGGCGATAGGTCTGGGTCTCAAGATCGTCGCGACCATGGGACGCCCAGAACTCCGCTTTTTTTTCGAGAGCGAGGGTCACCGGTGTTTCCGCCCTGGCGTTTTCATAAAAAAATCCCAGGAAAAGGAGCATTCCACACAGGGGGGCCCAAAGACAGTCCTGAAGGCGAGCGTTCACAGAAGGCATGGAAAGACTCCGGGTGAAGAGGGTCATGGGCCCTGTCTCCGGTGTGCGAGTGCCGGCAGGATTCCGGAAAGGATGCTGGCCAGGAGGGCACTGAGGAGAAGAAGGGCCGCCAGCGTTCCCAGGGGATGGGAATAGAACCAGAATCGCAGGGCAGTCAGGATCGGAAGATGTCCCAGGGAAAAGCGGTCTCCCGGAACGAGGAAGGAGTGGATGCGGTCGGCGCCCACAACGCTCACCTGTCCGAAGATGTCGGAAAAGTGTCTCGGATCGAAGAGGACCCGGTCCATCGAGAGCAGGGACGCTTCGCTCACGCCACCCAGGGAGAGGATGACCTTCCGGGGGGCCAGCGGAGAGACGTCCTCTTCCATCACCCCCAGGGGATTCCGGTCTTCCTTGAAGTAGGCGGCGAGGGCCTCTGGCCCGTAGGCATGGGGGGGAGGGTTGGACCACCGGAAGAGGCTTTCCAGCCGGCTTTCGAGCCGGATTCGGGAGCGGGATTCAGGGGTGTCGAGGGGAAGGGCTTTCCCGTACCGGATCAGGAGGGGGTTCGTGTCGTAGGTTCCGATCAGGATCAGGTTCCGGTCCCGGAATGTGGAAAGATGATCGGCCGTCGTGACCGACAGATAAATTCCCGGGGAGCCCGTTTCCTCCGAGAGGAAGGCCATGAGATGGAGAAAAATGCGGAGATCCCCCTCGCCGGGAGATTCGGGCAGGACGACGGCCGTTCCCCGAAGGTCCGGGTATCGGGTGAAGGGATATCCGCCGTTGGGGACGAGGCGGAGGTTGGGGAGGCGGACATAGTGAGGGATGGCGGTCAGATCGAGAGACGAATTCCCGAGGATCGTTCCCTGGAGGCGCGGATTGTGGTTGGCTGTGCAGGAGAGGATCCCCGGTATCCCCGACTGGAAGTTGAAGTTGATCCGGAGGACATTCCGGAAAGGGGTGAGATCCTTGAGGCTGACAGGAATGGTCCGGAATTGATCGGAGGCTCCGGGCGGGGTGGAGGGGAGGGGAATCGAGTCCTGGAATTGCTTGTTCAGAAGAAGGTCGAGCCGCGAGCGCTCTTCCCCCGGAAGGGTGGCATACCGGTAATGAAGTGCGAGGGGAAAAGAGGATTGATGCCAGACAAAGAGGTCGGAGGGAAGGGAAAAACGGACGGGAAGCGATCCGGTTCCGCTCACCTTGAGCCGGTCCTTGTCCACCAGGGTGTCGAGTCGGACGGGTTTGCGGGTGTCGATCCACCGGGGGGCCTCGTTTTTTCCGCGCGAGGCCGGAAGAATGATGCTGGAAACCGTCGCCAGGGACCCCGATGCGTCAAACTGTCCCAGGGAAAGACCGAGGGCGGCTGTCCGGACTTCCCCGGAGTTCCTGCCCAGGATCAGGAGAATTTTTCCGTAGGGATCGTCCGGATTGTCCACGAGGGCCAGGGTCGGTCCATTGACGGGGGGGATGAAGGGCCAGGGCGGGAGCTGGGGGGTGGCGGCCACCAGGATCAGATTGCCGGTGGGGAGGGATCCGGGGTCGTTGGGGAGTCCGGCTGTGGCCTGAAATTTGAGCGGGGTGCTCTCGCTTTTCACGCCGATCCAGGACGCCGTGATCCCGGCGGCTTCGAGAAGGGGAATGTCGGTGTGGCCCAACAGGAAGGTCAGCGTCCGTGTCCCGGTCATGGCGTGATAGAGGAAGGGGAGAGGAAGGTCCGAGAGCCGGTTCGGAAAATGGATCCGGATTCCCGAAAGGGAGACCCAGCTTCCCGGGTCGATCCGGATAAAGGGTCCCGTATAAATCCTGTCGCAGGGATGGTTCGGATCTTTCGCCACCCGGATCCTGAGGGAGTTGAGGGTCGTGACCAGATAGGGGGGGATCCTGAATGTGGCCGACTGTGGCGTGGGATGCTCGGGAGGGCCCAAGGGGAGGGGCAGTGTTCCCAGAGAGGTTTCGTTGATGTCCAACTCGAGGCGCGGCATTCGGACGGAGGTCTTCCTCGGAAGATAGGAGAATCGGACCGTCACCTGGCCCTGTTCTACCATCTGACTGGGGGGAAATCCGAAGAAGGCGCTCCGGTCCATGCTCGTTCCGGAGATCTCCACGGCCCGTCTCCATCCCAGCTCCGAAAAGGTGAAGGATTTCGCAAACTGCCGGTAGGCCTCAAACGGAGGGGAGGCGACCGCGGGGGATTCGGGGGGCGTCGCAAGGGACGGGTCCGGATTCGAGAAAAAAAGTCCAACCAGGAGGAGTAGCACGGAGAAACGGAAGGGAGTCATCCCGGGAGACCTTCTCACTGGGCCTGCCTTTCCCGGAAGAGGGCCCGGAGGAGCCTGATCTGGCCGAAAGCGGCGAACTTCATGATCTGGCCCAGGCTCGCCATGATTCTGTCCCGGCGATTCTGGGAGCGAATCATCGCCCAGGCATCGGCCCTTCCGTAGAGGATCAGGACAAGGTTCCTCTCTTCAGCCAGGGTCAGGGGGAGAAAGTTGAGTCGTACGGAAAATTCGTCAAGGCCCACGACCTCGCAAGGAAATTCGTACACCGTGTCGTAGAGGGCGATCTGGAGGAGGAGTCTTTCGCCCAGAAGAAGGGAGTCCCCCTGGCCGATCCGGAGTCGAACGCCCAGGTCGGAGACATCTTCGGTTTCTCCCGAGAGGATCTTCTGTCCCGGACCCATGATGCGGGCCGGCAGAGTCAGGGGGATGCGGGGACGATTTCTCCGCTGGGTCGTTTCCCAACCCACCGCAAGCGTGGCGCCCAGGACGATCATGTTGTGGATGACCCAGACCAGGGTCAGGACAATGGTGGGGATTTCTCCCAGACCTCGGGTGTAACGATAAATCCCGGCGACCAGCCCTCCGAGGTTGAGGAGCCAAAAGACGATGAAGGGGCGGGCGATACGGGTGTCGAAAAAATCTTCCCGGATGACCCCTTCCTTGGAGGTGACGTTGAAGATCCCGGCTTTGGGATTGAGAAGCGCCACCACCGTCGGAAGGAGGATGTAGGGGGCCAGGGTCGTTTCGTAGACTTCGTTCCAGAAGGAGTGGCGGTGAGCCCCCTGGATTGTGGAGTTGGTGAGGAGAGCCACGGCCAGGACCGGCAGGGCATAGGCCGCAATGGAGTAGGCGTCGGCATCGAAGATCTTGATGCCGAAATAGAGATAGGCCAGAGGGGCGAGCAGAAAGATGATCCGTGGCAGTGAAAACAGGAAGTGCATCATCCCGTTCAGATAGCACAGACGCTGGAAAAGGGTGAGTCCCGGGGTGAAGAGGGGGTTGTCGATCCGGAAGATCTGGATCATTCCCCGGGCCCATCGGACCCGTTGACGGATGTGGGCGGACAGGGTGGTCGTGGCAAGGCCCGCCGCCTGGGGAAGGTTCAGATAGGCCGACTGCCATCCTTTTTTGTGGAGACGCAGGGAGGTGTGCGCATCCTCCGTCACCGTATCGACCGCGATGCCGCCGATCTCCTCGAGGGAGGTGCGTCTCAAGACGGCGCAGGATCCACAGAAGGTGGTCGCATCCCAGAAGTCGTTGCCGTCCTGGACGACGCCATAAAAGAGGGATCCCTCGTTCGGAATCTCATGGAAGACATCCAGGTTTCGTTCGTAGGGGTCGGGAGAGTAGAAATGGTGGGGAGTCTGGACGAAGGAGTAGCGGGGTTGTTTCTCCAGGATCCCGACGGTTGTCTGGAGAAAGGAGCGGGTCGGGATATGGTCGCAGTCGAATACGGCGATGTATTTTCCGGAAGTGCGGGAGAAGGCGTAGTTGAGATTGCCGGCCTTGGCATGGCGCCGTTCGGGCCGGGCGAGATACTCGATTCCGGCCGCATTGGCGAAATCCCGGAAGGCCGGGCGATTCCCATCGTCGAGGAGATAGATCTTGAGCTTTTCGGGGGGCCAGTCCAGGTTCAGTGCACCCAGGACCGTCGGCCGGACAATGGACAGGGGTTCGTTGTAGGTGGTGATGAAGACGTCCACGTGAGGCCAGAGCTCCGTCTCTTCGGGAAGAGGCTCGGCCTTTCTCTGAAGGGGAGAGAGAGACTGGAAGTATCCGAGGACGGTGACGGTCCAGGAGAAGAGCTCGGCACCAAACAAAAGAAAGATGAAGGGATATTCGTATCCGTGGATGCGCGGGTCGCCGATGCCCAGTGTCTGGGTGGCCCGCCACCACCCGTATCGGCCTGTGAGGTAGAGGGAGATGAAGATCATCGTGATGAGCACCCATCGTCTTCCGGGAAAGAGGGCTCTCATCAGAAGCGCGATCAGGAGAAGGGAGCCGCCCAGCCAGAGCTGGGTCGTCCAGTCCTTTGCGGGAATGGTCATGAGAAAAAGAAAAGGCGGGATTCCGGCGAGGAGAAGAACGATTTTCCAGGAAAAAAAGCTTCCGGATTCTTTGGACGCCACGGGGGCACCTATCTATTTTAAGGACAGGCGGGCCAGGACCCGCGAGTGCCCACCACCGTTCCAGACCCCTGCCGCCTCATGTCGGATCCAAATTTCCGGTCCGCAAGCGATTCCCGGACATGAAAAAGGGGCCGGCCTTCTGAGGGCGCATGTCCCACGAGGGAAGGGTGTCCATCCGGAGGATTCATATGGGGCATGAGGAATTGTCGTTCTGGAACTGCAAATATCATGCTATGGAAGAGGGAAGTGCAAGCGGCCGGCTTGAATTGTTTTTTGTGGGAGCCGATTTCATGATGTGTTAAAAAGGCTGACATTGTGGCCGTTCCCTGTCAGAGGCTTTGACAGGCGAAAGAGGGGATCAGGAAGAGAAGGGGGAGCTTCCGGGAAGCATCAGGGTCCCGTCCGACCCGAAGGCGAATCTCCGGTCCAGAAATCCGGTTCCAAAGAGAGCGAGCACCTGGTCGTAATATCGGGGAGGGGTGCCGTAGAGACCCTTGTGAAGGGCCTGGTGCAAGGAGAGGAGGGTCTCTGTCATGAGGTACCTTTTTTTCTCGGCGCGGAGAGCGGGGAGAAGGGCGGCGGAGAATCCCTCCGGACCATTCCCGGCGGTCCAGCCAAGGAGGGCGTTGGCGTAGAGCGGGACACGGGAGCGTCGGTCAAGGGTCTGGAGCATGCCCGACATGCAGGCGAGCAGGCGCTTTTGCAAAGGGCTGTGTGGCTGAAGGAGGCCGGCCCAGAGATAGCTGCGGATCGCGTCGTAGCTTCCGATCGGCCCCGTGACGGGATCGGGACGGACATGGCCATTTCGCGTCACGAGGATCCAGTTCGGGACAAGGCCGTGGGGGGCGATGGCGGTCATATGGGTCAGGGAGGCCTCGAGGATCTCTCTCCAGTGGAAGCCGGGGGAAACGGAGGCAAACCGGATCAGGAGCTGGGGAGACAGGTAGCTGGGATTCAGGCGGGTGGCCCCGTTGGGAAGGCGAAAGCCCCAGGGTCCCGGAAGGAGGGCCCATCCGTATCCATTCAGGAAGGAGACTTCATTTTTTTCGATCAGGGAGAGAAGGCGTCGGCCCTGGGCCCCGTATTCCGGAATCTTCCAGATCCGGCCTGCCTCGATCAGGGAGTAGGCGATCCAGCAATCGGCGTCGGAGGCCGAGTTGTTGTCCAGGATCCCCCAGCGTCCGTCCGGTCGTTTTCCCCAGAGCCAGGCCGGAAGATGGGCCGCCAGGTCTCCCCGGGCCAGGTTGTTGGTGATCCAGGAGAGGATGTCCCTAAAGGATCGCTGGTCTCCCGAGACCAGGGAAAAGAAGAGCGAGTAGGCCTCTCCTTCCGAGGTGCTCCTGTCATGGTCCGTGCGGTCGATCACCCGCCCGTCCCCCTGCAGAAAGGTCTGCCTGAAATGGTTCCAGAGCGGCCAGGAGGAATAGGCTGAGGCAGAAAGGAGTCCGGGAGATCCGGTCATGAGAAAAGCCACCATCCCCGAAAGGAGCAGGAGACGAAAGGAGTTCCTTCCCATCGGTCGATGGCTTTTTCTTGTCATGCAGGCCTCCAGGAAATTGGGGTGACGATTCCTGTCGTTTCGCAAGCCTCGGGACTCCTCCCGATGGCGATGAGACGGAGTGGAAGAATTCTTTCAATCTTTGGAAGATTTCGCAACCGAGCGGGAGGGTGATGGACATGGCTCAAATACGGGTGCCGGAGACCGGGATCGAACCGGTATGACCTTTCGGTCGAGGGATTTTAAGTCCCTTGCGTCTGCCTGTTTCGCCACTCCGGCCTGAGGGGGGACGATTCTTTTTCCGAAGAGTAGCATTTCCGGAGGTCGGGTGTAAATTGACAAGGAAGTTTGAATACCACTATCCTTGAAGGATGCTGGTTTGCAGAATCACACACTGTCGTGAAGGATACACCAGATAATCTTGCGACATTCAACGAATTATTGTTCTAAATGGAGGACAACATGAAAAACCCCCTCGATTCCCTGTGGGGAACGGTCATCTCTGGATTTGTGCTAACAGGCATTCTCTTCTTCGTCGTCAAAGGCCTCGTCAACCACTAAATCGGAACCCTTCCCCGAACAAGGAGTCAATCACATGGAATCCCAGGCACCAGAACTGATCGTCCGTTGGTTTCACTTTTTGGCCGGCATCATGTGGATCGGCCTTCTTTACTACTTCAACTTCGTCCAGGCCGCCTTCCTGAAAGCCGCCTCCCCCGAGGCCAAGGCCGATGCCTTCAAGAATCTTGTTCCCCGCGCCCTTCTGTTTTTTCGGTGGGCGGCGCTCCTGACCGTCCTCTTCGGACTTTCCATTCTCGGTCAGAGACATATTCTTCTGAATGCCTACACCCTTCATGGCAGTGCCGCGGTGATCGGAATGGGCGCCTGGCTCGGAACCATCATGCTTTTCAACGTCTGGGTCTTCATCTGGCCGAACCAGAAGAAGGTCATCGGACTCGTTCCCGCCGAAGCGGCCGAAAAAGCCAAGGCCGGGCGTGTCGCCTTCCTGGCCAGCCGGGTCAACGTCATGCTGTCGATCCCCATGCTCTTTTTCATGGGAGCCTCTTCCCATGGCGGAGCCCTCTTCATCGGCCACTGATTCAAGGGCCATTGATTCAAGGGAACGACAACGAAACATCGAAAAAGGCCAGGGTTAAAACCCTGGCCTTTTTTGTGGGAAAATTCAGGTTGGGGAATGGAGATAGGACCAGACGGTATAGAACAGCATAATGCCGAAACCCGCCTTCAAAACGAGGATCAGAATCTTGAGTCTCCGGTGCCGGGCATCTTCCCGGTCATCAGCACGGCGGGGGTCCATCGAGGATCTTTTTTTCGAGAACCGTGATCCCCGGAAGTCCAGGAATCGATTCGGTCTCCGGGCTCAAGATTCCGAGCCGGTAGACGATGGGGGTGGCCGTGGGAATGTTCAGCTCGAGGATCTGTTCCCGGGTCAGCCGGTCGAGTTCCATCACCATGGCCCGCAGAGAGTTTCCGTGGGCGACCACGAGGCAGTCCTCACCCCGCATGAGCGCCGGAAGGATGGAGGCGTGCACATACGGGAGTACCCGATCCTTGGTCATCTTGAGGCTTTCTCCTCCGGGGGGAGCCACATCGTAGCTTCGGCGCCAGATGTGAACCTGTTCGTCTCCGTATTTTTTGGCTGTTTCACTCTTGTTCAGACCCTGGAGGTCTCCGTAGTGGCGCTCGTTTAAGGCCTCCGATTTTTCGATGGGGACGCCCAGATGGCCCGAAGTCTCGAGAATGAGGGCGAGTGTTTTCTGGGCCCGCATCAGGTTCGAGGTGAAGGCCCGGGACACGGGATAGGCCGACAGCTGCTTCCCGGCGAAACGGGCCTCCTCTTCCCCCCGGGGGGAAAGGTCGACGTCAACCCATCCCGTAAACCGATTTTCCTTGTTCCATACACTTTCCCCATGTCTCACCAATATGAGTCGTGCTTCTTTTCCCAAGAACGGCCTCCCCGCGATTGGATGGTTGGTTCCGGACAAGTCTCGATGGCCCTATCCTATCATAAGGACGAGGGTCACGGGTCAGCGACCCTGGGGATGACACGCGGGGCAGGGACAGAGGCTCCGGAGAAGTTCGAAGGAATATATTCCCGTGTCATGGCCGTCGGAGAAGCCGATGGAAAGGGCGTAATTGCCCACCAGATGCCAGGAGGCGGGACGGACGTCCCCCGGGACCTCCTCCTCCCGGAGGGTTCGCTCCCCGGTCCATTCATTGACGCAGGCGGCGCAGGGACAGGAGAGCCGGAGAAAGCGATTGTCATAGAGGGACTCGTGGCCGTCCCGCCAGACGATGCGAACGGAGCGGGAGTCGGGGGCGTCGATGTTTTGGGGTGAGGCGGTGGACATGGACTTATCCTTTCGGTTCCATTTCAGTGGAAGGCCGCTATTGGCAGGATCTTCGGATCATTACGACAGATCCTCCTCGGAGCGGAGGGGGCGGCTCATCAGTTCCGCCAGGGTCTCTTTCAGATCGGCCTTTTCGTAGAGAATCCGGTAGACCGCCCGGGTGATGGGAAGTTCCACGGCGTAACGCAGGGAAAGTTCGAAGGAAGATTCGGTCGTCGTGACCCCCTCGGCCACCTGTCCCAGCTCCGTCAGAATGGTCCGGAGTTCCCCTCCCTGTCCGAGCTTCAGGCCGACAGTCCTGTTCCGGCTTTTGTCTCCCATGGCGGTCAGAAGAAGGTCCCCGACCCCCGCCAGCCCCGAAAAAGTCAACGGTTCGGCCCCCATCCGGAGACCCAGTCTGGTCATCTCCGCAAGGCCGCGCGTGATGAGGGCGGCCCTGGCATTGTCTCCCAGCCCCATTCCGTCGGCGATGCCCGTGGCGATCGCAAAGACGTTCTTCATGGCTCCGGCCACCTCGATGCCTCGGACATCCCCCCGTGTGTAGACCTTGAACCACCTGGTATTGAAGAGCCTTTGCACCTCGCTGGCCAGGACGGGATCGGTGGAGGCGGCCACGACGGCGGTCGGAGCCTTCTTGATGACCTCTCTGGCAAAGGAAGGGCCGGAAAGGATCGCATAATCGGCGGAGGAAGGCGAATAGGATTCGGCGACGATCTCCGAGACAAGGGAGAGGTTTCCCTGTTCGATCCCCTTCGAGGCTCCGATGACGGGAACCGGAGTCGGGAGATGATCCCTGACGGTAGAGAGAACCTCCCGGCAGGACTGGCAGGGAATTGCCAAAACGAGAAGGGTGGCTGTTTCGAGGGCCGCATGGAGATCGGAGGTGACCGAAAGGGATTCGGGAAGAGGAATCCCGGGCAGGTAGACACGGTTTTCCCGGGTCCGGCAGATATCCTGGGCCAGAATGGGATCCCTGACCCAAAGGGTCGTCGGCCATCCGGCGGAGGCGAGATGCCCGGCCAGGGCCGTTCCCCACGATCCTCCTCCCAGGACGACGGGAGCGGGATCCTGTCCGATGCGGACAAAGGCATTGAGCGGTTCGGATGTCATCAGATCCTTTCAGGGAAAAGGGGCCTGGATTCTGGAAGAAGGATAGCAGTTTTGGAATCTCGGGTCGAATGGGTCCCGGTTTCCGTAGAGGACGCGGACCAGGGCCAGCCCCTCGGGCGGAAGAGGGGTGATGGGCCGAAAAGGAGGAGGAGATCCCGGACGAAGGAGCCCCGCGATTTCGGACCCGCTTCGCCGTCCCTCCCCGACCTCCTTCAGGATCCCGCCGATCATCCGGACCATGCGATGGAGAAATCCCGGCCCGGAAATCCAGAGGGCATAGCCCGCGGGAAGAGGCTCCCAAAGAAGTCCGGTAACGGAACGGACCGGATCTTCGGGACAGGAGGAGGCCACGGAGAAATGTCGGAAATCATGGCGGCCGATAAAGGCGCGGGAGGCTTCGACGGCCGTGGTGAGATTGAAGTCAGAGTGAAGAGAGCCGGAAAAGGGCTCGTCCAAAGGATGATGGGACAAATGTCGGGGAAGAAGGCGAAACGTGTATTTGTAGATTTTCCCCGTGGCGCTGTGGCGCGCGTGAAAGTCTCCCGGGACGGGACTGGACTCGAGGACACGGATTTCAGGGGGGAGACGGGTATTCAGAAGTCGCGCCAGCCGGTCAGGAGGTATGGAAAAATCCGGGGGAAGATCGGCATGGGCCACCTGTCCCCAGGCCGACACGCCGGCATCGGTCCGACCCGCCCCGGTGATCCTCACCCGGGTTTTGGCAAAGGATTCCAGAGCCTCTTCAAGAAGGGACTGGACAGTCGGATCTCTCGGCTGAATTTGCCATCCCGAAAAAGGGCGGCCGTCGTAGGCCAGAAGAAGGGCGACCCGGATGCGTTCCATCCCTCTCAGGGGGCGGCCCAGGGTTCGTTGCGGCAAAGGGCTTCCCAAGCCTCCTTGAGATCGAGGAAGGCTTCGAGCTCCTGGGAAAGGGCTTCCTCCCACCCTTTCCAGTCTTCCGGGATTCCGGCATTCGCGGGAGATTCTCCACCGCCGAGGGTTTTTTTGTAGGCCAGTTCCGAGCGGTGGCGGGCCAGCCGGTATTCCTTGTGGCGTTCGTCGAAAACAGCCAGCCGTTGAACCTTGAGTGGATCCATGGATCTCCTATCCCTTGAAAAAGAGGACAATAAGCCAGTCTTGAGTCGGATCAGATGAAAAGAGGAGGGAGAACCCCTCCTCTTCCCGGTTCAGGCCAGGGTTCCGAGGGTGATGGGGGTGAACTCGGAGTTCAGGACGCTGATGCGGGACGCGATGTTGCCGGCAATTTTCAGATAGGCCTCCGAAAGAGGACTCTTCGGCTGGGCGATCCCGATCGGACGACCCTGGTCTCCCGCCTCGCGAATGGAGAGGTCGATGGGGATTCTGCCGAGGAAGGGAACCTTGAGTTCGATGGCGGCCTTCTCTCCTCCCCCCTGGGAAAAAATGGGGGTCTCATGGTGGCAGTGGGGGCAATGGAAGGTGCTCATGTTTTCGACGATCCCCAATATGGGGACGTTGACCTTCTGGAACATTGCGAGTCCCCTGCGGGAATCCGAAAGGGCGACTTCCTGGGGAGTCGTGACGATGATCGCCCCGGTGACAGGCACGAGCTGGGCCAGCGAGAGCTGGGCGTCGCCCGTTCCGGGGGGCATGTCGACCACGAGGTAGTCGAGTTCTCCCCACTCCACATCCCGGACGAACTGGGTGATGATTCCGTGCAGCATGGGGCCCCGCCAGATGAGGGGCGCTCCCGGAGGGGCCATGAAGGCCATCGACATCACCGGGATCTCGTAGGCCTTCGGGGGAAACCATCGGTTGTTCACCTGTTTCGGCAGAGCGTTGATCCCGAGCATCATGGGGATGTTCGGCCCATAGACGTCCGAATCGAGGATGCCGACCTTGGCCCCGAGCTCCGTGAGGGCGATCGCCAGATTGACGGCCGTGGTCGATTTTCCGACTCCGCCTTTTCCGCTGGAGACCGCGATGACATTCTTGACCCCCTCGATTTCGGCCTTTCCCTCCCGGGCTCCGCCTCCGGTCGTCCGGGCGGTCATGTGGATGTCCACCGAACGGATCCCCTCGACGGGGGCAAGGGCCTCCATGCAGGCCTTCTTGATCTCCTCCTTGAGAGGGCAGGCCGGGGTCGTGAGGATCACGGTAAAGGTCACGTTTCCGTCTTTCACCGTGAGATTCTCGATCATTTTCAGGGTCACGAGATCTTTCTTGAAGTCTGGTTCGATCACGCGTCCTAAGGCCTTCATGACTGACTGTCCAATTTCCTGATCTTTTTCCTGACTCATGGAGTCTCCCTGGTGGGTTGAGAATAT
The DNA here is from genome assembly GCA_021838585.1 of Nitrospirota bacterium. The sequence goes on from JAKCDE010000012.1 coordinate 14,295, forward strand.
CTATCCTGATGATTGGTTTCTGTGATGGAGTGGAGTAAAAAACTCCTTGAATTCCTGGTGGCTCGAATATCCCGTCACCCCGTCATCCCTCAAAAGGTCGATGCGGTCCGAAGAGGTTGCAAGCACCTCATATTCCCGTCCCTCGGCGTCCTGGAATCCGGGACGGAACGGGTGATCCCTCCAGCAAAATCCAGGATCCGGAGGGACCGTCTCAAGAAGAACCCGGAAGGTGGCGGGGTCGATGTCGAGACCCCCCTGCCGGCTTTCCCGGGCTCTTCGGAAATCGTCCCACGTCACCGGGCGGCCCGTTCCCTTACGCGCCCACAGAAGACGGGCGACCAGAGCCTCTGCAGAGAGTGAGGCCGAGGAAGGGCGGGTGCGGACCCGGAGAATGCGGGGAGGGGTTACTGGTTGTCCTTCCATTCTTCCAGCCATGCCATCTGGATGGCTTCGAGGATCTTTTCGTTCGAAGACTTGGGGTCACCCTTAAATCCCGGCAGGGCGAGAATCCACTGGTGCAGGTCGGTGAAGCGGACCGTGAGCGGGTCGACCTCAGGATGGTGCTCGAAAAGCTGAAACCCGATTTCGTAGGGCTCATTCCAGTTCATAGATCGTTCCCCGGTTAGTGTTCGTGGGATCCCTTGCTGCAGGGGGGGATCCGCACGGAAATGTCTCCCTTGATATGGGCTTGGCAACCCAGTCGCGATTTGAGGGTCAGTCCTTCGGCTTCGTCGAGCTGGTCCTCTTCGTCCTCCTCCATCAGGGAGAGGCGGTCGAAGCCGTCGTCAACAATGACATGGCACGTCGAGCAGGCACACACTCCCCCGCAATTATGCTCCAGGGGGACATGGGCTTTTTTCGCCGCTTCGAGGATCGTGGCGTTCTCCTCCACCTCCACCGTGACGGGGGCGAAGGGTTCGGAAAGATGCTCGTCGGGGCGAAACGAGACCTTAGGCATGGGACCCTCCTTCCTTGGAAAGGGCCATTCCCGAGAGAGCGTTGGAAAGGGACTGGTTCATCAAGCGCTCGGCCAGCGGCTGGGTCAGGCGGTCGAGAGCCTGCGTCTCGTCGCGAACCTTTCGTCCATCCGTTCCCTCCATGGCCGTTCTGAGACTCTTCATCTGGTTGCGGATGGCCTCCCTGTCGGCGTCGGGGAGGATGTCGGATCCGACCTTCTCCAGAGCCCGTTCGGTGGCGTTCAGGACCGTCTGGGCCTCGGTCTTCGCATCGACGAGAAGGCGTGTCGCGAAATCTTCCTGGGCATGGGAAAAGGCTTCCTTGAGAAGGGAACGCACATCATCCTTGTCCAGACCATAGGACGGTTGGATCACCACGTTGGACATCGTTCCGGTCGTCTGCTCCCGGGCGGTCACTTCGAGAATCCCGTTGGCGTCGATCTGGAAGGTGACCTCGATCCGGGGGGTACCGGCGGGAAGGGGCGGGACTCCCGAAAGGGTGAAGCGGGCCAGGCTCCTGTTGTCCTTGGCCATTTCCCTCTCCCCTTGCAGGACATGGATGTCCACATTCGTCTGGCCGTCGACGTAAGTCGTGAAAAGTTCCTTGGCCTGGGCGGGAATGGTGGTGTTGCGGGGGATGAGCGTGCTGGTGACTCCGCCGATGGTTTCGATTCCCAGAGAAAGCGGGGTGACATCGAGAAGAAGAAGATCCTTCCGTCGCCCCGAGAGAATATCGGCCTGGACGGCCGCTCCCTCGGCGACGACCAGGTCGGGATCCACCGAGTCGAAAAGGGGTTTTCCGAAGAAGGCGGCCACGGCCTCCTTGAAGCGGAGAAAGCGCGTGGAGCCTCCCACGAGAATGACGCCATCCACATCGGCGGGGGCCGTTCCCCCATCAGAAAGGGCTGCCCGCACGCAGGATAGGGTGCGGTCCACGAAGGGTTCCACCAGCGCGTTCATCCGGGAACGGGTCAGGGACGTCCGGAATCCGAGAGCCGGAATCGCAACCTCCACCTCTGGTTTAAGGGAGAGGGCGATCTTGGCTCGTTCCGCCTCTTTTCGCAAAAGATCCCTCACCTCGGAGCGTTCCGCGAGCGAGGCCAGTTTGGGGTTTTCCTCGAGCCAGGCCGAAACGATCGCCCGGTCGAAGTCCTCTCCTCCCAGATGCGTGTCCCCGCTTGTGGCCCGTACTTCGAAGATTCCTTTCCGGATGTCGAGAAGGGAAAAGTCGAAGGTTCCCCCTCCGAGGTCGAAGATGGCGAACAGGCCGTCCTTCCCGGACCCAAGACCATAGGCCAGAGCGGCTGCGGTCGGTTCGTTGATGATCCTGAGAACCTTGAGCCCGGCAATGGCCCCGGCATCCTTGGTCGCCTGTCGCTGGGCATCGTTGAAATAGGCGGGAACGGTGATGACGGCCTCGGAGACCTCCTGGGACAAAAACTCCTCTGCGCGGGTTTTCAGGTCGCGGAGAACCAGGGCTCCGATTTCCGGAGGAGTGAGGAACCTGTTCCGGGAGGGGTCGGGAACCGCAGGGGACCCCTTATGGTCGACAACGGGATAGGTCAGGCTTCTTCGCTCGGACTCGGTCTCCGCGAAGGATCGCCCCATCAGGCGCTTCGCTGCATAGATGACCGTTGTCTCGGGATCGTTGATTCTTTCGCGCGCGCTCCACCCCACCCGGACTCCGTCCTTTGAAAGGGCGACCACCGAGGGCAGAAGAAGACGTCCCTCCCGGTCGGGAATGACCTCTACCTGACCATCCTCCCGGCGGTAGGCCACGAGCGAATGGGTGGTGCCAAGATCGATTCCCACAACGATTCTGTTCACGAGGCCTCCTTGACTTCCTTGAGAAGATTCTGGAGATAGGAGCGTTTTTCGAGTCGTTCCGACAGGATGTCGAGGGCCTTTGAAAGCGTGTCGCCCTCTTTGTCGGCGCTTTCGATCAACGCATCGATTTCCTCAAATGAATGGAAAATGTCCCGTTCGATCGGGTCGATCACCGTCCGGAGACGCTGCTCGGCGGCGGCCGGTCCCTGGCTCGAAAGCAGGGAGTCCCGCTCCTCCTTCAGATCCATGATTTCCATGAGGGCGGTGGAGGAAAGGACGGCCTTTCTGTTGGGGCGAGCCGGCTTGCCCTTCACGTGCCCGATGAAATAATGCGCCCGGAGAAAGGGATCCCGGAGGGTCCGGAAGGCCAAATTGACCAGGGACGCGTTTCCCAGAGTGATGGACTGCTCCTTTTCCGAGTCTTCCACATGGTGGTCCGGATGGAAGGTCCGGCTTTTTTCGTGGTAGGCGGCGACAAGGAGTCTCGGGTCGAGCGCAAGACGCACCGGAAGGCCCAGAATGCTGTAATAGTCCCTTTCAGGGCCGAAAGGCTGGACACGGACGCACGAAGGGCACACGTCCTCGTCACCGACGTTTTTTTCGCAATTCCAGCACACCGAGTGGCTGTGCTCCCGGTTGTCCGGGTGCAAAAGCTTGGCCTGGGATCGGTTTTTTTCCGCAGTTCCGGTGTCAGACATCAGATTCTCCTGAAGTCAAAAGAGGGAGAGCGTTTCTCTCCCTCCTTCGACGCATCTTTCATTGCATTGAGGACTTTTGATCGGCAATCAGGCCGAGAAGGAAGAGCCGCACCCGCAACTGTGGCTGGCGTTGGGGTTGTCGAACTTGAACCCTCCTCCCATCAGGCCTCCCCCGACGTAGTCGAGGGTCGAGCCGTCGAGATAGACCTTGCTTTTGGGATCGAGCACGATCCGGATGTCCCGTGGCCCGTCGATCACCTCGTCGAATTCCTGGGGAGCCTCCTCGAGCTTGATGAGGTAGGAAAGGCCGGAGCAGCCCCCCCCTTCAATGCCCAGGCGAAGGAAGTGGGATTCCTTGTTCTGGTTTTTCTTGAGACGCACCACTTCGCTTGCGGCCGCTTCTGTCATCTGAATCATGGATTTCCCCCCTCTCAGGCGTGTTGTTCCTTCTTCTTCTGGTAATCCGAAATCGCTCCCTTGATGGCGTCTTCCGCCAGGACCGAACAGTGCAGCTTGACGGGAGGCAGATTGAGCTCTTTCGCGATTTCGGTGTTCTTGATCTTGAGAGCGTCTTCGACCGTCTTTCCCTTGACCCATTCCGTGGCCAGGGAGCTCGAGGCGATCGCCGATCCGCAACCGAAGGTCTTGAACCGGGCTTCTTCGATCACCCCCTCATCGTTGATTTTCAGTTGAAGCTTCATCACGTCCCCGCATTCGGGGGCTCCGACGATTCCCGTTCCGACATTCTCTTCCGTCTTTTCGAAAGATCCCATGTTCCTCGGATTGTTGTAATGATCGATCACCTTGTCGCTGTATGCCATCGTGCCGCTCCCTCATCCTTAATGAGTCTTATGTGTGTGTGCGAAGTTCCTGTCCCGTCGATCACCTTGTGCGGTGACACTGCCCGGAAAGCCGACGATCAGTGGGGACTCCACTGAACGCTCTTCAGATCGATCCCCTCCTTGGCCATTTCATAGAGGGGCGACATCTCGCGGAGTTTCTCGACCGCCTTGCGGACGCTCTGGATGACCGCCTCGATTTCCTCCATGGTGTTGAAACGACCCACCGAAAATCGGATGGAGGAGTGCGCCAGGTCCGTTCCGACCCCCAGGGACTTCAGGACGTATGAGGGCTCGAGTGTCGCCGAGGTGCAGGCCGATCCCGAGGAAAGGGCAATTTCGCGAAGTCCCATGAGCAGGGCCTCGCCCTCCACGAAGGCGAAGGAAAGATTGCTCACGGCAGGGCTCCGGTGCTTCCTGCTTCCGTTGACCTCCACATACTCGATCGCCTCGAGGATTCCGTTTTCGAGACGGTCCCGCAAGGCTTTCCGGTGGGCGATTTCGGAGGCCAGATTCTCCCGGATGATCCGGCAGGCGGCCCCGAATCCGACAATCCCCGGCGTATTGAGCGTTCCCGATCTGAAGCCACGCTCATGCCCTCCTCCCTCGATTTGCGGAGAAAGCCTCACTCTCGGTTTTCTGCGGACATAGAGAGCTCCCACGCCCTTCGGGCCGTGGATCAGATGGGCGTTGAGGGTGAGCAGGTCGACATTCAGGACGTTGACGTCGAGGGCCATCACACCGGCCGCATAGGCGGCATTGGTGTGGAAAAGAACCCCTTTTTCCCGGGTGATCGCTCCGATTTCCGCGATCGGCTGGACCGTTCCCACCTCGTGGTTGACCGTCATGATCGATACCAGGATCGTATCTGGGCGGATCGCCGACCGGACCGCTTCCGGGTCGACCCGACCGGTCCGGTCGACGGGAAGAACCGTCACCACAAAGCCCTGGGCCTCAAGAGACCGGACAGGGTCGAGGACGGAGCGGATTTCCGTTTCGGCGGTGATGATGTGGTTCCCCTTCTCCCGGTACATGCCGGCCACCCCCTTGATGGCCAGATTGTCCGATTCCGTCATTCCCGAGGTAAAAATGATTTCCTTGGGATCGGCCCCGATGAGGGCAGCCACCTCTTCGCGCCCCTTTTCGCACAACTCTTCGGCCCGCCATCCGAAGGCGTGGTTCCGGGAGCTGGGGTTGCCGTACGCCTCGGTAAAGGCAGGAAGCATCGCTTCCACGACGCGCGGATCAACCCTTGTGGTGGAGTGGTTGTCCAAATAGACTTGATCCATCGGTGACTCCTTTCAGAACGGCCGGCTCCTGTCCCAACTCCCGGATCGAGAGGGCTTCGAGAAACCATAGGATATTGTTTTGGAGTTTTTCCAGCGGGGACCGGATGTCGCACTGGCCTCTCTGCTGGCATGATTTGTCAGTTCCATCCGAACAGCTGACGATCCCGACCGGCCCTTCGACTGCCACCAGAACCTTGAGGACGGAAATCTCTTCTGCCGGAAGCTTCAGGGAATATCCCCCCTTCGGGGCATTGTGGCTCTGAATCAGGCCAGACTTGGACAGCTTTTGCATCACCTTTGCCAGAATCTCTGGAGGAATGCTGTACAATGCTGCGATATCCCGGACATTCGATATCCCGCCCTCTTCGGTCTTGGCCATGAGGTTCAAGGCCAGGAGGGCATAATCGACTTTCTTTGTCAGTTTGAGCATCGAATTCTCCGACCTGATTTATCGCAGACCATTTTAGTCTGTAATCAATATATCAGGGGAGGAGGGGACCGTCAAGGGGAGGTCGGGAATCCGACCGTTCCTGTTTTAGCCTGGAGGGGCGGATTGGCTCCAGAGCGTATCGAAGACTTTCTGTGAGGCGTGTATTCGTCCCTGGGAAAGAATGTTGGCCAGCATATGCATCTGGCTTCCTCCATCCGGAGAGAGCGAACCCCATCCTCCGGACCCATAGAGAAGGATGCGTCGGTCGAAGAGGGCCATGGGGCGAATATAGGAGGGAAGATGGTCAGGAAGAATCCGGACCGGGACATGAGCCGTTGCCAGCGCCAGAATCTCTGAATGATAGCGGGCGGCCGCGTCCGGGGTGACGAGCACGCGCACGGGGAGGCCCTTCTGCTGGGCCGTCTTGAGGGCCTGGACCAGACGGTAGGAGTGCGGAAGACCGAAAAGAAGAAGGTCTGCCCGATGTCTGGCCGAAAGAATCTGTTCGGAGAGGAATGTCCGCGCGAAGGGGCCTCGCCCGATGGCGCGGTGACCCTGTGAGCTCATGCCGACGCCCACCCCGAGAATGGACCCTACGAGAACGACGATCAGAAGGGATTGACGTTCGAAGGGAGAAAAGATATAGGTCGTTTTTCTCGAACGCGGAGGGACATGTTCGAGAAAGAGCACTCCTTTTCCGAGCAGGAAGATGAAGACGAATCCTCCGGCAAAGCCGATGATGGGCCAGGCGGTGTCGGAGAAGGTGGCGTAAAAGTAGACAAGACCGCCGAGAATGGCTGGACCAAAGTAGGCAAGGCTCTCCTGAAAGCGTTTTGCTTCAGCGCGTCCGAGCCATCGACGGGAGAGGCCGTAGTGAACAAGGGAGAATATGGTGAAGATCCCCATGCCGATGCCCACATCCATGAGCCCTGTCTGCTGGTCCGACATCGCTCCCCCGACCAGCCCCATCAGAAAAGCCACAAGGCCGAAGATCTGACCCGATACGGCCCCCATCAGAGCTGCCGAGAATTTTTCGTTCTTGTCCTCGATCTCCGGATCGATGATCCGGAGGGATGGGTCAGCGGTCACCTTTGATCGATCCTTTGCTGGAGGATGGAGGAGCGGAAGGGGAGAGCCCTGTCAGGGAGACGGACATCATGTGGTACTGTCCGGCAAAGCGCTCTCCAACGAAGAGGGAGAGGGTGACAGGATAGGAGGCGGGCCTTCCGGGAAAGGTCAGGAGGGTTCGAAAAGTTTCTCCTCCGGCAAAGTGATGGTCCGCCGGAAACTCCGCCGTTCCCAGAAGGAGATTTCCGTTTTTGTCCACCAGGCTGGGAGGCTCATACGCCCCGACCTGGTAGTCGTTATATTCGGGATGGCGGTGAAATCGGATCAGAAGATCGATATAGGTCTTGCCGTCCTTTTCGAGAAGCTTCTCGGCGGTGAAGCCGATGACCTTGTTGTCGGAAACGGGTGCATAGGTATCGGAGTAGGCGAGTGGCGCCTGGGAGGCGTTGAGCGGTCCCGTGGTCATCTGGGCCGGAGGGGCCTGTCGTTCCGCGATTCCCCGGAAAAGATCCGCCACGAAGAGGCCGCCCGCGAGGCCGACGACGATCATGAGCCCGATGGGAGAAAAGAGAATTTTGGAAAGAGGGGAATCAAAGAGTTTTTTCAAGGGCGACCTCCGTTTGGGACTCGGGAGACCGTCTGACCCGAAGGGGGTTCCTGGGAGTCCAGAAACTCGACCTTCACGCGGGCGACCCGTTGCCGGTCGATCTCGACGACGGTCAGTTTCATGTTCTTGACGAAGAAGAATTCCCCGCCGCGGGGAATCGTCTGAAGCTGTGAGAGCACGAATCCCGCAAGGGTCTCGTAGTCTTCTCCCTCGGGAATCGGGATCCCGTAATCTTCCGACAGATCGCGCACCGACAGGGAGGCGTCCACGAGGTAGGACCCGTCACGGAGACGCTCGACCGGCTTGGCGATCTCGTCCGATTCGTCCTCGATCTCGCCTACGATTTCCTCGAGGAGGTCCTCCATCGTCACGAGGCCGTCGAGGGCCCCGTACTCGTTTAAAACGAGGGCGATCTGTGTCCGCCTCTTCTGCATCTCCTTCAGGATATGGGGAACCTTCATGGATTCCGGAACGAAATAGGGGGTGTGGAGGATCCGCTCGATCCGGAAGGGGGAGCTCTCGGTCAGGATGTCGACCAGATCCTTGTAATAGAGGATTCCGACGACTTCATCGGTATCGCCCCGGAGGACCGGATACCGCGAGTAGCGGTGTTCCGAGAAGACCGCCTGGATGTCGGAGAGGCCCATTGTCGTCCGAAGGGTGACCATTCTGACCCGTGGCACCATCACTTCGCGAACCGAGATGTCCGTGAATTTGAAGACGCTCTGGATCAGATCCTGCTCGGTGCGATTGATGGTTCCGTGCTCACCCCCCTCTTTAAGGAGCAGTTCGAGTTCCTCCGGACTGATCGGATAGGAAGAAGGTCCGGGAGCGACGCGAAGGATTCGGAGGATCAGGCGGCTGGTCAGCGTCACGACACGCACCGGGATCACGATGAGTTCAGAGAGGAGGAGGACGGGCCGGGCGAGACGGAGGGCGATGCGCTCGTTGTTCTGGATCGCAAGCGTTTTCGGGACGATTTCGCCAAGGACCAGCATCCCGTAGACCTGGAGCAGGATGACGGCGAAGACGGCAAGAGGAAGCACGACGTGATGCTCTTTCAGGTCGACGAACATTGCGAGAATCGGTTTGAGCTTTTCGTAGGAGACGGTTCCGGTCGCACCGGACGCGAGGCCGGTGGAGAGGGTCATCATGACCTGGACGGTCGCAACGAACTGTTCCGGCTCTTTGCGGAGCTTCAGGAGCGCCCGGCTTTCAGGGGTTCCGGAACCGGAGAGCTGCTGGACGCGGGACAGCCTGAGGGAGATGATCGACAGCTCCGCCGCCGCGAGGATTGCATTGAAGAGAACAAGAACGGCTATGGCGAGGGCGTCAATCCAAAGGGGGGTCATCGTTCCTGAATCCGGGGCCTGAATTCGGGGAATGGGGAAGGGAAGAAGCGGGCCCCTAACAGCGAATCTTCGCGGTCCGGGGAGGAGGAAAAGGTTCTGATGCAGCGCTCCTGGGTTGGCTCCCCACCGAGGTTCCGTTCCGGCCTCTCCCGCACGGGAGCGGAGCCGGATTCGGCGGATACCTCGCCCATCGCATCTGTCGTGGTCGCGGCGACGGGAGGGGGAAGGGATCGATCGGTTCTTGACAAGTGGACGCTTACTGCCTATATTGGGTATGCGTTGACGTTCTCATCATAAACTATTTTCCAGGAACTGAGCAAGGGGGCCAAAAATGTACGATGCTCACAAGTTGGTGGGTTCCAATCCGAGCTTTATGGGGTGGATGGGCTTTCTGACGATCGTCGCCGTCATCTTTGCGTGGGGATACGCGACCTCGACCAAGACCAAGTAGCTTTTTCCTTTTTTGATCCCTCGGGCCTGAAGGAGAGATCCCGTCTCCTTCAGGCTTTTTCTTTTTTTTCTCTCGATTCGTTCACCATTATATTTTTTTAAATCCGAATTCATTCGCACTCCCTTAATGTCTTTGGGCGGCACGCTGGATTCCGCTCCGTTTCCACCTCCTTGACAAGGTCCCCTTTTTTATTATATGTTATTTTATTAGTAATGTATTAAAATTAAAGGAGGGGTCATGGAGACCAGGAAGATCGAAACGGATCTGTTGATCATCGGGGGCGGAACGGCCGGGTGCTATGCTGCCATCATCGCCAGACGGGAAAACCCCGAGCAGTCTGTCCTTGTCGTGGACAAAGCCCATATCGATCGCTCGGGGTGCCTTGCCGGCGGCATGAATGCGATCAACGCCTACATCAACCCGGGAGAAACAGTCGATTCCTTCGTGGAGTATGTCCGGATGGACGCGATGGGCATTCTCAGGGAAGATCTGGTCCGTTCCCAGGCGGCACTCTTTCGGGAGGTTGTCGAAACGGTCGAGGCGATGGGTCTTCCCATCGTGAAGGACCCTGACGGAAAGTATTCGCCGCGCGGTCGCTGGAACATCAAGATCCACGGAGAATCCCTGAAGCCAATCCTGGCCCGGGAAGTCCGGAAATCCGGTGCCGACGTCTTGAACCGCGTCGTCGTGACCAATCTCATCGTGAAGGATGGCGCTGTCCACGGAGCCTATGGATTCGGCCTCTCCGACGGAGTTTTCTATGTCATCTCTTCCCGAAAAACTCTAGTGGCGACCGGTGGAGCCTCCGGACTCTATCGTCCCAACAACGAAGGACAGGCCCGGCACAAGATGTGGTACTCCCCCTTCAATACCGGAGCGGGTTATGCCATCGGGATCCGGGCGGGGGCGGAGATGACGAGCTTCGAACATCGCTTCATCGCGCTCAGGACCAAGGACACGATCGCGCCAACAGGAACGCTCGCCCTGGGTTTCGGCGCCCCCCAGGTCAACGCGAAGGGGGAGGAGTTCATGAAGATCCGGTGGGCCGGTTCCGGAGGCGAGGGGGCGCCGACCCCGCTCCGTCTCGAGGGACCGCTCCGCGAGATCGCAGCCGGAAACGGTCCCTGTTTCATGGATACCCGACATCTGACCAAGGGAGACCTCAAACGGTTGTACGAGGCCTACCTGGACATGTACCCCAACACGGTCCTCTACTGGGCGGCCAACCGGATCGATCTCACCACGAGCCCGGTGGAAATCTGTGGAACGGAACCCTATCTGGTCGGGGGCCATTGCCAAGCCGGTTACTGGGTCGATGTGGACCGGAAGACAACCCTCGAAAACCTCTTTGCGGCAGGGGATGTGGCGGGAGGGGCCCCCTACAAGTTTGTCAGCGGGTGCTTCGCCGAAGGGGCGATCGCGGCCCGCGCCGCGGCCCGGGAAATCCGGATGGAGTCGAAGCCCATCCGGACCCCCGACACGGAGGAGATTGTTCGGGAAAGGGAGCGGACCTTCCGCTGGAAGGGAGGGGCTCCCGCGGGATCGAGCCGCATCCGTCCCGACGAGGCCGAGGCGAGGCTGCAGAAGGTCATGGACGAGTATGCCGGCGGAATCCGGACCTCTTATGCCATGAACGAAGCCGCCCTTGTCATGGCCCGTCAAAAACTGTCCGAGCTTGTCGATGACCTCTCCCGGATCACTGCGGAGGATGAGCATGCGCTGATGCTGGCCCACGAAGTGGCCGACCGCGTGGATGTGGCTCAGGTCCTCGTGGCCCACCTTCTGGCCCGGAAAGAGACACGCTGGCCCGGATTCCAGAGCCGTCAGGATTTTCCCGAAAGCGACCGGCGCTATGAGCACTTCATCAACTCCGTGGCGTTGGCCTCGGGAGAAATCCGGATCATCCATCGAACGCTCGAGGGTGACGAAATCGCGTGGAGCGAACCCGGTGTGCCGGATGAAGAGAAGACCCTCCAGGGTGTTTGAGCCATTCTTGAGACCGTTCGTCAGCGAAAGGATATGAAATGGGAATCGCCATCAGCGACAGTCTGTGTCATGGATGCAAGAAATTGCCGGAGGCCCGGTGCGTGGTGGCCTGTCCGGGAAACCTGATCCGGATGGACCCGTCAGGGTCTCTCGCGGTGATGCGGGAGCAGGCCGACTGCTGGGACTGCTACGCCTGCGTCAAGATGTGTCCGGTGGGGGCCATCGACATCGTCCTGCCCTACGAACTGGCCGGACGTGAGGCGAGGCTCGTGCCGAAACTCAGGAGGGAGTCGATCCGGTGGACGCTTTCGGTCGCGGGCGAATCCGACCAGACTTTCGAACTGGCCACCCGGGTTCCTGAAGAGCTTCTCGAGACGGAGCCCTGAGTCCACCCCAAATCCTAAAGAAGGAGTCGCGATGTTTCTTTCAGTCCCTCACGGAGGACGGCTCGTCACCTCGACCGTCTCCCGATCCGCCCGCCCGGAAATGGTTCGGGCCTATGCCAATCGGCCGTCCATACGCCTCACTCCCAGGGAGATATCCGACCTGGGTCTGATCGCGGTCGGAGCCGTGAGTCCGCTCGACGGGTTCATGGATGAAAAAACCTATCATTCCGTGGTGGAGCGCATGCGGCTCCCCGACGGTCTTGTCTTTCCCCTTCCGATCGTTCTTCCCGTTCCCGAAAAAGAATTCCGGTCCCTCCGGATCGGGGAGGTGGTGCGACTCGTGGACGGCGACGACCGGCTCCTGGGAATTCTGACGGTCTCCGATCTCTTTCGTCGGGACCTCTCCTGGGAGGCTCGGGAAGTCTACAAGACGACCGATCCGGCCCATCCGGGGGTCGCGGCGCTCGAACGGCTTGGCACCCCCTATGCCGTGGGGGGCAAGGTCAGCGTCTTTGACGATTGGGCGGAAGGACCCTTTTCGGAGTTCCATCTTACCCCCACCGCCTCCCGGGGGCTTTTCGAGGAGCTGGGATGGCAGACCGTGGTCGGATTCCAGACTCGGAATCCCATCCATCGGGCCCATGAATACATCCAGAAGTGCTCGCTCGAAATTGTCGACGGCCTGTTCCTTCATCCCTTGGTCGGAGAGACCAAGGAAGACGATGTTCCCGCAAAGGTGCGCATGGACTGCTATCAGGTCTTGCTCGAACGGTACTATCCGAAGACCCGGGTCGTGCTCGGAGTCTTTCCGGGGGCCATGAGGTACGCTGGGCCGAGAGAGGCCCTGTTTCACGCCCTGGTCCGGAAGAACTACGGGTGCACCCATTTCATCGTCGGTCGGGATCACGCCGGCGTCGGAAGCTACTATGGCCCCTTCGAAGCCCATGCCCTCCTGCGGCAGTTTTCTTTCGATGAACTGGGGATCATTCCCATCTTCTTCGACACCGCCTACTATTGTCGGACATGCGAAGGGATGGTGTCCCACAAAACCTGCGGCCATGATGAAAAATCCCACGTCCTCCTGTCCGGAACAAGGGTGCGCCAGATGCTCCGGGAGGGATCACCGCCTCCTCCCGAAATGACGCGACCGGAAGTCGCCGCAGTTCTGATCGGCCACTACAGGAAAAAAGAGGAGCAGGTGCCGGTCACGGCGGAAGGAGTGCGTTAAACGAAGAAGAAGATCAGGAGGCGGAGGATTCGGAAAGCCGCTTTGCGAGACGTCTCAGGAGGCTTTGATCCGGCTTGGCAAGGTTTCCCATATAGAGTAATTCGGTGGAGCGATCATAGGATCCGGCCGGCTCGGCGACGAAAGGAGCCTCCTTCACCGGGCCCCGCAACAGAAAGTCGACGGAGACGTTTCCGAGGGTCGACAGCTTCAGAAGGATTTCGACGGGGGGTGTGCGCATCCCCCGTTCATATCGCGACACCTCCACCTGTGTCACCCCGATCTTCCCGGCGAATTCACGCTGGGAAATCTTTCCGCGAATGCCCCGAATGCGTTGACCCATCGCCTTCGTGTCCCAGTTGACCTCGAGTCCATTCTGGTTTATATTCAACGCTGAAATACCTTATAGGTATAAGTTTTATTTAATATTTCATAACCCTTCAGCGGATTATAGAAGTTGGACGAGGAAACGGTCAAGGAAGTGAAGATCGCGCTGATACGGAGAGAATGGACCCAGGGCGATCTGTCTTTCCATATCGGGGTGTCTCAGGCATATCTGAGTCTTATTCTGAACGGACGGCGTGAGGTTCCCTGGATCGAGCAAAGGGTATTAACGGCGCTGGGGCTGCAAGAAAGGCCCAGCGGATCTCAGCGGGGGAACGGACCCGAAAAAAGGAGACGGAACCGGGGGCGGGTCGCCGCGACATAGAGGGCCCGGACGAAGGCCCTGTCCTCCCTGAAGCGGTTGAGATCGGTCCAGTCGACAATCACTGAATCGAACGTGCTTCCCTGGGCCTTGAAGACTGTCGTCGCGTAACCGTGTCTCAACGGTGCGAAGGCTCTTTTCAGGCTCCAGGTCTTTCCGGAAAGGGCGGCGATCGCCTTTCGGTCCGCCCCTCCCGCCTCTTTCAATGTCCGGATTTCCCGAAAATGATCGTCGACGGTTTTCTGGTGGCGAACCGCGTCATCGGGGACCAGCACAGAAAAATCCCCTCCCGTTTCATCCTCGAGAAAGACCCTGTGGGCTGGAATCTCCGGATAGTCGGGGTGCCTTTCGGGAAATATCTCGAGGACCGTCAAGGTTTCCCCCGCCGGCAGAACCCTGAGCTCCCCTTCCGAGGTCTTGACCCCCGTTGTCTCATGCAGAAGGACCTGTTCATGGATGGCGAAGGGGGTGGAGAGCGCTCCGTATTCACTATGATAGAGAAGCGCGTTGTAGTGTTCGACGCGCCGGTTCGTGTAAGCCAGGATGCGGACGTTGTCCCCTCTTTTGCCAAGAGTTGCGGCCCACCGGCCGGCCTCCTTGCTTCCCCCCGGAATCCAAAGAAGCTTTCCTGTATGGGAATCGTCTGCCGGCACGAGGTCTTCAAGATTATTGAAGAGGGAGAGGGGGGTCGGACGGCCGCTCTCGGGCGTCCAGCTCAAAAGGCTCTGGGTCAGAAGATGGACGGGATGGTCTCCGGTCTGGCGATGGACCCGGTCGAGGGAGAGTGTGGGATAGGAGCGGGCAAAGACCGGTGGGGTCTCGAGGTGAATGGAATCGACCGGAGGAAGCTGATAGGGATCGCCGACGAACAGAATCCGGGCCGATCCTCTCGCCATGTCGAGCGATTTGAGAAGATCGGCGCCTACGAGAGAGCATTCGTCGACGATGATCCAGTCGAAGTGCGAAAGGTCCGGTGCAGGGCCGGGCGTGATGGAAAAGGAGCCGTCCTCGTTCTCGGAAAGCCTAAGACCCAGGATGGAGTGAAGGGTGGTGAAAAGAAGCGGGGAGCCGTGAGAGCCAAAATCGCCCGTCGTCTCCCGGAGAACCCGGAGGGCCTTGTGGGTCGGGGCGGTGATGGCGACCGAGAGTCCCCGGCTGATGGCGGCCTTCAGAAAGGAGGCCGTCAGCGTGGTTTTTCCGGAGCCTGCCGGTCCGGAGAGAATGATGGACGATATTTCCGGATGGTCGAGGAGACCTAGGAGCGAGGCTTGCGGAGCGCTGGAATCCGGGACCCACGTTTTCGGAGAGGGCCAGACCGATCGGAAGGACATCGGGGGACCGTCAGCCGAGACCCGCCTCGGAGAGCCATCGGGAAAAGAAGGCCCTGGCTCTGGATTCCAGATCCGGTCCGAGGGTCTGTGTCTGGTGTCTGAGGAGAGGGAGATCGATTTTCCGGGTGGCGAGCTCAAAGGCATGACCAAGAAGCCAGCGCTCGAAATCGCGCGCCCGGATCTCAGGGTGGAACTGAAGAGCCAGTCCGAAATGTTCGATCCGGAAGGCCTGGTGGGGGACCAAGGCAGTTCTTGCAAGACTGGGAATCCCCTCAGGAAGGTCGAATGTGTCGCCATGCCAGTGCAGCATGGGATTCCCGTCTCCCAGAAGAGCGAGAGGGGTTTGTCGTCCCTCTTCGGTGAGTGCGAGGGGAGCCCACCCGATCTCCTGTGTTCCCGACGGATAGACGCGGGCACCCAGGGCCCTGGCCATCAGTTGGGCTCCCAGGCAGATGCCGACAATGGGCTTCCTGAGGGAAAGACGATCCCTGATATAGGCAATCTCTTCCGGAATGTGGGGATACAGATCCTCTTCGTAAACACCGAAGGGGCCTCCCAGGACCACCACCAGATCCGGTTCCCCGGGATCGGGCAGCCGGGTCGAGGGAAGGGCCGGCTCGGCCGTCCGGAGTCGGAACCCTCGGCTTTCCAGGAGGTCTCCCAGGGTCCCGGGATCCTCGAAGGCAAGATGGGACAGAACCAACGCCGTCCGGGGAGACATAGGCGAGTTCATCGGTGGATCGGCTTGAAGCGAAGGCGATGGGGCTTGGCCCCTTCCGTTCCAAGCCGTCTGCGTTTGTCGGATTCGTATTCCTGATAGTTGCCGGCGAAAAAGGTCACGGCCGATTCTCCCTCGAAGGCCAGGATATGCGTCGCGATCCGGTCGAGGAACCAGCGGTCGTGGGAGATGACCAGGACGCACCCGGCGAATTCGAGGAGGGCGTCCTCGAGGGCCCGGAGGGTTTCGACGTCGAGGTCGTTGGAAGGCTCGTCAAGAAGCAGGACATTTCCTCCCGAAATGAGCGTCTTCGCAAGGTGCAGACGCCCCCTTTCTCCGCCGGAGAGCGTTCCCACGATTTTTTGCTGGTCGGGACCCTTGAAGTTGAAACGGCCGATATAGGCCCGTGACGGGGTTTCGTATCGTCCCACGGTCAGGACGTCGGATCCCCCCGAGATTTCATCGAAGACGGTCTTGTCCTTCGAGAGACTCTCCCGGGACTGGTCGACATAGGAGAGTCGCACCGATTGTCCGATCCGGATTTCTCCGGAGTCGGGGGTCTCCTTTCCGGTGATCATCCGGAAGAGCGTCGATTTTCCGGCCCCGTTGGGTCCGATGATGCCGACGATCGCCCCGGGTGGAATCGTAAACGAGAGATGGTCGATCAGAAGCCTGTCGCCATAGCCCTTCGAGACGTCGCGGAATTCGATGACCTGCTCTCCGAGGCGCTCGGCCACCGGTATGAAGATTTCCTGGGTTTCGTTTCTTTTCTGATATTCCTGGGAGGAAAGCTCGTCGAAGCGCGACATGCGGGCCTTGGATTTGGCCTGCCGTCCCTTGGGATTCTGTCGCACCCATTCGAGTTCCTGTTTCATGGCCTTGATCCGGGCCGACTCCTGTCGCGACTCGACCTCCAGGCGGGCCTCCTTCTGTTCGAGCCAGGAGCTGTAGTTGCCTTTCCAGGGGATTCCCGATCCCCGGTCGAGTTCCAGGATCCATTCGGCGGCGTTGTCCAGAAAGTACCGATCGTGGGTGACGGCGACGACCGTCCCGGGGAATTTCTGGAGGAACTGCTCGAGCCAGTCCACCGATTCGGCATCCAGATGGTTGGTCGGCTCATCGAGAAGAAGCATGTCAGGGTTTGAGAGAAGGAGCCGGCAAAGGGCCACCCGCCTCTTTTCTCCGCCGGAGAGGGTCTCGATTCTGGCCTCCCATGGAGGGAGACGAAGCGCATCGGCGGCAACTTCCATCTTTTGTTCCATGTTGTGGCCGTCTCCGGTCGCGATGACCGCCTCGAGCCGGGCCTGCTCCTTGGCCAGGGCATCGAAGTCCGCCCCGGGCTCCGCATAGGCGGCGTAAACCTCCTCGAGTTTCTTGTGGGCCTCGAACAGCTCTCCCAGACCTTCCTCAACCGCGCCGCGGACCGTCATCTTCGGATCGAGTTCGGGTTCCTGGGGAAGATAGCCGATGCGGATGCCCGGCATCGGGATCGCTTCCCCGAGGATGTCGGTGTCCACCCCCGCCATGATTCGGAGAAGGGTCGACTTTCCCGAGCCGTTCAAGCCCAGAACTCCGATCTTCGCTCCCGGCAGAAAGCTCAGGGAGATATCCTTGAGGATCTGACGCTTGGGAGGAACGATCTTGCCCACGCGGTTCATCGTGAAGACGTATTGTGCCATGGAACTCCTGCCATGAAGAGAAATGTGAAGGGATTCCCGGGAAGCCGGGTTTCTTCCGAGAAGATTCCTCTATGATAGAGGGATTTCCGAAAGAAATCTCGACCCGGTCCATGGTGGATCTGAAATGCCGTAAAAGGAAAGGGCTGGCGCTCTTTCCCCCACAGGAGAGATTCAGGTCTGGGAAGGATTCAGTTTTTTACGAGGAAGATGTTCGCGACCACGACAAGTCCCGCCGTGACCGCGAAGATGGCCAGGACGATGGAGACGAGGATCACGGAGCCTGCCAGGATTGGATATTTGTCGATGAATTTTCGCATCATGATCGATTGTCCTTCTGCATCGTTCCTCCCGGAGATTATGAGAAAGCCGTCTGAAAAGCCAGAGGCGGGTTTTTCTGTTTTCTTGTCCAGTCTACTCCACTTGCCAGGAGAGAGGGGAGCCCTTCTTTTCTCTCTTCTACATCCCCCGGTATCCGAAGGGACCGTTGAAATAGAGGGTGGCTGTTCCCATGGGTGTGACGGTGGCAGGGTAGTTGGCCTCGTAGACCGGCATGGCCACGCCCGCCCCCCATGTCACCGAAAACTTCTGGGTATGAGGCCAGGTTATCTCCACTTCGGGGGCCCACCACAAGAAGGAAAAGGGGGGAGCGTTGGCCGCACCGAAGAAGAGGCTCTGTCCGCTTTGGGACTCGCCGTAGAGTTCAATCAGGTATCCGGCCCCCCATTCGGTGTTGATCACGTGCTCGAAGGCCCCCGCGTAGTAGAGAAGGTTCCCGTCCACCATGTGAAAGTTGGGAAGGTGGTTATGGTTGGTACTGTTGTCGAATTCATATCCGACGCCCACGGTGGAGGGATTTTCGACGATGTCGCCCAACTGAAAGTAAAACATGAAGGGTTTGACATGTTTGCGAACGAGCAGCATGATCCCTTCGTTGAAGGTTCCGTTTCCAAGCTGGTCGGCCGAATAGTCCTGGGGGTTCAGGTTCAGATACTTCCCGGAGGGGATCCAGAAGTCGAAGGTGAGGGCGATGGCCGGCCGTGTGAGAGGGAGGTAGACGTTGGCATCCGAGGTCAGTTCCCATTTGATCTCGAAATGGGTATTCCCCACCCCGAAGACGCTTGCAGAGTGACCTGCCGGAATTTGCGGGGGGCCTACCCAGGTCTGCTCCAGAGGCAAAAAGGTGTCGAGTTCCAGATTGTGGCCAAGACCAATGGCAAGTCGCATCGGCATATACAGATAAGAGACCCCGGGGGACAGGAAGTCGTAGGCGAAGGGCTCGATGTACCACGATCCGATTGGCTCCACTTCGGCGGTTCCGGTGAAAAAAGGTCCGCTGGTGTTCGGGCCCCAGGGCAGAAAGGGCGGAGCCAGGGCCTGGAAGTCCTTGGCCATTTCCGCATCGTCCGAAAAAGGAAGGAAAAAGTCGCCGCTTCCGGTATTGGCGGGGGAGATGGCCCGGGCCATGGGAGGGAAAAGAAAAAGAATTAGGAAAGCTCCCGTGAGGACGCACAGCGGGTGTCGGTTATGGGAAAAACGCATGCCGGAGGCTCCCGGGCAGAATTGTGGTCAGTGATTAACGGGAGAAAGGAAGTCCGGACGTTGACATCTCGTCGTGCTTTTCAAGAAGGACGGCCATGGCCCGTGCGTTTTGCCCATTGTGGATCAGGGCCTTGGCCAGCATCTTCCGGTATCCGTGGGGCCAGGTGCGCCGCGGCTCAATGAGGGAGAGAAGGGCGAGGGCATGATGGTACTGATGATTGGCGATGAGGATCCGGGCCTCATTTAAAATATAAGGTTCGTCGTTGTCGTCGTTTCTGAGGACGCGGGCCTGTTCCAGGTAGCCCACCGCCTTCTGGTAGTCGCCCTTCTTGAATTCGATGTAGGCCATGTTGTTCAGAATGGTCGGTTCGGTCGGATTGTCCCGAAGGGCCCGCTTCAGGTCCGCCTCTGCCACCTCGAGCTGTCCGCTCCGGATTTCCGAATAGGCCTGCT
>JAKCDE010000013.1 GCA_021838585.1 Nitrospirota bacterium
ATTTTCCTGAGGAGCCAGAATTCGAATGGGTCGGCAAACAAGCACATCGACTGCTGTAGGCATAAATGCGTAATCCAATCAAGGAAGGTTGCACCCAATCTGACCATGCCACCCACGGAAGACCTCACCCCCTCCCGACGGAAGCCAATCTGACTCAAAGGGCGGGCACTGATCTCCTTAACACGAGGGCTGATTGCAACACTCCCTATTTCAAATGCATTTCCGGAACGTTTCATAGCGTTTTTCCAGCCTCTCACGGTCGGGCCAGAGTTCCTTGTACCTGGGAAGATGGATCATTTTCCCTTCGAGTGCCTTGATTCCCTGTTCAAGCATCGGACCATCATGGAGGTACAGAAGGCTATGGGCCACATGAATCCGGTAATCCGGGTCGATCCCAATCAGTTGACTGTCGAAGGCGGCGTGATGGATCTTGGACATGCAGATCCCGTTACGGATGTCAGGCTGACCCAGCTCTTTTTCGCTATCCGGAATAATATGGGCCGCATCCACAAGCCTTAACTCCGGAAGCCCGGTCAGGGCACACCGCCCTTCATAGGCCTCAACGACGCGCTCCCGGAACAGGGCCTGATGGAGGCGCTGTTTGGTTTCGACTATCCTGTACCGCCGTTCTTCCGCGGAGGGCGGCACAACCAGGGATTCCTCCTGAATGCGGGCCCCCACGGCAACGGCACAGGACAGGGAAAGTGGATCCCACCCGACAATAAAGACGGGGTAAATGGGATGGTAATGGGCGGCTGCACCCCGACGGTTGATCCCGTAAAAATAGATCAGGGGAAGATTGTGGATCATCGCCCTTTCAAGGAGCCGATTTTTGGGATCGTCGGGATTGGTTCCCTTGAAAGAATAGCGAAAAACATCCTCGGGGGAGGCGATCTGATGATCCCGGATCTGATCTTGATACCACACCTTCCCGCCCGGCTTTGGAACCACCGTCTTGATGCTCAGGACCTGTTCCATCTGACGTGGCTTGAAAATTCCCTCGACCGTCGAGGCAAACAGGATCTGTTCGGATCCGGCCTGGAATCCCTCGGCAATGGAGCTCCAGGGGACTGACGTTCCGTGGATCCTGACGAGCTCATCCAGCCTTGAAAAGGCAGCCAGCCTGATTTGGGCATCACGATTCTCAGCCATATCACCCTTCCCCCCACCCTTTCTCATGCCCCGCAGAGGGGCCATTCCACTCCTCCATCCCCTGGTCCGTCCGGAGAGACAGTCTTTTCAGGGATATTCCCTCCAGAATTTTCTCCAGAGGAATCAAGGGGTCTTCCAGGAATAATCCGGATATTTTCGCGATGGGCAAGGTCCCCCGGGCCTCCAGGTAGAACCGTTTTTTTAGCGAAACATTGTCGTTTGAGGTATACGCGGCATTCCACCATTCCATGATACGATCCGCCGCATTCAGCAACACTTTGGCCGAAGGGAGGCGGGCGCTTTTCTGATGATTGACAGTCCGGTGGGCAGGGAAGAGATTCCAGAGGTCATCACAGGGCCAGGCCGCCCATGGAAAGCAGTGATCCACATCAAATGTCTTTTCCGTCAGGCGCCTTCCACTCCAGACGCAATAGAGGCGGTTTCCGCTCAAAAAAGATTGGCCGATCCCCTTCACCAGGGAGACATCCCGGGAGGGTTCCGACCATTTCATGGACCGGATCATGACCCGAGGATCGGCTTCGCGCCCCTGCTTCTCAAGGTATCCCTCCATGAGGCGCATCCACTCGCTTTCCAGGGCCGGCTCTATCCAGGCATCATACCGGGCCAGAGCCTTCCATACATGGACCGGAACCAGCATCTCCCCAAAGCTCCGGAGGTAGGCTTCATCGAGATAGATTTCCCCCACTGGGGTGCGGTTTGTTCTTTTCTTGTTCGCCTTGAAGATGGCCACCTGTTTTCCCGGGAAGGTCATGTATTTCGCCGGCATATTCGTAATGGTCTCAACCGTGTCCCGGATCGTCTGGTGAAGAGCATTGGAGTCCTGAGAGGAGACCCTTATCCCTGGCCGGAGATCCAGGGATGAGAGAGTCAGGGCGCGCCAGGAGTCCTTGATGAACCCAAGGGCTTTCGTCCCCTGGTTTTTAGGGTTCTGGGGAAGGTTCCCGTCGATCAGTGGCTTGTAGAGACGGATCCAGAACAGCCCCACCAGGCCAAGGGGAATGGAGACCATCTCCTCGCCACAAGCCATGGCCATTCCCGGGGATCCGTCGGCAATCCGGGAAACGGCCCGGAGGAGTCCCAGCTTGTAGGTGGAGCTTTTGTCCGACTTTAAAATCACGTGGCGAAGAAGAGGAAGCGCTCCGGTTTCATCATCGGGCAGTTTCAGGAGAACATGGGACCAGGTCACCCCGGGACGCCCCATGAGATCCGGCTCTGTCCCGCCATATACGATGGCCACGCCCTGGGACTTTGCCAGTCGCTCCACTTCATCGGCGGAAACTTCGTACAGGAAGCGCCCCGCTTCCGGAGGACCATGTCTCAGGGTCATCGCCAGGATCCCTCCGGACTTCATCAGGGAGACGAGCTTCCGGAAGGCCCGGGGCCGATCCTCCGGAGAGAGGTGCATCCAGACCGCACTGACCAGGATGAGATCGAAGGAAAGACCCTGGCTGACCAGGGAATCGAGGCCAGGAAGGGCATCATCCATCCATACGAGGCCGGGATCGGGATGTCGGCGCTTCCCCTCCTCCCGCATCCCGGCGGATGGCTCGACGGCCACCACCTCGAATCCAAGACCCAGGAGACCCTTGGCATCGCGTCCTGAGCCGGCCCCGACATCCAGGGCCGCTCCCCGTGTCTGGGGGAGAAAAGGAAGTAGCCATCCATGCACCCGGGTGAATTCCAGACTCTCGTAACGGTTCGCAAGGGTCCTGGCTTCGGCATCATAGACGGAAATCGATTTGCGGGACATCGGCGACTCCTCGCAATCCTTATTTTCCAGATGATCCTGATTGTTGGATCACAGGGCCGGTTGGGAGACCATGCTCATGCTGATCCCATACAGACCCAATGCAAACATGGACCGACGAGAGTGTCCACTCTCCCGCATTCCCGGGAAGATGGTTCCCGGGAAAAGCATCCTCGTTGGCGCTATTTTGAGGATCATCCCCATACACCATTGTCCCTGCCCAGCCTGCTTCAAAAAAGGAGAAATTCACCGGAGCGCGAAGTCCATTGACGCCTGAAACAGGCTTTTGCTATTGATCGATTATTTCCCAACCCGAACGCAAGTCCGGGCGTGCGGGTTACTTTTTGGACAATATGTGAATTGTGGAGTCCTGAAGGAACTGCCAAAACGGTCCCCCCGGAGATGGTCCTGACGGGTTTCCGGAAGAAGTCATCGATCACAGACCTTGAAATGGAACAAACGATAAGCCTTTTAAAATATGTCCGGATTATATCAATGAAGCGCCCCCAATAGAAATGCGCCCGACTTCCTTATACGACAGCTATTGCGAAACTGTCCAAAGACTGAAAGAATTCTTCTGCCCGCACCCAGGTTCCCTGGAATGACCCCGGGACAGACACGCCAGGGAGCCGGCTTTCTCTCCGGGAGAGGCGTCGTGACCAAAATGAACCCCCGTCGCTCGGGATGGAACCCACTGATTCTCCTGCCACTGCTCTGGGCGATGGCCTTTCCCTTCGCAGGTTTCCCCGCATACGTCTCCGCGGCGAATTCGCCAATATGGCCTCTCTGGGACCACTTCAGGCAGACCTTTCTTCAGGGGGACGGGCGGGTGATCGACCGCACGGATCACGACAAGACCACCTCGGAGGGAGAAGCCTACACACTCTTCTTCTCCCTGGTCTCCGGCGACCGGAAATCCTTCCGGATCGTCCTTTCCTGGATCAGGAACAACCTGGCCCAGGGAGACCTTGATCGTCATCTTCCGGCCTGGCTCTGGGGGAGGCGCCCGGACGGAAAATGGGGAATCCTGGACATCAATTCGGCCTCCGACGCCGATTGCTGGATCGCCTACTCCCTCATCGAGGCTGGCCGGATCTGGAACCGTCCTGACTACGCATCGCAGGGACGCCGCCTCCTTTCCCTGATCGAAAAAAACGAAGTCGTCTTTCTGGAAGGATACGGATGGGCGCTTCTCCCGGGCCCCTGGGGATTTCGCCTCCCGGGCGGAATGACCCGTCTCAACCCCAGCTATCTCGCCCCGGAGATCCTGCTCCGACTGACCTCAGTCTCCCACCATAACCGCTGGAAGGAGATTCTCGAAGCCGCCCTGACGCACATGAACGCCATCGCCCCCCACGGCTTTGTCCCGGACTGGTTCGCAGTCACGCGAGACGGCCTTGTCCGTCCTGATCCCGTCACGGGTCCCATCGGAAGCTACGATGCCATCCGAGCCTACCTCTGGGCCGGACTCCTTCCCTCCCGTAACCCCGTTCAAAAGCGTCTCCTCGCGCACATGTCGAACATGTTCCGGGATGTCGAGCGCCGTTTCCGGGCACCACTCTATGCGAACACTGTTGCAGGCTGGACCGCCGGAACCGGTCCGGCCGGTTTTTCGGCGGCCCTGCTTCCGGGGCTCCGGGCCCAGGGGAAAACGAAGGCCGTGAGTGAGCTCCGGCTATTATTGAGCCTCGCATGTCACAAGGGACTTTATGGAACCCCCCCCGCCTATTACGACCAGGTTCTCGCCCTCTTCGGAACCGGATTCCTCGACGCACGATTTTCATTCGACGGAAACGGGAACCTTACGCTTCCGGTTGCAAAAGGAATGACCCCTGCTTTCCACCCCAATTTTCCCGCCTGTCAAAGTCATTGACAGGTAACTCCCTCATCCTGTCAGTCTTTTTAACACCTGAACTATCGACACTTCAGAAAAACATGCGGTCCCGATGGCTTCCATCCTAGGGTCTGATAGCACAAAACTTGCATGATAACTACCAATCATTTACGCCCAAAACGAATCGTCCGGACAGAAAGGAAATCCCAGGGGGTGATTCCCACCGCCGCCAACAGACCCTTTCATTCTGTCTTTATTCTGCTCCCTGGGATTCAACCACGGCGTCACAGGAGTAGGGCTGCAAAACGGTGGCGGACACCTGCGGGACACGGCCCGGCCCCACCATCCAAGAGATGAAGGTGCTCCCTTGTCGTCCAAAAATCCGGGAATTTTCTTTCCTTTACAGGTCGCGCTTCTCCTGGCGGGACTCCTCCCGCTTTTTTTCCTCATGGCGGTCCCGGCGAAAGACTGGACAACCCAGATCTGGCTGGGGGGATCCCTCTTTCTGATCGCCCTTCTCTTGCGGTTCGCCTTTCCCGGGCGACGATGGATGCTGATCTCGCTCATCTTCATCTCCATCACCCTCACCGGTCGCTACGCCTGGTGGCGAGCCACCCAGACGCTGGGCATCGGAGACCCGCTAATCCATGGATACGAATATCCTTTCATATTCATGCTTTTCGGAGCCGAACTCTTCTCATGGACCGTCACGGTGCTCGGATACTTTCAGTCTCTCTCTCCTCTCCGGAGGAAGGCCGAACCTCTTCCCGAAGACTCGGGGCTCTGGCCTCACGTGGATGTCTTCATCACCACCTACAACGAGCCTCTGTCCGTCGTCCGGCCCACAGTTCTCGGGGCCCTGAACATGGACTGGCCCCCGGACAAGATGAAGATCTATCTTCTGGATGATGGTAACCGGCAGGAGTTCCGGGACTTTGCCGACGCGGCGGGGGTCGAGTATCTCGCCCGCCCCGAACGCCGCCATGCCAAGGCGGGAAATCTCAACTACGCCTTCAGCCGTTCGAGCGGAAAGTACATCGCCATCTTCGACTGCGATCACATTCCGACACGCTCCTTTCTTCAGACGACGACCGGGGTCCTTGAGAAGAATCCCCGCTATTCCTTCGTCCAGACCCCCCATCATTTCTATTCCCCCGACCCCTACGAACGGAATCTCGGCATCTTCCATGATATTCCCAGCGAAGGGGCCCTGTTTTACGGAGTCGTCCAGGATGGAAACGATTTCTGGGATGCGACGACTTTCTGCGGCTCCTGCGCCGTACTCAGACGCTCCTCCCTCGAGGAGATCGGGGGTATCGCCGTGGACACGGTCACGGAGGACGCCCATACCTCCCTCCTCCTTCACAGGAAGGGATGGAAATCGGCCTACCTGAATCTGCCCCAGGCCGCAGGACTCGCCACGACGACCCTTTCCGCCCACATCCGGCAGAGGATCCGGTGGGCCAGGGGCATGATCCAGATTTTCCGGATCGACAATCCCCTCCTCACTCCGGGCCTTGGTCTGTTCCAGAGGCTGTGCTATCTGAACGGAATGATGCATTTTCTTTTTTCGCTCCCCCGGATGATCTTCCTTCTCGCCCCTCTCGCCTACCTCTATTTCGGCATCAAGATCTTCGATGCCGACGCCTATTCCATCGCGGCCTATGCATTTCCTGTTCTTGCCATGGCCCTCCTCACAAACTCCACCATCCAGGGGAATCACCGCCATTCATTCTGGAACGAGGTCTATGAAACGACCCTGGCCCCCTACATTTTTCTCCCCACCGTGATGGCCATCCTCACCCCCAAGGCCGGAAGCTTCAACGTCACATCCAAGGAGGGGATCATCCGGGAAGAGTTTTTCGACTCCAGGATCGCGCGTCCCTTCGTTATTTTCTGGCTGCTGAACCTCGGAGGACTGGTGGCCGGAATCTATCGCTACAGCCGGCATCTCGGAGATGTTCCCACCATCGTTCTGACTCTTGTCTGGGTCCTGCACAACATGATCGTCCTGGGTGCCACGCTCGCGGTGGGTTGGGAAACGACCCAGCGGAGAAATCGCCCCCGCATTCCCCTGACTCTTCCTTCCCGCATCCTGGGTCCCGGCCTGAAGGTCCTCTCCGGGGACACGGAGGACATCTCCGATCTCGGGGTCCGCCTCAGGATCGGGCCGGGAGACTCCCTCGCCATGGGAGAACGTCTCCTGCTGCAGATCGCCCTTTTCGACAACGTGTACGAATTTCCCTGCGAGGTCGTCGGCCTGGACGAATTTTCCGTCCGGCTCAACTTTCTCCCTTTGACCCTGGCGGAAGAACGGAACCTCGTCCTTATCCTTTACGGAAGGGCTGATGCCTGGATCAGGGTCCGATCCCAGAACCGACAGGACAGGATCATCGCCAGCCTGGGAAGACTTTCGAAGTTCGCCATGCTCGGACAGCTCCGGCTCATCCGGGCTCTCTTCCGGGAACGGCAGGCCTCGTGAGAAGGAGCATCAGGGCCGGGGCCAAACAATTTTTTCTCCTGACACTCTCCCTGCTCCCCTTTCTTGGGGCGCCGACATTGACCACCGCGGATCCCCTCCCGCCTTTCTCCGTTGCAAAAAATGTTGAGCCTTACAGGGGATTTACGAAATCATTCACCTTCTCCGAACTCGGATGGAGACAGGGCGTGACGATCTCCGGAACCAGTATGGACAGGAGCGCCTTCTTCGGGGTTCCTCCCAGCCAGATGGTGGAGCAGGGGTCGGTGATGGTCCGTTTTTCCTATATCCCCCAGAAAGGCCCTTCCCACACTCCACGGCTTGAGGTCGACATCAATGAGACCGCTGTCGGGTTCCTTCCCCCTCCTCCCGCGCGTCTCACCTCTCCGCCGACCCTTCAAACGGCCACTTTTTCCATCCCTCCCTACCTCGTCACCCCGCTCGACTCCCTCCGGATCCGGGTAGCGAAGGACCCGAAGCATCCCTGCGACACGATTTACACGGGCCCCTTCATCCGGATTGCCCCGACAAGCACGGTCTCTCTCTCCGGAATAAGGATCCATTTCCCCAACCGCTTGTCCGACCTTCCCCTTCCCTTCCTCTACCACGCCATGACCGGAACGCGGTCCATTTCCTTCCTGATGGGACAGACCGATATCCCGATCCTCGAAGCCGCCGGCATCACGGCCTCCTGGATCGGCGTCAGGAGCGAGAATATCCCTCTTCGATTTCATGAGAGAACAGGACTTCCCGGCGATCCCCGCTCCCTTCCCACAGGGAACCTGATTCTGCTCGCCACAACGTCGCAGACCCCTCCCTGGACCTTTCTTCCGGCAGTCGGCGGGCCGACCCTGGCTCTCGCTGACAATCCGGCCGATCCTTACGGAAAAATTCTCCTGATCCTCGGCCGGAACTCCGGCGAGGTCCGCACCGCCGCCCTGGGACTTGCCCTCGGCCAGTTTGACGCCTCGGGATCCGTGGCGACCCTTTCCCATATCGTTCTTCCCCTTTCGAGAGGAAAAAATGACGCCCCCCACTGGATCGACACACGCCAGCCCGTCACACTTGGAACCCTGGCGAAAAAAAACAGCCTCGAAGTGAGCGGAACCGGATCCATTCCCATCCGATTTTCACTCCCGTCGGACCTCTTTGTCTGGCACCAGACCTCCTTTCCCCTGAAGCTCCACTATCGCACCGCCACCCTTCCGGGAGAGGAGCGGTCGCATCTTGACCTCCTGCTCAACAAGAAATTCCAGGACTCCATTCCTCTTCCCGCGACAACGGGGAAAGAAGCCGACCAGGAACGAACCGTTTTTCTGAACCTGAAGGATCTTACGCCTTTCAGAAATGTCCTCCGGCTCAACTTCAACTTCAGATCGGCGATCCCGGGGGTCCTCTCCTGCACGGCGAACCACAATCCCCGCCTCCATGGGACGATTCTGGGCGACTCCTCGATCGATCTCCGCGCGATCCCCCACTACGTCCGCCTTCCGAACCTCCGGCTCGTTCCGAACGGCGGGTATCCCTTCACGCGCTACCCCGATCTCCGGGGGACAGCCGTCGTTCTCCCCGATGCCCCCGGGGCGGGGGACATCCAGATCTTTCTCCATCTTATGGCATTCCTGTCCGGGGAAACGGGCTTTCCGGGGCTCTACCTGTCCATCGCGACTCCCGATCAAATTTCCGCGGTCAAAGACCGGAACCTGATCCTCATTGGGACCTACGACTCGAACCCCCTCCTCCTCCGATACGGGAAGGCGCTTCCCCAGGACAGTCCGGAGACCCGTTCCCGCATCCGCCTCGAAAGCCGGCTGGAGACCTTCCTGCGGTGGTCCAACCCTCCTCCTGCCGCCTACGGCCCCGAAGCCCTCGCCGCATATTTCAAGGAAGACCGGAGCCCCCTTGGCGTGATGGAGGAGGATGTTTCTCCGCTGGCCCCCCGCCGGGTCATCCTCTCTCTTGGGGGCGTGAGCGAACAATCCCTGCTTTCCATGGACCGGATCCTGTTCGACCCGCGGCACTTTTCCGACATCTTCGGGCAGGTGAGCGTGGTGAGCCCCTCCCGGATCCACTCCTTTCTCGTTCCGGAAGACCGCTTTTCCCTCGGACATCTTCCCCCTCTGACCGCCCTGACATTCTGGTTCTATTCCCATCCGTTGGGTATCTTGCTGGTTATCCTTGCGCTCAGCCTCATCCTTGCCTGGATCCTGTCCCGGATCCTTCCGAACCTTGCTGCCCGGAGACAGGGCCCATGATCTTCATCCCCCGGAGCCTTTCCATGCCCTTGCGGAACTGTCGTCGCCCCCCCTTCCTGTCTCTT
The DNA here is from genome assembly GCA_021838585.1 of Nitrospirota bacterium. The sequence goes on from JAKCDE010000013.1 coordinate 9,554, forward strand.
GTCCTCCTCTGCTTTTTTATCCTGATTTCTGCGGCCTTACCCCGAAGCGCCGGAGCAGAATCGCCCGTCACGCTGACCCTTGAAAAAAAGGCGGAATTCTGGGCATCTCACGGCCGGGACGACCTCGCGACACAGACCTACCGTCAACTCCTTTTTCTCGATCCGACCAACAGACCCGCCCTGATTTCCCTCGCCTCCGACGCCCTCCGCCGGGGGAAGCGGCCACTGGCCGAAAAATACATCGCCACGCTGAGAAAGCTCAATCCACAGGATCCTTCCCTTCCGGCCTTCGCAAGAGAGGCCAGGATGGGCTCCGAATGGAGCCGGGAGATCGCCAGGGCCCGGGCAAACAACGTCCGGCATCTCTATTCCCGGGCGCTCGTGCACTATCAGAAAGCCTTTGGCCCCTACCCGCCACCGCCGCGCTACGCCGTCGAATACTTCAACGACCTGGTCCATACGAAGGACGGTTACCGGGACTCGGTCCGCCAGCTCGAGGGCCTCGTCCAGAGCTATCCCGACAGCCTCCATTACCAGCTGGCCCTGGGGAAGATTCTCTCCTACCGGTCAGCATCCCGATGGGACGCCCTCGACATCCTGAAGCCCATGGCCATGACGTCCTCCCCCGTTTCGGACACCGCCACGGCGGCATGGAGACAGGTACTGATCTGGGAAGGGACCCTCCCGCGCAACATTCCGGAACTCAAGGCCTACCTGTCCGTCCATCCGAAGGATCTCCTTCTCCGGGAGCAGCTCGGCCTTGCGGAAAAACTCGCCCTCTCCTCCGGACCCGAATCCCGGAATGCCTACCGCTCCCTCGAACGGGCGCACTACAAAAATGCCATCTCCCGCTTCCGCCGACTCGTCGGCCAGGACCCCCGGAATTCCGGATACTGGATCGGCCTCTCCTACGCCTATCTGGGGGCAAAAAAGTTCGAAAAAGCCCGCCGGTCTCTTTCCACAGCCCGCCATCTCCCTCTTTCCCCGCTTCAGACCAGGGAAGAGAGGGACCTTTCGTCCCAGATAGCCTTCTGGAGCCTCATGGAAAAGGCGAAATCCGAAGAGGCCAAAGGAGAGACGACCTCCGCGTTGCGAGACTACAGAAGAGCGGACCGGATCCACCCGGATCAGCCTGTCCTGAAAATCGCCCAGGCAGGACTCGATGTTCGCATGGGTCGAGATTCCCGGGCTGAAGCCCTTTACCGGAGGGCGATCACGCTCTCCCCAGAAGACCCTTCCGCCTGGGATGGCCTGCTCTCTCTCTATGCGCACGAAGGCCACAACCGGAAGGCCCTCGACCTCCTCGTCTCACTCAATCCCTCCCTCCGGACGAACCTTGAGGGGAGCCCGGATTTTCTGGTGACCGAGGGAGAGATCTTCGCCCGCACGGATCATCCGTCCCTGTCCCGGAAGGCTTTTCGAAAGGCCCTTCAGTTGCCCGCTCCGGCAAATCACAAGATCGGCTGGGGATGGACGATGCTCGACGCCGGCGCCTTCCACCCCCTGGCCACGCTTCTGAAACGCCTGGACGCAAGCCGGGGTCTCACACAGGAAGAGCTCAGGGATTTGCGGAGACTCCACCATCTCCGGGCCCTGCGGGAAGAGCAAAAACTGCTGGCAAAAAATGAATTCGACCGGGCCCTTTCCCGCATGAAATCCCATGCCGGCCGCCATCCTTCGGACCCGTTTTACCGGGAACAGGAAGCCTCGATTCTGGAGTCCCAGGGAAAAACCCGCGAAGCCTACCGGCTTGTCCGTGAGCTCGGTCCGGGATCGACTGTCAATTCCTATGAGGCCGCGGCGGGGGTGGCCATCGCGACCGGCCACACGCTCCAGGCGGAGGTATGGATCGACGACGCCGCCGGACGGTGGCCCCGGAGCGTCCGGGTGGCGCTTCTAGAGGCCCGTCTGCAACAATCTGAAAAACACCCCCTCATTGCCAGAAAGATCCTGGAGAAGGCACTGGCCCGTCATCCCCGGGATCCGCGACTTCTGCTCGCCATGGCGGACAACGATCGGATTCTTGGACATTTCGGACAGGCAGAATCGGACATCAAGCAGGCCCTGGCGGCCCTCAGGCTTCCGCCGCCCGCGGGAGAGACTCCACTGGACAGCTCGATTCTGTCCATTCAGGCCCGAACGGCCCTCGACTCCATCGAAAAGGAAAAGGAGCGCAAGACCAGGGGGCATCTCGAGCTCATGGCCGGGGAAACGGCCTTTACCCAGTACACCCAGTACTACTACGCCCAGATCGGGGACATCATTCCTCTCACGGGGTTCGGGCAGTTCTCATCCGGGAACGGAGGCGAGGCATTTCCCCTTCTGCATCTCTTTCTGATGGGAAATGCCTTCACCTTCGAATACCATCCGACCCCGACCGACACCTCCTTCCTCTCCCAGTCCTACGAAGGACTCACCCCCGCCGTGGGAATCCGGTTCCCGACGTCATTCGGATACTGGGAGGGAGACGCGGGGGTCGCCGTCGCCCAGCACTTTCAGACTCTCACGCCGCCGGGTACCGTCACGGGGCTTTTTCTCCAGACCGATCTTCTCTGGAACTTCCTGGGCGGGGGACTGGACCTCTTCGCGAACTTCACGGGATACATCGATTATGTCTACTTCCAGGCGCGCTATCTCACTCCCGTCTGGGACGGGGATTCCCGGCGCTTCCGGCTGGATCTCGGACCCGAGTTCATCACTCAGGGAAACGCGAGCTACGATGCATTCCAGGGCGGCGTGGCCCTTCGGCTGTGGCTCGCCCCGCTCGACTCGTCCATTCTTTTCGACGGAGGCATTCTGGGCTCCTCGGCCTTTCCGGGAGTGGGGGGATATGAGGGGGTTTCGTGGTATTTTCTCTACTGAAGCACAAAATGAATAGTCAAAAGACGAGCCCCCCGACGGCCAGCTGCAGGAGATCATGATGAGCCTCTCATCGGACATCAGGAGAGTCCTCGAAATATTCAATACCACCAAGGACAATCCCCGTCCCTATCGCGAATTCGAAAAGGTGTCCCTCCGGACACCCGAAAGGACCTTCGAGCGAGAGGAAGGCACTTCGCCCCAATCCCCGGAATCCCCTTTCGGCATTTCCGGAGCCATTGGAGAAAAAAGGCCGAATGCCGCCTTCGTCATGCCTCCCCTCCGCAGCCGGAAAGTGTTCAGGCCTCTCGAGGCTCCTCCGGCGATCGCCCGGGAACCCGAGGAGTGGAAAGGAATCAAGGCCGCCGTCTCCGACCTCGTCCCATCCCTTCCCCCGTCCCCGGACCGATGGCCGGTCATGATGCTGTCCAGCCTGGCGGGAGGAAGCGGGCGCAGCACATTGACCTCCGTCCTGGCCGTCGAAAACGCCCGCCGTGGCCGTCCCTCCCTTCTGATCGACCTGAACGAAACCAGCCTCTACCCCTATCTCTTCATGATCTTCCACCATGAAGAGTCGATCCGGATCGGAAGAAACTGGACATTTTACACCTACGAGCCGACCGGGGTTCCCATCATCGTCATCCGTCCCGAACCTGAAGAATTCCAGGAAGGGAAATCGGAGGAAGGATTCCTTACAGGACTTCGGGACGAAATCGTCGCACAGGCCTCGACCTTTCTCTCCCAAATGGAGTGCTCCAACCCGATGGTTCTGATCGACGCCCCTCCCATGACCCGACAATCCTTCCAAGAGGCGTCAGGGCTCGCCTCCATTCTGCTCTCACCGATCAGGCCCGACCTGCCATCGCTTCTTTCCGTCAAGGACATGGAAAAGACCTTCGAGAGGATTGAAAGGGAGGAATCCCGCTACTGTGAACGATTCTACGTGCTCAATCGATTCGTCCCGGACCATCCTCTCCATCAGGATGTATACGACGTTTTCCGTCAAATTCTGGCGAGAAGGCTCTGTCCATTCGTCATCCCCGAAGACCCCACCGTCGAGTTGTCCCTCGCCAAGGGGGAGAGCCTCCTCGATGTTTTTCCGGAAACCCCCGCCGCGGTTTCGATGGCGGAGTGTGCCCGATGGATCGCAGGAAAGACTCCCCGCTAATCCGAGGTTTCCCTGCGGCGAAAAGAAAGACGGGAGTCGGGAGTCGGACCTGTCAGCCTTTTTGACAAAAACCGTCGAGCCGTCAAATAAGCTGACATTTCCTTTTCCTTCTTTTCTTCCGGAACCCTGGACTTTTGTCCTTCCCTCCCGTCAGACCTTTATTTCAGATGGCCCGAAAATCTCTTCCGCAGATACCGCCGATATTTTTTAAATCCACAGAAAATATCGCGTCCTCAAACTTTTACCTGGATCTCAACCTCAAAGGTTCGCCTTTGGATTCCTCTCATTCTCCCCTCAACGCCTCTCCTGGGGGGAACCGGATCCGTATTTCGATGAATCCCCGGTCCCGATTCTCCCGTCACACATGACCTGGCAAATTTCTTGCGTCAGACAATCCGATCATCAGGAAAATTCTGGCGGAGCTTTTTCCTGTCCTGCCATCCCTCGCGCGGCTTCCTTTCACACGTCAGGAATGCCCGTTAAGGGGAGATCCATCCTCAATCCGTAGCGGTGCCCCTATGTGGCAAAAGATTGGTCTCCTCTTCAACCTCAAAGCCTATGACTCCGGAACATCTACCACACTGAAGGGACTCGATCCTGTTCCAGCGGCCCGCCTGATCAGGAAAGCCGCCGACCAGGGAAACCCCCGGGCCCAATACAATCTGGGACTCCTCCACCTCAAGGGGAAGGGAGTCCCGCAGGACCTTGCCCAGGCCGCCCTCTGGTTCGAACGGGCGGCGGAACAGGGCCTCGCACCCGCCCAGTACAATCTTGGACTCATGCTCTTCGAGGGCCGGGGAATTCCCCAGTCGCTCTCACGGGGTGCCTCACTCATCAAGCAGGCGGCGCGACAGGGAATGATCGAGGCCAAAAGCCTCTATGGCACCCTTTACCTGGAGGCGAAAGTCCTCCCGGAGGAGGAGATCAACCCCGTCGAGTGGATCGAGGAAGCGGCCCAGGCGGGCGATCTCGCCGCCCAGTTCAACCTGGGACTGGCCTGTCTCCATGGACGAGGCCTTCCAAAGGACCCTGAAAGGGCGCTCCTCTGGTTTAGAAAGTCGGCGGAGAAGGGCGAAAGCCGGGCCCAGTATTATCTTGGGCTTCTTCTGATGGATGAGGGACATCCCTCCTTCCAGCCCGATGAAGGGCGCGACTGGCTGATGAGAGCGGCAGAATCGGAGGACCCGGAGGCCCAGTTCAACATCGGGCTTCTTTACTACGAGGGGCGGCTCGTCGAACAAAACTGCGACCAGGCGATTCTTTGGTTCCAGCAAGCTGCGGAAAAAAACCATGTCCGGGCCCAGGCCCTTCTGGGGGCCCTCATCCTCGAAGGAAAGGCCCCCCCGCGACAGGAGGAGGAGGGTCTCGGATGGATCCGGAAGGCCGCTTTCTCGGGAGACCCCGAGGCCCAGTACCTGATGGCAACCCTCCATCTCAAAGGACGAGGCGTTCCACAAAACACCTCACTCGCCTTCTACTGGTTCATGAAAGCCGCGGTGCAAGGTCTCGCCGAGGCGGAATACCAGGTGGGACTTTTCTACCAGAAAGGCCTTCTGACGGGCACCACCGATCCGGCCAAGGCACTTCCATGGTTCGAGAAGGCGGGAGACCAGGGCCTGAACGAGACGCTCGGGATTCTGGGCGAGATCTACCAGGAAGGACTTCATGTCCCCCGGAACATGGGGGAGGCCATCAAATGGTTCATTCGTGCGGCGGAAGCCGGCGATCGCGAAGCCCAGTACCGTCTGGGGCTGTTGACCATGGAAGGGCAGGATCTTCCCGCCGACCCCGGGAACGCAGCACGTCTTTTTGCGGCAGCGGCCGACCAGGGCCACCCGGAAGCGGCCTACCGACTGGGGCTCCTTGAAGAGGCGGGAGCGGTGGGCACGCCGAACGAAGTCCGGGCCGCCGAACTTTTCCGGATTGCCGCGGAACATGAAGTTCCCCAGGCCATGCTCCGGTTCGGCCAGTATCTCGAGACAGGGCGGGGTGGGATTGAGGCCGACCAGGAGGCCGGCGAAGACTGGATTCGCCGGGCATCTGAAAAAGAGCTCCCGGAAGCCTGGCTTGAATGGGGAATCCGCCTGGAAGAAGGCTCCCCAAACCGTGAACCAGATTCCGTGACCGCGGTCCTCTATTTCAGGATGGCGGCCCTGGCCAATATTCCCATGGCCCAGTACCGTCTGGCGAAGCTCCTGGAAAAAAACCCGGAAAATCCCCCGGGGATCGACGAAGAACTAGTCTTCTGGTTCAGGAAGGCTGCCGAAGGAGGAATTCCCCAGGCCATGCTTCAGATGGCTCTCTATTCCATCGAAGGACGTGGTGGGATTCCGGCCGATGACGAGGAAGCCTTGCGATGGCTCGCCCAGGCGGCCCGTCTGGATCTCCCGGAAGCTCACCTTGCCCTCGCCTTTTTCCACAGGGAAGGGCGGGGGGGGCTCCCCCGGGACGAGGAGATGGCGCACACCTCTCTCGAACGCGCGGCCAGAAAGGATCTTCCGGAGGCGCAATACCTTCTCGCGACATGGGAGCTTGAAAGGGGTCGCCGGGACAAGGCACGGGAATGGTTCGAAGTCTCTGCCGGCAAGGGAGATCCCCGGTCCCAGCTCGCACTGGGACGGCTGCAGCTAGAGGACGGGGACAGGGAATCCGGGATCGCCTGGATCCGAAAAGCTGCGGATCAGGCTCTTCCCGATGCCCTGGAGGCCCTTTCGGAACTCGCCCTCCTCGGAGAGATCCAGGCCGAGCGTGCGCAGGTGATCGAATGGCTGAGAACGGCCGCCGAAGCCGGAATCCCGATGGCCCAGCTCGCACTGGGAAAAATCCTTCTCGAAGACACGGCGGATCCCGCAACCCGGGAGGAAGGGGGGGGCTGGGTCGCAAGGGCCGCTGAGTCCGGTCTTCCCGAAGCCCAGTTCCGGGCGGCCATTCTGCGGTGTCAGGGGCGGGGGGAGGATTGGTACGACGAGCAGACCCTGCGCTGGTTTCGACTGGCCGCGGGAGCCGGTCAGATCGAGGCCCAGTACGAGGCGGGACGGAGGCTGGTCTCAGGCGACTCCCCGGAGGACCACCGGGAAGGTCTGGAGTGGATCAGGAAAGCTTCGGAAGCCGGCCATCCCGGGTCCCGCCTTCTTCTCGCGCTCCATCTTCTCGAGACCCCGGATACGACGGAAGAAGGAATCCACTGGCTCACAGCCGCCGCTGAGGGAGGCGTTCCTGAAGCGGAAGCCCTTCTGGGCCGTTTCTATCTCGAGGGAGACAGGGTCGTCCCCGACCCTGTCCGGGGCCTTGAATGGACCCGGAGGGCCGCGGAGAACGGGAATCCGGAGGCCCAGCTCAGACTGGGGATCCTCTATCAGGAGGATCCGGACCTGAACTCCCCGGAAGAAGCGCTCGCATGGATCCGGAGAGCGGCCGAAACGGGAATCCCCGAGGCCCAGTTCCGTCTGGGGATTCATTATCTCGACAATCGCACCGGGGAAACCGATTCCGAGTCGGGGATCCATTGGCTCCAAATGGCCGTGGCGGGAGGCCATCCCCAGGCCGCCTTTCGTCTCGGCCTGATTCTGGAAGCGGGCGACCGGATGGATTCCGATCGACCCGCGGCCATCGGACTATACCGGGTTGCTGCAGAGAAAGGTCATCCTGACGCGCAGCTTCGCCTGGGGACCCTTTTGAGCGAGGGAGAATCCGGAGACCTTCAGAAGGAAGGATTTTCCTGGACCGAAAAGGCCGCCCTTTCGGGTCTTCCCGAAGCCCAGCTCCGTCTGGGGCTCCTTCATCTGGAGGGAAAAGGAACTCCCCGGAACGAGGGGGAGGGGGTCCACTGGATCCGGAGAGCGGCCGAGCAGGGCCTGGCCGAGGCCCAGTGCCGGCTGGGACTGATGCTCCGGACCGGCCGGGGCCTTTTTCCCTCCGACCCGGGCGAGGCGGCTCTCTGGTTCAGAAAGGCCGCGCTGCAGGATGATGCGGAGGCGCAGTACAATCTCGGGATCATGACCCTGGAAGGACAGGGAGTCCCGCAGGACGCGTCCGAAGCCGCCCACTGGCTGTCAATGGCTGCCGAGACGGGCCATCCCCAGGCCCAGTATATTTTGGGGGTCCTCTACCGGAACGGGAGAGGGGTTCCACAAGACCCGGAGCAGGCCCTCCAGTGGTTCAGAAAAGCCGCAAACCAGAGAGTCGTCCAGGCCAGGGAGGCTCTCCGGGATCTCCAGGACTCCCCGCGACGCTGACATGCGACGCTCAAATCACCTTTCTTTTCATCGTCAGAAATGGGTATTCCCTCTCCAGAGAGCCCTCCGACAGAATTTTTCAATATTGCCTTTTCCTGACGAGGCGATATAATTTGATTGAAGTTGGACGGAGAGATCTTCTCCAACGCGATCCACGAAGGGGCGGCATAGCCGGAAAATAAAGGAGTGAACCATGAAAACCGTCGGAGTTTCTCTTGGAATCATTTCGTTTCTTGCCCTTTCATCTCCGTCCTGGGCTACGGATGTCAAGTCGCTGATCAATGAGCAGGGATGTTTCGCATGTCATTCCATTGACCAGAAAATGGTCGGGCCTTCCTTCAAAATGGTGGCAGATCGTTATCGGGGCCAGAAGGGAGCCGATGAAATGCTGGCGAAAAAGATCATCGCAGGGGGAAACGGTCACTGGAACAAGGTCACCGGGGGAATGATGATGCCCCCCCACCCGGGCATGTCCATGGATCAGGCAAAGGAAGTGGCCGACTGGGTTCTGGCCACGAAGTAAGCTTTTCGATCACGGAAAATGAATGTTTCGCGCATAGCCAGACCTTCGGGTTCTGGCTTTTTCATAAATTGATCCGATGAATTCAGAAGGAGACGAGATGTTCAAAAAAGCCTCTTTGTTTTTCTCCATGACGGCTGCGGTCGCCTTACTTTCCTTTCCGGCCCTTTCCGGGGCGGACAATCTGCCTCCCCTGACCGGAGCGGAGACTGCGAAGAAATTTGACACCTTCCGCAAGAAAGCCGGAACAGATTTCCTTCTGCCCCAGGTCTTCAAGAACCATCCCGGAGTGACCTTCATGCTCGCCCATGCCAAGGATCTCGGCCTCTCCGACAAGCAGGTGAAGAAGCTCAAGATCATTCGCCGCCACATGCTCGACCGTTCCCTGGCCCAGATGAAGAAGATCGAATCCCTGCGGGCTTCCTACCTGAAGATGGCCTCCACCCCGCACCCCTCTTCGTCCAAAATCCACAAAGATCTCCATGCCATCGCCTGGCTCATGGCGCAGGCCACCGCAGACCATCTGGCCGGCCACCTCGCCGCGGCGAAGGTGCTCTCCAATTCCCAGCAGGCAAAGCTTTCCACCCTCAAATAGTTTCTCCGGGGCCGGCGACGGCCCCTTTATTTTTCCTTCTGGGCTCACTCCCTCCGTATCTGCACGGAAACCATCGATTACAAAAGACTTCCTTGACCAATCCGACAGAAAGCCCCGACCTCTCTTGACTTTCGGAACAGACCGGTTGATAATAAACAGCAGATATACGTCGGGCATCATGGATTGTGTATCGCGTCGCTAGCATGCGCCGAATTTGCCGGAACTCATTGAATTGACCCTGCCAGATGGACCAACGTCCGACCGCGTGTTCAAGTCTCTGCAAACCTTCCCGGCACTCTGTTGACAAGGACAGGTCCTTTCGGCGTCCGATATCCGATTCCGCTCCATTGCGGCTCGGACGCGTCGCGGTGCCATATGGCTCCAAGCTTCCAGTCGGACTTGTCTTGTCCCCGAATCGATTCCCGCCGCCACCAATCATGTTAGGTTATCCATTAGGAGCAACAATGTCTTTTGAGTCCCTCGGCCTCAACCCGGATCTTCTGCGCGCGCTTTCCGACCTCAACCACAACTCCCCGACTCCGATCCAGAAACAGACCATCCCTCCGATCATCGAAGGGCGCGATGTTCTGGGTGTCGCCCAGACCGGCTCCGGGAAAACGGGCGGATTCCTTCTCCCCTCGCTCCACAGGAACAAGCGCGCCCAGGGGGACCGGATCCGACACCAGATTCTTGTCCTCTCCCCGACCCGGGAGCTGGCGGGACAGATTGAACGGTCGGCCCGGGAATACGGCAAGTACCTCAGGAGCCGGACGGTCCTTCTTGTAGGAGGGACCGACATGCGTCGCCAGATGGACAATCTGAGACGTCCGTGGGATCTGGCCATAGCCACCCCCGGACGCCTGATTGACCACATGCAGCGGGGCACGATCTCCCTCTCCCACGTCCACACCATCGTCCTCGATGAAGCCGACCGCATGCTCGACATGGGATTCCTTCCCGATGTCGAAACCATTCTCAAGGCACTTCCTGCGGATCGGCAGACCCTCCTTTTCACGGCCACACTTCCGACCCGGATCCAGAACCTGACAAAAACCTACCAGAAAGACCCTGTTTTGATCCGGCTTGAGACATCCGGCGCCCCCCCCGTCTCCATCGACCAGGAGGTCGTCTCGATCGGCCATGGATCCCAGAAGTGGGGACTTCTGAAAACCATTCTGACGGAACCTCAGACCACGGAAGGGCAGACACTGATCTTCACCCGAACCAAGCGGAGCGCGGAAGAACTTTCGGAGGCCCTTCTGAGGGATGGATTCCCGAGCGACGCCCTCCACGGGGACAAGAGCCAGTCCCAGCGAAACCGTGTCCTTTCACGGTTCCGCGCCGGACAGACCCGGATCCTTGTCGCGACCGACGTCGCCGCCCGCGGACTCGACATCGATACGGTGACTTGCGTCGTCAACTATGACCTGCCACAATCCCCCGAAGACTATGTCCACAGGATCGGAAGAACCGGACGAGCCGGTCGCTCCGGTCGGGCCATTTCCTTTTGCCATCCGGCGGACAGGCCCCTTCTCCGGGACATCGAGCGCCTCCTTGGCAACTCGGTCCCGGTTTCTCCGCTCTCCCCTCCCCCCTCCTCTTCGGCAAACCGCCCCTTCCGGAGCGCCGGCCCCCGGGCCGGCCAACGATCCGACCGGCCCTATCGGACCGAAGACCGCAGAGGGGATTCCCGCCCGCCCTTCCGCTCGGGCAATCGACCGGATTCGACGAGAGATGGCAGTTCCGACTGGAAGCGGGACCGTCCGCTTTCCGGGCCGCGAAAGCCCTATTCCTCTTCGGGCTCACGACCTTTCCGGCCTGCCTCACGTCCGGCGTCGAACCAGGATTCCTGAGGGGCCGTTCCCCCCATGAACCCCCTTCTTATCGGGATCACGACCGATTACGCTCCGGCGGAACCCGGCCGTGATCCCCGTTTTTTTCTGAAAACCTCCTACGTTACCTACTTTCAAAACGGCGGTGCGCTGGTTGTTCTCCTCCCATTTTCCTATGCCCCACATCAGGAAGACTTTGGTTTCCTGGACGGTATCGTCCTGTCAGGATCCGGCCCCGACATTCCCCCCCGCTTCTACAACGAAGAGACGACATTTCTTCCGGGTAACTGGATGCCGGAGGAGAGGGTGGAATTCGAATTCTTCCTGATCTCCCTGTCGGAGCGAAAAGGGATTCCTCTCTTCGGGATCTGCGGTGGATTCCAGACCATGAACGTCTTTCGGGGAGGGACGCTGGTCCAGGACCTTCCGTCGATGCGTCCGGACGGGAACGCCCATCAGGATTCGGAACATGATGTTACCCTGGGCGACGGCTGGAGGGAACTGGCGGGGTCAAAAGGCATTGCGGGACTTGATCGTGTCAGGGTCAACAGCTTCCATCACCAGGGAATCAACCGGCTGGGGAAGCAGCTGAAGGTCGAGGCGGTCTCCGGAGACGGCCTCGTCGAGGGATTCCGGGATCCAGACCATCCTTTTTTTGCGGGAGTGCAATGGCATCCTGAGCGGATGCCGTCCGGGGATTCCTTCAGCCAGAGCCTTCGGAACCACTTTCTTGACGCCTGCCGGCTCTACCGGAACGGACGCCGGAGCTGATCACCCCCGTCCGGGCCGAAAGGGAGGTTCCTGATCTTTTCTCCGCCCGGGGGGACGGCCTCCAAAGGGGATCTGTCCGGATTTTCCGGCCCTTCGCACGGCATTCCGCCGCCACCTGGCGATGGTCTCGGGCGTTATTTTAAGGACGGCCTCCGGGTCATAAAGGCGCCGTTCCCGGAGTCTTCCGTTTCTTATCGATTCGATGCGGAGAACGACCGGAATCCGGCCTCCCTCCACCCATTCCTCGAACTCCTTTGGACGCAATCCCAGCTCACGCCTGACTTCCCTATCCCCCCAGAGAGAACGGACCCAGTCCTGAAAATCCCGCTCCATCCGGCGTTCCCTTTCGGCCTCCAGTCGGACCCTCTTTTTTTCCTCCCTCAGGAAGGCCCGGGCCTTTCTGAAATTCTCGATGATCTCTTTCCGGGGAAGCAGGTTTCCATGGTCCGCCATCATCCGTTCAACTCCCAGAGCGATCGGCCGATCCAGATTCCCTGTGAAACGAATCTTTTCCGGAGGAAGTCCGGAGAGAGCCAGGGCATAGGTCCGCCACGGCTCCTGGGTAAGAAGGATGAAGCGAACGACCGGATCGGGTTCTCCCCCGACCTTGTCGTACAGAAGCCTGGAGATGGCGGCTCTGATGTTGTCCAGCGTTTCGGGAGAGACAAGGTCGATGATCTCTCCCGACACCCGGCCAGCGACAGCCTTCAGGTGGTCCTCCGACACGCGCCCGGGGTCAACCCCCAAAAGGGAGAGGTCACGGGCCACCGAGGCCGTCTTCAATGCCTCATAGACAGTCTCAAGAAGGGCCCTGTCGGAGGGGGCGCGGATGGTCCACGCTTCGATCCGGGAAGGTGAGGGAAGGGGGAGTGCACGTCTTTCGAAGGCCTGGAGAATCCAGACAGAATCTTGCACGTTGGCAGAACCCCTGGCGCTCATCGGCCCACTCCCCGGAAGGGGTTCGCCCGCATCCATTCATCAAAGCGTTCGACGGCGCGGATCGCTGGACTCCAGCCCTCCCGAATCTTGTTCTCCACAGTGTCGAAAACCTTCAGCGCGGCATCCCTGTTCCGTAGGACGAGCAAACCGTCGCACCCGGCCGCAAGCGCCGATTCGGCGGCAACGGAGACACCGCTTCTGGCGACGGCCTCCATCAGGAGGTCGTCAGACAGAACCAGACCTTTGTAACCGAGCCGATCCCTGAGAAGACCGGAGACGATCGGTCGGGAGAGAGTGGCCGGAAGACTCGCGTCCAAAGCCGGATAGACAACATGGGCTGTCATCATCAGCGGAATGCCCGCGTCGATGGCCATCCGGAAGGGGACCAGTTCCCTGTTCTCGAGGATCTCCCAGGGAGCGGAAACGACCGGAAGGGCCAGATGGGAGTCGAGATCGGTATCGCCATGGCCCGGGAAATGCTTGCCACAGGGAAGAATACCTTCCGAAGCGAGCCCTTCGGCGAAGGCCATGGCCAAAAGGCCCACCGACCGGGGGTCTGAGGAAAAGGACCGGTCCCCGATGACGGGATTGGCGGAGTTGGAATCAACATCCAGCACAGGAGCGAAATCCACGTCGAACCCCAGACCCCGGAGGGCGCGACCGAGATCACGGCCAGCTTCCCTGATAAGAACCGTATCCCCGGTTTTCCCCAGGGCTCGCATGGGGGGGAGGGCGGGAACCCCTTCCCTGAGCCTGGCAACGCGCCCCCCCTCCTGATCGACCGCGATCAAAACCCTTCCCGATGGACAGCTCTGCCGGATTGCCATATTGAGCTCCCGGACCTGATCGGCAGAACGGACATTCTCCCGGAAGATCACCACTCCCGCCGGATCGATCCTTTCAAGGAATCTACGGTCTTCGGATTCAAGCTCCGGCCCGGGAACGCTGACCCACAAAAGAGTCCCCGGACGCCCCCCCTTCATGGCCTCTCCAGCGCCAGGCACAACCTTTGGAAGGCCCGGAATCGATGCGAGATTTTGTTCTTTTCGGAGGTCGCCATGACACCGAAACTTGCCCGGTATCCGTCGGGAATGAACAGGGGATCGTAGCCGAATCCGCCGTCCCCCATGGGTCCATTGGCGATTCGTCCCGGAACCCGGCCCGCGGAGGCGGCCCGGAGAGCTCCGGTGTCGATGTCCACTGCCACCAGCACACACACGAAGAAGGCCTGACGATCGGAGCCTGAAAGGCCCTTCATGTTTTTGAGAAGGAGCTCGCGATTTTCCTGATCGGTCGCATCCAGTCCGGCGTAACGGGCCGATCGGACCCCAGGGGCCCCGGAAAGGGCCGGAACCACCAGACCGGAATCATCGGCAAAGAGAATGCCGGATCTTTTTCCTGACAAGGCGCGTGCGAAGGCCTGGGCCTTCAGACAGGCATTGCCGAAAAAGGTCTCCGCCTCCTCCTCGATCGCCGGTGGCGGACAATTGGAAGAAAAGGCTGTCTCCACAGATACGAAGGGAGGGGCCATATTCCGAAACTCCTCTGCTTTGTGAGGATTGCCGGTACCCAGAAAAAGGAGAAGGCCCCTTTCCTTACCCATTCCCGGCTTTCCCGGAGGAACCATCGCCGCAAAAGACGGGCCGAAGCTGTCCATCGGGTCCCTCGACCTCGTGAACGGGAACGTCCGACAGGAAGCCGGCCGCCTTGGCATGTCCTCCCCCGCCGTACCGGGAGGCAATTTTTGAAAGATCGGGGCCTCCATCGCTTGCCCGCAGACTGTACGAAAGACGGCCATCCTTCCGGACGGACCAGATGACGACAAAAGGGGTGTCGGACTTCATCGCACCACCGATCTCCGAAGTCAGGAGCGGGGAGTTGACGAAAAAGGCCCGCTCTCCCGATGAAAAACGGCCCCACACACCGGTCTCCCGAATGGCCGTCTTCAGTAGCATCGACTGGTAGCGGAGAATGGAGCGTCCTTCGACAACGAGGGGGTTCTCTTCCGAGAGGGTGCCATATCCGAGGGTTCGACAGAGCCTGTCCCAGACCTCGAAATCGAAGGCGTAGGAGGCCATCGCCGTCGTCACCTCCAGCGAAAGCGGAAGATTCCATTTCCAAAGATCCCGGTCCTCGACGTAACGGATCAGGTTGGGGACCGGCTCCCCCGGAAAGAAACGCTCCCAGGCGATCATGGCTCCCGAGCGGCCCATGTCAAAGACGATGTCGGGATCCCCCGGATAAAGGGGGGCGATCTTTTCCATGGCGCTCTTGTGATGATCGAGAAGAACGACATGATGGGCCCTGTTCCGAAGAAGAGCCAGATAGACGGGATCGAAGGAGAGGTCGAGGATGAAGACATCCTGGCCAACGGGAATCTCCGGAAGGGGATCCCCGTAGTTGTAGGGGACGAACGACAGGGGAAGTCTTCCGGAATAACGTTTCCAGGCGGCCCAGGCGGCCCCGAATCCATCGGAGCAGTTACGGTGGTAGAAAATCGTGACGGGTGTTGGCTCTTTTCTTTCGGTATCGATGGTGGCGGAACTCATATTGTCCTTTTCTCCCTGCCGTTCCCGACCTCCGATCGAATGAAGGGATCAGGAAGGGCGTTGGACAGATCGTTCGAGCAGGCTCCCTAGGCGCTCCCATTCTGCGGTTCTGTCCGACAGTTTTTTCCTCGCGACGGAGAGTTTCGAGGAAGCCCGACGGGCCTCGGGCCCGGAGCCGGAGGCGGCCCTGGACAGGCGCTCCACCTCTTCCTCCAGCTCAAGCACCTCCTTCTCGACCCAGGAGAGCCTCTTTTCAACCATCTCCGGATCTTCTCCCCCTTTTTCGCGCTCCTCCCCCACCGAAGCCGATATATTTTTCGACGATCCCTGCGGCACGGGTGACGAAACATTCAGGACTCCGTCACGCTTGGCGCGGTAGGTCTCGAAACGGTGGTTCATGAAGAGACGGATCGACCCCGGAAGAACTTCGATGATGTCGGTGGCTATTTTTTCGATGACATAGCGGTCGTGGGTGATGAACACCAGCGTTCCCCGGTAGGCTTCCAGAGCGCCGACGAGAGCCTCCCGGGAGGGAAGGTCGAGATGGTTGGTCGGCTCGTCCAAAAGCAGAAGGTTGGCCGGGGCGAGTAGAAGGCGGGCCAGGGCCAGCCGGCTTTTTTCTCCTCCCGACAGGACTCCCACCTTCTTGAAAACCTCCTCCTGACGGAAGAGGAATGCTCCGAGCAGTCCCCTGATCCGGGTCTGGGACTCCGAGTCAGGGGCCACAGACTCCATGCTGGCCAGAACGGTGTGGGAAGGATCGAGAATTTCGAGCTGGTGCTGGGAGTAGTAGGCGGTCGTGACTCCCGTGCCGGTCCGGTAGCTTCCGGCATCGGGAACGACGGCTCCCGCCATGATCTTGAGCAGGGTCGACTTCCCGGCTCCGTTCGGACCGATCAGGGCCACCTTCATGCCCCGGCGGAGGACCCAGTCGAAGGGATGGACAATCGTGCGTCCGTCGTAGGATTTTTCGATCTCGGAAAAGGTGGCGACGATCTCTCCGGAGCGCACCGGCGCGGGGAAGGTGAACCGGACGGTCTTCTCGGTCGCCTCCTTTTCCAGGCGCTCGATTTTTTCGAGAGCCTTGATCCGGCTCTGGACCTGAGTGGCTTTCGTGGCCTTGGAGCGGAAGCGGTCAATGAACTCCTGGGTCTTTGCGATCTCCTCTTCCTGACGGGCAATGGCCGCGTCAAGCGCCAGAGCCCGCCGCTCCTTCTCGGCAAGGTAGGCGTCGTAGTTGCCGGTAAAGACGGTCGCCTTCCCTCCGGAAAGCTCGATGACTCCCCCCACGACCCCGTTCATGAAGGATCGGTCATGGGAGATGAGGAGAACCGCTCCCGGAAAGTCAAGAAGGAAGGATTCCAGCCACTCGATAGACGGAATGTCGAGATGGTTGGTCGGTTCGTCCAGAAGCAGGAGGTCGGGGTTCGTGACCAGGGTTCGGGCCAGCGCCACTCGCATACGCCATCCTCCCGAAAGATCGGAGACGCGGGCGTCCATCCGCGCCTGGTCGAATCCGAGCCCCGCCAGAACCTTTCTCGCCGTGGTTTCCTGTTCGAACCCCCCCAGGAGTCCAAAACGCGCCTGGACCTCTCCGTACCGATCCAGGACCCTGGCATCCCCCGCCTCCAGCTTCTTTTCGAGGAGCCGCATCTCTTCTTCAAGACGCATGAGCTCCGCATCCCCGCTCATGACGCACCCGACAGCGGTCATCTCCCCCTCGATGTGGACCTCCTGGGGCAGGTAGCCCACCCGGTATCCGGGAGGCATGCTCACCGCCCCGTCATCGGGCTCAAGGACCCCGGCCAGAATTTTCATCAAAGAAGACTTTCCTGCTCCGTTCGGACCGACAAGGGCCATCCGTTCCCGAAGGGAAATGCGGAGAGAAAGGTCGGAGAAGAGTGTTTTTGTCGGATAATGCTTGGAGATGCCTGACAGGGTAATCATGGCTTTACCGGAGCGGCCACGACGAATTCGTCCGGCTTCCGCTTCAGGAGATTCCTGAAATCGGGACGGGGCATTTTAAAGGTCCTCATTCGGTTCTTGTCGGGTATCCGCCGGGCCTTTCGCGGAAAGATCGGTGCGGCATGGGCTTTCGGAGGAAATTTCATACATCTGATCAAATCATACCGGACTTTCGGCCCGAGAACAAGCCCCCAGGAGATCTCAGAGGGGAATCCGAACGGAAACCCCTTCCCCCCAGGGGTTATGGTCGCCTTTCACCTGCCCCCGTGCATTTTCGGCGAGGACCGTCTCCGGCGGACGACGTCCATTCTCCAGACGGTACTGGGGCAACGCAGGCTCGATTGTCCGGGCATACTCGTCGATCCCCCCCTCCAGATTCCGGACCTTTTCAAAACCGTTCTGTTGCAGCAGGTAGCAGGCGAGGAGGGAACGGATCCCCGTATGGCAGTAAACGACAACGATTCTGTCGGACGGTATCTTGTCGAGGCTTTCGGGGAGGCGGGAAAGCGGAATGTGAATGGCTCCCGGGAATCGGACGTACCTGTATTCCCAATCCTCGCGAACATCAAGGAGCAGCGGATCCGAATGCATCCCTTCCTTTCCGGATCGGCCGGAAAGGATCTCCTTCATCTCCCTGCAGGAAAGCCTGATATCCTCGCGGCCCAGGAGACGCTCGAATTCCCGGACCCGGTTTTTCTGTTCCTCATCCGATTGAGACGATCCTTTTCTGGAGGTCGACAATTTCCGAAATCCCTTTCCATGCCAGATCCAAGAGACGATCCATGTCCTTGCGAGAGAAGGAACGGTGCTCGGCCGTCCCCTGCACCTCCACGAGCTCTCCCCGGCCGGTCATGACCACATTCATGTCCACATCCGCCGTCGAGTCTTCGACATAGCAGAGATCGAGACAGGGCTCCCCCTCCACGATGCCCACCGATACGGCCGCCAGGTAGTCCTTCAGGGGAATCCCGGTCAGGACCCCCGCCTTTTTAAGATTGGAAAAGGCGAGCGCGAGCGCCACGAAGGCTCCACCGATCGAGGCGCAACGCGTTCCGCCGTCAGCCTGGATCACGTCGCAGTCGATCGTCGCCGTCCGGACTCCCATTCCTTCAAAGTCCACCACTGACCGGAGACTTCGGCCGATGAGCCGCTGAATTTCCTGGGTTCGCCCACTCTGCTTTCCCCTTGCCGCCTCACGAGGAGAGCGCTCGTGGGTCGAACGGGGCAGCATCCCGTATTCGGCCGTCACCCAGCCCCGGCCCTGATCCTTGAGAAAGGGGGGAACCTTTTCTTCCATGCTCACAGTCGTCAGGACATGGGTGAACCCCATCCTGACGAGCGACGACCCTTCGGCATACCTGTTCGGAGAAGGATCGATGGCGAGGGCTCTCAGTTGGTCCGGCATTCTTCCGTCGTGTCTCACTAATACCTCCCTGATTTTTCCACTATCGGAAAATCACCCGAAATGGTGATCTCCCGGACATTGTCGATCGTTCTTCCCAGAAGATGCTGTCCAACCCGCTGGAACCGGCGACATCCGTCCGTCACGAAATAGGAGACACGACCCTGGCCACTTCCGTGCCCCTCCTCGACGTGGATCCGTTCCGACATCGCCAGCTCATAGCCGGGATCGATGAAGGTGATTCCCGGAAAGAGGCGGGTCAGGAGGGGCAGAAGGGGGGGATAATGAGTGCACCCCAGGATCACGGTATCCACCCCGGTGTCGCGGCTGTCCAGAAATACAGACAAATATTCCCGGGCGACCCGTTCGGGAATGTCGCCGTCGATCCATCCTTCCTCGACCATGGGAGCAAAGAGGGGACAGGCAATTCCCAGCATTTCGGCATCACGGCCCGACAGGCGGCGAAGGATCGCGGGATAGGCACCGCTCTGGATGGTTCCTTCCGTCCCGAGAACGCCGATTCGTCCTGTTTTTGTCCTGGAAAGCGCGGCAAGGGCTCCCGCCTCGACCATCCCGACGACTCTCACGGGGGAGCAGAACGCGACCAGGTCGTCCAGAGCCTGGCTGGACACGGTGAAGCAGGCAGCCACGAGAGTCCTTGGGCGAAAGGCCATCAGGGATGCGGCATCCTCGATTGCGAATCTCCGGATTGTTTCCCGCGACTTCGACCCGTACGGGAAACGGGCCATGTCTCCAAGATAGACGAAATCCTGACGGGGGAAAAAATCGAGAAAATGCCGAAGAACGGACAAGCCCCCCATCCCGGAATCAAACAGGGCGAACTCGGGGGAAAAATTGATGTCATCCTTTGTCGGAGCGAACAAAAAAAACCCCCTCCCAACTTTGTGTCAAGGAATCAAACAGCTGCAGGGCGATTATCGCACAAACACAACAAAAAGGGGGACACGAAGTCCCCCTCCAATCCATTCCGGATTTCTGATCCCTTCAAAAAGGGATCTCTACGGGCTCATGCCCGGATCGAACGCGCCTTCCCTGTCCGTCATTCGACGTTGATTTCGACGGCAAGGGGTTTCGCCTCCGCCAGCTTTTCGATCCGGACTGTCAGAACCCCGTCTTTCATGTTGGCGGAGATCTTCTTCGGGTCTGCGTCCTCGGGAAGGGTGAAAGAGCGCAGGAACGCCCCATACTCCCGCTCCACCCGATGATAGCGGACACCCTTGTTTTCAACATTCCGGGTCCTCTCTCCGGATATGGTCAGGACGCCGTTTTCAATGACGACCTTGACGGCTTCCTTCTGGATCTCGGGAAGCTCGGCCTTGACGATATAGGCCCCTTCTTCCTCGGATATATCGACGCTCGGAGTCCATTCCACCGTTTTTCTCCCCTGCCTCTCCTCGGTCCGGCCATCCGGATTCCGAAGCACAAAAGGGGTGAAACGACGTGCGAGATCATCGAATTCCTTGACGGGATCCCAACGCAACAGACTTGTCATGGCTTTCTCCTTTTTTGAGGCCGGGCGAAAACCCGGCGAAGATGGATTTCCTGGATGTTTCATGGTCTGTGGTTCCTTTCAATTCAAAATATATCGTCATTTTTCACCCTGTCAAGGACTCCCCGCCCAGGAGATCCAGCGCACACCCGCTTCCTCCTCGCGCCCCGTCAGGTCTTCGATCGCCCCCGGAAGCAGCCCGCCAAGGAAATAGGGACCGAAGGAGGTCCGGATCAGATGAATGACCCGGTATCCGTACCAGGAGAGAAAATTTCGGATTTCCCTGTTCTTTCCCTCCGACAGACGGACATGAATCCATTCCGAGCGAAGGGAACGCTTTTCGGGAGCGACTTCGATTTGTCCGTAGCCGGGCGCTTCTCCTCCACGACCTTCAAAAAACATGATCCGGTCGGATTCCCTGAGCGGGGGAGAAATCTGAACCCGGTAGCTCCGGAGAGTCCGCGACGCGGGGTCGAGAAAGTCACTGAAAAGTTCTGGAAAGTTGGTGAGAAGGATCAGCCCCGCCGAGGCCTGGTCAAGACGACCGAGGGGCCTGATCGCCCCGAAACCGGTTCCGCTCCAAGGGCTTTGGGCGACAAGGTCCCCGATCACCCGGCGCCCCCCGGGATCGTTTCGCGTCACAAGGACGCCCCGGGGCTTGTTGAGTCCAAGGAGAATAGGTTTGGGCGGAACAAGACGGATCCCGTCGAGAGAGAAAGGGGGCAGGATCATTTTTTCCCGCGTAGACCGGGGTGAGGGAACGGCCTTGTCCGAATCAACCGGCCGCCCCCCCAGTGAGAGCCTGCCTTCGGCAATCCACTCGAGAACCTCTCCACGGGAGGCCAGGCCGGCCTTTGACAACCATCTATCCGGAGTATGGGTTATCATAAGATAATGCCATTAAATAATAAAATATAAGGCCCTTCAAAAAGGTGACGGCCGTCACAGTACGAAAGCAAACATTTCTATTTATATCAACATATTAGCGACAAATAATATTTTTATTGACCTCAGACAAGTCTGATTCTATACTAAACATGTCAATCGTTCCTGCCATCGAACGGGGATTGAGACACACTTCCGCGGGGCCATGCACCCCGTCGGGAGCGCCGGAGTCCGGTCGGGCTCACGGCTCGATGGAGGTCCGGTCATTATTTCGCAGCCCCGCAATTACGGGCAAACGAATAGAAGTGACCGGCTCGGGAATGGATCAGCCATCCTCATCCGGAGGTTGCGCATTGAATTGGATGATTCATCAATCCGTGGCATGGTGCCTGAGCGCCCATCTTCTATCACCAACTGTTCCCTATTCGCACCTCATCACACAAATCTCGTGCAAACACCACATCGACCCGGTCCTCGTGGCGGGAATCGTCGCGCAGGAATCGCGGTTCGACCCCCGCAAAAGTCGTGTGGAAGAACGCATTCATGATGTCTCACTGGGACTGATGCAGATAACGACCCGAACCGCCCGGTGGATGGGCCTCCGGGGGTCCGTCAAAAAACTCTACGATCCAGCTGTCAACCTTACCTACGGAGTCAGATACCTGGCCTGGCTGCTTCAGAAGCACCCTTACGGAGCTGATGCCGTAGCCGCCTACAATGCCGGAAAAGCCCGGTGGCGCCATGGCGGATATGTCAACAGCCGGGGGGCTCACACCGTTGAACGGTATGTCGTTCGCGTCGTCAGCTGGGCTCGCCGCTTCAGGTTACAGTCCCAACGCGAGGAACGGGAACTGGTCGCCCTCGAGAAACGTCAGCGAAAAGCGGGGCTAGTGCCCCACGACAACCGGCTTCTGGCCTGGCTTGACTGGGCTCCCGGCACCCTTTATCCGGATATTGGGCGAATGCCGAACTAGGTGGCGGTTCCGATAGTTGAAGTAGTGTTCCGCATTGACGATGACGTCATCGGCCCGACCTGCGAGCTTCTTGTGCTGAAGAGACTTGTAAAGGAGCGTCACGCCGGCCAGGACGACAAGACCGCCTATGGTCAGGGCGACCGCCCCCCTGACCGGATGGCGGATTCCCAGGCCCAGGGAGATCGACACGCCTCCCAGCGCAATCACGATGGTCGACAAAAGAACGAGAACCAGAAGTGTCAAGGGACAGCTCCTTTTGATCGGCGTGGCCCAGCGTGGCCCAAGTGACCCAGATTGGAAAGCCCGCACATGTTCTGTCTAACTCATCAGAACACGCCTACAGGATAGACCGAATTTTCCAAAAGGGCAATGTGTTTCCGGTCAATGCGGCCGGACGCCCCACCCCCCCGAACCCTTCCTCCCCGCTTTTCGCCGAATCTTTCCCTTATTGCCGGACAGGCCCCCGTCAAAGTCGGGGCAAGGAGCCGAAGGATCGAACCCAAAGAAGCCCATCGCCTTTGAAAGCAGGGAGTTTTTATTTGAAGGGAGAATTTTTCAGGAATTATCGGGGAAAAGTCAGAAACAAGAGAGAAAAAAAGACGCAGAACGCCTGTGTTCCTTTAACGTCTCCGGAGGATGCATGGCCGAGCTCCGAAGATTAGAGTCCGAGGAAGCGTAAGGTCCGGAAAGACTTGTTGGCGAACGTGTCGAGCACGGGGGCGATGGAGGGAGCCCCCGCCCCGACGAGACGACGAACCCCAAGTAGTGGTGTTCCTGCATGAGGGCATTCCAGCGACAGGTCTCATCCGGAGAGATCGGTCGGACGGTCATCGATTGGAGATCCAGGGGACGAGAGGAAGGGGAGTCGCTCATGACTCCCATGGAAACGAAGTCTTTTTCAAAAAGCCAGCGGGAGGCAAAAATCCCAAATACAAGCCATTCCCAGCTTAACTATGACGGAGCCCTGTATTAAGATTAGGCTATGTTACCTATTCGTGTTGCAAGGCTCCTGATCAGGTGTAGACCTGATTCAGGAGATGATTCCCATGAAGAAATGCACATTCCAACGATGTCTTCGAGCTGTTCCGACCATGACATCGGCGCAGAGACATGATTTGCGGATTGCGATCGATCATCGAGACAAGAAAGACCTGGTGGCCGAGGTGTCCTCGCTGGTGGGAACCCCCACGGCCTGTCCCCATTGCCACCATCCGGAGATCCGGCCGTGGGAACAGGCCGCCGGGCTCCCGCGCGTCCGGTGCCGGGGATGTCCTCGCACCTTCAATGCCTTGACGAACACGCCCCTCTCGGGACTGCACCACAAGGATCGGTGGATGTTTTACCTGGAGACATTCAGCGAGGGGGAATCGGTCCGGAAGGCGGCCGGACGGTGCGGGATCAACACGAAAGCGGCCTTTCTGTGGAGACACCGGTTTCTGGCCTTGCCCGCCTGTTTGAAAGCCCGACAGGAAAGCGGCATCGTCGAAACCGACGAAACCTGGTTTCTGAGATCCTACAAGGGACAACGGGGCGGGCTCCCGAGACGGGCCCGAAAACGGGGCGGTCGGGCTCAAAAGCGAG
>JAKCDE010000042.1 GCA_021838585.1 Nitrospirota bacterium
TTCATGACCCTTTTCGGCCTTGTCACCGGCCCCCTCAACATCATGCTTCTCGTCCTCTCCCGGCATGTCCTGTCCCGGGGAGCCGAGGGGTTCGGGAACCTGACCGGAGCCTTTGGCGCCGGAATGCTCGCCTCGACACTGCTGCTCACCTTCTATACGCCCAAAAATGTCATCCGGTTCGTGGTGGGAGGATTCGCCCTCGCCGGCCTCCTCTCCTTTGGCGTCGGAGAAACCCGCTCCTACAGCCTCGATCTGGCCCTCTTCTTCTTTTGGGGAGCCGCGGTCAACGTCGTGAGCCCCCTCTCCCAGACGATGATCCAGCATCTGACCCCCCGACGCCTTCTGGCCCGTGTGCTGACGGTCATGAGCGTGGGCTTCCTTCTGGGCATTCTCCTGGGGATTCTTCTCTTCCCGCCGCTCTCCTCGACTCTCGGCACACGGTCGGTCTTTGTCCTCATGGGGACACTCCTCCTCACGCCCCTCCTGGCCATTGGCATGGGCAACCTTGTCAAAGGGGTCCGAAGACTGCTTCTTCCCTTTGACGCCACCCCGGAGAACGAACGCTCATCCTCATAACCATAACCGCCTACCCCAAGGAGATCCCCTGTGACCCAAAGAGCCGCCACCTCCCCTTCCCGACCCCGCCTCTCCACCGCCCTCGGGGTCTCCGCCCTGTATCGACGGCTCTTCGGAGAGGGAGAGATTCTGGTGGCGACCCACCGGGAACCGGTTGTCTGGGTGGAGCGGCCTCCCGAAGAGACACGAAAGAGCGCCGCGCCCCGCCTTCGCTATCCGGCCGGGGGGGTCAGCCAGTCCCTCCACCGCCTGCTGCTCCAGACCGGAGGCGACTGGGTCGCCCTCCGCTCCTCTCCCGGCCCCAATCCGCTGACCGTCTCCCTGCCGGATCAGCCCGCCTCCTACGAACTCCATCGCATCCTCCTCTCCGACCCGGCCATCTCCACGGGCTACCAGCGCTTTGCCAACGATCTCCTCTGGCCCCTCTTTCATGAGGAGCCGGGACGGGTCCTCACCCACCCCGGGGACTTCGAGCACTACCGCCATGTGAACGCTCTCTTTGCCGACCGGATGGCGACGCTCCTGGAGAAGCGCCAAAATGGCTTTGTCTTCATCCACGACTACCAGCTGGCCCTTGTGGCCCGAGGCCTCCGCCCCCGACTTCCACAGAAGGCCCCTCCCCTCGCCTTCTTCTGGCATATTCCCTGGCCCCGCCACTCCTTTCTTGGGGAGATCCCCGAGAGGGCAGAGATTGTCCGGGGTCTTCTCGAGCACGATCTTCTGGGCTTCCAGACCCCCCTTTACCGGGACCGGTTTCTTGAGTCGGCGGCCGAACTTTTGGGAGACGAAATCCGAATCCGACGACAGACGGTCCTCTGGAAGGGGCGGGAGATCCATGTGGGAGACTACCCCATCGGAGTGGACCCCGACCGTTTCGAGTCCCTGGCCCAGGGCCCCGAAGGACCGGGACTCGCCCGGAAGTTCCTCCGGCAGGTCGGCATGGACCCCGAAATCCCCTTTCTCATCTCGGTGGACCGCATGGACTACACCAAGGGATTCCTCAAGCGCCTTGAAATTCTGGAGACGCTTTTCCGGCGCTACCCCACGCATGTGGGATCCCTCCGACTTCTCCAGATCGCCCCGCCCACCCGGGCGACCCATCCTCCCTACCGAAGCTACCAGGCGCGGGTTCGCCAGGCGGTGAAGGAAACCAACGCCCGATGGGCGCGAGAGGGCTGGGAACCCATTGTCACCATCGAGGAGACGGTCGACCACCGGACCCTGGCCCCTTTGTACCGTCTGGCGGCCGGAGCCCTGGTGACCTCCACCAACGACGGAATGAATCTCGTCGCCAAGGAGTATCTCGCCACACAAAAGGACGCCGGAGGAACGCTTTTCCTGAGCCGGTATGCCGGAGCCGCCCACGGATTGAGGGATGCGGTCCTCATTGACCCCTACGATCCGGAGGGATCGGCCAGGATCATCCACCAGGCCCTGGAAGAGCCGCTGGCCATCCGCTCGGGACGGAACCGGATCCTCCGGGAAGAGGTCCTGCGACACAACATCTATGAATGGATGGAGTCGATCTTGAACGAGGTCCACGACCTCAGAAACCGGTAAGGCAGGGAGGGATTCTCTTTCGGGACGGAAAAAAGGCAAAAAAAAGAGGGGCCCGAGGGCCCCTCTTTCATTCTTGAGAGCTCAAGAACGCTCTCCTATCCTCCGACGCACACATTGCCCGGAATCAGGGAGATGTTCTTGTCGGTGATGTCCTTGAGGACCTGCGTGAAGCGGGCCTGGTCAAAATGCTTGTACTTGAGCTCTCCGCCAAGGTTGGAGGCAATCATCGGAAGCATCTTGAGGGAGTTCCGGCGGGAGCACTCCCAGTTGGGCTGGGAGTAGCGGACAAGGGCCCAGGCCCGGTAGAGGGTCCGCTGGTCGGGGGGAACCCGGTTGGGATGCTTGGCCTGATACTCGATCCAGTAGTACTGATACTCCTCACCGCCCACCAGCCACCCCTGGGAGGTCTGCCGAATCTGGGTCTTGGTATTGTCCTTGATGCGCATCATGGTTTGCGTGTCAAGGTTCAGCTTCCGCTTGACGGTGTTTCCCACCAGATTCCAGTTCTGGTCTCCGATCCTGTCGGAGGCCTTTCTCTGGGCGCGGATGAAGGCATCATGCTTGGCTCCCTGAAGGGAGTTTTCCTGGGGCGAACTCGCCTCAAACCACACGGAGCTCTTGTTCCCCTTCTTGTCGCTCCACATGCCGATCCCGTTGATCCAGGAGGGGAGATCGGAGCTGGTCTCGGCCACAATCTTGTACCCCTCCGGCCCCTTGGGAAGGGTCGGGAGAGACGAGCATCCTGCCAGGGCAAGGGCCGAACCTGCCAGGGCCCCCGCCAGTGTCAATGCCACCTTTTTCATTGAAACTCCTTTCGTGTTATGCCCCCGCAGGGGCCTTGGCCCCGAAACGAAACACATTCCGGAGCGACCATCACATGGGCCGAATTTTCTCCGTCGTCATTGGGGAGGAAGGGCGACCACGGGAAGCCGGTTGACCTGTCCGGGAAGAAGGCGAAAGTTCCTGCACTGCATCTGAAAGCCCTGGAGCGCGTAACAAAAACGATAGGTCACGGAACCCCACCGAAAGTGGCGAACCGCATTGCCACTGGCGTCCACCCCCACATGCTCAATCCAGGGAAGGGGCAAGTCATAGGACAGCGGCGTCTGACCGAGGGTAGCATTGTAAATATTCGAGGTAACAGGTGGATTCGAAAATACGACGCTGACATTGGCTCCCGAGGGAACCGATCGAAAAATCACCCGGACATGGCCGTTCGCCACCGTTCCCGCAGAGGGGGAGACGGGAGACGAGGAGGAGGCGGAGGACGAGGATTGGGCGATGGGGGGGGCTTCCGGCAAGGAGCGGAAGTCATCACACTGATGGCCAGAGGGGGATGTCCCGGTGGACACGGCCGAGCCCCCGCCTCCGCTGTCCGAGGGAAAGGCGACAAACTGGGGATCGCCGGGAGACAGGAAGAGACGGCTCTTCAGGGCGTCAAGAAGAGGTCCCACTCCCCGTCCGGCCACCTCCCTGACCGCCAGAAGCTCCCCTTGGGTGGCCGTGAGCGCCGCCACCTTGTGCTCGGCCACGCGGGATCCCCAGACGATTCCATCGGGAGCCGCCATCGTGAGGGCGTAATGGAGCACATAATACTTGTATCGTCGGGAGAACCCCGACTCCATCGGACGGGCACTCACCGTCCCCCCGATGAGGATCTGCCCCCCGGAGGGCACCACCAGAAGCCCCATATGGGTGACGGCATCGGTGATGGCGGCCGCCACATGCCGGACAAAGCGGTCGGTGCCCCCGCATCCGTTTCTCAGATCGACGGAGACGGTCATATGCCGGGAGAGCAGGCTTTCAAGACGGGAGAGGTCCCCCTCCACGTTGAAAGCATTCGAGGGGGTTCCACCGGTGACCACCGCCCATTCCCTGTCGAAAAAGGCCGCCTTTTCCTTGGTCCGGACAAGGCCGGCCAGATCGTGGATCCGGCGCATCGGGTCAGAGGCATGCGACAGGTCAGCGTTGAGCCCGTCAATCGTGGAGCGGAGGTTGTTGATCCGTCCCCGCAGATAACGGGCCAGTTCATCGCGCTTGATGCCGACCACCGCCACATAGGACCCCTGGTTCGAGACAAAACGCCCACGAAGGTTCCGGAGACCATAGAGCTTCGCATGGGTCTTCACGGAGAGGGCATCACGAACATTTCTGGAAACGGACATCCCGCTTCGGTTCGACGTCTGCCGGTATTGGGAGTGAATGTTCGAATCGAGCTGGGAGGCGATGTTCCGGGCCGCATCCTTCTGGGCGCGGCTCAGGGTCGAGCCATAGCCGATGGCGGTGAGATAGTCCTTCGAGGGGTAGCCCCCGACCTTCCCCGTCTCCCACCAGTCCCCCCCCGCAAAGGCCGAGGAGCCTCCGGCGGTGGTGCAGGCGACAACGGTTCCCGAGATCAGCAGGGCCCCCAGCGCAAGACGAATCCACTGTTGCGCGACGTTTTTCATCTCAGCCATTCAATCATTCCTCCGGAGAGACGCTTATTGGTGGGATGACTGGTGAATCATCCGCTCGAGAAGAGACCGGACCTTGGGATCCGATGCATTCCGGCGAGCCCCTTCGAGGGAGTTGCGCAGAAGTGCGTCATAGAGATCCTTGCGGATTGAAACAAGGACAGAGTACTTGTAAAAGGAATAAGGCGGCTGGTCTTCCTGGTCCTTTTCCCAGAACTTCTGCCAGAAATAGTCTTCGACCCTGGCTCCGGAGATCCGGGCGCTGGCTTCGTTCGTCACCAGGGAGGTCACGTGTCGCCGCACGCTCATGTCCATGCCGGAGCCGGTCTCATCCATGTTCCTCGAGCTGGTCTCCCGATAGAGGGAGCGGGCCCGTTCGCCGATTCTTTCCGCGATGGAGCGGACGGCATTCTGGTAGGCATCGGTCCGGCCGGATTCCTGGTCGGGTTCCTTGGTGGTCGTTCCCACAAAATACTCCCGCCCGGGGTGATCCTTTTGCCACTGTCCCAGACGGTCGATCCACACCGGCCGATTTTTTGAGGAGCGGGCTTCGAGATGAGGAACGCCGAGGCCGCCGGGAGGAGTCGAAAGGCTCGAACAGGCTGACAGAAGGGTCAGCATCGCCAGGGAGAGGATCGGGAGACAACGTGACGGGACCGAATTCTGCCCGAACGAAGGGCCTCCGAAAGGAAAGCGTCGGGAATATGCCATGAAAACCACCTTTCACCACCGGGGAAGGCCAAGGATACATCGAGAAAAAGGATCAGGAAGGCAGCCAATCAGCGAAAAGAAAGCCTCCTGACTGAATTTGGCATCATCCTAACCCAAGAGGAAAAAGTTTTCAAACCCAATCCCTTTGGACGGGTGTGTGCCAAATGTCAGGAAGAGCCCCGCCTAACGACGCCCAAAGGGCTGACCGAGACTCCTCCTTCAAAGAGAAGAGCGTGCGGAGGAGGTCCTGAGCATCCGTCAGGAAACTGGCGAGAAATGAGGAAGAGACATCCTTCCGTCAGGATTCACGGGTCTCCTGAAAACTGTCAGCCCCCTGTGGACCGATGGCAAGGAGGAGGCTAATCGAGGATGGGCGATTCCTGTCCGGACAGGGAATGATGCATGTGGGGCTGGCAGAGCAGGTTGGGCGTGGGGAAGGAACGGGGCCGGGAGTCAAAGAAGTTGATCTCCCGGAGGGGGTCCTCCTTGATGTTCAGCACCACCCGGACCAGAACACCGGTTTTATCATCGTAGTCGAATCTCGCCTCGGGAAGGAGGTCGTGAATCTCTCCCAAAAGACGGTTGACTTCATAGAGCCTTGACGGCGTCATCTTTGCCATCGGATCCTCCTTTGGCCTCATGAACAAGCACCACGATCCGGACCGGTTCATGAAAAATGGACACACTTGCCTCAAAGACCATTCAAGTTAAGCATATACGAAATCCACAGGTTGTCAATCACATTTAATTATCATATTTTTATATCGACAAACAGCCACGTTCCTCCCTGAAGCCCACCTCCCCCCGAAGGCTCGCGCCCAAGGGATGACGAAAGGGAACAACGCCAATGAATACAGGCAAATTCTCATTGAACTCACAAAAAAACACACCATTTCCGCGGGGGATCTTTGAACAGGATCGCATTTCATGTAGAATTCAATAACAGAATCCTTAAGCAGGTGCCACGGGTATCCTCACGAATGCCTCTATTCAAGGAGCCGTCAGGTCCATGAGCCCTTCCTCTCCGACCATTCCTCCCGGCCCACCGGAGGGTGTCCCGCCTGATTTCTCGAATGTTCCCGGCGGGACCATTTTCGAAGGGTGCCCGCTTCCCCTTTGTCTCCTCACCCCCCAGGATACGCTCATCGCCGCCAACCTAGCCTTCCGAACTCTCCTTCTCGCTCCTGGACAAAGCGCCGTCGGTCAGCCGATTGCCCTCTATGACACCCGGACGGAGACACCGGGGGAGACGGGGGAGACGCATTTTCGGCGCTTCGACGGAGAACTTCTCCCTGTCAATGTCCAGACCACGCGCCTTGTCTTCTCCGAACAGGCGCTTCGGCTTCTGGCCCTTCTTCCCGTGCAGGACCCATCCGGCCCAGACACAATCTTCCCGCAGGACTCTCCGGCAGGATTCCTCTCCCTGAGACAGGACCGGACCATCCAGACGAGCAATCCGGCCTTCTGTCGGATGACCGCCTATGCCGCCGACGAGATCGCAGCCCTCTCTCCGGCGATTTTGCTCGATCCGGGAGAGTCCCTCCGAAAGTTCGAACGCTTCATCCTCCAGATTGAAGAGCACCGGAACGCCTCCGAGACCTTCCTTCTCAGGAAAAAGCACGGAGATCCCCTTTTTGTGGCCATTGCCGGGACTCTCCGCAATGTCTCCCCGGAGAGACCCTCCTCGATCGATCTTGTCATTCTGGACATCTCTCCTTTGTACCTCTCCCAGAAAAAGATGGAGCAGCAGCTCTCCCAAGATCCCATGACCCGACTTCCCAACCGGGCCGCCTTTGACCACGCGATCACCGGAGCCCTTGCCCGGGCCCGAAGAAAGGGGCTGGTCTTTGGGGTCGGCGCCCTCGACATCGACGACTTCCGCCCCCTTAACGAAACCCTGGGAAAGGGCACCGGAGACCGGATTCTTGAGGAGCTGGCCCGACGGCTCAAGACTCACCTTCGACAGAGCGACTTTCTGGCCAG
>JAKCDE010000043.1 GCA_021838585.1 Nitrospirota bacterium
TGACCATGACGCCGGCGGACTTTCCTCTGAAGAAAAAGGCTCTGGAGAATCTCCGGGTGACCAACCTGACGGTTCATTTCCAGTTCAAAGGAATTCATACCCTTCTTCTCCGCTACCAGGACTACCTACAGGCCCAAGAGTCGCTCGACAGGGTCAAGGAGAAAATTGCCCGGATCGATCAGGAGCTGGCCATTCAGGACACCAGCACACTCGACAATCAGAAGGCCGCATTGAAGAGCCAGCCGTTTGTCATCGAGGATCTCCCCACGGACATTGCGGTCTGCCTTCCGGGAGAGGTCTCCGGAGTTCCATCTGAAGGCGGGAGCGGGGGTCCCCCGGCTTCCCGGCATGAGAAGGGAGTATAAAATGACCGGAGCTGACCTTGGGCGCAGTCCGATTCGTCCGGAGGCCCCCGCTGGAGACGATGTTCGCGATCAGGATGTTTTCCTTGAGCTCCAGGCCGAGATGAATCGCTCCCAGACGGTGACGTCGGGGGCCTCCGCCGTTGTCGACTGGTCGAATGTCCGAAAAATTTCCGAATCGATCCTGAAAAGCCGGAGCAAGGATCTTCTTGTCGCTGCCTACTTCTGCGTAGCCATGGCGAAAACGGAGGGTCCGGCGGGTGTGGTGGAGGGAATTTCCCTGCTCAATGCCATGGTGGCGGAACACTGGGAGGCTCTTTTTCCTCCGATCTCCCGTCTCCGCGCCCGGAGAAACGCGTTGTCCTGGTGGATGACCCAGATGCAGGAGATCCTTCCCGCCCTGTCCTCTCCGCCTCTCTCCCCCGAGGTTATGGCGCAAGGCGTCCGTGAGATCCGGGAACTAAATGCCGCATTGGGGGAGAAGGATCCCGACGGTCCGTCCCTCTCTCCTTTGTATCCGCTGGTCGAAGGGTTGCCGGTCACTTTACCGGAGGCCCCGCCCCCCGCCCCTTCCGAATCTGGCGGTACGCCCGCCACAGCTCCTTCATCGGCCCCTTCCCCGGATGGGCCTGAAAAGACGCTCGTGATTTCTCAGGCAGGAGATCCGCTCACGACGTTGGAGGAGATTTCACCGGCACTTCTGTCGCTGGCCGATCGCCTGCTCGAGGCCGACCCGGAGGATAGCCGTTCGCACGTTCTCTCGCGACTGATTCTCTGGGAGGGCATTCGGGAAATGCCCTCGAACGAGGGCGGAATGACCCGGATTCCCGCCCCTCCTCCGCACGTGTTGTCGACCCTGGAAACCCTACTCGAGTCGGGGGCAGAAGATGATGCTCTCCGATTTCTCCTGGGGAGGCAGGCCGAATTTCCCTTTTGGTTCGACCTTTCGTTCCGCGCGGGGAAGATTCTTGAAAGCCGCGGTCCAAACGGATCGGGGGGAGCGGAGGCCCTTCGCGGGGCGCTTCGGACCCTTGTCGCCCGGCTTCCCGGAATCGAGCGCCTTTCGTTTTCCGGAGGGGAGAGACCGTTTCTGTCGGACGAGGGTCGCGCCTGGATTGCCCAAGGAACGATGTCGGCGGAGACGGACGAGTCAGACGACGGATCCCCAAGGTCGAACCCGGCACTTTCGGCGGTCTGCTCCGCCATTTCGGCCGGAAAGATTTTCGAGGCGTGCGACCTTTTCGAGGAGATTCGCCGGAAAGAGCATTCGCCTCGAGGACGATTTCTCCTGAACCTCGAGTTTCTCTCGACCGTCGAACAGATGGGGAGGGAGATTCCCGTTCTTTCGTTAGCGAATGTTCTTTTCGAAGAGATCGAGAGAGTCGACCTCGCTCTCTGGGAGCCGGCGCTGGCCGCTCGGGCGCTTCCGATCTTGTGTCGGATTTATCGGTCGAGCGGGGACGAGACCATGAGAGGGAGGGCAGAGGAATTGGCGGTGCGTCTTTCCGCCCTCGACATATCCGGAGCGACAAGGCTTTTCCAGAATGCCCGATAAGAATGAACGTGGAAGCCGTTCTCCACAGAATCGGGAATTCGTTGTGCCCCACCTGTCCGGGGGGATGAGGAGGAGGGGATGGCCATCAAGCCTTATACGGTCCGTCGTGAGCCTGTCTGCGACAAGAATTCTGAATCGGAGTCCCGGGAAAGATTTCTTGCGCTCCGGACCTCCTTCTATCAGGAGCTGGCCAGGCTCCTTCAGATGCGAACGGATATGAGCCTTCCCGAGCTTATTACCGTTCTTGAGCATACGGAAAAATACCCCTGCTGCATTTTGCAGAACATGGCAAAGAAACTACGGGAGGGCGAGGCTTCCTTTTCCGTGGCGATCCGGGATTATGTTCCCGTCAGGGATTCGGTCATCCTGAATCTGGCAGAAAAACGATTTTGTCCTCTGGAGAGCGCCCTGGGGTTCCTTGTGGACTTTCCTGAATGAGACGACATCAAGTCTGAAGAATGCAAGGGAAGGACGGAGAGTTTGTTGGGAGGCCCTGGATCCGGGTTTCTTGCCCCGGTCTCGACTGAATCCGGCCCGAATGGTCCTGTCAGGCCAATATTCCTCACCCATTGTGGAAGGGTGGGGCGAGAACGGATCCGGAAAAACTACACCGGAGCTCGATCCAGTCACCCTGCCCCGAAGGGGAACGTCTTCTGCGAAGATGAGAGATGGGAACCTTCCGCGATCAGGCCGCTGCCTCTCCAGTGTTTCGGTCTGTTTTCCCGACAGGCTAAATGGTGGGAGAGGATCTCGACGTTTTCCCGGGTCGGTTGGTCGGGAAAAGCTCCCGGGCTTCCTCACAACAATCGATGACGGCCTGAGGATGATGCGGGCGGCACCGGAGGCGATGAAATGGGAAAAAAGCGGGGAGTGTTACGGCCGGTCCTCAAGGCCTTGAAGCCGGATGGCACGTTACAGGTTCCGGTAACATGATCACATTCTGTCTCTCCCTCTTCGAATGTTTTTTAAGGACAGGCCGGGAGGGTTTCCCCTGAGCACGAAGGTCAGAAACATAAAAATGGTCCGACAGGCGTCCTGGTGCTTGTCCTTGGTCCTTATGGCGGTCTTTGTTCCGGATCCAGTTCGGGCCAGCGACTGCATCTCGACGGGATCTCTCTCGGTCATCATGATGGATTGTGCCCCTGCGGTTGCCGGTCCCGAAAAGCCCGGAGCGAAGAAGGAGGAACCCGATCGATTCGACAGGGATTGGACCTTAAGGATTCGCGCCCCTCAGGGCGACTGGCATTCTTCCATTCGGGCCAGTGTCGCATTGTGGGTGGAAAAAAGACTCTATCCCAACGCGACGAAAGAGGAAAAGGCGCTCATGAGCGTGGCAATTCAGCATCTTGCACGCATGGGATTTCCGGTCAAGGCGGTTAAAGAATCGGACCTGATCATCAGGGTGAATGTGACGGCCAAGACACTCAATAGAATCGCCGCAACCCTCGACGAGGCGCTGCGCAGGGGGCATCTGACCTATCATGTGTCCCGGGTGATTGTCGCAGGTGGATCGGAGAAAGAGAATCAGTTTGCGTCCGCGCAACTCCCGGTTCCCGAGAACGGGATTGTCGATTCTGAGGGCATGTCCGCAAAGCTCTTTTCCCTCTCTCAGATCCCCGGATTTACCCGGGCCGACGGCATGATGGTGCCGGCAATCGCGACCCGGAATGTGAGTTTTTCCTTGCCTCACATCCTGATCATCCATAGCGACCGGAAAGACTGGGCACGGGACATTCGTCGACAGGTGTTTTTGCTTGTGGCCAATCTGGTGATCGACATGAAGAACCCGCTGGCCAAGAAGATTGTGAAAACACTCTCCGGTCGGCTTTCGCGGCTTGACTGGCCCCTTCTCAAGATTCAACAGGAAGCAAAAGAGACCTATCGTGTTGAGGCCCCTTCCCTTCTTCTGAACACCCTCAAAAACATTCTTCTTCAGGCCGCGACCCTCGGGAGAGTCTCCGATGACTCTGTCATCGAGAATCCGAAGGGGCAGCTCTCCACCGGCAACATCTTCGCCCCGCTTCCGGAGGCATTGGAGTTTGACAACTTTCTCGTGCACCTCACGCCGACTCCGACCTTCTCCGGATCCCAGATCGAGATCGATAATTACGGCTATGCTCCAACCGGTGCAGTTACCTTGAACGCGATCGGAAACGTCAACAATGCTCTTTTGGCGGGAGGACTCTTCACCGTCGGGGCCTCAACGACGTTCGGGGGCATGAACTCGGGAAGTTTGGGTTACTCCTTTCCGATAGGCTTGTATGTGCGGGCAGGAATGGATTTATTTGCCATGAACTACAAAATCGGGCTTGGCCTGTCGCCTTGGGGAAGCGGGGTCAACACCCAAGCACTCACCGCTCTGGGGGTGAGCGGCAGCAATTACTCGGGAGATCTTTGGATCAACCAGGCGATTGTCCAGAAGGAAGACCGGAAGCTTGTACTCAAGGAGACGATTTTTCTCAAAGAATTCCAGGACTCTTACTCTCCCACGGTCCAGAACGACCGAAGCCTTGTTGGCGGGATCCTCGATCTGTCGGGGTCCAGGGCGTTGGGCCGCCTGAATCTCTCTTTTGACCTCTCCGACACCGAATACGATCTCTCCCAGGGAAGCGGTTCCAGTCCCGTCAATCCCTTCTATTACGACACACAGGGTTTTCAGAATTATATAACGGGCAACGGACAGGTCGGGTTTGCCTTTACTCCCAAATACTCGATGACTCTGGGAACGGTGGACCAGCAATATATCGGTGGAGGAACCCTCGATCCCATGCTCCAAGCCACGCTCGGGGGCATGGCAAATGTGATGGTCCTTCCCACGGCCTCCCTCTTCGGAAACAATCTTTACGTTGGAACACTGACATTCACCCGGACGGACTCCGTTGATGCCGGAGCTTTCTATACGTCGGGATTCTTCGATGCAGGAGAAATCTCGGGAATTGGAACCAGTTTTGGCGCCATGGGACCCGGTGTGGAGGAATCTTTTTCTTCCAAACACTTCTTTGCAAGGATCGATGCGGCAGTTCCGGTCGGGCCTCTTCCCGTCCAGGGGTTGGGAAACTCGATTACGGCACTGACCGGTGGAAATATCGGACAAGGGGGGATTCCCATTCAGCTTTGGTTGTCGATCGGCCTTCGGGAGTAGCATGAAGTTTACGCTCCTGGTGGCCGTTCGAAAAAAATCGACAAGAGACACTGTGAGGCCGACTGAGTCATGCGGGCACTCCCGACCGGATAGGGGATTGAGAAGGGTCCGATGATCCGAAGGTCGCCTCCCCTGTCCCAGGGGTCGGACCGAAGCCGGGAGACTGATGGTAGAGCAAGGATTGACGCGACAGGAGCCATCCCACCGCATGGCGGCTCTCCAGGGCATACTGGAGGGAACGGTCAGGGTGTGTGTGAAAATCGCCCCTCCAAAGTGGCAGGAGAGCCTGGCCCCCATCCGTCATCTCGTCCGGCAACGAGGGAAGCGACGACCTACCGCCAATCGGATCCTCCTGCCCCAGGGGAGACACGATCACGGCCGAAACCTCGGGGTCCTCGATCTTGACGGCCGAGAAAATAACGACTTCATTGTTCCGGTGGTCCAGATGGTTCAGGGATTTGAAAACGTGGTAACTCCTGTGGAAGCCCTTGCCCCAATGGTCTCTTCAGGCGGATTCTCTCCGGCGGGAATGTTCTTGCCGGCAAAGGAAGCCGTGACGGGAAAAGGAGGCGTTTCCCTTTGGGAACTGCAGCCATGAGACTCGGGATCGTGCTTGTTTGGACTTTGGTCGCGGGGGTTCTGGGAGCCGGGCAAGAGGAAGTGGCCCGAGCGGCTTCCTATCCTCTCCCCTTCGACCCCTTCATCGCGGGAGAGTCCTTCGGGTGCAAGCATCTTCTGATCCCGGGAGCGGAGATTCTTCCCCATGACCCCGTCGTGGATTCCCGTGTCCTTCCCGGATGGAAGGAGGTCCCGATGAGGGGAGGGAAGAATATGACCATCGAAAGTCTCGTCATCAAGGGCTCGGCGGTGGTCCGCAAAAAGGGCAAGGACGGAAATCCTGTTGGTCCTCCCCTGATCCTGATTCCCGCCGGCGGGCTCGTCTATGATGCCACCCCTCTCGAGACCCATCTTCCCGTGGGAGACCGGGGGGTGATTTTCGGCCAACGGGCCGTTCTCCTCAAGAAGGATCTTCAGGAGGAAACCTGCCGGAAATTCTCCATTCTGGCGGGTCGAAGCTTCGACGTGGGGAACAGTGTCATCACTTACCTGATGCCCGGGCCCAAAGGGGGTCCGCTGGTCCTCTGGAGAACTCTCGACGGGGTTTCGATCCGGCCCCATCCGCTTGACGAATATCCGGTGGGTCAGGTTCCCGAAAAGACTCCGACACGGATCTTCGGGGTCTACACCCACGCGGGCCAGATCGCCGAGTACGTCTCCTTTTCCTCCCCCCTGATGGCGGGGGAGATTTGGGAAATCAAAGGAAAAAAGAAGACGGTCGCGGCCAACTCGGAGTGGTTCCCGCACTTCCGGATGGTTCCCATCTCGTGTCCGATCGGCCACCATATCGGACTCATGGTGTATAACGATGTCCCGATCCTTCTCGACACCGACCACGAAATGACGCTCTATGGGGGATATCTGAAGATTCGTCTGGTGAAAATCGATGAAAAGGCCGGGAAGGTGATCTTTGCCCTGAACGGCCGTCCCTACGTCGGAACGCAGGGGATCGACAGTCTGATCGGGTCGGGTCGGGCGATCATAGGAATCAAAAATACCCTTGCGGGAACCATTCGGAACGGGAACTCTCCCGGGATGCGGTGATCCTGAACCTGGCCGACAAGCGCACCTGCCCCCTGGAGTGCACCCTGGACTTTCTTGTGGACTTTCCCGAGTAAGACGGAGTCGGGCCCTCACGCCAGAAGGGAG
Organism: Nitrospirota bacterium; assembly: GCA_021838585.1. The sequence continues at coordinate 6,827 of JAKCDE010000043.1, forward strand.
GAGGTTCCCATGCGGCCGACCGTGAGATTTCTTTTTTTTCTCCTTGTTCTGGGGTTTGTGGCGGGATGCGCGCCGTCCATGCTCTCTTCCTCCGCCCGGGAGTGGGCGAAGGGGAAGGTCGCGGGGCCGGCCGTCTTTGCCCGACCGGGGGACTATGAGGGCGAGCGGTACATTCTGGGCGGCGTCCTCCTGCGGGTCCGTCAGGAGCCCGGGCAGGCCACCCTCCGCCTTCTGGCCTATCCCCTGGACCGCTCCCTCTATCCCGAGACCGGTCAGCGCCCCCTGGGAGCCGTGACCGTCCTTTGGAAGGGCGCCCCCCTCTCCTCCCTGGTCATGCCGGGCAACCGCCTGACCGTTGCCGGAACGCTCCTTCCGCCTCCGGACCGCAAGACCCTTCGCCTCCAGGCCCACATCCTCTCGCCCGATACGTGTGTTCCGGCGGGAGGG
>JAKCDE010000044.1 GCA_021838585.1 Nitrospirota bacterium
GCCCCATGTGGTCCAGGACCGTGGGGTCGTGGGGCATGGCCGACAGCGCCTGAGACTCTTCGCGAAGGGCCTTGGCATAATGCCCCTGGCGGTCGTAGAGCCACCCCAGGCTGTCCCGGTAGGCCCCATTCTGAGGATCGTCGGTCAGGGCTCGCAGGATCATGTAGCGGGCGCCCACCAGGTCTCCCTTCATCAGAACCTCGGTATACCCCAGATAGTTCAGGGCATCGGCAAATCCCCGGTCGAGGGCGAGAGAGCGGTGGAGAAGGTCCAGGACTTTCGGGAGATAACGCTTGTGGTCCCACTGGTCGTAGAGGATCGCTTCATTGAACAGAAGGATCGGATTTTTGGGGGAGAGCGTCCGGGCCCGACGGATCTCCGCGATGGCCTCGGGGTAGCGCTTCTGGTCCATGCGGGCCAGCGACAGGGAAAAGGGGATCTCCCAGCGTTCCGAGGAGAGGCTTTCCGCCTCTTCGAGGTAGACGACGGCCTTGGAGTCGTTTTCCAGGCGGCGATAGAGGTCTCCCAGGTCGTAGGAACCCTCGTACAGATTGGGGAAGCGGTGGATCATCAGCCGGTAGGTGGCGATGGCCCGGGTGAAGTGAAGCGACTTTTCGTAGACCGATCCCAGAAAGGACAGAAGACGGGGATCTTCGGGGTGGCTCTTGAGAATCGCTTCGATCTGCCGGATGGCTTCGTCGTAGCGGCTTTCCTGGACAAGAAGCGAGGAGAGGATCAGGGGCAGGCGGTTGTTCCGGGGATGCTCGTAAATGGCCCGCTTGAGCAGGTCGACCGCCTGGGGGTAGAGCTTGAGGGCAAAATAGGTCTTCAGAAGCTTGACCTCAAGATCGATCCGCCCGATGTCCTCCATGGAGAGGAGCCGCTCGTAGGGAGCCCGGGCGTCCTCCCAGTCTCCCTGCTTCGAGAAGAGATCCCCCAGGGCGCCAAGGGCCGGAGCGAAGCGGGGGTTTCGCTGGAGAGAGAGGCGGTAGAGGGCGATCGCCTTCCCGATGTTCCCGTTCCTCTCCTCCTGGAACCCGAGATAGAACGGGAGATAGTCGGAGCTTTTCGAGCGCCGGACCCCCTCTTCGAGGATGGCCCGGCTCCGGTCCGGACGCCCCTCCTTGGAGTAGACGTCGGAGAGGGCGATATAGGCTTCGTCCTTGAGGGGGTCGAGGGTCAGAACGTGCTTTCGGTAGACCTTGACGATCTGCCGGAGAGTGGCCTTTCGCTTCTCCGGATCGACCTCCTGCGCCGCCGCGATCTGGAGGATCGTTCCCAGGGTGAGCCAGGGGCCCAGGCGGCTGGGATGCTTCGAGGCCACCTGTCGGGCCTGGAGCTCGGCCCCCCGGAGGTCTCCCGTCTTGAGCAGGACGCGTGCCTTCATGAGCCCCAGATAGACCGAGTCGGGACGATAGGCCAGGGCCTTTTCCACCTCATCCTTGGCCAGATAGGGATTGTCGAGGGTCAGGGCCACATCCGCCGCAATCTCATGGTAATAGGCTTGCCACGGATAGGCCGGATCCGGATGGCCGAGGCCTCCGAGGGGAATCCGGGTCTCCTGTTTGACCCCGCCTGTCCTGTGGCCGGAGGCCGACCCCGAGACGGGAGAGCCGCCGGAGGGGGAAAGACTCTGACATGCGGAAAGAAAGGCCGCCGAAGACAGGACGACAGCGGCACACAGCCTGACAGGGAGAGACATCAAAACCTCGCTTGAACGATGCGAAAGAGGGTCTCCCCGACTTTCTGGCCCGCCCCCCTGTCGCCAATGGGCGCGAACGGGGGCCAATGGGCGTGAATGGGTCCAGTCTACTTTTTTGAATGGGTCAGATGCTCGCTCTCGAGAACATGGCCCACGCGCCGGGAGCGGATCTCCCGCATATCCTGGCCGAGAACGGCTCCGGGAATGAAGTCGAAGACCTTCCCGGCCACGATCTCCTTCGCCGACACCGTCGAAGAGGCATAGGCAAGGGCAAGGAGGCGCGTCGAGGAAGAAAAAAGACCCGCCAGGGACCCGGGCCAGCGAACGTCGGCATCGACCATGGAAAAGCCCTGCCCCAGATCGCAACGGGCATGCACGATCCCGCCCCGGGAGTCCAGGAAGGGAATCGACTTTTTTACGGGAAAACGCCACCCCGGAGAGAGGCGAAGAAAGACCCCCTCACGGGAGGAGCGTTCGAAGAGGTACGTCCTGCGCCCCCCGCCTTCGACCATTCGGTAGCGGAGCGGAAGGGGAGGCTCGGCCGAGGTCGTCCAGAACCCTCTCACCCCTTCCCACTCCCCGTAGCCGGGGAGGAGGGTCAGGGTCGCGGTGCGGGCATCGTGAAGAAGAAGGTGAATCCCCCCCAGCGAACGACCGGGCGTCCCGGGAAAGGGCAGGATCCTCCCCCGGCGGAAGCCCAGTCGCTGGCGACATCCCTCCACCGGAAGAAGATACAGGAGAAGAAAGGCATTCTGGTTGACCATTTGCGCGACTCCCTCCTGTCCTCACTCTCACGGCCCCGGAAGAATCCCTTGGGTCATTCTACCACACCGAAGCCCCGTCTCCCGAATCCCCCACCGGGAGGATCCCGAAGCCCTGTCCCGATTGAATTTTCGGGATCAGCGCTTTCGGGCGATCTGTCCCCGGTAGCGGGAGAGGAAGAGATTGATCTTGATCCGGTCGATGAACTTGAGCGGAAGAATTCTCCTCCAGGCGAGAAGGACGAGCGGGTCCGTATATTTGGCCTTGACGAGAAGCACCCCGTAGCCCAGCTTCTGCTGCTGCAGGAAGCCTTCGGGCGAGGTATCGTCGCTCACAATCTGATGAAGGGTCTGCACTCCTTCGGGCGTCAGCCGGGAGGGATCGTAGAAGAAGATGACATTTCCCCGGCGGATGACATTGACGATGGTGCAGGGAGAGATCCCGCTCTCCGGAAGATCGTTTTTGGGAATGTAGGTGTCGGTCATGGGGCCGGAGCTCGGCGGTCTCGAATTGTAATGGAAGCTCTCGCAGGAGGCGGGGTCGGAGGAGGTCTTGTGCCCCTGGGAGGGGTACCGGAGAATTCCCGAGCGGATGGGGGAAAAGGGCTGATTGCTCCCCCCCCCGAACATCCCCATCATGGGCATGAAGGGCGTCGTGGGGGTATTGGGGGAATTGGGGGTGCCCTGTCCCGAGCTGTCAGCCAGGGCCGGACCGGCTCCCTTGAAAAAAAGCCCAAGAAAGGCTAACAATAAAAGGCCGGATCGGAAAAACACCGTTTTTTTCTTCGGGAACTTCCCGGCCGCCTCACCTTCCGGACGGCCCGACACTCTCCCGAAGAAAAAAAAGCCAGACAAGGAGTCTCTCATCAACGTTCCCACCTCCCTTTCAAGAGTGCTTGTGATCGCGGGCTTTCTCCTGGCCATGATCGCTCCATTGTCCTGGAGCCCGGCGGGTGCCTCCGCCGATGCCCTTCCCGACATCTTCGGTGAGTATATACCGGGAACGGTCGACGGTTCCAATGCCCCCTACACCTTCGGGCAAGGGTGGGGAGCCGGCGTCGACTGGAACGCCTTTGTCACCTCCAGCTTCTTTGTCCGGGGCGGGGTGCAGATCACCAACTTCCCCGGACCGGGGGTCTTCCTTCTTCCCATCACCGTGGGGGGCGGGTATCGACTGACCCAAGGATCGCCGGGGGATTTCTACGTGGTGGGAGATGTCGGCATCGCCCCAGGATTTTACCCGGGAGGCTCCTCGACCACCTCCTACTACGATGTCGGCATCGGGTATTCCTTCACGAGAGTCTTCGCGGAATTCAAGCTGGCGATCCTTCCGGGAACCAATTACGGAAACGGGACCTTCCTCTACTTTCCCCTGACGGTGGGAATCCATCTCTGAGCCCCCCCATGAGCTGACCTTCCCCTCTCCCTCAACGGATCGCGGGAACGGGAAGCCTCTGATGGCGGGGTTGGATTTCCGCGTTTTCCTTTCCCTGCGTCCCAATCGAATCTTCTCCCCAAGGAAGGGCTCTCGACCTTGTCCCGGACTCTCAAGAGCCTGGGCAGGTTGTCGGGTCCATTGACATCCGCCCCTCCCTCTCGCTTCGCTCGTCGCGAAAGCGGTAAGGAAGGAGAGGATGTCAACAGGACCGGAATTTCTTTCTCCCTTCCCGGAACGCGTCGAAAGAGCCACACCGCTGATCTTTTAACCGACGTGATCCTCCCTGAGGAGGTGACGGTCATCCCGATATATCCCGCTTATCGGAACGCACTCCTAAGCGATGGATTTCGTGCTGCGTGTCCTATTCCGTTTTTTCCCCGCTTTTGTCCGTCCGGACCTCGTGTTGTTCGGTCAATTCGTGAAACATTTCCTGTTGGGCTCTGATCTGCGTTTTCAGACTGGAGGACTTCTGCATTTCCGTCACCCGGTGTCCCAGCCACTGAAGTGACACGAGAGAAACGACAACGATCGCCAATGCCCCACCGAACTCAAGTGTTCCTTCCGGATCTTTCCAGCGAACAAAATGCTGAAGGAATGTTGACCCCATGATGACGATGATGACGCTCAGAATCTTGCTTTCCAGGTCGGTCAGGGATTCGATTCCAAGGGCGACTGCGACATTCAGGGGCGAGATAAACAGGCTGTAAAGACCTACCCCCACCAGATAAAAAACAACCGCTTCAAGCATTGTGCTGACGATATTCAGATCCCGGCTCATCGAAATCCCGTGGGCGTAAAAGATTCCATGCGCCACATCGGACCAGGATCGATAAAGTGCCCGAACGGCCTGGACGGCGCCAATCAGAAACAGGGAAAATGCGCTGACCATCACCGAAAGGACCGCCACAAAAACAAGATACCTGGACCTACCAAGAAGAAGATCCAAAAACTCTAATGATTTATTTTGATCATATGGAATTTTCAACGAGATCACCTATCCTTTCCGGGTCGTTTGCAGGGAGGAAGTATTCTTGTTGAATCAGAAAGGGTTTCTGATAATCTTTGGCCGGTCTTTCGATGGTAACCATTCTGGCGACGCAGTCAAGTGTCCCAAAAACCGACATTGATTTTGGGTGCGCCCCTCGGTGGAATCTCAAGGAACACCTGAAAAAGCGGGAAGAGGAAAACAAAATCGTCCGATTGCCCCCTCTTGGCCTGTGGCCCCAGAAGGGGAATGCGCGGGCAACTGGTCAAAAGATCCTTGACGGGAGACGCGTCCTAAAATTCGTCGCTCACCCGACAGAAAAAAACTTATTGACATGGGAGAGGTGCCGGGAATAAACTTAAAAGTGCACGTAGAAAGCGAGGCGTTTATGCAGAAGCAGCAAACGTTCCTCGTTGAGTGCGAAATTTGTGACAGGATCGCCACCATCTCCACAAGCAAGTCTCCGGGCATTTACATCTGCACGCCCTGCTGGGACGATCTCAGGAACACTTCGCTCCACTCTTCGACGGAACAAAGTCCCGTATCCGGCCACCCCGAACTTCACTAGTTCCCGGTGGACCCGGATCCTTCCGGGATCTGATTTCCCCCTCCCTGAACCTGGCCGGTCATCGCCGACGGAATCTGTATCTCCTCAAAAAACGTCTCTTTTTTCCCCTTTTCATTCACAAGCACAATATCGAAACGCACCAACAGCGGAAGCGAATGGTTCTGGACCGAATTCCAGCGGTCTGTCCAGAGCATCCCGTCAAAGTACCGGATGCGAAAGGACCAGACCCGGGAGAGGATTGTTTCGGGGATGACCGCCTGGGTTCCGTAAGAGAGCAGGTTGGTATTTTGCTCGTGCACCAAGGTGAAGTACCGGGAGGCCGGATCCTGGAAGAGCAGGTATTCGACCCCCTCGAGATGGGAGATGGGCGCCCCCTGGCTCAGGCGGGTCTGGTCCAGGGTGGTAAAGAGAATCGAGTCCGTCTCCCGCCCCCCCGTCTTGTTCGGGAATCCCATAAAAAGAGTGAGGGGATCATTTTGATTGAGGTAGGTCGAGAGAAGTTCGTTGCGCAGGAGGTAGCGGATGACCTCCATCTTGCGCTCGAAACGGGTCTTCCTCTCCACATGGGCAATCGTCATGTCGGTTTGCCGGATGGCCTCGAAGAGGAGACCCAGGATGATCGCCAGGATCCCGAAGGCCACGAGAACCTCGAGAAGGGTAAAGCCTTCGTCGCCCTTCGGGCGAACATGGCGCGGCTCCTGGCTAGGGGATGTTCGAGACATAGGTCACCAGAGAGAAGGAGTGGGCATTTTTCCCTCGCCCATGGGTCACCGTAAGGCGGACCTGGCGGATCACCGGAAGGGGAGCGGGAGAGACCTCCTCCCGCCACCGGTAATCCCGATAGGGAGCCTTGAATCGCCCCGTGAGAATCCCCGGGGGAAGAAAGCCCTGGGCCACAATTTCGGCGAGCTTCATGTTGGCGAGATCGGCCAGCTTCAGGGTCTCCTCCGTCCGGTCGACCATCCGGACCGTCTGGGCCCGAATGGCCAGGAGAGAAAGAACCGCCACGGCAAAGATGAAGAGGGCCACCATCACCTCCACGAGAGTGAATCCCCCCTCCCCGGAGGAACGGCTCGCCGGATGATTACTCATCCCCGGACTCCATCGTCGGGATCTCGCCACTGGGCGGCCCATAGAAGGGAGGAGGCAAGGTCGGAGAGGTCTCGCCGTCCACAACCTCGATCCGTCCGGTGATTCCATGGAGAATCACCGTCATGCGATGGTCTCCGTCATCGAGAACAATCGTGGTGGGCTCCACCGATCCCGTCGGGAAAAACTGGGTAAAGGTCTTGCCGTCGGTGACCTTCCCCTGGTGAAGGACACGGATCCGTCGGATCCGGAGGGGGGAAGAAAGCCGGAAGGGATGCACCCCGGTGGTTTCGAAGGGGGAGAGAGTCCCCGAGGGGGCCAGGATCGAGGCAGAAAAGGCTCCCCGATCGAGATCGTAGTCGAGACGGAGCATCCTCTGGCGGGAGATCGCCTCCCATTGGAGCGTCCGGATCTCTCCCGAGAGACGGCGGGCCAGAGCGGGAAGTTTCGCCCCATGTCGCAGGGAAAGCTTCGGCAGAACGAGGATCGCCACAAGGGAGACCAGAAAAAGAACCACCATGATCTCGAGAAGGGTAAATCCCGAGCTTTCGACGCGCGTTTTCCTCATCGTCTCCCCGATCCCGTCTCCTCCGCACCGATTCGCAGGAGGCCGTCCGCTCCCTCATCCCAAAG
>JAKCDE010000014.1 GCA_021838585.1 Nitrospirota bacterium
GGAATCCTGTCTTTTAGAACAAGTTATTATGGTTACAGGCTAAAACAATTCTCTTTCAATGGATTGACCTCTCCGACTGACCATATAGAGGTCTAAAAGAGGTCAAAAAAAAGCCACGAGAGGAAACGTATAAGATGGGGATTTTTGTCTTGTATGCTGCATATTTCAGGGGAGAAAGTGGCGCGCCTGGAGAGATTTGAACTCCCGACACTCGGAACCGGAATCCGATGCTCTATCCGGACTGAGCTACAGGCGCATTATGGGTGGAAACGAAATAAGAGGATAGACTATCAGGCTTAAGCCGTCAAGGGCTTCGGGCCTTGAAATTACGGGATGAGGTCGGGTTTGGCCTTGTGCTCCTTGTCGGAAAGCGAGACAAACATCACCCCGATGCAGACGAAAAGAATTCCCGTCCATCGCCCCGGCGGAATACCCTCTGAAAGAAATAAAAGGGCCGATATGGGGGTCAGGATATACCCGATGGAGGTCAACGGGATGATGTAGGAGACGTCCGAGACCGACAGGAGCTCCATCAGCACCCCGAAATGAAGGGCTTCAAAGGCCGTACCGATCAGGACCTCGGGATTTTTCATGATGGACAGGAGAAAGGAGAAGGAGGTCAACGAAGAAGTCGTGAAAACAGGAACCTGAGCCAGCCCCTTCTTGATCAGGACAAAGCCGACAGCCTCCGACAGGAGTCCGATCAGAAGGAGGATCCAGATTTTTTTCCGGGAAAAAGTCACTCCCTGGTTCCCGGGCAAGGTCCAGGGATCACACGGTTCAACAGGAGAGGATTTCGGAGGCGATTACTTCTTCGACTCAAGCTTGTCCTCATGATCCGGCGTTTCGGAAGAGTCTTTCAGAGAACGTTTGAAATTCGAGATGGCCTTCCCCATTCCCGATCCGATTTCCGGAAGCTTCTTGGCTCCGAACAGAAGCATGACGATCAGCAGAATGACGATCAGATGGATCGGTTCAAACAGTCCTGTCAACATGGCATATCCTCCCCTCTGTTATTCCTTCTGAATCCAGTATACACCAACGGGGAAAGACTTTCTCCCGGCCATGATGAAAGGAATAGGCATGACTGGACAAAATCCAGCGTCAACAGGTCTCTAACCGTTTCGGGTGTGCGGGCAACCATGGAATCCCCAGGCGGGCGGAACGCGAGGCAAATATCATTTCAGCCCGCTTATGCATCCTGCCTGGAGATCCCTGCGGTCAGGGAACCAGTATGGCGAGCGACGTCTCGATATAGTGGACAAACGGAAGGGGAAAGACCCCCATGATGACCGTCATCGCGGCCGTCAGGAAAAGGGCGATCTTTTCCATTCTGTTGGGGAGAAACTCCACCGTTTCCTCGGGGTCTTTCATGTACATCGCCATAACGACCCGGATGTAGTAGTAGGCTCCAACTGCGCTCAGAAGGACGCCGACGACCGCGAGCCACGTAAATCCGGCATGAACGGCGGCCATGAAGATATAGAACTTCGCCAGGAATCCTCCGAAGGGTGGAATTCCGGCCAGGGAGAACATGAAAATAAGCATGAGGAAGGCCGCCATCGGATTCTTCTTGTTCAGGCCGACAAAGTCCTGGATCTCTTCGCCCTCCACTCCCTTGCGCCGAAGGATGAGAACGATCCCGAAGGCCCCCAGCGTCATGAAAAGGTAGACAAAGAGATAGAACATCAGGGCAAAGAGGCTTTCCCGGCTCGGATTGAGCAGACCGATCACGGCATATCCGGCATGGCCGATCGAAGAATAGGCAAGCATCCGTTTGATGTTTTTCTGGACGAGGGCCACGATGTTTCCGATCAACATCGAAAGGATGGCGATCGTGATGATGAGCCAGGTCCAGTGGTCCTTGTTGGCGGAGAAAGCCACCCAAAAAACCCTGAGGAAAACGCCGAAGGCCGCGATCTTTCCGACCGAAGCCATGAACCCGGTCACCACGGTGGGCGCCCCTTCGTAAACGTCGGGAGTCCACATATGGAACGGAGCCGCCGAAACCTTGAAGGCGAAACCGACCATAGTGAGGATCATTCCTCCGATCACCATCGGCTTGAGCGCTCCAGGATTCTGGACGAAGGCGGCGAGCCCGCTGATCGTCTCGGTCCCCGAGGCCCCGTAGAGAAGGGAAATTCCATAAAGGAAGATGGCGGAGGCGAAGGCTCCCAGAAGAAAGTACTTGAAGGAGGCTTCGACCGACCGGTGAATCGTTCTCTTGAGTCCCACCAGGACATAAAGGCACAGGGACATCAGCTCGATCCCCAGGAACAGGGTGATCAGGTCGCCCGCAGAGACCATGATCATCATTCCGACGGCGGCAAAGAGAAGAAAGCCGTAGTACTCCCCGACATGAATCTCCTCTTTTTCAAGGTAGGGAAGAGAAAAGAGGATGGTGATGATCGTTCCGACATAGATCGCGATTTTGAAGAAGTTGGAGAAGGGATCGACGATGTAGAGTCCCTGGTAAAGGGGGAGACCTTTTCCATTGAGTCCGATCGTGGCGATCATCGCGAAAAACAGGGAGGCGATCGCGAAGAGCCCGAGCCAGGAGCGCTTTTCCCTCGGGACGAAGGGCTCCATCAACAGAAGAAGGCTTCCGAGAACAGTCAGGTATATCTCTGGCATGGTTCCCATAATGTTTACCGGAGAAAAATTCATCAACAAAACTCCTTCATCAACTTGGTCTCCAAAATTCGATCCGGCATGGCATCAACCTGTCGGCGACTAGTGCAACAGAGCCACCGGGGAGGGCTGAACCTGGCTGACCAGATGGGCCACGCTCTGGTGGAAGACAGACAGAACCGGGTTGGGAATCAGACCGATCACGATCACAAGAACAACAAGGGGAAGGAGAGCCCCCCACTCATAAGGCTTCAGGTCGGGCATGGCGTAACTCTTCGGTGTGTAGACGCCCCAGACAACCCTTGAGAGCATATAAAGGAGATACATGGCGGACAGGATCACGCCGGTTGTCGCAAGAGAGGAGACGACGGCATGATTTCTGAAGGATCCGATCAGGACGAGAAATTCCCCTACGAAGGAGTTCGTTCCCGGAAGGGCCAGAGAGGAGAGGGCGAAGATGACCAGCAATGTGGAATAGACCGGCATCTGCTTTGCGATGCCTCCGTATTCGGAGAGAAGGCGGGAATGGGAGCGGTCATACAGGACTCCGATGCAAAGGAAGAGGGCTCCCGTGGTAATTCCATGGTTCAGCATCTGCATGAGGGCCCCTTCGATCCCCTGCGTATTGAAGACAAAGATGCCAAGCGTCACGACACCCATATGGCTGACAGAGGAGTAGGCGATCAGCTTTTTCATGTCTTCCTGGGCCAGGGCCATGAATGCTCCCCAGACAATGGCGATCACCGATAGCGCGAGCATGAAGGGCGTAAAGAAATGGGAGGCATCGGGAAACATGGGGAGAGAGAAGCGCAGAAACCCGTACGCTCCCATCTTGAGCATGATCGAGGCGAGGATGACCGATCCGGCGGTCGGGGCTTCGACGTGGGCATCCGGCAACCAGGTATGGAAGGGAAACATCGGGATCTTGACGGCAAAGGCGGCAAACATCGCGGCGAAGGCCAGGATCTGGAAGGTCATGCCATAGTGCTGCCCTGAAAGGCGGGTGATGTCGAAGGTATGTCCGCCCACGAAATAGAGGGCGATGATCGTGACCAGCAGCAGCAGGGACCCGGCCAAAGTATAGAGGAAGAACTTGATCGCCGCATAAATCCTGTTGGGTCCGCCCCATACTCCAATGATCAGATACATCGGGATCAGCATCGCTTCCCAGAAGACATAGAAGAGGACGAAGTCGGTCGCGCAGAAAACTCCGATCATCGCTCCTTCCAGAACGAGAAGGTTGATCATGAAAAGAGGGATTTGCTTCGATATTCCGACCCAGGAGGTGAGAACCGTCATCGGCATCAGGAGGGTCGTCATCAGGATGAGGACAAGGCTGATGCCATCGATCCCAAGGGCATAATGAATATTGGCGAAGGGAATCCAGACGTGGTTTTCGGTAAACTGCATCTGATAGAGATGCGGATCATGGCCGACCAGTAGCGATAGAGAGACGACAAATTCGACGACGGTGATACCCAGGGCAGCCCATTTCACGATGCCGTCGGAATCGGGACGCCGATAGAAAGGAAGGATGAGCAGGGAGGCCACCACCGGAAAAAATATCAGGAAGGTCAGGATCGGAACCGATAAAAAGGTCATTCTTTTTTGCCCTCTTGGTAAAAATGAATTCTTCCGGATGGCGGACTCGGATGCGATCCGACATCATCGATAAAAAAGTCTGCAGCCGCTCCTTCGATCAGGAGCGTCACAACCTGTTGAAGACGAGATAAAAGGCCACCAGCCCGAAGACTCCGATGGCCATGACCATGGCGTAATTCTGGAGCTGGCCTGTCTGATACCGTCGAAGACCAAGGCCCGAATTTCTGAAGAAGGCCGCGACCCCATTCACGATTCCATCGATGACGCCCTTATCCAGCTCCTGCCAGAAAAGGCGGCCGATAAGAAAGGACGTCCGGACGAAGACAAGGTCGTAGAGTTCGTCGAAATACCATTTGAAAAGCGATATCTTGTAGAAAAATGGGAATCCTTTGGCAAGAGTTGCCGGAATGGTGGAGGCCCGCCCATAAAAAGCCCACGCCACGAAGATACCAAAGACCCCGACAGCGATGGAAAGCCCTTTCAATGCGTCCTCCGAAAGGGATCCGGCTGCGGGATTTCCTTTGGGAAGAGGGAGTTCCTGGGCCAGATACTCGAGGACCCCGTAATGCTCCCCCGCCCATCCGGCAACGATCGCCGCAATGGAGAGAAGGACAAGAGGAATCGTCATCGTCAGGGGACTTTCATGAGGATGGACGGCATGGCCGCTTCCCTCTGAATGAAACCGCTCCTTCCCCCAGAAGACCAGGAAGAGAAGACGAAAGCTGTAAAAGGCTGTCAGGACGGCCGTCAGGACGCCGATGAGCCAGAGCATCTGGCCGAAGGGCCCCTGCTGGTAGGCTGTCACCAGGATAAGATCCTTGCTGTAATAACCCGCAAAGGGAGGAATCCCGGACAGGGCGAGGGATCCGATCAGCATCGTGACGAAGGTGAGCCCCACATACTTCCTGAGTCCGCCCATCCGGAAGACATCCTGCTCGCCCGAAAGGGAGTGGATCACCGATCCCGCACCCAGGAAGAGGAGTGCCTTGAAGGCTCCGTGGGTCAGAAGGTGAAAGATGCCGGCGCCATATCCCCCCAGACCGCAGACCATGACCATGTACCCGAGCTGGCTCATCGTGGAATAGGCGATGATCTTCTTGATATCCGGCTGGGTCAGGGCGATCGTGGCCGCGACGATGGCGGTCAGCGCTCCGGTCCATGCCACGACATGGAGGGCCATGGGGGCGGCATTGTAGAGAGGATTCATCCGGGCAATCATGAAGACGCCCGCCGTGACCATCGTGGCCGCATGGATCAGGGCCGAAATGGGGGTCGGACCCTCCATGGCATCCGGGAGCCATGGATGAAGAGGGATCTGCGCGGACTTACCCACCGCCCCGAGAAAGAGGAGGAGGGCGATGAGATCCAGGACGGGAATGTTGACGGACCCATTGAAGGCCGAGGCGATGTTGACCGTCTGATGGAGGTGGGCGGAGACGGCCGGGAAGATATCGGCGAACCGGACCGATCCAAAGACGGTGTAGGTCAGGAAGATTCCAAGAAGGAAGCCGAAATCCCCAACCCGGTTCATGATGAAAGCTTTGTTAGCCGCGAGCCATGACGGCCGGCGCTCGTACCAGTGGACGATCAGGAGGTAGGAGCAAAGACCGACGGCCTCCCAGAAAATGAACATCTCGACGAGATTGTCCGAAAGGACCAGCATGATCATCGAAAATGTAAACAGGGAGATATAGGAGAAGAAGCGATCATACCCCGAGTCCCCGTGCATGTATCCCACCGTGTAAAGGTGGACGAGCATGGCGACGGTTGTAACCATGAAGAGCATGATGGCGGCCAGATGGTCGTACTGGAGGGAGATTCCGATATCGAGATGTCCCGACCGGATCCAGTCATAAACGAAGGTAATCTGCGGAGGGTCGGTGAAACTTTTGAAGAACTCCATTGTGGCGATCGCCCATGATCCGATGACAAGGGGAAGGGCGATGTAATGGCCTTTCCCTTTGAAATACGGCCAGAAGATTCCGACGATCAGAAATCCGATTAGCGGAAGAAGAGGTATAAGCAGAATCGGCATCATGTAATAAAGCTCCCTCGGCAGATCAGAGTTTCAGCAGGTTATAGTCGTCCATGTTCACGGATTCCTTCAGACGGAATAAGGAGATGATGATTCCCAGTCCGATGGCCACTTCCGCCGCGGCCACGGTGATCACGAAGAAGACAAAGATTTGTCCGTCGATCAGATGCAGATAGTCACTGAATGCGACGAAATTGATGTTGACGGCATTCAGCATGATCTCGATGCAAAGGAGAACCACGACGATGTTTCTTCGGATGAGAACGCCCACCAACCCGGTCACAAACATCAGGGCGCTGAGGGTGACATACCACGACAAAGGAACCATTGAATCTCCCTGCTAAACGTTTTCGTCCTTGCGTTATCCCTGGCTGACGCCCCCGCGTCCGCGAGCCATGACGATCGCTCCGACAAGAGCGATCAGCAACACGACAGAGGCCACTTCGAAGGGAAAGAGATACTGGGTATAGAGAACCATCCCGATCGTTTCCGTATTCCCGAGGGTCGGCACACTGGGATGCGGGATGGCGGGAAGCTTGGGATAGAAATGGCTTTTGAGGACGAGATAGCCCATTTCTCCGGCAGCGAGCAAGGTCAGAATGATCGCCCAGGGGGTCTGACGCTGGAGGATGGGACCCCGACCGTGGACGTTCAGGAGCATCACGACAAAAAGGTAGAGTACCAGGATGGCCCCCGCGTAGACGAGGAGCTGAACGCCGGCGAGGAAGGGGGCATCCAGAAGGATGAAGAGCCCTGCCACATGGACAAACATTCCAAGAAGGGCCATCGCGGAGTAGATGGCGATTCTCGAAACGACCACAAGAATGGCGCACACAAGGGCCATGCCGCCAAAATAGATAAACGGTAGCTGCTGAATCAACGTTCAACCTCCCAATGTAATCGGGGGAAAATGATAGCGTCCTTCGTCCTTGCCCGAATCTTCCGCATCCCACATGTTCCGAACCTTGAGATAGGCATCCGAGTCATTTCCCGATCTGTCCCCTAGCGCCAGCATCTGTTCCTTGGAATAGATGAGCCCGTCTCTGGTAAAGGAAGAATGGGCAAATTCCTTCGTCATGGACAGGGCGTTGACAGGACAGGCCACCACGCAATATCCGCAAAAGACGCACCGGGTGAAATCCAGAGTGTATTCCTTGGCGTACCGTCTGTCCGGCACCTCAGGGTGGATGTCGCTGACGACCCTGATCGCCTTGGCGGGACAGATGGCCTCGCAAAGATCGCATCCGACACATCTCTCGACCCCGTTGTCGTATCGGCGATGCACGATGAACCCACGGTACCCGTCTGCAAGGACCAGCTTCTCCTTGGGGTACTGGACCGTAATCTTTCGAAGAAACATGTGCCGGAAGGTCAGCTTGAGACCTTGTCCAATCTCACTAAAAAGAATCGTGTTCAGAAATTTTTTCAACATATCCGACTCCTGCGTTCATACTTCACGTTCAGACAATCCTCCGAGCCATTCGAAACCCGCCTATCGCTCTAGAAAATAGGCGGCGATTCCCGTCACGATGATGTTCGCAAAGGAAACAGGCAACATGATTTTCCAGCCGAATCGCATGAGCTGATCATAGCGCAGTCTCGGTAATGTTGCACGAATCCAGAAAAAGAAGAACAGGAAGAAATAGACCTTCAGAAGGAACCAGATGACGGGAGGAATGAATCCGAGGGACGGGAGGGGGGGATTCCATCCTCCGAGGAAGAGAATCGTCGCGACGGAGGAGACAATGATCATATTGGCGTATTCGGCAAGGTAGTACAGAGAAAAGCGCATGCCGGAGTATTCCGTGAAAAATCCCGCCACGAGTTCCGACTCGGCCTCCGGAAGGTCGAAAGGGGTCCGGTTTGTTTCGGCGATCCCTGAAATGAGGTAGATGACGAAGGCCACGATCTGGGGGAATATGTACCAGTGCCAGAACCCGCCCGACTGGGCATCCTCGATCTTGACGAGCGACATCGACCCCGAAAGGATCAGGACTCCGATCACCGACATTCCGGCGGTCAGTTCATAACTGATGACCTGAGCCGCCGACCTGAGGGCGCCGAGGATCGAGTACTTGCTGTTTGAGGCCCATCCCCCGAGAAGAATGCCATAGGCCCCGATGGAAGAAAGGGCCAGAATGATAAGAA
Source organism: Nitrospirota bacterium (assembly GCA_021838585.1). The sequence goes on from JAKCDE010000014.1 coordinate 8,417, forward strand.
TCCCCACATTGACATCCGCAATGTACGGATGGAGGGTCACCCCCTGGAATCCGAAGGAATCGTGGCCAAAGGGAATGACGGAAAAGGCGAGAATGGCCGGAACGAGCGAGATGACCGGAGCAATCCGGAAAATGGCCCGGTTTGCTTCGCTCGGAATGATGTCCTCCTTCGACAGGAGCTTGATTCCATCGGCGAGAGGCTGAAGAAGCCCCCATGGGCCGACCTCCATCGGTCCGAGACGGTCCTGCATGAATCCCAGGACCTTACGTTCAAGGTAAGTCAGATAGGCGATCATGGTCAGAACTACAAAAAGGACTCCCAGCATGACGACCAGGGCCCCGATCAGGTCGTTTATCAAAACCCACCCTTTCTCGTTGACATCCGCATTATCGACGATTCCTTCAGCACAAATTGCCCCTTTCCGGACCAAAAAAATCCGGGCCTGCCTTTATTGCCGGGCGGGAAATCGGATTCCTGCGGGATTTCCCTTAAAGAACCGGCTCCAGTGTTACCGTGATGGACTGACCGGATGGAACACCCGAACGTGAGTTCCAGGAGAACCCTTTCCCGAACAGGGTCTGGATTCGTTCGTCGGCGAAATGGATCGGAAAATGAACTTCCCTGTCCGAAAGACCCGCGACCGGGTCGACCGGGAGGGAGGCCTCTCCATGTGCGGTCCGGACTCTCACACATGATCCTTTCTTGAGCTTTCTTTTCCGGGCCCATTGCCTGGGAACCCGGAGAAGCCCCTCACCCTCGATCGTCATCAGACTGGCATCCTGGATGGTGAAGGTCCCGGAATGATTGATCGACTTCGAAAGCTGCAACACGAAGGCGTCTTCCGGAACGGGAAGACGCGCGGCCGATTCGGACGAGGCGGAGGGGGCGGACTTCATCCATTCCCCGACCTTGGCGACAACACTCTCCCGATGGGCCTTGTGGGGAGGCTGGGTCTTTGTGATCGCCAAAAGGATCTCGCCGGTCCCGCCCTGGAAATGGCTGGCATTGCGCGTAGAGGGCGAGAGGTCCGGGAAAATCCGGAAGATTTCCCGGGTGATCGCTGAAAAGTCATCGAATGGGAGGGCGGCCCCCATATGGCGGGAAAGCTGAAAAATGATTTCCGCCTCGGGAAGGGAGTCTCCCCAATACGCCATGGAAGGAGCTATGGGCTGAACGAACCCTTCCGCGCTCACGACGTGTCCCCCGCGCTCGAACGCAGTGGCCGAAGGAAGGAGAAAATGGGCGAGGTCGGCAATGTCGCTTTGGCGGTGATCAATGACCACCAAAAGCTCGAGCTTTGAGAGGGTCTCCCGGAGAAGGGCGGTATCCGGTATATATTCGAAGGGATTCTCACCCATTGTGATCAGGGCCTTGATCTTGCCGCTTTCGATTCCGGCCAGAATCTCCCTGATTCCCCCCCCGGAGGCTTCCAGTTGTGTTCCCCAATGGGTCTCCCATACCTTCCGGTTTTCCGCATTAGAGACCTCGAGAAGGCCGGGAAGCCACTCGCTGGATCCCCCCATCATCAGAACACCCATGTCATTTCCCAGCTCGGTGAGCGGGAAAAGGCCGGATCCCTCGGAGGCAAACCATCCTTTCTCGGAGAGCAGGCGAAGGAGCTCCTCCGAAGCCTCAAGGCCGGTGTCGGAGCCATGAAACCTCCGACCGGTCACAAAGACGACCTTCTTTGCCGCTCCGAGATCGGCAATCAGACGCTCGATCCCTTCGAGAGAGGCTCCCATTGCCACAAAAGCATCCTTGGAAGCGATATCGAGAGTCCCCCCCGAAGCGAGGGACTTTCTCAGAAGGCGTAAAAAGTCGGCCTCCGCCCCGGGAAGAGTCCTGATCACCTCTTTGGCGCGCGTCGAAATGCTGACGTCGTGACCATGAACCAGGTAGAGATTCGCCTTGTTCTTCCTGACCGCCTTCTTGATGGCAAGGCCGGTGATGTTGGATTCGGCGGCGGGATCTCCCCCAAGGACGACGATCACGTTGGCCGCTTCAATATCCTTGTGGTCGACGAGCGGCCTGAGGGATCCTGTCGCCTTGGCCAATGGAAGGGCCAGATTCATCAGCCCCCTCCTCGCCCCGGAATCGATAAAGTTCGAGCGAAGGGTCTGGCGAATGAATCGCTGAAACAGGAATGCGTCTTCGAGCGGGACACGGGAAGAGAGAAGGCCGGCCACACGACCGCTCCCGCCTGCGACGATCCCCCTCAGGCGGTCGGCAATCTTGGGCATGATCTCCTGCCATTTTCCTGGCACGAGCCGCTGCGCTTTCTTGAAGTAGACCTTGTCCAGCCGTTCCTTGTTCTGAACATAGTTGAATCCGAAACGTCCGACGACGCAGATCGATCCTTCGTTTGGACCCAAGCCCTCCTTCGAGGAAATCCGGACGATGGCTTCGCTCTCCGTGTCGACGAGCATTCGACACCCTGAGCCACAGGCCGTGCAGGTGGTCTCTGTCTTCTCCATCTGCCAGGGACGGAACTGGTACCGGACGAACCGATCGGTGATCGCCCCTGTCGGACACACCTCGAGGCAGTCGCCGCAGAATTCGCAATCCAGCTTCTTCCCGAGGGGAGGACCGATGATCGTGTCGAAGCCCCTGTTGATGAAGCCGATCGCATGCACGTCCTGAATTTCGTCGCAAATGCGGACGCACTTGCCACAGAGGATGCAGCGGTTTGAATTGAAGACGAGGACATCGCTTTTCAGATCTTCCGGTTCATCGTTTCGGTGAGACTCAAAGCGGGAATCGGAGGCCCCGTAAGAAAAGGACATGTTCTGGAGCGGACACTCGCCCCCGCAATCGCAGACGGGACAATCCAACGGGTGATGCAGGAGAAGGAGTTCGAGATTGGTCTTCCGGGCATCGTGAACCTTGGCGGACTCCGTCAGAACCTTCATTCCGTCGGAAACGGCCGTGATGCATCCCATCACGGTCCGTTTCGAATCCTCAAGCTCCACCGCGCAAATACGGCAAGATCCGGCAGGATCCATTCGCGGATTGTAGCAAAAGGTCGGGATCGGAAATCCGGCCTTCTCAGCCGCGTGCAGGATGGTCGTTCCGGATTCGACCTCCACTTCCTTGCCATTGATCGTGACTTTTACCATAGAAGAAACCTCACCCACTAAATGATCGCTCGAAACTTGCAGGCATCCACACAGGCTTTGCAGCGTATACAGGTTTCCAGATTGATGTGGGCGACCTCGCCCTTGTCCCATGTGACCGAACCCGTCGGACAGACCGGCTCGCAAAGCCCGCAGGTCGTACAGTCCTCCTCGATCACCACATATTTGATGAGATTGGCGCAGACCGTCCCCGGGCAATGCTTGTCCCGGATATGGGCCTCGAACTCTTCCCTGAAGTACCGGATCGTTGAAAGAACAGGGTTGGGCGCCGCAGCTCCAAGACCGCACAGGGAATTCGACTTGACATACATGGAAAGCCTGATCAGTTCGTCGAGGTCCCCTTCCTGCCCCTGTCCCTCGGTGATCCGCGTCAGAATGTCGAGCATGATTTTTGAGCCGACACGGCAGGGAGTGCACTCCCCGCAGGATTCATCCTGGGTGAACTTCAGGAAGAACTTTGCCGTGTCCACGATACAGGAGGCTTCATCCATGATGACGATTCCGCCAGACCCCATGATCGCCCCCGCCGCCACGACATTTTCAAAGTCCACGGGGGTATCGAGTCCTGAGGTGGGAATGCATCCGCCGGAAGGTCCACCGAGCTGGGCGGCCTTGAAGGGAATCTTCTTCTCCAGCATTCCTCCGCCGATATCGAAAACGATCGATCTGAGGGGGGTTCCGGCCGGTACTTCGATCAGGCCCGAATTCTTGATGGAGCCAGTGAGGGCGAAGGTCTTCGTGCCTTTCGTCTTTTCGGAGCCGTAGGATGCATACCAGTCTCCGCCACCCAGCAGGATATGCCCCACATTGCCGAGCGTCTCGACATTGTTGATGACAGTGGGTTTCCCCCAGACGCCTTTCTGGGCTGGAAAGGGTGGCTTGGGCCACGGCATGCCCCGCTCTCCCATGAGGGAGGCCAGGAGAGCCGTTTCCTCTCCGCACACATAGGCTCCCGCCCCTTCCTTGATCGTGATATCGAAAGAGAAATCCGTTCCCAGGATGTTGTCCCCCAGGAAGTTGCGCTCCTTGGCATCGTCGATGGCCTTGCGCAGGCGCTTGATGGCCAGAGGATACTCCGCGCGACAGTAGATGTACCCTTTTTTGGAGTTCCCGATCGAATAGGCGGCCGCCAACATTCCCTCGAGCACGCTGTGAGGATCGCCCTCCAGGATCGAACGATCCATGAAGGCGCCCGGATCCCCTTCGTCGGCATTGCAGACCACATACTTCTCATCGCCGGGAGACTGACGTGTCAGCTTCCATTTGAGTCCGGTGGGAAATCCTCCCCCTCCCCGGCCCCGAATTCCTGACTTCGTCATCTCCTCGATGACCATCTCCGGCGTCATCGATGTCAGCATCTTGCGAAGAGCCTTGTATCCGTTCGTGGCGATATAATCCTCAATGCTGGAGGGGTCGATCAGCCCGCAGCGACTGGAGACGATCTTCACCTGGCCCTTGAAAAAATTCGTATCGTGCATGAGCGGAAGACCTTCGTAGGGGGTATGGCCTGCGATGGGAATCTGACAGACGGCATACTTCTTCGCAAAATCCCCCTTGACGAAATGGGCGTCAAAGATCTGGGGAATGATCAGGGCCTTTACGTTCCGATAAGAGACTCTGTATCTTCCGGGCATGGTGATGTCGACAAGGGGTTCGTTGTGGCACATCCCAATGCATCCGGTCGGCACGATCCGGGCTTCGAGTCCCCGCTTCTGAAGTTCCTTTTCAACGAGTTCCAGAATGGAGCGGGCCCCGGCCGCTAGGCCACAAGTCGCCATTCCGATATGAATCGTCGGAACGGACACTTCACGAAATAGCCCCGCCGCCATTTCCTCAACTGTTTCAGTCAACATTGCTCATTCTCCTCATGCCTCGGGGGGACACGTCAGGAATTTTGGTCCCTTATCCCCCTGACAGCGTATATGGGTCAAACCATCTGCGCATCTCAAAACAAAAACAGCGGATGACAAGGAGAGATCTCCCCCCCCGTCATGACGCCGAAACGGGCTCCTCGTCGCTTCCGGAGCCTTCTTCCTGGAACTGGTTGATCAGCTCCAGCATCTTGTCAGCCGAGAGCTTCCCGTAGGTGTTGCCATTCACCATGGCCATCGGGGCCAGGGCGCAGGAGCCGAGACAGGCGACCGGCTCAAGAGTGAACATCATGTCTTCCGTATTCTCACCGGCTTCGATATGGAGGTTTTCCTTGATCTTGTCGACTAGCAGACCTGCCCCCCGAACATGACAGGCGGTTCCCACGCAGACCTTGAGGATGAATTTGCCCCGTGGCTCCTGGTAAAACTGGGAATAGAAGGTCAGAACCCCGAACATCTTGCTGTGGGGGATACCGAGATCCTCCCCGACCCGCTCGAGGACTTCGGCGGGAACATATCCGTACTTTTCCTGAATCGTCTGAAGGATCTGGACGACCGCACCTTCGCGGTTTCCAAACTCTTCGCATATCTGGTCAATTTCTTCTTCGTTGATCACAATGGATGCGCCGTGTTCCGTATTAGCCATCTTGCCTTCTCCCCGGACGAACCCTAGTTTGGAAGATTGTGACCCCGGTCCCGGGTTGTCCCGGACAGGGGACTCATCATGCAACCGGCTGTGCCGGCAATGATCCGTTATTCGCGTTCAGCGAACCGTCTATCGGTCGCACTCTCCCATGACGATATCGTAGGTCCCGAAAATCGTCACGATATCCGCAATCATGTATCCTCTTGCCATGAAGTCGAACGCCCCCATGTTCACAAATGACGGGGCACGAATCTTCATCCGGTAGGGCTTGCCGGATCCGTCACTGACGATATAGAAACCGAGCTCCCCCTTGGGGGTCTCCGTGCCGCAGTAGGTGTCCCCCGGTGGCGTCTTGAATCCTTCCACGACCAGGAGGAAGTGATGGATCAGGGTCTCCATGTTGTGCATGACCCGTCCCTTTGGCGGGAAGGAGACCTTGTGGTCATCGGTCATGAAGGGACCTGATGGCAGTTTGTCCAGACACTGCCGGATGATGCTTGCACTCTGGCGCATCTCTTCGATCCGTATCCAATACCGGTCGTAGATATCCCCGTTTTGCCCCAGGGGGACCGTCCAATCGACAAGGTCATAGGCGCCATAGGGCTCATATTTCCGCAGGTCATAGTCCACTCCCGACCCGCGAAGGGTTGGTCCCGAGAGGCCGAAGTTGATGGCATCCTCTCCGGTGATGACGGCGATGTGCTTTGTACGGGCCAGCCAGATCCTGTTGTGTTCGAGGAGGGTGTTGTACTCGAGAATGTGCGGCTCAAAGGTGTCGACGAATTTGTACAGGGCATCGATGACATCCTGTTCCAGATCCCCCTCGACCCCGCCGACGCGGTAGTAATTGGTGGTCAACCTCGCCCCGCACATTTTTTCGAAGAGGTCGAGAAGGACCTCCCGCTCCCGGAAGGTATAAAAGAAGACGCTCATGGCCCCGATGTCCAGGGCCTGCGTCCCGAGCCAGAACAGGTGGTTGACGATCCGCTGGACTTCCGCCACGATCGTCCGGATGAATTCCGCCCTTTCGGGAACCTTGAGCTGAAGGAGTTTTTCGACGGCCCTGACGAAGGCATAGTTGTTTGCCATCGCCGAGACGTAGTCCAGCCGGTCCGTGAGGGGAATGATCTGGTTGTAGGTCCTGTATTCGGCGATTTTCTCCGTGCCGCGATGGAGATATCCGAGATCGGGAACGGCCTTTTTGATCCTCTCCCCGTCAAGGTCGAGAAGAACGCGCAACACTCCGTGGGTGCTGGGATGCTGCGGACCCATGTTCAGGAGGAACTGGTCGGTTTTGATGGAGGAGTCGAGTCCGTTCAGAACCGCCTGCCTGAGAGTGGACAGGGTGATCTCCCGCCGCTCAAGCTCTTGCGTTTCCTGACTGCTCCGAACCCCCTCTTTTTCCATTGACTCCAAGAGCGACCCCTTTCCTCTATCCTGTCCAGACCCAGACGCAACTGAGATTATTCGGCGTTATTTTCTTCCCTCGGGGAGGGGCGGGAGGTTTTCGAAATACTTCGGAACGAACGAAAAGTCATCCCTCCAGCCTTTTCCGACCAGAGGAAAGTCCTTCCGAAGGGGGTATCCCTCGTCATAGTCGTCCGGCATGAGGATTCGCCTCAGATCCGGATGGCCCCTGAACTGGATGCCCATCATGTCGTAAACTTCACGCTCCATAAACTCCGCTCCCCGCCAGATGGAGACGATGGAATCGACAACGGGATGGCTTTCGGGGACGCGAATCTTCACCATGATCCGGTGACGTCTCGGAATGGAATACAAAATGTAGACGACCTCGAATCGATCGGCATCCATCGGGTAGTCGACCGACGTCACATCGACGATATAGTCGTAGCGGAACTCCTCATCGTCGTGCAGGGCCCGAAAGACATCGAGGGCCCCCGACTCCCGAAGGTAAACCGTCAAATCGCCCAAAGCTTCCCGAGAACCGGTCACAACGTCGGGAAATCTTCGGCGGAGGGATTCTGCCACTGGATGCATGAAATTCTCTCCTTACCTAATTCCGGAAGACCGGCTTGTCCTGCATGATTTTCTCCTGAAGCTTGATGAGACCATCCAACAGGGCTTCAGGGCGGGGCGGACAACCGGGAACATAGACATCGACCGGGATCAACCGGTCCACGCCCTGAACGACGCTGTAGCTGTCGTAGATGTTTCCGCTTGTGGCACAGGACCCCATTGCAATGACGTACCGAGGCTCCGGCATCTGATCGTAGATCTTCCGGACGACGGGGGCCATCTTTCGGGTCAGGGTGCCCGCCACGATCATGAGGTCCGACTGACGGGGGGAGGCCCTAAAGACCCCGGCCCCGAATCGGTCGATGTCAAATCGCGACGCCACCGCGCCCATCATTTCAATGGCACAACAGGCAAGCCCGAAGGTCATCGGCCAGAGCGCCGACTTCCTGGACCAGTTGACGATATCGTTGACGGCATCCTGCAACTTCATGGTGACAACGGAGAGCTCGCCGTCCTTGTGGTGGATCACTCCCATTCGAGCGCCTCCTTTTTCCAGGCATACACATATCCGATGATCAGAATCACGAGAAAAATGAGCATTTCGACGAGCCCGAAAAGCCCAAGCCGCCGGAAGTCGACCGCCCACGGATAGAGAAAAACGACTTCCACATCGAAGATGAGGAAGAGCATGGCGATGACGTAATATCTGATCGAGATTCTTTCCCGGGCATCGTTGATGGGAGGCACCCCGCACTCGTAAGGAGCGTCCTTGTCACGATAGGGATTGTTGGGACGAATCAGACGCCCCACCAGAAGTGAGACGGCCCCGAATCCGATCGCGATCAACAGGAAGATCAGGATCGGAATATAATGGTCGGGATGGGAAAGAGAAAACATGAGTACCCTCCGGCTTTGCTTTTTCGGAGCCCTGAAAATCCTAGAGATTTAATCTTTATCTGGATCGATTTGTCCTACCATTCTATTTTTGAGTGTCCATTTTGTCAACTGAAAATTACAGGAAAATCCATCTGAACCGAACAAAACCTTCCCGATTCTCCTGACTTTCTACGACCGGGGCTCTCATCAATAGAGAGCTCAAAGGAATCCTCCGGCGCCGCTGGAAGGATTGCTTCCGTCGGCGGGACTCAATCGACCCGGTCTGGAGGGGCTCAGAAGTTTAAGATTTCAGGGAGAGACCAGGGAAGGTCGTGGGGGACGGGAGGGACAGAAGAAAGGACGTCTTTCATCGGCCGAAGCAACGGTTGGGGAAGGGAGGGTCAGCGGATCCTCCGCTCACTGAACTTCGGGAGAAGTGGAGGATCCCCCAAAGCCCGGGTTCAGAATGGCCCTGCGCACTAAGCTCCAAAGGGCTCCAACGGGCTCCGACGGCCCGGGGGAGCGGTACCCGATGCCCCGCGGGCACCGCTCTTTTCAGAGCCATCACTCCGAAATCGGACAGCTCCTATTCGGCGCCATGACATTTTTTATACTTTTTCCCGCTCCCGCAGGGACAGGGATCATTCCGGCCTATCTTTTGTTCCTTTCGCACCGTCGCCGTCTCCTCCCGGAGTGTCCCGTCTCCCACCGGGATGCCTCCCCAGAGAGCCGGCGCAGATGATTCGTTCTCCCAGACGGGAACACCCGTCTCATCGGGGTAGGAGTAGTCGAGGGCCTCGAGCGGCGGTGCCTCGATCATTTCCGGCTCCTCCGCTTCCCTGATCGTCCCGAGGATCTGAATCACGTTTTCCCGAACCTCCCCCACGAAGGATTCGAAGAGATCGAAGCCTTCCCTCTTGTACTCCACAAGAGGATCTTTCTGCCCGTATCCCCGGAGTCCGATCCCTTCCTTGAGGCGATCGATCTTGAGAAGGTGGTCCTTCCACAGGTTGTCCAGCGTCTGCAGGGTCACGTAACGGATGATGGCCTGGAAGGGTTCGTCCCCGAATTCCTTTTCCCGGCCGGACAGAAACTCCTCATACCGGGCAATGGCATGATCCAGCAGGGCATCGATTCCGAGATCCCTGAGCTCGTCGATATTTAATACGAGTCCGGTTTTCTCCGCCACGAGGGAAACGACACCCTCGAGGTCGAAGCTTTCCGGGTAGGCTTTCTCGGGGATGACCGTCACGATCTGTTCTTCCACGACCCGGCTGCCCCACTCGAGCATCAGGTCGCGAAGGGCCTCCGCTCTCAAGACCCGCTTTCTGAGCTCGTAGAAAATCAGGCGCTGCTGGTTCATCACATCGTCGTACTCCAGAAGCTGCTTCCGGATGTCGAAGTGATAGGCCTCGACCTTCTTCTGGGCATTCTGGATGGCCTTCGTCACGAAGGCATGCTCGATCGGAACCCCCTCCTCGACACCCATCCTCTCCATCAGCCCCTTGATCTTGTCCGCCCCGAAGATCCGCATGAGGTCATCCTCCAGGGAGAGATAGAACCGCGAGGAACCCGGATCTCCCTGTCGGCCCGCCCGGCCTCGGAGCTGGTTGTCGACGCGGCGGCTTTCATGGCGCTCCGTTCCGATGATATGGAGGCCTCCCTGGCGCATGACCTCTTCCCGTTCCTTGCGAAAGGCCTCCTCCAGCTCGGAGAGGAGCTTTTCCCGGTCCTCCTCCGAGATCTCCTCCCCCCGGCTGCGGATCTGCGCATTGCAAAGATACTCCGCGTTTCCTCCCAGAAGGATGTCGGTCCCGCGGCCGGCCATGTTCGTCGCGATCGTCACCTTTCCCAGGCGACCGGCCTGGGCCACGATCTCCGCCTCCTTTTCGTGGAACTTCGCATTCAGGACTTCATGGGGAATGTTTTTTTCCTTGAGAAGACGGGAGATGTATTCGGATTTTTCAATCGAAACGGTCCCGACGAGAACCGGTTGCCCCACCGCGTGGCGCTCGACGATGTCGAGAACGACGGCATCGTATTTTTCCTTCTGGGAGCGATAGATCTGGTCCGGGAGATCGATTCGGATCATCTTTCTGTGAGGGGGGGCGACGATGACCTCGAGGTTGTAGATCTTGTGGAACTCCGTCGCCTCCGTATCCGCCGTTCCGGTCATCCCCGAAAGTTTCTTGTACATGCGGAAGTAGTTCTGGAAGGTGACGGTGGCCAGGGTCTGGTTCTCCATCTGGATCTTGACCCGCTCCTTGGCCTCCACCGCCTGATGGAGACCTTCTCCCCAACGGCGTCCGGTCATCAGACGCCCGGTGAACTCGTCCACGATGATGACCTCTCCGTTCTTCACCACATAGTCCACATCGCGCTTGTACAGATGGTGGGCCTTGATGGCCTGCATCAGGTGGTGGACATAGGAAATGTTGCGAAGCTCGTAGAGGTTGCCCACGTCGAGGAGGGATTCGACCAGATCCGATCCCTCTTCCGTCATGGAGACGGTCTTGTGCTTCTCGTCCACGGTGAAATGGTCTCCCTTGCGGAGCTGGGGAATGATCCGGTCGACCTTTTCGTAAAGATCGGTCGACTCCTCCGAGGGGCCCGAAATGATCAGGGGGGTTCTCGCCTCGTCGATCAGGATGCTGTCCACCTCGTCGACGATGGCGAAGTTGAGCTCCCTCTGGACGAACTGGTCGATCTCGTACTTCATGTTGTCGCGAAGATAGTCGAATCCGAACTCGTTGTTCGTCCCGTAGGTGATGTCGCAGCCATAGGCCTTCTGCCTCAGATCGTCCGGCATGTCGTGCTGGATGAGGCCGACGGACATCCCCAGAAACTGGTACAGCTCTCCCATCCAGGCCGAATCCCTTTTTGCGAGGTAGTCGTTGACCGTCACGACGTGAACGCCCTTCCCCTCCAGCGCGTTCAGATAGACCGGAAGCGTTCCGACAAGCGTTTTCCCCTCTCCGGTCTTCATCTCCGCGATCCGACCCTCGTGAAGGATGGCTCCGCCCATGATCTGCACATCGAAATGGCGCATTCCGAGAACGCGCCGGCCGGCCTCCCTGACCACGGCAAAGGCCTCGGGAAGGAGCGCCTCGAGGGTTTCTCCATTGGCCAGGCGGGCCCGGAACTGGGCGGTCCGGGAGCACAGCTCCTCATCGGACAGGCGGGACACGGATTCTTCGAGCGCGTTGACCGCCTCGACAATCTTGGAAACCCTCCGGATCTCCCTGTCATTTCGACTGGAAAAGAACGACCGGACAAGGGACTTGAACATGGGACAATCTCCTCTCAAAAAAACATGGATCCAAAACGTGCGAACAGGAAGAATCGACAGGATCCCTCAGGAAGGGACGGGCCTATCGGCCGCCGGTCAGGAGACTCTCATCAAAATACTGGCGCGGATCGACCGGATGCCCGAACTCCCGGAGCTCGTAATGGAGATGGGGCGCGGTCGTCAGCCCCGTCAGGCCGATCGTTCCGATCTGGGAATTCCTGTCGACGGACTGGCCGAGGACGACATCGATCTGGTCGAGATGGGCGAACAGGGAGGACAGACCCAGGCCGTGGTAGACGACGACATAGTTGCCGTAATCGGGCGTCCGGTCGGTCAGGATGACCACTCCGCGCGCAGGAGGATGGACAGTGACCCCTTCTTCCTGGGCGATGTCGAGACCGGGATGAAACTCCTCTCCGTTTCCGATCGGGCCGGCCCTCTTCCCGAAGGTGGAGACAACCCATCCGGCGACCGGGGTTCCGAGAACCCTGTCGGCCGCGTCATAACTCCAGGGAAGCGGTTCGGGACGGGCCGTGTCCCCGTCCATCGACTCTTTCTTTCCATAGGGGGACGGCTTGTCTTTTTCGGGGGGGGCCTCCGCGGAGGGAGGATGGACATCCGGGGCGCCCTTGGCCACCATGTTCATGATCTGGACATCGAGATTGTTTACCTCGGAGAGCTGGGCCTCGATGGAGTCGAGCTCCTTCCGGTAATGCTCGAGGTGTTCCTTCTGGACGCGTGTCTCTTCCTGGATGCTCTGGAGCGCCATGAACTTCTTCGTCTCGTAACTGTAGAAAAGGATCAGGAAGAGGACCCCCGTGAAAAGAAGGGAGATCCCCCCCAGAAAAAGGTAGATCGACCATCGGGGGACGGTCCATTGCCGGGACTTCTCGGTCACGCCAGGGAGAATTGTGATCGTAACCGTTTTCTTGAGACGTGACACCTTAATCCTTTCCCGGACGGCCCGAGCAGGTTTCCCTGACCCAGGAAAGATAGTCCGCGCTTCCATGATCGACCGAAACAAAAAGGATTTCCGGAACCGAATAAGGATGCTCCCTCCGGATTTCCCGTTCAACCTCCGCACGATTTTCCGGCACCGTCTTCAGGACAAGGGTCACTTCTTCCGCCGTCCGCACCTCTCCCTCCCAAAAAAAGACCGAGGTGCCCGGAGGGAGGATATGGCCGCAGGCGATCCGGTGCTCCCGGACGAGCCGGTCCACAAGAGCCCTCGCCCCCGAGGGGTCCGGGTGGGTCACGATGACCAGGTCGATCGTCACTGGATGGCCTTTCTGAAGAAATCCACCGTTCGGGCGATCCCCTCCTGAAAAGGGACCTCCATCGTCCAGTCCGTCTCGAGGGTCAGACGGTCGTGGCCCAGGGCCCTGACCTCGGTCTCCGGAAACGGATTGGGCTGGTAGTGGACGGGATAGGTGGTTCCCAGCACTTTTCCCACAGACAGGAAGATGTCCCGGTCGCTCTGGAGGATCCCGGAGCCGACATGAAAGAGACCCTCCTTCTCCTTGATGATCAGATGGAGGAGGGCCTCCACGGCGTCGTCGATGAAGATGTAGTCCCTCATCCGCCGCCCGTTCCCGGGAATCGCGGGAGGATTCTGGGAACTTTTCAGGAGAGTCTGCCGGATGGCGAGCCCGACCAGCCCCCCTTCCCCGACGGTGGTCTGCCCGGGACCGAAAACCGGAGCCAGACGTGCGATCAAGGTCTTCATGGGAAGAAGGCGGGAAAAGCTGTCGAGGTAGAACTCGCAGAGCGCATGGGAGGCCCCGTAGGGAGAGAGGGGACGGACCGGCATCAGCGGATCGAGGGGGCCTTCTTCGCCCCCTTCCGGAGGGGTCAGGACCTCTCCGGTCGAGACCAGGAGAACCCGGGGGACAGTCGTGGTCCGGCAGGCCCCAAGCGCCCCCAGAAAGCTTCCGACAGTCTTGGCCGAATCGGTGGCCGGATCCTCCCAGGAGGCCGCGACATCCTTTTGGCCGGCGAGATGAACATAGAGATCCGGCCGCACCTTATCAAAGATCCGGGCCAAAAAACGGGGCTGGTCGATGTCCCCCTTCGCGAGTTCGACCTCCTTGTCGCGAGAGCTCCGGAACCCCGTGGACAAATTGTCGGCCGCCGTCACCTTGTGGCCCATCGCGACAAGCGCCCGGCCCAGGGGGGCTCCGATAAAACCTGCTCCCCCGCCTATAACGATCTTCAAGAGAGCCCCTTCCACCACGCAAGACAAAAATATTCCTGATTCCCCTTCTTCCGTCCCCTGATCCCGGAAGGACAGAGTCCTCCGGGAGTGGCCCCTTCACGGGCCAGATCGGCCACGAACCGTCGCAATAGCCCCTTGCGCACCCCCGGATCACGGACGACCCCCCCTTTTTCCACCTGGTCCGGAGAGGCCTCGAACTGGGGTTTCACAAGCCCCAGAAACCACCCGCCGCCCCGAAGGAGCGTGGCGACCTGGGCCAAGACCTGGCTCAAGGAAATGAAGGAAAGATCCGCCACGACCCCGTCGACGGGATCGGCGGGCATCCAGGCGCCCGGGAATCGGACATTGGCCGATTCGACCACGACCACACGCGGATCGGCCCGGAGCCGGGCGTCGATCAGGCCGTGCCCCACGTCGACGGCTCTGACGGAAAGGGCCCCGCGCCGAAGAAGGCAGTCGGTAAACCCTCCCGTGGCGGCCCCCAGGTCGACGATCCTTTGTCCGGCCGGGGAAAGAGAGAAAAAGTCCAGCGCCCCTTCAAGCTTCAGGGCCCCACGGCCGGCGAAGCGCGCCTCCTTTTCCACCGGTTCATATTCGACCCTGTCGTACTCCGCCCGAATCGTCGGATCGGTCCGGACGAGGGCATTCACCCGAACCCTTCCTTCCCCGATCAGCCGGGCCGCCTCCTCCCGGGAGGAGGCCCAGCCCTTGCGAAGGACGATGGCGTCGAGCCGTTCCTTCAATCCGTTCCCCCGACCTCCGTCAGCAAACGGGAGACTGAAGGTTTTTTCGCACCAGCTCCACCAGGTGTTCGGGGGTCAACCCCACGGAGTCCCTGAGGATGCCGGGAGCCCCATGCTCCACATAGTGGTCGGGGATACCCGCAAGACGAACCCGAACCCGCCCGGCTAGATCCTCCGCCGACAGAAATTCAAGAACGGCCGACCCAATCCCTCCGAGGACCGTCCCCTCCTCGACGGTGACGAAGAGGGAGGTCGTGTGCGCCAGCTGGAGGAGGAGCGCCTTGTCGAGCGGCTTGGCAAAACGCATGTTGACGAGTCCGGCGTCGACTCCCTCCCGGCGAAGGATTTCCGCCGCCTTCTGGGCGACCGGGACCATCGATCCGTAGGCCAGGAAGACGATGTCCCGCCCCTCCGAGAGAAGTTCGGCCTTTCCGATCGGAAGAAGCTCGAAGCCCGAGTCCAAAGGAACCCCCAGGGCCTCGCCTCTCGGATACCGGACGGCCACCGGACCGGGATGGTGGAGCGCCGTCCAGAGCATTTTACGGAGCTCGTTCTCGTCCTTCGGGGCCATGACCGTCATATTGGGGATATGGCGGAGGTAGGCGATGTCGAAGACGCCGTGGTGGGTCGGACCGTCCTCCCCCACGAGCCCTCCGCGATCCATCGCAAAGACCACCGGGAGATTCTGGAGACAGATGTCGTGGACGATCTGGTCATAGGCCCGCTGCAGGAAGGTCGAGTAGATGGCGACGACCGGACGGGCCCCCTGGGCCGCCATTCCTCCGGCCAGCGTCACGGCGTGCTGCTCCGCGATGCCCACGTCCACAAAACGCTCGGGATAGAGCTTGCCGAAATCGGTGAGCCCCGTTCCTTCCGGCATGGCCGCCGTGATGGCGAACAGCTCGGGAATCTCCCGGGCCATCTCGATCATCGCCTGGCCGAAGATCTTTGTATAGGCAGGGTTCCCCCCGGCCTTCTTCTTGAAGGCCCCGGTCTCCGGATCGAAGGGGGGGACTCCGTGAAAGGCGATGGGACTCTTTTCGGCGGGAGGATACCCCTTCCCCTTGATAGTGCGGACATGGAGAAGAACCGCCCCCTCCCGATCCTTCAGGGCTCCGATCGTGTCGATCAAGAGCGGCAGGTCGTGGCCGTCGATCGGCCCGATGTAGGAAAGCCCCATCTCCTCGAACCAGAGCCCCGGAGGCGAAATCATGCCCACGACCTGCCCATGGGCGGCCTTGGCAAACCGGGCCACCGAATCGCCGATGACGGGGATGTCCCGCAAGAGCGATCCGGTTTTTCGGCGCATCTGGTCGATGGCGGGGTCGGCGGAGAGGCGCGCCAGATAGGAGGAAAGGGCCCCCACGTTTTCCGAAATGGACAGATTGTTGTCGTTCAGGATGACCAAAAGTTTTTTCTTTCGGGCCCCGGCCTGGTTGAGGGCCTCCATCGCCATCCCGGCCGTCAGGGATCCGTCCCCAACGACGGCGATGACATGGTAGGAATCTCCCAGGAGATCCCGCGCCTCCGCCATTCCGAGGGCGGCCGAGACGGATGTTCCCGCGTGGCCCGCCGAGAAGGCGTCGTGGATGCTCTCCTCCCTCTTCGGGAAGCCGCACAGCCCGTTCCACTGGCGGATGGTCGGAAGGGACGAAAGACGCCCCGTCAGCATTTTGTGGGGATAGGCCTGATGACCAACATCCCAGACAATCCGGTCGCGGGACGTATCGAAGATCCTGTGAAGGGCCAGGGTCAACTCGACCACGCCCATCCCGCCACCGAAATGGCCTCCGATCCCGGACAGGACCCGCACCATCTCGTCCCTGATTTCCTGGGCCAGGATGGGAAGCTTGTCCTCGGGAAGCGTCTTGACGTCCTCCGGTCCCTTGATGTTTTCGAGCAAAGATCCCATCAGTTCCTTCTTTCTATGATATAGGAAGCAATCTCCCGAAGTGGCTCCCCCCTGTCGCCAAGAAGGGCCACCGAATCATGGGCTTCCCTGCATTTTTCCTCTGCCAAACTTCTGGCTTTCTTGACGCCGACAAGGCCAGGATAGGTATTTTTGTGCTTTCCGGCGTCTTTTCCGGTCGCCTTTCCCATCTCCTCGGCGGTGGATTCCACATCGAGAAGGTCGTCGGCGATCTGGAAGGCGATGCCGATCGCCTCCCCATAGCGGGTCAGATCCCGCAACTCTTTCTCCCCTGCACCCGCCAGGAGAGCGCCCACCCTGACTGAAGCCCGCAAAAGGGCTCCCGTCTTGTGGCTGTGAAGACTCTCGAGCTCGGGGAGGCTCAGGGACTTCCCTTCGGAGACGATATCCATAAATTGTCCCCCCACCATTCCGCCGATTCCCGAAGCCACGGAGAGTTCGTGGATCACCGGAAGCCTCCGGGAACCGGGGAGGATACTATCATACACAGGATCGGAAAGCAGGGTAAATGCATGGGTCAGAAGTGCATCCCCGGCGAGGATGGCGGCCGCCTCCCCGTAAACGACATGGTTCGTGGGCCGGCCGCGTCTCAGATCGTCGTTGTCCATGGCCGGAAGATCGTCGTGGACCAGGGAGTAGGTGTGGATCAGCTCGAGGGGAAGCACCAGCGGAACGAGAGGGTCCGATGGGACTCCAAGCGCCTCGATGGTCGCCAGGGCGAGGACCGGGCGAATGCGCTTTCCGCCCGCCAGAAGGCTGTATCTTATCCCCTCGGCGAGACGGCCGTAGGCGCGACCCGTTTCCTCCCGGAAGAGAAGATCCAGGGCCTTGTCCACCCGCTCCTTCTGATGAT
Source organism: Nitrospirota bacterium (assembly GCA_021838585.1). Next base: position 25,954 of record JAKCDE010000014.1, read on the forward strand.
TCAGATAATTCTTGATGTCCAAAAGAGGTCCTTTCTCCTGATGTCCTCGACCCGCTTCTTCCCGCTCCTAGTCTGTCCGGAAAGGAATCTCCCGGACGCCTTCTCCGTCACCTTCCCGTCCCGATGAAAGGAGCGTGGTGACCTTGCGCTCCGCATCTTCCAGCATGGACTGGCACTCCGACGACAGCCGGACCCCTTCCTCGAAGAGGCGAAGGGATTCCTCCAGGGGACGGTCCCCCTGCTCCATCATCCGGACGATCTCCTCCAGCCGTTTCATCTTGTCCTCGAAGGAAAGGACGGGATCCTTTCCTGCTTCCGGCTGTTCCTTGCCTGCCTTTCCCATCAGAGATCCTCCCTCTCCTCGTTCCCGTCTTTCCGCTCCCCCAGCGGCCACACGGCGTCCACCTCAAGCTCCATCGCAAGGCCCCGGGAGCGGGCCCGAAGCCTTTCTCCCCGCACCGGGAGATTCTCCGCCGATGCCAGTCCCCGTCCCCCCTCCCTCTCCAGGATGAAAAAGCCCCTCTCGAGAGGACGCTCGGGATCCGATTCCCGCAAAAGAACGGACAGCAGGGCCTGACGCTCCCGGGCCGCTCCGAGGGATCGGCGAATGCCGGAGACGAGGTCAAACCGTCGTCGACTGATCTCAAGGCGCCTGGGTCCCGCTCCGATCAGATCCTCCCGGTAAAGCGGGCGGGAGCAAAGAGCATGGTCGAGATGGGCCTTTCCCAGGATCTCCCGGACAATCCGGACCATGGTTTCGCGCTGACCTGCGACATTTCCCAGAAGCCCGGCCAGCCTCCGGTAGGGATGGATGACCCGCGGTTTCAGGGAGGCGAGATCCCCGCTTCTTTTCGTCAAGCCGTCCCTGACCCTGGCGGTCAGCCGGTCCTGGGCCCGGACAACACCGAGATGGGCGCGGGAGAGGCGCCGGGACAATGTCCCGGTCGCGATCCGGAAAGCCAGGAGACGCACGGACTCCCGTCCCTTGCGGCCGACGATCAGCTCGCCCAGCCTTTTGCGCGATCGATCGATGAGCCCGAGAAGGACGTGAGCGTCGAAAAACACCTTCTTGGCCGCCTCCGTCGGAGTCGCGACCCTCAGGTCGGCGACCAGGTCCGCCACGGTCACGTCCACTTCGTGCCCGATCGCCGTCACCACCGGAACGGGCGAGGCCAGAATGGCCCGGGCCAGGTCCTCCCGGTTGTAGATCCAGAGATCTTCCGCCGATCCTCCCCCTCTTGCGATCACGGCCAGATCGACTCCAGGCAGAGACCCGACCAGGGACAGGGCCCGGATGATCTCGGGAGCCGCCTCGGCCCCCTGCATGCGGGCGGGAACCACGACGATGGGGACCAGGCGGTTCTGCTGATCGCCGATGCGGAGGAAGTCCCAGATCGCCGCGCCCTGGGGAGAGGTGATCAGGGCCACCTTCCGGGGCATGGGAGGAAGAGGGCGCTTTCGTTCCGGGCTGAGGAGCCCTTCCCGGGAGAGGATCTCCCGGACCCGCCGGAATTCGAGGTGAAACAGCCCCAGACCGGCCGGTTCCATCGTCTCGGCCACGATCTGGATGTCGCCGCGGGGTTCGTAGTAGGTGAGTCGCCCCCGAAGCACCACCTTCAGCCCGTCCACCGGAACGAAGGTGAGCGACCGGGAGGCGCCCCGGAACATGACGCCTCGCAGGCTGGAGGCCGAGTCCTTGAGGGTGAAGTAGTAATGGCCCGCCGGCTGTGAAAGCTTGACGTTCGAAAGCTCGCCCTCGACCACGAGAAGCCCGGGAAAGATTTGGTCAAGCCCCAGCCTGATCGTTCCCGCAAGCTCCGACACCGTATAGACGGTTACGCTCTTCGCAATCCCTCCGCCGCTCCCCTCCTCCTTCAAGACCCTCCTCCGTCGGTTTCGCGGAGAAGCGTCACCTCGACATCCCCCCTCCGGCCTCCCGGACGATCCGGTCGGCCCACCGTCACCAGAAGCGCGCAGAAAAGGGTCTCTCCCTCCGCGACGCGGAACGGTCGCGGAACCATAGTCCGATACTTCGAAAGGGCGGAGGCGGGATCCGCCCCCACGATCGACCATCGGGGCCCCGTCATCCCCACGTCCCCCAGGAACCATGTCCCCCCTGGATAGCGGGTCAGGTCATTGGTCTGGACATGCGTATGGGTCCCGTAGAGAAGGTCCGCGCGCCCGTCCAGATGAAAGGCGAGGGCCTGCTTCTCTCCGGTCGCCTCCGCATGGATGTCGACGGCAATGAAGTCAGGAGGGTCGGGGCTTTTTTCAAAATCCGAAAGAATCCGGTCGGAGGCGGCAAAGGGACAGTCGGAGGGGGCCATGAAGGTCCGGCCGATGAGATTGGCAAGCCCCACCCGGTACCCCGAGGGGAGGCGGAAGATCCGGTGGCCCGTCCCCGGACAGGCGGCGGAAAAATTCTCGGGACGGAGAAGACGAAGGTCGGAGGAAAGAAGCGCTTCCGCTTCCTTCTGGTCGAAAAGATGGTTCCCAGATGTCACGGCCGTCACACCGAGACGAAAGCACTCCTCCATCTTCGAGAGGGTCAGCCCACGTCCTCCGGCAAGATTCTCTCCATTGATGAAGATCCCCTCAAGGGGGGCCTCCCGGGAGAGGCGGGCGATTCCCCGGGCCAGCGCGTCCCTTCCTGGCTTTCCAAAGACATCCCCCACGAAAAGGAGTCGGACGGGAGGCCCCGGTTCCCAGGGGTCAGCGGGCATACTCAACGATCCGGTTCTCTCGGATCACAGTCACCTTGATCTGTCCCGGATAGGTCAGTTCGTTCTCGATCTTCTGGGCAATCCCCCGGGTGATCTCGAGGAGATCCCCGTCGCTGACCTGATCCTGATTCACGATGATCCGGATCTCACGCCCTGCCTGGATCGCATAGGACTTTTCCACGCCCTTGAAGGAATTCGCGATGGTCTCCAGCTTCTCGAGGCGCTTGACGTAGACGTCGATGCTTTCGCGGCGGGCGCCGGGCCGGGCGGCCGAGATGGCATCGGCGGCGGCGACCAGAACCGATTCGAGACAATTGGGCTCGATGTCCCCGTGATGGGACATGATGGCATTGATCACCTGAGAGGACTCCCCGTATTTTTTTGCCGCCTCTCCCCCGAGGGACGGGTGGGAGCCTTCCCCTTCGTGGGAGAGAGACTTCCCGATGTCGTGAAGAAGTCCGGCTCTCTTCGCGATCCGGGGGTCGAGTCCCAGATCGTGGGCCATCATCTGGCAGAGATAGGCCACCTCCCGCGCATGGACCAGATTGTTCTGGCCATAGCTGGTCCGGTACTTGAGCCGTCCCAGGAGCTTCAGGATTTCGGGATGGATATCGGTGATTCCCAGTTCGAAGGCCAGCTTCTCCGCCTCCTCCTTGAGGGAGATATCGAGGTCCTTACGGACCTTTTCCACGATTTCCTCGATGCGGGCGGGATGGATCCGGCCGTCGGAAAGCAGCTGTTCGAGAGCGAGGCGCGCCACTTCCCGGCGCAGGGGATCGAAGCCGGAGATGATGATGGCATCCGGAGTGTCGTCGATGATGAGGTCGACCCCCGTCGCGGCCTGAAAGGCCCGGATGTTCCGGCCCTCCCGGCCGATCACCCGTCCCTTGACATCGTCCGAGGGAATCGGGACGACCGACACGCTGATCTCGGCGACATGCTCGTTGGCGTAGCGCTGAATGGCAAGGGTCATCGTCTCCCGGGCCTTCCTCACCGCCTGGTCCCTGACCTCCTGCTCCAGTTTCTGGGCGAGACGGGCGACCTCGGGCCGGATCGAGGCCTCGGCGTTCTTCATCAGACGCTCCCGAGCCTCTTCCACGGTCAGGGAGGCGATCTCCTCGAGGCGCTTCTGCTCGGACTCCATCATGGAACGGAGCTCTCCCTCCTTCTGACCGAGGGCCTGTTCCCGGACGGAAAGACTTTTGCGGTCCTTTTCAAGCCTGTCGCGGTTCTCGGAAAGCTGGCGTCGAAGCTGGTCGAGTTCGGCCTCCCGGCTCTTGAAGGTCTGCTCGGCCTCCTGGAGGGCGCCCTTTTTCCTGGAGAGATCCTCCTCCGTTTCGATCCGGATCCGGAGAGCCTCCTCGCGCGCCTGGATTCCGGCCTCCTTGATGGCGCTTTTCTTCTCCTCTTCGAGCCGCATCCGCTCCGTTCTGAGTCGTTCCTCCTCGAGGGAAAGCGCCCCGGATCGTTTCCTGGCGGCAACAACATATCCGGCCAGAGCCCCGCCGGACACGGCGAGAACGGCCAGCAATGCCAAAAGTCCATATCCCATCGTCGCACCCCTTGTCGCAATTGGAAGAGCTCTTGCCGATCGCGGGACCGGCAGGAGGCGCTCCGCCACATACCACATTCAGAAAATAATGATCAGGATATTATACACGATTCCGCAAAAAAAACCCGACCTCCCCGGATCCCTTTTTCAGCGGCCGCCGAAGGGCGCATGCCCCTTCGGAATCCCCTTCCGTCAGTCTTCCTGGAGAGGCCGTCGTCAGGAGTTCCTCTCCTTCCGGATCCTGCGCACCGCTTCGAGCCTTTCACGGAGCTCCCGCTCCCGCCCACGCTCCTCCGGGACATAGTAGCGGCCAGGCTCCCCCCCCGGAAGATACTCCTGGGAAGAGATTCCGTCGGGCATGTCCGGAGGGTAGTCATAGGACAACGCCTCCTCGGAGGTGGTCAGGGCCAGTCCCCGCTTCGTGGTCCGGTCCCTCAGGTGAACGGGAACGGGGGGGGCGAAGCCGGCCCTCACATCGGCCAGAGCCCGGTCAATGCCGCGGTAGGCCGATACGCTCTTGGGAGAAAGGGCCAGGTACAGGGTCGTGAGGGCCAGGGGAATCCGCCCTTCCGGAAGTCCGACCTGGCTGACGGCGGTATAGCAGGATACCGCCTGGGTCAGGGCCTGGGGATCAGCGAGCCCCACGTCCTCCGAGGCCAGAATGACGAGGCGGCGGGCGATGTAGAGTGGATCCTCCCCCCCCTCGATCATTCTCGCGAGCCAGTGGAGCGCAGCGTCGGGTTCGTAGTTCCGAACGCTTTTGATGAAGGCGGAGATGATGTCGTAGTGCGTGTCCTTGTCTCCATAATACTGGCCGGCGCTCTGGAGAATCGAGAGGACCTCCCGGGATCCGACCCGGACGGT
>JAKCDE010000045.1 GCA_021838585.1 Nitrospirota bacterium
GAAGGGGGTCCGTTTTGGTCATCGGGGTGAAGGAATGGAGGAGTGTCTCCGAGCGATTGACCCGTGCTATGATTTCCAGAGCGAGATCCCGGAAGAGAAATCCTGCCTGGCTCAGATAGACCCGGCGCCCGATCCGGTTGAAGAGGCTCACCCCCAGCTCCCGTTCCAGAAGCTGGATCTGGGTGCTGACGGCCGGCTGGGTGACGGAGAGGCTTCGGGCGGCCTTGGTAAAGTTCAGGGAATCGCTGACGACAAGAAAGGTCTGGATCTGGGACAGGGTCATTATTTTTTATCCTTTGGTATTACCGTTTCCCGAAAATTCGGGGACGCTGAGGTTTATCGAGGTGCCGGGAGCCGGAATGTTCATTTTTTCTATTATACATTCTTTTCCTGACGGGCTTCAATAACCTTTTGTTTTGATGGTTGAATTGTCTGAAATCGGATAGGAGAGAGATCCTGTTGCGCACCTGCTTCCGACCGATTCTTCTGTTCTTCTTGTCAGCACTATTGTTTTGTTTTTATTCAAAAAACCCTCCCCTTTCCAGCGCAGACTCATCTCCCTCCTCCCTCCCGGCGCCCCCGTCAGAAACCTCCGCGGTGGGCAAGCCCTTTGAGCTGACCCTTCGCTCCGCCCTGGAAATCGCCCTCCGCTCCTATCCGGGGATCGGGGCGGCACAGCAGGGGATCCTGGCCTCAAAGGCGGGAATCGGGGTGGCCCAGAGCCAGTACTATCCGACCCTCACCGGGTCGACGACCTATACCCGGGAGACGGGAAACTTCGGCCCTCAGCCGGGGTTCCCCTTTACCATTCCGGAGTCCCCCGTCTCCTTCGACTTTTATCAGGCCCAGCTGACCCTGTCCGAAACGCTCTTCTCCTTTGGGAGACGACGCTCCCAGGTCAGCCAGAACCGCCATCTCTACAAGGCCGCCAGGAGCCAGCACCGCAGGACGCTTGAGGACACGGTCCTGAACGTCGAGAAGGCCTTTTTCCTGGTCCTGAAGGATCAGAACCTCGTTCAGGTCGATGACCTCACCATCGACGACTATCGCCTTCAGGAGGAGGTGGCCCGAATCCGTTACAAGGACGGGGTGGCCACCTCCTATGACGTCCTGAATGCCCGGGTCAACCTCTCGAATGCCCGTCTCGCGCGGGTGACCGACAAAAATCAGGAGAGGATCGACCGCCTGAACCTCGACCGCGCCATGGGAGTCGTCGCCCACGGATCCTACCGTGTCGTGCCCCCTTCCCCTCGGACCTCTCCCGATCTCAACCCGGACCGGGCGGTCTCCCGGGCGCTCTCTCTGCGGCCCGATCTTCAGACGCTGACAGAGCAGGCCCTGGCCCAGAAGCAGGTGGTCAAGTTCAATCAGGCCCAATTTTTTCCGACCGTCCAGACGGTCGGAGCCTACAGCCTCGACAGCGAGTTCTTTCCCCTGGTCTACAACTGGTCGGTGGGAACGACCCTGACCGTGCCGATCTTCAATGGATTCCAGTTTGTCCACCAGACCCAGCAGGCCCGGGCCCAGATGCGTCAGATGCTTTTTCAGCGGGAGGATCTCCGCCAGCAGACCATTGTCGAAGTCCGTTCCGATATTCTGAACATCCGGACCTACCGACAGAAGGTGGCGGCCGACACGGAGATTGTCGACCAGGCCCGGCAGAATCTCTACCTTGCGGAAAATCAGTTTCGCGTGGGAACGGGGACTTCGGTCGCCGTCACCCAGGCCGAAAGGGATCTGGCAAGTGCCCGGGCGAACCTGGTGAGGGACCGGGCGGATCTCTCGATCGCCGTGGCCCAGCTTCGCCATGACCAAGGCGTGAACCTCGACCCCGTGACCCACCAGATTCCCAAGGAGCTTCCGTGAGATCCCGGGCCGTGCCATCGCTTTTTTGGAGGGCGATCGTTCTCCTGCTGCTCCTGGTCGCTTCCCCTTCGGAGAAGTCCTTGGCGGATGAGGGGGCGACGATGCCCGTCCCGTCCTCTCCCGGGCTTCCCAAGGTGATCGGGACGGCAGGAGGGGCCTCCACCGAACGCTGGTCCGTCGCCCCGACCTATTCCTTCTATATGTTGCCGGGAGGGGGGCTCTCCCGTTATCTTGATCAGGGAATGGGGGTCGGGGGCGAGCTTTCCTATCGTCTGGGAGATCTTCCTCCCGAGGGCCACCCGGAGAGCCTCCTCTCCCACTTCCGGGTCCTGGGGGACATCTCCTATTTTCAGATGACCCCCGGCCCCAACCTGGCCCCCCCCTCGACAGGCGGTTTCTTCAATTCCTCATCGCCCAGCACGATTCCCCCGATTCCGGGGTCGGCCTCGGTGACGGGATTTGTCCTGCGGGCGGGGATCGCCTATGACCTCTTCGGGATGATCCCCGACTCCCTCGCCCTCCACCGCATTCTTGTTCCCTACGTGCGACTGGATGTGGGGGGAGCGGATTTTGCCGTGTCGAATGTCCCGAAAATTTCAGGACATCCTTATGGGGAGGTTCTCGATGTCGGCGCGGGGTTGTCTCTCTCCATCCCGGGATATCCCCTGGGCGTATTCGGGGAGGCCGATCCGACGCTCTTTGATTTTTCAAACAATGTCATGACCATCTTGCCGCTTGTCGCCGGCATTATGGTAAGGTTCTGACAACACCTCCGACAGGGAGGACACATTCTGGAGAGATCTCATGAGCGAAAGCCCGAAGGACAGCAATGGCGCCAACGACAATAAGCTTCGTCTTCCCAAGAGTTTCATCATTCTCGGGGGAGGCTCCATTCTTGTCATGGCGGCGGGTGTTGTCTATACGATATTTTTCTATCTCTCACTGCCGAACCACCGGGATCTCGACAAGGCCGGGCAGGCCGTTCGCCATGTCCCGCTTCCCGTTCCCCCCAACAGCTTCTTCCCCACGGGCAAGGGGCCAAAGGTTGACAGCTTCGCCTCCAAGGATTTTCTTCTGAGGGTGGCCGCTCTCAAGAAGACCCTGACCGGCTTCGATGTCACCCTGGAGCTGACCGCCCGTTCGAACGGAATGGAGGGCGAGGGACTGTCTCTGGCCGTGGCCGGAACGCCGCGCTGGGTCGACTCGGGAAGAAACTCCGGGGAGGGAGAGGCCAACCTTTCCACCGGGACCCTCTTCAAGGCAGGAGCCCCCGGGGAATTCACGATCCATTTTTCCCGGATGCCCAAGGCCCCGGTCTTCGATCTCTACCTCGGACTCGTCGGGACCCGCGGGATCAAGGGAGACCGTTTCCTGACGCACTTCCGGAACATTCCGACCCCCCGGACGACCTCCTGATGCCGAATGTCCTCGTCACGGAGACGGTGACGAAATGCTATCTTCCTGGCCAACCCCCGGCAGTCAAAGGCGTCGATCTCAGGCTCGCCCAGGGGGAGATCCTCAGCATCGTGGGACCCAATGGCGCGGGAAAATCGACGCTTGTGCAGATGATGCTCGGACTTCTCCTTCCCGACTCGGGAAGGGTCCGTCTCTTTGGCCATGATGTGGCCAAGGAGCGCCGCCGAATCGCCCACCGGATCAATTATGCCTCCACCGATCTCAGCCTTCCCTATTCCCTGACGGTGAGGGAGAATCTCCTGACCTATGCCCTCATCTACAATATGAAGAATCCGAAAGAGAGGGTGGCCCGTCTTCTGTCCACGCTCGATCTCGAGTCCTTTTCCGACCGCAAGGTCGGGGCCCTGTCCACCGGACAGGTGGCCCGCATGGGAATCGCCAAGGCTCTCGTCAACGATCCGGAGATCCTCTTCCTCGATGAGCCGACGGCGACGCTGGACCCCGAAGTCTCCGGGCAGCTCCGGCACCTTCTTGGCACGATGGTGCGGGAGCGGGGAATGGCCCTTCTCTATACCTCCCACAACATGCGGGAGGTGGAGCGCTTCTCGGACCGGATCGTCCTGATGCGGGCCGGGGAGATCGCGGCCGAGGGAACCGCCGCCGATCTTATGGAGAGGTACAAGACAGAAGACCTCGAGGAGCTTTTCCTTCTCCTGGCCGGACGACAGGAGGTGGGCGTTGAGTGACGCTCCACCACCTGTCTCCCTGTTTGCCTGGAGACCGCTCGCAGGCATCCTCTACCGGCAGGTCGTCCTCTATCGACGCTCCCTTCCCCGCTGGATGGAGATCTTTTACTGGCCCCTTCTGGATCTTCTTGTCTGGGGATTTTTGACCCTTTACCTCAAGAAAATTCCCTCGTTCCTTCCCTCGGCGGTGGTCTCCCTGCTGGGAGCCCTTCTTCTCTGGGACATGCTCTATCGGGCCCAACAGGGAATTTCCGTCATGTTTCTCGAAGAAATCTGGTCCCGAAACCTGATTCACCTTCTGGTGGCTCCGGTGACTCCCTACCATATTGTTTTTGGCGCGATCCTCTCGAGCTTCGGCAAGGTTCTTCTCTCCTCCACCGTGGCGGCCACTCTGGCCTATTTTCTTTTTTCCTTCAAAATCTTTTCTTTGGGCCTTGATCTGATCTTCTTCGTGGGGGCCCTCCTGGCCATGGGGTGGTCGCTGGGCATCATGACGACCGCCGTGATCCTTCGCTTTGGCCAGGAGGCGGAGGTTCTGGCCTGGGGGGTCATCTTCCTCTTCCAGCCTTTTTCGGCGGTCTTCAACCCCGTGGGGGTCTTGCCCCCCCTTGCCGCGGCGATTTCCCGGGTGGTCCCGGCCTCGTACGTTTTCGAAGGGATGCGCTCCCTCCTGACAGGGGGGACGCTTCCTGTCCGGGATCTTCTGATGGCCTATCTTCTTGATGGGGTCTACATGGCCGGAGCGATCTTCCTCTACTCCCGGGTCATCGCCCGGGCGCGCAGACGGGGATTTCACCTGAAACTGGGCTCGTGAGCCCTTTCCTGTTGTGGATACTTTTTTGAAAGGACTCTTGAATGGCTAAGAAACCCGTTGTCATGGGAACGCTGGCAGAGATCCTTCCGGAGACACCCCGGGTCGCGACCTTTGTGGTCAGGCTTCCCGAAGAAGCAGAGTTCTCCTTTGTGTCCGGCCAGTTCGCCATGCTCTCCCTTCCTGATTTCCTCAACGACAAGGGGCGTCCGGTGCGTCGGGCCTACTCGATCGCCTCTTCCCCCCACGATCTGGCCCGGAAGACCCTTTCCTTTACCATTACCCGAAAAGGGGAGGGAGGGCTCTTCTCCAACCGCATCCATGAGGCCAAGGCGGGAGACGCCGTGAGCGTGGAGGGGCCCTACGGGACCTCCTTTGTTTTGGATCCCGGGGATCCTCGCCCCCATCTCTTCATTGCCGCCGGCAGCGGGATAGCCCCCCTGAGATCGATGATCCGGACCCTTCTCTCGAAGGAGGTGCCGCCTCCGATCGAACTCCTCTACGGTTTTCGGGGCGAGGATGACTTCATCTATGCTCAGGAACTGAAAGGCTACGAGAAGACGATCCCGAATTTTTCCCTCCTGACGGCGCATTCGCGGCCTTCCTCCCATTGGGAGGGGCTTTCCGGGAGGGTTCCGGAACTCCTTCCCGAACTTTATCCCTCCTACAAGGGACAAGTCGTCTATATATGCGGCCATCCGGAAATGGTGACACAAACGGTTGAATGGCTCGGGACGGCCGGTTTTCCAGAGGAAGCCGTGCGCAAGGAGCAGTGGTAATTTCCCCATTTCGGACAGGAGGCCTCACCCCCATGGACAACAATCCCTTCGACTCCCCGGACGTCGCGCCGGCCCCTGCATCTCCCGCACCCCGGCGTTCTGGCTGGAAGAGAACCGTCGGAATCGTCTTTCTCCTGGTGGCGATTGTGCCGGCCCTTGTGCTTTTTGTCTTCTACTACCGTGAAGTCTCCGTCACCTACTATATGACCCGGAACCCATTGGCTCCGGCGGCTGCGCACCTTGCCACACGAATGCAGGCGATCGTCCTTGGAAACATGCGGGCCCTGGGAGCCGTTGCAGGATCCATCGTCTGGACTCCGTCGGCTCCCGATGAAAAAACGCTTCGCCATCTGGTGGGGCGTTATGTGCAGGAAGGCGATCTTGCGGCCTTTTCCGGCATTGCCGTGACCGATGCCAAAGGGGCTGTCCTGGCCATGGTCGACCGGCGGGATGTCTCGCCCCGTCTGGACCTTGTCCGGACATTGTCGCGCGAGCTTGTCTCTCGAGGGGGACGATACCTGGCAACGACGATCGTGACCGACGGGGCCCATCCCGATGTGGTTCTGATGACGGCGGTCCGAAGCGGGGGGGAGTCTCCCGAAAAAGGGGGGGTCCTCGTGGCACTCCAGAACCTCTCGGGGGAGCTGGGTCAGAATCTTCCTGTTCCCCGTTTTCGCGGCGCTCCCGGCCGCTCCTATCTTCTTTCCTCCGATGGCCTTGTTCTGGCCTCCTCCGATCCGGGGGCGGTGGGGCGCAATCTTCGGGGGCTTGGCCGGGGAGCCCTGCTGGACAGGCTCTCCCAGGGAGAAGCGGGAATCTTTGTCGCGAGCGTCAAGGGGCAAAAACGGGTTTACGGCTCCGCTCTCCTCGGAGATGTGACGGGAATCACGCCCACCCCCTGGTTCGCTGTTCTCGAGGCCCCCAAAGCCTCTCTTGATTCTCAGATCGCCCGGACCCGACTGAACATGGATTTGATTGTTTTTCTTCTGGTTCCGGCTTTTTTCCTGATCATTGTCTTTATTCTCTATAAAAGCTTTCGCGCATAGATTGACCCTGACGAGAGGGAAAAATGGGGAAAAAAAGGGGGAGCTGTTCAGGGGAACGGGCATTTTTTTCTCCCGTTTCCTCTGTGATTGTTTGAAATTCTCCATTTTCTCTTCTTGACACTTCGATAAAACGTTGATAGCATTCAGACGTGACTTATGCACTCATGAGAGATGATGTCATTTCTGCCCTCTCCTGAAAGGGCTTTTCCCGAAGAGGTCTTTCGGGAGGGGACGGAAATCTGTTCGCTTCGTGGGTCGGTTTGAGGGATGAAACGATAGGTTTTTCCTGAAGATCGCCCATCCTTATTCTCAGTCTTTTACAAACCAGGAGGTGGTTGAAAAAATGAAAAATGCAAAGTTGACCGTTCTGTCCACCATTGGCGCCGTGATGTCCGGCATTGTCCTGTCTGCCTCGATGATCCTTCTCCCCGTTCAGGGAGCGATG
>JAKCDE010000046.1 GCA_021838585.1 Nitrospirota bacterium
CCCTGCCAGTCGATGAACATGCCCATGACCGTGAGAACAAATTCCATGCGACTCCACATCACCTTTCTCCGGGCCTTTCCCTTCCGCATTGAACTTGACCGCACCGTTACCGTCCAAAACACCGACAAGAAAATTCCCTTCTCCCTCTTTCAACGGCACTTCACGCCGCAAGAGACACTCAATCTTCGCCTCTATGCCAAGGCGTCCCAACACATCCGATATCTCTTCAGCACATTGGTCGTCTCTGTTCGCCGACCTTTTTATTTTTATGACATTCGGGCAGAGAAGGCCTACCGAAGCCTTCAGTCCAACAAGCCGGTTCTCGCCCTCTTCTTTCTGAACTCGGACTACAACCAGCTCCTCAAGAAGAAAAAACCGATTCCGGGCGAGCTCTATGCCGACATGGGGGTCACCTACGAGGCCCTCAAGGCCTACTCTCTGGCCGATTATTACTACAAAAAGGCGGCCGCCTTGGGAAAGAAGCGAACCCTCCGGGCCTTTGACCGACAGCTGAGATCGATGGTGGTCTACTTTATCGGCATCAACTTCTTTGAAAAGGGGGCCAACAGTGCTCAACATGCACCTTGAAGACCAGGCCGGAGATGTCCTCAAGAAATTCCGATACGGACGGAAGCTCTCCCTTAAGGTCACCGCCGAGGCGGCGAAAATCTCCCCCGACCAGTTGAGATCCTTTGAGTCAGGAGAGATCGCACCCCAGGCCAATGACCTGATGCGCCTGGGAAAGGTTCTGGGGTTTGACGGAGCGGCGATGGCCTCCCTGCACCTTCATCCGACCCCTCCCCCCGCGGTTCGCCTCTCCCCCAGGGTCCTGCCGCTCGAGATGAGCTATGGCGGATATGCCGTCCGCTGCAGCCTGATCCTTCACCCCGCCAATCCGAAACGGGCCCTCCTTGTCGATACGGGAGGAGGTGAGGGTCTGACCCAGCGGCTGGCACGCGAGGGGGTTGTTCTGGAAGGGATTCTTTTGACCCATGGCCATGATGACCACGGGGGAGGATGGACAGAGCTTCTGTCCGCCGGGATGACCGGAGACGATCTCCCTGTCCTTTTGGCCCGGGAGGACCGGTCCCTTCTGGAGAGAAACCACACCGGGAGCGACGCCTTTATGGATCCCGAAGAGGGATGCCGGCTCCTTGAAAAAAAAGGATGGAGCGTCAAGGTCCTTCCTGCTCCCGGACATACGCGGGGCTCGGTGGCCTACCTCTCTGAAGAAACACTGTTTGTGGGGGATACTCTTTTTTGCGGATCGGCGGGACGGGCCTGGACCCCCGAGGACTTTCCCGAGCAGTTGAGCTCCATCCGCCACCTTCTCTCAGGGCTGGCCGATGAGATTGTTCTCATTCCCGGACATGGACCGCTCACGACAGTGGGATACGAACGGACCGTCAATCCCTTTGTCCGGACGATGGCTCCTTCCCTTTCTTGAAAAGGATAAGGGAACGAGTGAGCGTCCGAAGGACGCAAAAAACTCACACACAGAAAAGGCAGGGGGCCTCATTGGATGAAAAGCCCCCTGGTGTCGTCAGGGAATGGAGATGACCACCTCATCGCCGGAGACTTCCCGGACATCAAAACACTGCACCCCTTCCCCCGGACGCGTGGAGCAGGCCCCTGTGGTCAGGTCGAATCCCCACCCGTGAAGCGGGCAGAGAACCTGCTCTCCCCGGACGATTCCGTCGGCCAGGTAGCCGCCCCGATGGGGACAGCGATTTTCAATGGCACGATAGTGACCGTTGACTCGGAACAGGGCAATCTCCTTGCCATCAGCCAAGACAAGCTGTCCTTCATTGTTCTTTGCCGAATACCGGACTGTAATATCCTTCATGCAGCCTCCGTCCTGAAAAGATGTTGGGTCAAAATATCTTCAAACGTCACAAGACCATATCGCAGAACAACCCATTTCATCATAACCTGCAGCCGAACCCTAGGTAAATCGGAACTCTGCCCCGTCTCTCAAATGGAGGAGGGGGAGACTCCACCGCTTTTCATCTCCGCCCGTCCAATGGTATGATCAATCCAACGCTTTGGATCAGATCAGGGTCCCTTCTCCTCCCCGGGAGCCGGGATTGCCCTTCCGACAAAACATTCTGACACCTGAAGGCAACGACAGAGCCTGATGGCTGACCGCCTTGTTCGCTCAAACCAACCCAGAAAGGGATCAGGAAAGCCTCTATGAACAACGAAGAGTCGCTCGACAAATACCTTGCTGACCTCTCCTTCGACAAGGACCCTCTCACCGGAGAGATTGCCCTCCTGACGACCCAGCACAACCGCTTTCATCCGGGACGCTCGGGCGGACTGCTCCTGGCCATTCTCGCCTCCACGACACGAATGGAGCATGTCTTTGAATGGACGGCGGCCTACGGATCGACCACCTTGTGGCTGGCAAAGGCCCTCCCCGAAAAATCCCGCCACACGATCGGTGTGGTCAGCGATGAAAATCTGCGGCTCATCTCAAATTATATGAAACGGGCCGGACTGTCCGCCCGAGTCCAGATTTCGAAATCCACAGGCCCGGACCATCTCCTCTCCCTGGAGTCTCCCCAGGATCTGATCGTCCTCGATCTCCAGCAGGAACGGACCAGACTGGGAGACTGGTATGCGGCCATCGACAAGAAGCTGGCTCCCGGAGGTGTTCTGGTCTCGCTGGGAATGACTCCTCCCGAAGGGAACGGAGCCCGTTCGCTTCTCCACTCCTCCATTGAGTCCTTCAATCACAAGATTCTCGGCAATCCCAACTTCCTGACGACCATCATTCCCGTTTCCCAGGGCATGCTGGTCGCCAGCCGGCTTCCCTGACGGTGTCCCCGTGGGTGTGACCGCAACCCTCGTCATCGCCGCGGGAGAGCAAAACCCCGATCTATACTACCGGACGGGGTTTCTCACACCAGATCCGTACATTTATGCCGAGATTGCCGGAGAAAGCTTCATGCTCCTCTCCGACCTCGAGAGGGATCGGGGACGCAAGGAAGGCCGGGCCACGCATGTCCTGTCGACCACGGAATGGGAAGAGGCCGCCCGAAAATCGGGGAAACGGGGTCTTTCCGCCATTGCCGCCCTTTTCCTGAAGAGCCGGAAGGTCACCGATCTCCGCGTTCCCTTCGATTTTCCCCTGGGACTTGCCAGAAAGCTTGCCGATGAAGGATTCTCCGTCACCCCGGTCGAGGGCGACTTCACTCCCTCCCGGGCCCTCAAGTCCCGGGAGGAGGCCCTCCTGATCCGGAAGGTCCAGGAAGGGGTTGAGGAGGCCCTCCACGATGTGGTCGCCATCCTCAGACGATCCGAGATCAAGGGAGAGCAGATTCATTATGAGGGAACCCCCCTCACCTCCGAGAAGGTCAAGGCCATCCTGAAGCAATCCCTTCTGGCCCAAAACCTTATCGGCCAGCACACCATCGTCGCCGGGGGGATTCAGGCCTGCGACCCGCACAACGAAGGATCGGGACCTCTTCCGGCCCATCGCCCGATCGTCTTTGACATCTTTCCCTTCTCCGAAGAGAGCCGATACTATGCGGACATGACCCGAACCCTTTTCAAGGGGTCAGTCTCTCCGGCCTTCCGGGAGCTCTATGAGACGGTTCTCAGGGCCCAGGAGGAGGCCATCGCCCTGGCCGCACCGGGAGTGGACTCCTCCCGCCTTCACCAGGCAGTCGAAGCCCGCTTCGAGGCCGCAGGCTACAAGACGGGCGAGGTGGACGGGCGCATGGAGGGCTTCTTTCACGGAACGGGCCATGGCGTCGGTCTCGAAATCCACGAGGCTCCCCGCGTGGGCAAGACGGGCGTTCCTCTTGAGCCAGGTCACGTGATCACCGTGGAGCCGGGACTCTATTATCCCTGGCTGGGAGGGGGAGTCCGCATCGAAGACATGCTCTACATCACCCCCCAGGGCCATGACAATCTCACGACCTTCCCCAAGGACTGGGCGACGGTCGTCATTCCCTGACCCGCCTGTGCCAACCACCTTCCACCTTCTTGTCGGTACGGGCGGAGAGGTGGGAGAGGCCCTCTCCCGACGTCTTGCCGGCCCTCACGAGGCCGTTTTTGCCACCTCCCACCGGCATCCCCTCCCCTCGCTCACGCACGCCGTTCCTCTTTTCTGGGACCTGACCTCACCCGCTGAGGAGAACCGCACCGCCCTCCATGAAATCGACCGGGTCCTGACCTCCGGGACCCTCAAAAGCCTGTCCCTCTTCGCCCATCCCTCCTTCAGCCGCACCGACTCTCCCCCGGACAATGCCCTGGAGATCCTCCCCTTCCTCTCCCGAGTCACCCGGCTCATCGACCATCTCAGTCCGCGCCTGACCTCCGGTGGGATCCTTCTCGTCTTCTTCCCCTCCTTCTCCCACCATCGAGCGGGAGGATATCTTGCGGCCCGGGCCTGGGTCGGCGCCCTTGAGGGGATCTTTCACGAGTGGAGCCGGAAGACCCCCGGCCCGGTTGTCACCGGCCTCGAATTGGTTGTGGCTCCCGATCTCCGTCGACCCCACCTCACCCCCGACATGGAGGCCCGAATCGCCTCCCGCACCGCCCGGGGACGATTGGCCAGCGCCGAGGAAATCGCCGATTTTGCCGCCTGGCTCATCCGTTCAGGATCCCCCCTCTTTCACGGACAGATCCTCAGGACCGAAGGCGGCCCTTACTACTGACGGTCCTTTTTGAGAATCCCTTCCCCCCGACCCTTCGCCTTGATCTCTCCCCTTCCGGCTGGTACACTCAGAAAAGTGAACATTTGTTCATATAGAAGTCGACGACAATGCCATGCTGTCTGACGGCAGCAGAAAACCCCACCCCGGTCACTGCACGGAGCCTCCGATGGTCCCCGACTCCTCTCCGACAAAAAGACAGCAAGAGATCCTTGACATCATCGACCGCCACGTCGTTGAGCGGGGGTATCCCCCCACGCTCCGCGAAATCGCCGAAGAAACCGGCATCCGAGGGATCAGCGCCATCAAGGGCCACATTGACCGTCTCGTCTCCAAGGGGCTTCTGGTCCGGGAACGCGGGGCCCGCAGCCTCACCCTTCCCCGGCCCGCCCCTTCGGCCCCCCTCGTCGAGGTTCCCATCCTGGGCCAAGTGGCGGCGGGACTCCCCCTCCTGGCGGAAGAAAATCTCTCCGGCCACCTTTCGGTGGATCCATCCTGGGTCCGGAAGGGATCGGTCTTCTTTCTCAAGGTGCACGGGGAGAGCATGAAGGGCGCGGCGATTCTCGACGGCGACCATGTCCTTGTGCGCTGTCAGGAGACGGCGGATAACGGACAGATCGTCGTGGCCATGATCGATGGGGAGACCACGGTCAAACGCCTGAGACAGCGCGGGGAGGAGCTCTCCCTTTTGCCTGAAAATCCCGACTTCCCGGAGATTCCGGTCGGAAAGGAGCGCTCCTTCCGCATTGTCGGCCTCGTGGTCGGCGTCTTTCGCCTCATCGATGGCCTTCTTGTCTGAGACGGGAGAGAACGTGCCGAAGGCAGAAGAGTCTCTCCTGGAAGGGGTCACGGGGGTCTCCGGGGACAGGGCTCATTTTTTTCTCTACCGCACAACCCTCTCCCTCATCGATGCGACATCGGTGGTGGCCTTTCTCTGCGGCGACAACCTCTTTGACGCCGACTTTCTGATGCGGGAAGGGCAGAGGCAAGGACTTTCACCCTCCTTTGTCCTCTCCCGGATCCGGGTCGCCCGGATGTTCACCCTGCATCAGCTCGCCACCTCCGTCCAAAGCCGGCTCAAGGATCTTCTGGCTCGAGAAAGGGTGAGCGGCCTCATGATCTCGGGGATTGTCCCCCTCTTCTCCGAGAAGCGCATCCCCCCAAGAGAGTCCGAAAGTCTTCTTGCCGAAACGCTCGGCTCTTTGAAGACTCTGGCCCGGACCTACCATCTCCCCTGTCTGCTCTCCCTTCCGGGCTCCCCCGGCCCTTCCCGCCCAGCGAGTCCGATCCAGCGACAGGCAGAGGCGGCCTGCACCCGGATTCTTCACCTCACCGTCTCCCCCGAGACCCTTCGCCAAGGAGCCCTGCATGGGACGCACCCTTCCCACATTCACCGAACGGGCCGACGCCCTTTTTCTTGAGTGGAGGCCCTTCCGCCGGGCCCTTCGCCGCGAAGACCAGGCGGTCTTTGATACCCTCCTGTCGGACGTTCGCCGGCATGCCCAGGCCGGGGCCGTTCTCTCCCCCCTCGACCCCTGGCCGATCCTGCTTCTTTCCATGCTGATCGAAGAGCGAAAGGCCCGCCTCTCTCTCCTTCAACAGGTCGAGCGGCTTGAAAAAGAAAGGATCTCGGATGGCCGCCCCTCCTGAGTTCCGGGGATGGCTCTTCGACGTCCTCCTTTCCGGAGGGGAGATCCTCCTGTGGATCCTGACCGACACGGGAGAGCGGCGGGCTCTGGTGGCCCCCTTCCGGCCACGATTCTACATCGGAGCCCCCGCACCAACGATCCCTCGTCTTCTGGAGAAGATCGCCCGGATGTCGCTCCCCTGCACTCTGGCCACGACAGAAAGGCGCACCCTCTGGGAGAGTGCCCCTCAAGGGGTCATCGAGGTCTCGACGTCCCGGGCCGGGACCTTCTCCTCCGTCTTCACCAGGATTGCCCGACACTGCCCCGAGGCCGAATTTTTCAATGTCGACATCGACCTGCCCCGTCTCTTTCTCTATGAAACCGGACTCTTTCCCCTGGCCCTCTGCCGCGTTCGGGCGGGAGAGGACCAACGCATCGAGGAGATCCGGGCGGAAGACTCTCCTGCCGACCCCCAGTGGAGACTGCCGCCGATTCGGGTGATGGAACTCCGCCTCGAAGAGGCCCCGTCCTCTCCGGCGCTTCTTCCCGGAACCCTGCATGTCACGGTGGACGGAGAAAGCCGCTCTCTGGGCGGCGATAATCCCTTCGATCTCGTGGCAACGATCGACAGCCTCCTCCGCCGGGAAGATCCCGATCTCCTTCTCACCGACCATGGAGACGACATCCTCCTGCCCCGACTCGCCCGTCTGATCTCCCGGACAGGACA
>JAKCDE010000047.1 GCA_021838585.1 Nitrospirota bacterium
CAAGGTTCTTCTTCGGGGTCGCCTCTCCTACTACGAAGCCCGGGGAGAGGTCCAGATCGTTGTCGACCGGATGGGCCCGGCAGGCCTTGGCCTGTTCTTTCAGGAGTTTGCGAGGGTTCGGGATCTTCTGGCCAAGGAGGGCGCCCTTTCGCCCGAACGGAAGCGTCCCCTTCCCCTCTTTCCCCGAAAGGTGGCTCTGATCACCTCTCCCCAGGGAGCGGCCGTCTGGGATTTTCTTCGAATCTGCGACCAGCAGAATCGTCTCGTTCCCGTCGTCGTCATCCCGGCAAGGGTCCAGGGATCCGAGGCGGCGACGGATCTTCTCCGCGCCTTTTCTGAGGTCGCCCATCTGACTGGCGTCGATGTCGTGGTCCTGACTCGAGGGGGAGGATCGGCGGAAGATCTGATGGTCTACAATCGGGAGGATGTGGCCCGGGCCATCCTTGGCTGTCCCGTTCCGGTGGTCACCGCCATCGGCCATGAGGTCGACGTGAGCGTGGCGGATCTCGTGGCCGATCTTCGGGTGGCGACGCCGACGGAGGCGGCCAAGCGCGTCTTCTTCGATGGTGCGCAGCTTGTGGAAACGGCCATTTTGTCCCGTCGACGGATTCTCGGGGCCTTTTCCTCCCGGCTTAGAGAGGAGCAAGGTCGCCTGCGAGCCTTTCGGGAAGGGGCCGGCCATCTTTCCCGTCGGATCTCCCGTCTCCATCTCGCCCTTGTCAGGGGGCAGGAGGGGTTGTCCCAGCTGATGCAGGGAAAGGTGGGGCGCTTTTCAGGAGACCTTCGGGGTCTGTCCGGGCGTCTTGTCCACCCCTCCTCCCAGATCATCCGGCAGGGCCGGAGGCTTTCCGAAAGGGCCGGACACCTTGTCCGCCTTTTTCTTGCTCGCCTGTCGGCTGACCGGACGGCCCTGCTCGACCTGGGGCACCGTCTCGACAGGCCCGACCGGATAGGGGTGGGGATTCTCCGGGAACGGCAGGCCCGCCTGAAAAATGACCTGGCCCTGGCCCTGGGAAATCGCCTGTCCAGGGAGGACCGGACATTGGGCCGCCTCCGGAGCGGGCTTTTCGCCCATGATCCGGGGCGGCCCCTGGCCAGCGGATTCTTTTTGCTCTCGCGCCCGGAGAGCGGGACCCTGGTTACGGCCTCCAGTCCTCCATCGGTCGGTGAGACGCTTTTGGGCAAAACCCGCCACCTCTCGCTCTCCCTGACGGTGGTCGATGTGCGGGCAGAGTCCGAAGAGAACAATGGACGCAACACCTAATATCCCTAAATGGAGAGACGATGTCGTTACCCGGTGAGGAAAATCGGCCAGAAAAGGCCCGCAAGGGCTCTGCGGCCCAGGAGAGGAAGGACACCGGCAGGGCTCCTTCCGACCTGGAGCCGGTCCGATCTTTCGAGGAGAAGATGAAGCGCCTTGAGGAGATCGTCCGGGTCATGGAGCAGGGGGATCGTCCACTCGAGGAATCATTGACCCTGTTCGAGGAGGGCGTGGCCCTCTCCGACCAGTGTCAGAAGATTCTCGAGGAAGCCGAGAGAAAGGTATCCATTCTCCTGTCCTCATCGAGAGAAAACGGAGGAGGGCCGGTGGAGGCTCCCTTTCGAAGAGAGGGTTAAGGGATCCGGGGAGGACGTCCTCCCGGACAAATCATTTTTCGTCAGTCGAAAGGACCAGTCGGTTGGAAATCACGGCCTATCTTGATATGCAGAAGAAACGTGTGGACAAGGCCCTTGAAGCCCTTTTCGAAAGGGAGCTTTCCCGGGAGTACGGACGCTTGGCCGAAGGGATCCGTTACAGCCTCCTGGCCGGAGGAAAACGGATTCGGCCGGTTCTGGCGCTGGCCGCCATAGACGCCGTGGGAGGAGACGGAGAATCCCTTCTTCCCCTGACCCTGCCACTTGAGCTTGTCCATACCTATTCCCTAGTTCACGACGATCTTCCCGCGATGGACAACGACGATCTTCGTCGGGGCCGGCCGACCAATCATGTGGTCTATGGGGAGGCGGCGGCGATTTTGGCGGGAGATGCCCTTCTGACCCATGCGTTTACCCTCCTCTCGGATCCTGTGTATGATAGAGTATTGACCGCCTCCCGGAGGATGGAGGTGGTCCATGAGCTCTCCTCTGCCTCCGGGCTCTGCGGAATGGTGGGGGGGCAGTTTCTCGATATCGTTTCGGAGGGGAAGCACCTGACCCTTCCGGAGCTCGAAAATCTCCATCGTCATAAGACCGGGGCACTCCTCAGAGCCTCGGTGCGAATCGGAGGGATCCTCGCGGGGGCCTCCTCCGAATGGGTCGAGGCGTTGACGCGATACGGCGAGGCGGTGGGAATTGCCTTCCAGATTGCGGATGATCTTCTCGATGTTTTGGGAACGGCCGAGGAATTGGGAAAGGCGGCACAAAAAGACGCCGGAAAAAGCAAGAATACTTATCCCGGACTGGTCGGCGTCGACCGGGCCCGGATCCTTGCCGAAGAAAAGTGCAAGGAGGCCCATGAGGCCGTGGCCATCTTCGGATCGAAGGGGGAGCCACTCGCCCGCATTGCCTCCTATATCATAGAAAGAAGGAATTAATGGGGTCCATTCTGGAAAACATTAGCGGTCCGGACGATGTCAAAAGCCTTCCCTTGGGGGACCTTCCGGTTCTGGCCAAGGAAATCCGGGAAGAGATGATCCGGGTCCTGTCGGGAATCGGGGGACACTTTGGGGGAGGTCTGGGGGTTGTTGAGCTGACTCTGGCTCTCCATCGCGTTTTTGATACCACGCGGGACAGGATTGTCTGGGATGTGGGACACCAGGCCTACCCTCACAAGATGCTCACGGGCCGACTGGGCGCCCTTCCGACCATCCGGCAGTGGAATGGTCTCTGCGGATTTCCCAAGCGCGAGGAAAGCCCCCACGATGCCTTTTCGGCAGGGCATGCGGGAACGTCAGTCTCCGCGGCGTTGGGAATGGCGGAGGCCCGCGATGTGCTGGGAGACTCTTACCATGTGATTGCCGTCATCGGAGACGGCTCCCTGACCGCGGGGATGGCCATGGAGGCTCTCAATCAGGCCGGGGCGAGAAAGAAAAAGCTTCTGGTGATCCTGAACGACAACAATCTGTCGATCTCGGAAAATGTGGGAGCCCTTTCCTCCTACCTGGCCCGGATCTCGGCGGATCCGGTGATCGATGAGATGAAGCGAAAGACCGGGGCCATCCTGCGGGATATCCCGGTGATCGGGGATCAGGTGGCCCGGTTTGCCCGGGTGGCCCATGGACAGATGGTCGGGATGATCTCTCCTCCGGGCCAGTGGTTCGAAGAGATGGGCCTCTCTTATGTGGGCCCTCTCGATGGCCACGATCTCCCCCTTCTTGTCGAGACCCTGTCGGCTCTCAAGGACCGCCCCGGCCCCGTCCTCCTCCATGTCCGCACCATCAAGGGGAAGGGGTATGAGCCGGCGGAGAAAAGCCCCATCGCCTTCCATGGCGTCGGACCCTTCGATCCGGAAACGGGGGTCTTCAAGAAGAAGTCCGGCGGTCCTCCGGCTTACACCAAGGTCTTTGGTCAGGCGATGATCGAACTCGCCCGGGAGATTCCCGAGCTCTTTGCGATTACGGCGGCCATGCCCGAAGGGACGGGACTGTCCGATTTTGCCAAGCTTTTTCCCGGCCGTTTTGTCGATGTGGGGATCGCCGAGCAGCATGCCGTCACATTGGCCGGCGGGATGGCGGCCCAGGGGCTTCGACCGGTGGCCGCGATTTATTCGACCTTTCTCCAGCGGGCCTATGATCAGGTCGTTCACGACATCTGTCTCCAGAATCTCCCGGTTCTCTTTGCACTTGATCGGGGGGGACTGGTGGGCGAGGATGGCCCGACCCATCACGGGGTCTTCGACATCTCCTACCTTCGACATATCCCCAACCTCGTCGTGATGGCGCCCAAGGACGAGAATGAACTTCGCAAGATGCTGTGGACCGCCCTTCATCTTCCCGGACCTTCCGCCATCCGTTACCCCCGGGGAGAGGCCTTGGGCGTTCCCCTTGACTCGGGATTCACTGCCATCCCGGTCGGAAAGGCCGAGATGCTTCGGGATGGCCACGACCTGGTCTTCCTGGCCTATGGCTCGATGGTCTCGGTGGCCATGGAGTCGGCCCGACTCCTTCAGGAAGAGGGAATCGACGCGGGGGTGGTCAACATGCGATTTGCCAAGCCGCTGGATACGGAGCTTCTGACGGAGGTCTGCCGCCAGACACCCCTGCTTGTGACCGTCGAGGAGGGGGTTGTCATGGGAGGGTTCGGGTCGGCCGTCCTGGAGTTCCTCGCCGCCTCCGATCTTCTGTCCCGGGTTCGTGTTCGCCAGGCAGGCATTCCTGACCATTATGTGGAACATGGTGCTCCTGGGATCTTGCGGGATTCGGTGGGCCTGACGGCGCCGAAGCTTGCGGAGCTGGCGCGCAAGAGTCTCCACTCTCCCGTCGCCTGATTGTCGAAACGTGGGGAGAAAAAAGGAGGCGCTGGAGCTCCTTGTTCTCCGAAAGGGGTGGGCGACGACCCGCGAAATGGCGCGGGAACTTGTTCTTCGGGGAGAGATATGCGTCAATGGGATTCCTCGAACAGATCCCTCTGTCCGGACCGAGTTTGACCGGGTCTCCCGAGTCGTGGCCGGGGAGGGCCCCTGCTATGTGGGACGGGGAGGCGACAAGCTTGCCGGCGCGATTGCCTTTTTCTCTCCTCCTGTCCAGGGCGTCCGACTTGCGGATCTCGGGGCGTCGACCGGAGGGTTCACCGACTGCCTGTTGCAGTCGGGCGCGGCCTCCGTTCTTTCCGTTGATGTCGGGAAGGGGCTTCTCGACTCCCGCCTTCGCTCGGATCCTCGTGTGACACTTCTCGAGTCCGTCAATGTTCGCCATCCCGGATCCTGGATTCCTTCGGAAGGCGTCGATGGTGTTGTGGCCGATCTTTCCTTTATCTCCCTTCGCCAGATCCTGCCGCAGATTTGCCTTCTCCTTTCCCGGGGAGGATGGATGATGGCTCTGGTAAAGCCCCAGTTCGAGGCGGCTCCGGAGGAAATCGCACGAGGGGGGATTGTTGTCAGGGAGTCGGTCCGACGGAGAATTTTGCGGGATATTGTCCACTGGATTGGAGAGAATGGGGGATGTGTTCGGGGGGTGATGCCCTCGACGGTCCGGGGAAGAAAAGGAAATCAGGAATATTTTTGCTACGCGCGCTGGAAGGGTCGTCTGTGAATATTGTCATCGGTGGAGGGGCGGGATTCATTGGGGCCCCGCTGGCCCGGGCACTCTCTCGGATGGGGCACAATGTGACCGCGATCGACGACATGTCGACGGGCTACCGTTCGTCCCGGGACGCTCCCGTCCCCCTCGTCAAAGGGTCCCTTGACGATGCGAAGTTTGTGGCCCGGGTCATCGAGCGCACCCTCCCTTCCCTGTACATACACCTGGCGAGCCAGCCCGATGTCCGCTTGTCGTGGGAGAGTCCCTCCTGGGACATCCAGCGGACGGCGGGAGCGATCATGGGGGTATTGGAAGCCAGCCGACTGGCCTCGATCCCCTGGATCCTGCTTGTCTCTTCGGGTGAGGTTCTGGGAAAGACGGGGGAAAAGGACAGAAGTCCTCTTTCTGAGAGGACCCCGATGGCGCCCTTCTCTCCCTATGGTATTTCCCATGCCTTCGCCGAGTTTTCCCTGGCGTCACTTTCGGATCCCCATGCCACCCGACAGACGGTGGTTCGTCTCTCTCCGGTCTATGGCCCCGGGCAAACGGTGGCGGGCGAAGGGGGACTCATCGGGTCAGCCATCCGGCAGACCCTGCTTCGTAGCTCGGTGAATCCTCCTGCGATTCCCGGCAACGGAGGGCGGGTTCGCGACTATGTCTATATCGATGACGCGGTGGAGGCCCTCCTTCATATTATCAGCCGGGATGCCGAAGGCGTCTTCCATGTGGGGTCGAATGTTCCGGTGAGCGATCGGGAGATCTTTCTCGAAATCGGAAAGATCCTGGGAGACGATGCTCCCGTCAACTACCATTCGAAGACCTTTGCCGACTCGGAATATCGTGTCCTAGGACATGGTCGCCTGACGCAGGAGTCCGACTGGGAGTGTGAGGTCTCCTTCCATGAGGGAATGGCCAGGACGATCAAGTTTTTTTCGGAGGTGATCCAGTGAGGGTCGATCTTGTTATTGTGACACATCCCGATCCCGAAGCGGCGGAGCGGCTCGTGTCGAATCTGGTCTCAAGGCGGCTGATTGCCTGTGGACATCTGTTGCCCCGGGGAACGTCGCTTTTTTTCTGGGACGGATCTCTCCAGCGAGAGGGGGAGGTGACGTTGCTCCTCAAGACGATTCCGGAAAACCGGGAACTCCTTGAAAAGGAGATTCTTCGAGAGCATCCCTATCAGGTTCCGGAGATCCTGTTTTTGGCCGCTGACCATGTGACGGCGGGCTATGCGGCCTGGGTTCGAGAATCCTGCAAGGCGGGGGATGGGAGCTCAACGGGAGAAGGAGGAGTTCGTGGCCCGGCTTAAGAAGACGATTACTGTCACCATTCTTCCGGGAGTCACAGAGAAGTCTCGCCAGTGGACCTTTCCTCGCTGGGCGATTTATCTCTTCTTCACCGGAGTTGTGGCCCTTTTCTCCGGTATTGTCCTGCTCATCTTCTTCTACAGCTATGAAACGAAAAAGTTCATGGCCCTTCAGACGATTCAGGAAGAAACCCGCCTTCAGCAGAAGCATCTCGACAACTACCGAAAGAAGCTTGATGCCATTGAGGCCCAGCTCTCCGAGGTGAACAACCTCGATGCACAGATCATGAATATGGTGGCAAAAGGGGCTCCGGACGTTCATCC
>JAKCDE010000048.1 GCA_021838585.1 Nitrospirota bacterium
GGTCGTCTTCGCGGCGGAACTGGAACACCGGGGGCAGGCGATCAAGAACAGCCTGGCC
Source organism: Nitrospirota bacterium (assembly GCA_021838585.1). Next base: position 59 of record JAKCDE010000048.1, read on the forward strand.
GCACGACGGGCCTTGAGACGGGGACGGCGTTCCCGCAAGACCCGCTACCGGGCTCCCCGCTTCAACAACCGGACGAGGCCTTCGGGTTGGCTTCCCCCCTCCCGGAAGCACCGGGTCGAGACGACCCTCGCCTGGGTCGAACGCTTCCGGAGGCTCGCCCCTGTGGCGGGGATCGCCCAGGAGCTGGTCCGGTTCGATACGCAACAGATCGAAACCCCGGAAATCTCCGGAGTCGAATACCAGCAGGGAACCCTGGTCGGCTACGAGGTCCGGGAGTACCTTCTGGAGAAGTGGGGTCGGACCTGCGCCTACTGCGGGTCCGGGAACGTGCCACTGGAGATCGACCACATCCACCCGCGAAGCAAGGGCGGTTCCAACCGGGCCTCGAATCTGACCCTGGCCTGCCGGGCCTGCAACCAAAAGAAGGGGAACCGGCCCGTCGAGGAGTTTCTCTCGAAAAAGCCGGACCTTCTGAAAAAGGTTCTCTCCCGGGCCCAGTCCCCGCTGAAGGACGCGGCGGCCGTCAACACCACCCGGTGGGCGCTGTTTGGGCGACTGAAACACACGGGCCTTCCCGTCGAGACAGGATCCGGAGGACGCACGAAGTTCAACCGGGCCGGTCAGGGATATCCGAAGGCTCACTGGATCGATGCCGCCTGCGTCGGAGAGGCCGGGGAGGCCGTCCGTCTCGACCCGGGAACGATCCCTCTCCGGATCCGTGCCACAGGTCACGGGACGCGGCAGGTCGCCCGGACGGACACATTCGGCTTCCCGATCCGGTTTTGTCCGAAAGACAAGACGCACTTCGGTTTCCGCACCGGCGATCTCGTCCGGGCCACTGTTCCCTCCGGGAAAAAGGCGGGAATCCATGTCGGCCGCGTGGCCGTCCGAAGTTCCGGGAGCTTCAACGTCCGGACGGCACGGGGACTCGTCCAGGGGATCTCCCACAAGCACTGTCGGCTCCTCCAGCGGGCCGACGGGTACGGGTATTCATTCACATCGATAGCACAGAAAGGAAAAGCGGGAACGGCGCTATCCCTCCCCGGCATGAATGCCGAGGTTTCCCGCGCAATTGGATGAAAAAGACTGCCTCCCTTCACCCCAACGGAACAGCCATCCAGCAAGAACTCCTGAGAGCCCTCCGTTATCGTCGCCCTCTCTCGCTTCTCTCCGTTTCGGCTGATTTCTCCGGCGCCACCTCACTGGCCACAGGAACATCAAGAATGGAAACCATCCTCCGGCGCCATCTCAGGAGTACCGATACGGTCGAGGAGGATACGGAGAACCACTCCTTCATTCTTCTCCCCGAAACAATGCCCGACGGAGCTCTCGTGATGGCTCGCCGCATCGTCAAGGATCTTGTGCGCCCCTCGGGAGCGATCAAGAACCTCTATATCGGAATCAGCGGAATCGACGATGGGATCTACCGGGCCGACGACCTCATGAACACGGCGATCCTGTCGGGGGAGGCCGCGAGAACCTGCGGGAATCCGATCTTCTCCGTTCGGAATTTTCTCGACAAGAGCCTCTCTCTCCCGGTCATGGTGGCCATCATCCAAAACCTCCCCGGAGACGCCGTTGTCCATATCTCCTCCTTCCTCGAGCGCACCCGCCACGAGCCGGAAGGGATCCGCAGGGCGGCGGCCGACACGGCAGAAAAGATGGGGAAGAAGCTGAGAATCGACGAAGACGAACAAGAGCTTCTCCGCTTCTGGATTCTTCTCCATGACCTCCCCCGGAACACGACGGCCGGAAACAGCGAGGAGGTCCTGCCGCATCTTTCCCGAAGGAAGAAGGTCACCCACGGCAAGCTCCTGGGCATGATCTCTCCCCCGGACTTCCCTCTCGGAACACGGGAAAATGCCCTTCTCACGGCCGTCAGGATGCTCCTCGAAGAGGTGGTCATCTACAGCAACCCCACCCAGGAGCTTTTTGGCGACCTTCTCCGGAAGGTCGCCCTGGAGTGCGAACATCAGGGGCTCAATCGCCAGGTGATGGCCCTCTTCAAGAAAACCTCTCCGGCCGACTGGCTTCCCTTCTCCTCCTGAAGAACCTCTCCCCGCCCTCCGGCGTCCGGGTCTAAACCGCCCGGACCCGGGGGTCTACGGCCTCCGAAAGAACATCTCCCAACAACACCGCGACTGTCAGAAAAACCGTATAGACAAGGGTTGTCCCCATAATCAGGGGATAGTCCCTGTTCATGACGGACAGGACAAAGACCCGTCCCATCCCGGGAATGGCAAAGACCGTCTCCACAACGAATGATCCGGTCAGAAAGGCGGCCGCCAGGGGGCCCAGAAGGGAGAGAACGGCATTGAGGGAGGGGAGGACCAGATGGAAGGTGATCCTCCGGAAGGGGCCAAGCCCTTTGGCCACGGCGGTCCGGTAAAAGGGACTTTCCAGGGTCTCCTCCATGGAGGCGGCGAAAACGCGGGCAAGGTAGCCCGCAGGGGCCACCGACAGAGCGATCACCGGAAGGACCGCCGAACGCCACCCTTCCCAGAGCGCCACAGGAAAGAGTCCTCCCCGGAGGGCCAGGAGATCGATCAGGACCGCCGCCAGAAGAAAAGAGGGAAGCCCCACCAGAAGGGTTGTCGTCCAGCGAAGCGTGCGGGAGAGGAGGGGAGAGCCCACGCCGATCAGCAGCCCCCCCGCAAGCCCCAGGAGCACCGAGACAAGAAGGGCCGCCGATCCCAGCGTCAGGGAGACCGGGAGTGTCTGGAGGAGAATGTCCGATACGGGAATCCCCGCCGCCTTGTAGGAGACGCCGAGGTTTCCCTCGAGTGTCTGGCGAAGGGTCAGAAGGTACTGGACCCACAAGGGTTGGTCGAGATGGTAGACCTTCATGAGGTTGGCCATCACCTCGGGAGGAAGGTGGCGCCCCTGGGCAAAGGGGTTGCCGGGGGCAAATCGGGTCAGGAGAAATGTCAGGGTGAAGACCGCCCAAAGAAGAAGAAAGGAGGATGAGAGCCGCGAAAGAACCCTCCTCATCGTCCCACACCCGCCCTTCTCCCGAGCCGGTCAGCCAAAAGCTGGAAGCTCACGAGTGAGAGCACGATAAAGGCGGCGGGCCAGATGAGCATGAACGCCGAAACAGGAAGGGCCTTCCAACCTTCGTTGACCAGCACCCCCCAGCTGGCCTGGGGAGGCGCCAGCCCAAGCCCCAGAAAGGAAAGGGTCGACTCTCCCAGGATGCCTCCCGGAATCCGGAAGAGGACCATGACCGCCACCACCGGCATGACATTGGGAAGAAAGTGCCGAAAAACAAGACGGACAGGAGAGACCCCGGTCGCCCGGGCGGCATCCATGAAGATGGCCTCCCGAAGCCGCAGTGTTTCTGCCCGGAGAACACGCGCCACACCCATCCACCCTCCGATGGAGAGGGCCACCACCACCGCCAGAAGACCGTGCCCAAGAAAAAGCATCAGGAGCGTTGCGATGAGGATTTCCGGCAGGGCATACCAGATTTCCAGGGTGCGCATCATGACCGGATCCCAGGGGCGCCCCAGAAACCCCGAAAGAATGCCCCAGACCCCTCCGATGAGGGTGGACAGAAGTCCCACCCCCAGCCCCGCCGCCAAGGAGACAAGGCTCCCCGAGACAAGACGGGACCAAAGATCTCTCCCCAGAAAGTCACAACCCAGAGGATGTCCCGGAGTGAGGGGGGGCGCCAGAACCAGACGGGCATGTTGGCTCAGTGGATCGATCCCTGTAAGGCGGGAAGGAAGGAGGGCGAGCAAGACAAGGGAAAGAAGCAAAAGGAATGGAAAAAGACCTGTCCAGAAAGATCTCTGAACAGTCCAGGATTGACGGCTCACCGCCCACTCCTCAAAAGGTCAGGACCCGCTCGGCCCGAAGGAGCCTGCCTGCCACATCTCCTTCGGTCAGGCACTGGGAAAAGGGGGAGCGACCCCGGCCGAGAACATCGGACTCGAGATAATAAAAATGCGGCTCTCCGTTCCAGGGAGCATTGACCCCCTCTCCATAAAAAATGACAATTGTCCCGGGGAGGGAGATCAGGGGAAGAAGAATCTCGGGCAGCGGCGAAAGCCCCACAAGAAGAACCGTTTCCTGGGAAAAGGGCACGCTCACTCGGGCCTCCGGAGAAAAGGAAGGACGATTTCGGCTTCAGAGAGAAGTCCCGGGACCTCTGCGGCAGAAACCGGAACGACATAATCCGGGAAAGGCCGATCAAGAAAAAAGGCATCGAGGGCCTCACTCTCGGCACAGACCCTGACGCCCAGCTCCCGAAGAAGGGGAATCACCTCGGCAATCTCGCCCGGAAGTCCCAGAAGCCGGGGGTTCAGCGGCAACAGGACCCGGACGCCCTCTCCCAGAAGAAGAAGGGTAACCGGCCGGTGAGAGACCGAAAAACCCAGAGCCATCCGAAGCCCTTCGAAAAATCGAAGGTGGGCGGTGGGGGAGGACGAATAAATAAAAAGGACATGTTTCGGAGTCACGAAGACGCCCCCGTCAGTTCACAAAGGGGAGAAAGAGATCAACGGTCCCCGCCAGATGGCCCAGCTGAACCTGTGTCTCGAACCGGGCTCCGAGAGGAAGGTCCTCCGGAGCGACTCCACGAACCTCTGCCGTCGACTGGCAAACGGCCACCTCGGCCCCCCGTGAAAGAAGCGGGAAGACCGGGGCAAGCTCCCGGGGTTTTCCATGGGGCGCCACAAGGCCCAGCACAGCATCATCCATCAGGAAAAGTGTGACCTGGCACCCTTCCGACAAAAAAGCATCGGCAAGCCGAAGCACGGTGGCATAGGGAGTCCATTCCGGACTGCGGAGAAGCAGAATCAGAACACGTCGGGGTGCGACCTCTGTCATGACCCCTGGCGGACGGGTTGGGGGTCCCCCGTCCCGTCACTTCTCCCAAGAGCGGACTTTGACGCAAGACTTTCAAATCGTCGCGCGAGATTTCCGATCCGGCCCAGGGTTGCCAACATCGACTCCGGCAAGGTCTCCGTCACGCCTTCAAACTGCTTCCCGGCGATCAGCGAACCATCCCAGAGAAGAATTTGATTGTAGGGAGCAAAGGAGGAGAGATCCCGGCGGATCTCCTCATGAGATAGGATTTCCTGAGCCCGCGATGCATCCTTGGCACGGACATCGAAGGCAATTCCCGGCACAGGAACCTCCGGACCGACCTCCTCCGACAAGCGCTCCTTTCCTTCAGGCTTCGGCTCCCGAAATCCCTCCTTCTGAAGAAGAAGAAGACGATCCTGGGAGGAGAGGCCCATTTCAACAACCAGATTCAGAACACTCACCGTGTGGTTTTCGGAGGTGTGAAAGAAGATCTTGACGGGACGTCCCTCAAAGGAGCCGGAGAGATAGGGGTAAGCCCAGATCGCCGATCGGCCGGCATGGCCGGAGAGACTCGAGGCGAGGTCGGTGAAGGCGGCATAGATCTTTTGACGGTTCACAAACCCATGGACAAAAAAAGCCAGGCCGACAACGCCAATAATTCCGAAAAATGTCAGAGGGATATAGCTGATCATGAAAAAGCCTCGAGGTCCGTCGAGGGAGAGAGACACCTCTCTCCCCGCCGGAATGGATGAAGGAGAAGGAACGCGTCAGGAGTGAAGGATCATCCCTCCGACACCCACGGCCCATCCATGAGTATTGTCGGGAAAGGTAAGCCCATAGAGGTCAAGACTGGTCCCGCTCTTGATCCGGGTCCAGGTGTTTCCGCCATCGGTGGTTTTGAGGAAGATCCCAAGCACCCCCGTGACATAGCCCACCTTGTCATTGACAAAGACAACGGAATGAAGGTCGTTGGACTCTCTTTCCATGCCCGCCACACCCCACGACAAGGGGGGACGACCCGGACCGTTCTGAATGATCCAGCTCTGTCCGCCATTGGCAGTAAACTCAATCACTCCATGGGTTCCGACAACCCAACCCCGGTTGGCATCGATAAAGGTCACTCCGTAGAGATCCTTTCGCACCGGATTGTTCTGTTTTTTCCAGGTCGCCCCTCCATCGGTCGTCGTCAGGATCAGTCCATCCTGCCCGACAGCCCACCCATGGGAGGGATCTCCCTTGAGGAAGGAGACCTTCATGATCCACTGCGCGGTATCGGTCGAAACCTTGGACCAGGTCTCTCCCCCGTCGGTCGTATGCAGGAGCGTCCCGGCAAATCCGGAGACCCATCCATTCTTGTCATCGAGGAATGTCACGGAATAGAGGTCGAAGGGGATCCCCGCACTCTGGGCCGACCAGCTCTTTCCTCCATCCGTCGTGGCAAGAATCAGGCCATTGTTTCCCACCGCCCATCCGCGATTCGAGTCGGCAAAGGCCACGGAATGGATCCAGTGGGTCGTTCCCGTGTTGAGAGGGGACCAGTTTTTCCCGGCATCGGTGGTGTGAAGGATGACTCCGGAGGCCCCTGTGACCCATCCCTCGGTCGCCGTAAGAAAGTAGACCCCATCAAACGGAACTCCAATCCCAAGAGAATCGGCAAACTGCCAGTTCTCTGCGGATGCGGCCATTGCGGCCGGGGCAGGAGCGAGTGATGGAAGGGCCGTAACCAGGCCCAGAAGCCCTCCGACGGCCAACGAAAGGACCCGTCGGGAAATCCCTTTCCGCACGCCTCTCACATATGACTCCATAAAGTCCCTCCAGATCTTAGTTTTTGAAGAATCAACGAACGTGAGATTCCCCTGAATTCCACCCTAGTCCGCCACGGGCTTCCCGGAGCATTGCACCAAGGCCAAACTCACACACCAGACTCTCTCCCGGAAGCACTCCGGGAAAGGG
>JAKCDE010000049.1 GCA_021838585.1 Nitrospirota bacterium
TCCGTCGACCACGCCCTTCCGGGGGATCTGCACCATGGCCTCGACCTCCTGTGGGAGTTGAGAAATATCGGGACCCTTCCCCGATGGGAGCGGGCCATCGTGGTGGGAGGCGGGAACACCGCCATCGATCTGGCACGGTCCCTCCTTCGGACAGGGACCCGTGAGGTTCACGTGGTGACGGACGAGGAACTCCCAGGAGCCCCTTCCCAAGCCGGTCGGGGCGTCATGCCGGCCATTTCCCGGGAGGTCGGGATGGCTCTCGAGGAGGGGGTCCGGATTCATCCCGGACGGCGCATCGGGAGGCTGATTCTCCGGGACGAGCGGGTCGTGGGGGTCGAACTGGTCCATGCGCTCAAGGAGTTCGAGGGGCAGACTCCCGTGCACCGGGCCTTTGTCGGAACGGAGACCGTTCTCGAGGCCGATGCGGTCATTCCGGCGGTGGGGCAGGAGGTCGATTCTGCCGGGATCGAACGTCTTCTGCAAAATCGGACCATGCTTCCCGTCCTTCCGACCGGTCAGGTCGAAGGAGAGAGCCGTATCTTTGCCGGAGGAGACGCCTGTCCGGGCGGGGGAATCGTCTCGCACGCCGTGGGCAGCGGCCATCATGGGGCCCGAATGATCGACGCCCTGCTCCGGAAAAAGGAGCTCTCTCCGAAGACGCCTCCCTCCCCCATTCCCTATTCCTCCCTCAACAGGGTCTATTTCGAGCAGCGACCCGCCTATGTTCCTCTGGAAGTCTCCCCGGAGGCCCGAGACGGATTCTCTGAAATCGAGACAACGGGGTCTTTCGCCGTTCTCAGGCAGGAGGCGGACCGGTGTTTTTCCTGCGGCCACTGCCTTGAATGCGACAATTGCTGGACCCTGTGTCCGGACGGGGCCGTGCTCAAGACCGGAGGAAGATCCGATCTTCCCTTTCCCTACATTTTCGACTACGACTATTGCAAGGGATGCGGACTCTGCGCCCAGGAATGTCCGTCGGGGCACATCCGGATGGTTCCCGAATCCTGAAGGGAAAACAGGTCCTGCACGTGGGTCTTTTTGGATGGGAAGAGTCTCCGGTATCGACTCGTTCTCGAAATTCCTGTCCTGAGTCGATGGCCCACCCCTCGCGTCAAAAGGACCGAAGCCTTTTGACGGGCCGGCACAATCCCGTTTCCAGAAGATTTCGCACTTTTCTTTTGAGGATTCAAAAGCCAAAGGCTTTTTTGAGTGGGAATCGCATGAAGGAAAGGGGAGACGGAAGACGTCTCCCCCGGAAGGATTATCTGGGGTGGTGATCCATCCCGTGGTGGGCTAAAATCATGGCCCTCCAGAGCTTCCCGGCTCTTTCATACTGCACAGGAGTGAGGACGGCGCGTGCACGGGCGACTGTTTCGACAAAGTCTTTCATGAGGGCTCTCTTGTGGTCAAAGATCTTGTCGAGGTCTGTATCGATCTTGGCCGTGTCAATCTTGCGATGGTGCATGCGGGCCATGATGTCGATCCGGAGCACGTGGATCTCGGCTTTTTCCATGACCGCCTTCTTCCGGAAGGACTCCTTGAGATCAAGAAGCGAACGGACCTGATCCCGTGAAAGCTTGAGCCGGTCCTGGTTCAGAAGGTAGAAAGGAATGGGCCCCCCATGCATGATCATGTGTTTCATCATGCGGTGGTGCAGGCCGTGGGCGCTGGCTGAAGACAGGCTGGCGGTCCCGAGCCCCAGAACGACGAGAGCTCCCAGTATCAGACCCCTGACAAATCCTTTTTTCATCAGACTCCTCCTTTGATTGTTGAATGCGGGCATTATTCCTTGATCCCGTGAATCCAGTCTGGCAAAAGATCCTTGAAAAATGATGGAAGCAACAGGGCGGGGATTGTCTTCGTTTCATGAAGGAAGGAGGGACTCTCTGTCTGATTGTGACGACAAGAGGATCGAATGGAGGGGTTCCGAAGAGTCAGGCAAGAGTCAGACGGGGAGATCGATCCGGAGCTCCGTTCCGAAAAGGGCGTCGCCTTCTCTCCGAAGATTTCGGATCACGCTTTGCCCTCCATGAATCCGGACGACGCGCTCGATGATGACCGAGCCCAGTCCCAGGGAGATCTCGGGATCGCTCCGATCCCCTTCGTTTGCGAGGCGCCGTCCGCCCCTTTTCCCAAAATGGGCGATGGCCTCAGGCGTGATTCCAGGCCCGTCGTCCGCAATCCGGAGAACGATCACGGAACCGGAAGACCCCTCCTCGCGCGCAATCGAGATCAGAATACGGGACGCGGCGTGCCGGCAGGCATTCCGCAAGGCATTTCTCACCATTCTTCGGAGAAGAACCGGGCTGCCTGGGATCCGAAAGGGTCCTTCCATCTGTTCGAGGTTCCAGAGAATCCTGCCAGGCGCTTCATCCGGAGATCCTTTTTGGCAGAGCTCAATTTCCTCCACCAGAACGGTTTTGAGGTCGACGTCTTCGGTGGAGGGACGGTACTTGGGCGCCTCCATCTCGGCGACAAAGAAAAGGTCCTCGATCAAGCGAAGGAAGTAAAGACTTTCGGCCCGGATAATGCGGACGAAGCGGTCCCGCTCTTCTCCCGGCATGGCCGCTCCATGAGCCAGAAGGGTGTCGGCGGCCGCCCGGAGAGAGGTCAGAGGCGTCCGGAGATCGTGCCCCAGCTCTTGGAGAAGTTCTCTTCGGGAGCGGTCGTTTTCCTCGATTTTTTCGACAAGCTCCTCGATGGCTTGGGCCATGCGGTTGAAGTCGGTCATGAGGCTTCCGAGCTCGTCGAGCCGCGTGATCGGGAAACGGGCCCCCAGTTCGCCCCGGGTCAGGGCGGAAAAGACCTTTTTGGCTTCACGGGATTTCTGGCGAAAGACGAGGAAGGTCAGAAAAAGGCCCGAAAAGGCCGAGGCGGCCATGGTGGCGAAGAGGAAAAGGAATCGCCCCACCCTCTTTCTCGTGTGGGCGGTCGATGTCGATTCCCGGACGAGGAGGTAGGTTCTCCGGGGCCGGTCGAGACGGAGAATCAGGGAGTCGGGAAAGAGGTGGAAGAAACGGTAATGGGCCGCCACTGCGTGGACCTTGTCCGGTTTCGGGAGGTGGGTCCATGCGGCGGGAAGAGCACTCCCGGGGGGGTAGGACGCCAGTGTTTTTCCGGTTCCGCTCAGGATCCAGGCCTCGATTGGCCGGAGCCCCAGGTTTTGGCGCATGATTTCGAATCGGGTCAGGGCAGAGGGGGCGTCGTCGCTCCTCTCGATCATCCGGGCGATGAAATGAAGGGCATGGTTCTGGAGAGGCCCTTCCCCTTTTTCGTTTAAATGCCGGATACCGAACAGGATCAAGATTTCCAGGGTCAGGGAAAGAACCAGCGAGACTCCCAGAAGCCGGAGAAGCAGGGAAGGCGTCATGGTCCGGCGCTGCTTTCGAGGCGGTAGCCAACCCCGTAAACGGGGTGGATCCGGAGACGGTCACCGGCCAGAACCCGGATTTTTTTCCGGAGGTGGGAGAGATGGGAGTCCACTGTTCGGTCGAAGGTCTCGAGAGAGTCCGGAAAAAGGGAAAGGATCTCTTCCCGGGTGACGACCTCGCCTCCCTTTCGGGCCAGCAGGGAGAGAATCCCGAATTCCTTTCGCCCGAGAGAGAGTTCCTGGCCCTCGATGAAGGCCCTGTTCTCCGCGAGGTCGATCACCAGCTCCCGGAAGGAGAGAAGGTTGTCCCGGGTGGCTTTTCGCTCCAGGAGTCGATCCATGCGCGCTGTCAGCTCGTCAAGGCCGAATGGCTTGCGGATATGGTCGTCGGCTCCGAGGGAGAGAGAGCGGACGGCAGAGGCCTCGTCGGTCCGGGCGGTAATCATGAGAATCGGCAGGAGCGGATGTCTGGCCCGGAGGATCCGGACGAGGTCGAACCCCGTTCCGTCCGGAAGCTGGAGATCCAGAAGGACAAGATCGAAGGAATGGCCCCCGATCGCATCAATGGCCTGCTTGACACTTCCGGCCAGCACTGTCGAGAAGCCCCGATAGGGGAGGCTCATGGAGAGTGTCTGGCCGATCAAGGGGTCATCCTCGACAAGAAGGATCTGTTTCATGGTGCGCTTCTCCGGGTCGTCCTCGAGGGGGTGGCCCTGTCCGTTCCCGGATTCATGGAATCATGAAGGGGCGGAATGGGGGTGATCCTGATTTCTCCAAGGCGGACTGAGAAAGGGCGGCGCGTCAGCGGCCAGCGGGGAATCGGGGGGCGATCAGTTCGATTTCATAGCCCTCCGGTGCATCGATGAAGGCAAAGACACTGTTTTCGGTCTCCGTCGGGCCGTCGGTCACCGGGACGCCGAGATCCTTGAGGCGCTTAAGGGTTTGATCCATGTCCTCCACGCGAAAGGCCAGATGGACAAGATCCGGAGGCACGGAAACCGTTCCCGAGGCTTTGTATTCCGTAATCTCAAGCTCCGTCTCGGAGCCCAAGACCTTCAAATAGGCGATTTTCGATCCCCGGGGAGAAATGATGCGGCGGGTTTCGGTGAGTCCCAGAATGTCCCGGTAAAAGGCCACGGTCCGTTCGAGGTCGTTGACGCGCATTCGGACATGCAGGAGACGGCTGACGAGAGGGGAAGGGCTGGCCATCTAATCCTCCAGGGTCGAGAGATCGCCTTCGGGCAGTCCCATCTCACGGGCCTTCAGGACCCGACGCATGATCTTTCCGCTCCGGGTCTTGGGTAGGGAGATGACGATGTCGACCTCATGGGGTTCGGCGATTCCCCCGAGTTCTGTCCGGACATGCTTTCTGATTTCGTCATGGGCGGGGGGAGTGTCGGCGGCATGCGGATGCAGGACGACAAAAACCTTGATGATTTCTCCCCGGAGCTCGTCAGGCTTTCCGATGGCTGCGGCTTCGGCCACCTTGGGGTGAGTGATCAGGGCGCTTTCGATCTCGGCTGTTCCCAGGCGATGGCCGGCCACTTTGATCACGTCGTCCACGCGGCCCAGAAAAAAGAAAAAACCATCCTCGTCGCGCCGGGCCGAATCTCCGGAAAAAAAGGCTCCGGGAATCTCCGTCCAGTATTTCCGGTAGCGCTCCGGGTCGCGAAATACGGTCCGGAACATGGAGGGCCAGGGGGTCCGGATGACGACCGTTCCCGTTTCCCCGGAGGGAAGAGTGTGTCCGCTGGAGTCGACGACGTCGGCCACGACCCCGGGAAAGGGGCGTCCCGCGGATCCCGGCTTTTCCGGGGTCGAGGGAAGGGGGGTGACCATGATCATGCCCGTTTCCGTTTGCCACCAGGTGTCCATGATGGGAAGCTTTCCGCCCGTGACGCGGTGGAGCCAGTGCCAGGCCTCGGGGTTCAGGGGTTCCCCGACCGATCCGAGGATCCGGAGTGAGGAAAGGTCGCGGCCGGCGGGCCAGGAGTCTCCAAAGCGCATCTGGAGACGGATGGTGGTGGGTGTGGAGTAGTAGACGGAAACCCGATGGCGCTCGATCAGCGACCAGTGGCGTCCCGCATCGGGATATTCCGGGGTCCCTTCCGACAGGAGGACGGTGGCCCGGTTCAGGAGGGGGCCGTAGACGATGTAGGAGTGACCCGTGATCCAGCCCGGATCCGCCACGCAGAAATAGACGTCCGAATCCCGAAGGTCGAAGATGGTCCGGGCCGTGGCGTAGGTGCCCAGCATGTATCCCAGTTGCACATGAACGACTCCCTTTGGCTTGCCCGTCGTTCCCGAGGTATAGAGGACGAAGAGCGGGTCATCGCAGGTGACGGGAACGGAAGGAAGGGGACCGGCAAAGCGGACCTCTGTCTGAAGGTCCGTGAGGGATCGTTCCCCAGGCTCCAGGGATTCGGGGGGGCCTTCCCGCGGGACGACGACGGTCGCCTCGACCGATGTCAGACCCTTCCGGGCGGCGCGGGCCGTTTCGAGAAGGGGAATGCGCTTACCCCGCCGATAGGCACAGTCGGCGGTCACGAGGACCTTGGGTTCGAAGTCCTCAAGCCGGCTCCGGAGGGCGGCCTGGGAAAATCCCGAGAAAACGACGGAATGAATGGCTCCCAGGCGGGCGCAGGCCAGCATGGCGATGACCTGGCCCGGTGTCGGCGGGAGAAAGATCGTGACCCGATCCCCCTTGCCTACCCCGAGTTTTTTGAGAATATGGGCAAACCGGACGGTCTGGTCGAGAAGGCGCCCATAGGTGAAGAGCTCTTCCTCTCCTCCGTCTCCGGCCCAGATCAGGGCGACCTTGTTCCCGAAGCCGTCCCGGACATGCCTGTCGAGGGCGTTGTCACAGATATTTCCTTCCGCCCCGACCAGCCAGCGGCCTTCGAAGGTCTTTGGATTCCAGTCGAGAATCTTCCGGGGGGCCTTCGTGAAATGGAGCTCTTTGGCGAGATTTCCCCAGAAGGATTCGGGATCGGCCACCGAGGCAGCGTAGAGGGTCTCGTAGTCCGGGATGCGGCTCCCGCGGGCGGTTTCCGGATCTGGAACGAAGAGGGATGGCTTCGGAGATGAATCCATCGCAAGGCTCCTTAACTGGCATCTGAGGTGCGGGTTAGGCGGAAATCACAAGGAATTTCGGTTCATTATAGTCCAGAGGGGAGACGATGAAAAGAATCGGGGTTTT
>JAKCDE010000050.1 GCA_021838585.1 Nitrospirota bacterium
CGGAGCTCTACCAGAGCTGGCAGCGGGCTCTGGCCGAGGCCGAAATCGCCCATATCACCTTCCTTAGAAAATATCGGGTCTGGAAGGACGACCATCGGGTCATCTCGCTTCAGCGGGTCCAGATGGCCGAGGCCCGCTGGAAGGAGCGGGAAGCCCAGGCCGAATACTTTCACTCTCTTGTCCGCTACAAGACGATCGTGGCTCCCTTTTCCGGCATTGTCACCCACCGCTATGTGGATCCCTGGAACCTCGTCTCCCGGGGAACGGGAGGGACGACTCCCGCCCTTCCCATCATCAAGATCGAAGATGTCGATGAAATGCGCCTCTATGTCGGGGTTCCCGAACACTTCGTCCGGTTCGTCAAGAGGGGCCTGCCGACCGAACTCCGGGCCCAGGGCCTTCCGGGCCAGGTCTTCACGGCGCGTGTCACGCGATATGCCTTCCGCCTGAATCCGGAAACCCGCACGATGCGGACCGAGATCGATGTCGATAACCCCGATCATCTCCTTCAGCCGGGCATGTTTGTCGATGCTCGCATCCGTCTCCATGTCTATCCCCATGTTCTCTCCGTCCACCATATGGCGGTCATCGAGGAACGCCACGGAAACTTCGTCTATGTCCTCCGGCAGGGGAAGAAGGTCAAGCTTCCGGTGGTGGTCGGTATCCGGAACGGGGATTATAACGAAATACTCCAAGGGCTTGACGAGACGGAAACGGTACTTGTGAAGCTGCATAAGACAATTTTCTGAATCGAAAGATCAAGATCATCCCGTTTGGGCGGAAAAAGGGAGAGGTTTCATGTTTCTAGTCAAAATGTCGCTCAAGAGCCCCTATTCGATTGTCGCGATGGCCCTGGCCATCATCCTTCTGGGAGCCCAGAGCCTCTCCTCCATGAATGTTTCCATTCTTCCAAGGATTCCCCTGCCGGAGGTCGAAGTCCTGACCATCTTCCCGGGGATGAATGTCTACAATACCGAAATGGAAATTACCGAGCAGATGGAGCGCATCATTCTTCAGGCCCCCTTTATCCGCTCGATCAAATCGAACAGCCTGGTCGGCATCAGCCTGATCCAGGTTCGCTTCAAGTCGACCTATTCCCTGTCAGCTGCCGTTTCGATGGTGACGGCACTCGTCTATTCCTCCATGAAATATTTGCCGCCGGGAATTTTCCCTCCCATCATCATTCCGTTCGGGATTGCGGCCATTCCCATCGCCGACCTGGTCCTTTCCTCGAAAGAGCTCACCCAGATGCAGATGTACGACATCGGATATTACAATGTCCGGTCACAGATGGGGACTGTTCCAGGAGTGGCGGCTCCCCCCGTCTTCGGGGGGCTTTCGCGCCAGACCCAGATCTATGTGAACAATACCGCCCTTTTGTCCCGCGGCCTCACGATCTGGGATGTGGCCGATGCGTTGAACCGCCAGAACATCATCTGGCCGGCCGGATATGCCAAGATAGGAACCCAAAACTATAACGTCTTCGTGAACGCCCTTCTGGGGAAGGTCAAGACGATCAACGACGTTCCGATCAAGGTCGAGCACGGGCAACCCGTCTATATCAAGGATGTCGGTGTCGCGAAGGACTCTTACCGCATCCAGACCAATCCGGTCCTGATCGATGGGAGAAAGTCGGTCTACATCCCCGTGCTCAAGCAGGCCGGAGCCAACACCATCAAGGTAATCGATGCCACAAGAGTGGCTATAAAATCATTTTACGGAATTCCAAAGAGCCTCAACATTTCCCTGATCTTCGACCAGTCGGTCTATATCCGGGATTCGGTGGCCTCCCTCGAACGGGAAGGACTCGTCGGGATCCTGCTGACCGCGGCCATGATCCTGATCTTTCTGGGGAATATCCGCTCAACCTTCATCATCACCACCTCCATTCCGCTCTCACTTCTGGTGGGGTTCGTCATGCTGAACGCCACCGGCCAGACGATCAACATCATGACCCTGGGAGGGCTGGCGCTGGCCATCGGTCGGCTGGTCGACGACGCCATCGTCGTTCTCGAGAACACCAACCGCCACCTCGAAATGGGAAAAGCGCCCGCCCAAGCGGCCCTGGACGGAGCCGGAGAGGTCGCCATGCCGGTGATGGCCTCGACGATCGCCACCATGATCGTCTTCTCCCCCGTCCTCTTTCTCCTGGGCAAGGGGAAGTACCTCTTCACCCCGCTCGCCGCGGCCGTCGCCTATTCCATGATGGCCTCCTACTTCGTCTCGATGACACTGGTTCCGGTCCTTTCGTCGTGGTTCTTGAAACCCGAGTCCGCCTACAAAAACAGCCGGTCGCTCTTTCGCCGGGGGGTCAACCGGTTCAACGACATTTTCGACCGGTTCAGAAATCTCTACCGCAACTATCTGAAGATCGCCCTCCGCCACAGAGCCCCGGTCTCGATCCTCATCTTCCTGGCCTTTATCGGCTCCTTCTTTCTGTTTGCCCGGATCGGATCGGAGTACTTTCCGCCCGACGACACCGGAGCCTTCATCATCCAGATGCGTCTTCCCGACGGCTCGCGCCAGGAGCTGACGCTGGCCGTCGCGACCAAGGTGGATGCGGCGATCCGGCGGATCATCCCTCCCAAGGACATCGAGCACATTGTCGCCAATGTGGGAGTTCGTATCGGATGGGATGCCATGTACACGACCAATCTCTGGACACACATGGCGTTCATTCTCATCCAGCTCAATCCTTCCAACGAGCGGAAGAGGTCGATGTGGGACTTCGAGCGCGAGCTCAGGCCCTACCTGGCCTCCCATTTTCCCAATGTCGAATTTGATTTCGAGTCCTCCTCGATCATCACCCAGATCCTGGCAGGCTCCGGCGAGGCGCCGATCGACATTCAGATCCTGGGACCGTCGTACCGGAAGCTGGGACGGATCGCCCACGACATTGCCAATCAGATCCGCACCTATCCCGGAACGACGGACGTGCGTGTCAAGCAGAACTTCCATTATCCGGCCTATATGGTGGATGTGGACCGGAACAAGGCCCAGTTTTTGGGAGTCTCCGAAGTCGATGCGGAACGGAGCATCATTACAAGTCTTGTGACGGACATGGCGATCGGAGAAAACTTCTGGGTCGACCAGACCACGGGAAATCCCTACTTTCTGACGGCCCAGTATCCCGAGGACAAGGTCAATTCCATGGATGCCCTCTCCAATATCCTGCTCCGCCGCTACACGGGGCCGGATTTTTCGGAATCGGGGGCGAAGAATCCTCCGATCTACCTTCGCGATATTGCCGACTTCCACAGAATGACCGCCCCTCCGGCCATCTTCCATTACAATGTCGAGCGCGTGGTCGATGTTCTGGTGAATGTGACCCACGCTCCGGGGGTCTCCCTGGGCGGGGTGGGAGACCGGATTGACCGTTATCTGGCCCACTACAAATTTCCACATGGGTACACCTGGCGCGAATCGGGAATGCTGGCCTCGATGCACCGCTCCTTCGGTTCGATGGGCCTGGCGGTCCTTCTGGCCATGGCCCTGGTCTATCTGGCCCTGGTGGCCCAGTTTCAAAGCTTCCTCGACCCCTTCATCATCATGATGTCGGTTCCCTTTGGTCTCATCGGGGTCTTCGCTATGCTCTATGCCACGGGAACCGGGATCAACGTGGAGTCCCTGATCGGGGTCATCATGGATATCGGAATCGGAGTCTCGAACTCGGTGCTTTTAGTCGAGTTCGCGATCCGCCTCCGGGAGCAGGGGGCGCCCCTTTACCGGGCGGTGGTCGAGGCGGGAGCCACCCGCCTTCGTCCGATCCTCATGACGGCGATCGGAACGATCCTCGCCATGATCCCGACGGCGGTCGGGATGGGGGTCGGCTCCAGCGCCGAGGAACCCCTGGCCCGGGCCGTGATCGGAGGCCTCATGGTGATGACGGTCCTGACGCTCGTCCAGGTTCCCATCTTCTTCGTCATTCTCCACACCTGGGAGGAAAAGTGGAAGGCCCGGAGAGCGGCGAGATAGAAAACGGGGGGGAATTTTTGGGGGAAACGGGAACCGGCTCCCATTCCCGGGAACCGGCGAGGATCGGCGAAAGGGAGGGTGTCAGTCGGGGGAGACGAAGGGAAAGTCGGCCACGTCGAAGGACTGGCCCTCTCCGTCGACCAGGACCGTCCCCGGCTCCCAGTGGCCGCGTTTCACATACCCCAGCCCCACGAAGGCCCCGGCGGCCCGGGAAAATGCGAGCGATGTGGCGGTCCCGGCCTCGGAACCGTCAAGGGCCGAAAAAAGGGGCCGGGGGCAGGCGGTCCCGGCGAGGGTCGGGTTTTTCGACCGAAGGCCTGCGAGCTTCCGGGAGAGCTGGCCCTGGAACTTGAGCCGCGTGACCGGCTCCTGCCCCACGTAGCAGCCCTTGTTGTAGGAGACGGCGACGGCGTCGAGGCCGGCCTCGGCCGGAAAATGGCCTTCGTTCAGCTCGAATGGGGGAAGGGGAATGCCGCATTCGAGCCGGAAGACCTCCATCTCCCCGGGGCCAAGAACCAGGCCGCCGGACGAAAGCACCCTGTTCTCGAGAACCCGGACGGTTTTTTCGAAGGAGTCCCGGGGAATCCAGAGATCGATCCAGGGTCCGGCCTCCCGTTCGAAGGCGAACCGGTGGGGATGGAGAAAGGCGAATCCGCCTCCCGCGAGGGTCCGCAGACCGTCCTCGGCCGGATCGGTCGAAAAGAGAGGGGTCGCGAGCGCCGGGGCCTCACGGCCGACCAGGGTCAGACTACGGAATTCTTCCGTCAGGGACCGGATCGTGGCCTTCGTCCGGAAAAACAGGTATTTTTTGAGATGGGCCACGAAGTCCTCCTCTTTTCCCGCGGAGGGAGAAAGAAGGATGTCTTCGGGCCGGGCGGCGATCCAGGCGTCGAAGAGAATGCGGGCCTTGGGATTCAGAAAGAATCCGTAACGAATGGATCCGGCGGGCTGGGTCGCCACGTCCTGGCAGATGAGCCCCTGGAGAAAGGTCACGCGGTCCTCTCCGGAGACGGAGAGAAGAGGGCGGGGAGAGTCGGGAACGAAGAGTCCGGCGTGCGTGTGGGCCGGACGGGTATCGACAGGCTGAGTGGTCATGGGCGTATGGCTCCTGGATAGGGAGTCCCGGATGCGATCCGGGCGTTGTCGTCTGGTTTCGTGAAATCGTCCTTTGCTGATATTAGGGAGACGAATCGAATGGTGTCAATGACTGCAAAATATGGAACGGCGACCGGGGATGGAGGGTCCGCCGATGAGTGATCCGGAAATCCCTTCCGCGGCGAGCCCGGGGGCCGACCACCCATCCGGAGAGGACCATGAATCGTTCCGGCCGGAATGGCGCGAGGAAATCGACCTCACCGATGTCCATCTTTCTCCGCTCGCCAGGCGGATCGTTCTGGTCGTCTTCGCCGTCCTGATCGTCGGGCCGCTCCTTGTCTTTGGCTATTACTTCATCTTTCCTCCGAAACCTCCGGCCCAGCCCCTTCAGACGGTCCAGGTCCTGCCGGTCCGGCTCCGGACGCTCCACCACAAGGTGACGATCCCGGCCGGGATCGAGTCCTTCCGCAAGGCCGTCCTGTATGCCCATGTCCCCGGCTATCTCAAGATCCTGAACGTCGACAAGGGGGATTATGTGCACCAGGGCCAGGTGCTGGCCTACATCCAGGATCCGGAGCTCTACCAGACCTATCAGCGGTCGATCGCCCGCGTCCGCATCGCCGACCTCACCTACCACCGGATCAAGAGGGTCTGGCTCGACCACCCGGCCCTCATTTCGAAGGAGCGGGTCCAGCAGAAGCTGGCCGTCTACCTGAAGGCGGTCGCCGAAATGCGCCACGAGGAGGCGCTGATCTCCTACAAGACCATCGCCGCCCCCTTCGACGGCATGATCACCCACCGCTATGTGGATCCCGGAAAGCTGATTTCCGAGGGGACCAACGCCACCGCGACCGCCCAGCCGATCGTGACGCTCGAGAAGGTCGACACCCTGCGGGCCTACGTCTGGGTCCCGGCCGACGTGGCCCCCCAGATCCGCCGCGGGCAGAAGGTCGAGGTCCATTTCGCGGGCCTCCCCCATCAGACCTTCTGGGGCCGGGTCACCCGCTACGACTTCGCGGAAAACCAGAGGACGCGCACGATGCGGACCGAGGTCGACATGGAGAATCCGGGATTCGTCATCCATCCCGGCATGTACGGAAAGTTCACCTTTTACCTCCAGCGCTACCCCGACGCGATCCTGATCCCGGGAATGGCCGTCATGGCCCGTCGGGACAAGCCCTATTCAGTCATGATCGTCAAAGGCGGGAAGGCCCTCGAGGTCCCGGTGACGCTGGGCATCGACAACGCCAAGTGGGTCCAGGTCCTCTCGGGCCTGTCGGCAGGCGACCAGCTGGTCATGGCCGGCAAGTGGCATGTCCATTCGGGGGAAAAGGTCCGGGCCGTGCCGTACAAGCCGGTGCCGTTCCGGCCGGCCCGGCAGCTGTAAT
>JAKCDE010000051.1 GCA_021838585.1 Nitrospirota bacterium
GGGACAGCCTCACAAAATCGGGAGACGAGCTCCTGCCCGGCCCCCTCCTCCGAGAGGTCGAACCCGCTGGCAAAAAGGTGGCAGGAGTCAAGACAGAGTCCCGTCTGTTGAGGCCGGCCGATGGCGATGTAGATCTCCGTCATTTCTTCAGGAGTCGCCCCCAGCATGCTTCCTGCGCCCGCGGTGTTTTCCAGCAGAAGGGGGGGAGCTTCTCCGGGGACCCGGTCCAGGACCTCCCGGATGCGGGACGCGGCTCTGAGAACCGCCTTGGAGCGATCTCCTCCCCGGGCGGATCCCGGATGGAGAACGAGGCCCTTCGCCCCCAACAGACGGGCGGTGGAGAGCTCCTTCTCCAAGGTCTCCACGGACTTTCGGGCAATGTCGCCGTCTTCCGAGGCCATGTTGATCAGATAGCTCGCATGGATAAAAACATCCGAAAAAGAGGCGCGGGAACGGGCTCCGAAATAGGCCTCGAGAAGAGGCTCCTCAGGAGGGGAAAACTCCCAGCTCCGGGAGGAGTGGGAAAAGATCTGGACCGTTCCGCAGGCCAAGGCCTCACCCCGAGCGAAGATGCGGTCGAGGCCTCCGGCGGTCGAGACATGAAGGCCGAACCGGGGGGCTCCCCCGGTCCGGCCGGATGTTGACGCTTTGGTCAAGAAATCCTCACATGCCAGGATGGTGATACGGAGGATGATGTCCCATCATTCCCCCCATCATCCCGTGATGCATCATCATCATTTCACGCCAGAGCTTTTTGGCCTTGGCAAACTGCTCGTCCGTCAGAACCTTGTGGGCCCCGGCCACCATCGTCACAAAGGCCCGCATGATTTTCTTCTTGTGAGCCAGAACCTTGTCCATGTTCTGGTGAACCTTGTTCACGTCAACATTGTGCCGCATCATGAGAGACATCGTCTCCATGTGAAGAACGTGAATCCGGGCCTTTTCCATGATCTTCGTCTTCATGAAGGCCATCTTGAGGGCCATGAGCTTCTTTGTCTGGTCGGAAGAGAGACCAAGCCGATCCTGGTTCATCAGATAGAACCCGATGGGACCCATCGGACCATGGTGCATCATGTTGGCCCGGGCCGTCGCAGGCTGTGCAACTTGGGAGACCAGGAAGAGAACTCCGGCCAAAAGCCAGGCGAGACGTTTTGTTGTCATGGGAACCTCCTTGGAGAAGTGGGTCCGGATGAGTTTCCGGACAGGGTGACCCTTTCTTTATTTTATCCTTGTTTGGGACCCCTTGAAAAGGACGGCCAGCCACCGCCACCGGGAGGGACTCTGTCAAAGGGAAGAGGAAGGGAGACTGCGGGAAGGCAGGTGCAGGGACACAGTGGTCCCCTTCCCCAGGGCACTCTTGACGGCGACCCGGCCGGAGAGGAGTGTCATGACATGGCGAACGATCGAAAGCCCCAGCCCTGTTCCCGGAACGGCGGGGCTTCGGGAGCGGTCGACCCGATAGAATCTTTCAAAGATGCGGGGGAGCTCCTCCTCGGGAATTCCCATTCCGCGATCCTCCACCTCGATCTGGACTCCCGACTCACCCATCGTGGCACCAAGTCGGAGAGAGGAGCCCGGAGAGGAATACTTGATGGCATTGTCAAGAAGATTGACCAGCACAAGATGGAGGAGGGATTCGTCGGAGACAAAGGTGAAGGGTCTTGAAAAATCCGTCTCGAGGCGCATCTCCTTTTGGGAGAGACGATCAGAAAACTCTTCCCGAAGACGGTCGGAGAGCGATCCCAGCTCAATCGGGGCCAGACGAAGGTCCACCGTCCCCGATTCGAGGCGGGAGAGCTCAAGGAGGTCGTTGACAAGTCGGGAGAGGCGATCGGCGGAGGTGGAGATGATCCCCAAAAAACTCTTGGCAAGCTCCGGATCGGCGAGCGCTCCATCGCTCAGCGCCTCGGCATAGCCCCGGATCGAGGTCAGGGGGGTCCTGATCTCATGGGAGACGTTGGCGACGAAGTCCTTTCGGATTCTCTCCAGCCCCCGAATCGTGGTCATGTCGTAAAAGAGAAAGATCCCGTAGCTCTTCCCGGAGCCGTCCCGGGGTTCCGAAATCGTTGCCACCACATTCAGGACCTTGGCGGCTCCGCGACTTCGATAACCCAGCTCCCGCATGACCCGGTTTTTGGTCCGAAAGACCTCCTCCACGAGCTGGTGGATCGCCGTCTCCCGAACCACGATCCCCAGGCGGTTCCCCACCGCCTCGCTGGCCGGAATGGCCAGAATACGCTCGAAGGCCGGATTCACCATGAGGATCTGGGAGTTCGACGCAGTGACCACCACGCCCTCCACCATATTCTCAAAGACCCCTTCGAAGCGGCTCGCGACTTCGGCAAGGCGCCCTGAGGTCTCGTGCTTTTCCTTAAGGAGTCGGATGAGACCCGAAAGCATGGGATCGAAGAGATCGTCAAAGAAGCCCTGGGCCGCGATCGTCAGGGGGTTTTTCAGCGCCGCATCCGCCTGACGCGCCACAATCCGGTAGATCAGGCGGACCAGAAGATACAGAAAGAGAAAAAGCCCGGCAAAGAGAATCAGGCGGGCCATTCCGTGGCCCACCAGGAGCATGAAGACCCCGCCGGCAACAAAGGCGCCTCCGCCGAGGAGGAAGACGAAGGCGCGAAAGCTCATGGACCGCCCTTCCCCTCTTCCCGAAAGCGATAGCCAATCTGCTTGACCGTCTCGACCCAGGCGGCCGACTCCCCCATCTTTTTCCGAAGGCGACGGATGTGGACATCCACGGTCCGGTCCGTCCCCTCGTAGTCGTCGCCCCAGACCGTATTGAGGAGGGTCTCCCGATCGAGGACGCGGCCGGCCACCCGCATGAGGGCGACCAGGAGGTCGAACTCCTTGGCCGTCAGCGGCGCCGGAACCCCTTCAAATGTGGCCTCATGGCGACCGATGTCGATGGTGACAGGACCGATCGACATCCGCTCCGACAGGCGCTGCTGGGTTTCCCGGCGGCGAAGGACCGCCTTGACCCGGGCGACCATCTCCTTGGGATGAAAGGGTTTGACGATATAGTCGTCGGCCCCCATCTCAAGACCGACCACCCGGTCGGTCTCTTCCCCCTTGGCCGTCACGATCACCACCGGCGTGGCCGAAATTGCCGGATCCTGCTTGATGAGACGGTTGACGGTCAGTCCGTCGATTCCGGGAAGCATGAGATCAAGGAGGATGGCATCGGGCTTGAGGCGACGAGCAAGAGAGAGGCCCGCCGTCCCGTCGGACACATGCTCGCACTCAAAGCCCTCCATCTTGAGGTAGTGCTGGATCAGGCCGGCAATATCGGGGTCGTCCTCGATCATCAGGATCTTTTTGGCCATATTATGCAGTCTCCAGGGCAAAGGGCCGCGACAGTCCTTCAAAGGATAGGAAAGATGAGACAAAAAATCAATTAAGAAAAGAACTTCATTCAGCGGGAGCGGGGAAAGGTCGCAGGATTCCTCGAAGCGGGAAGGAAGATGCTAGGAGATCGTATCGGAGACGGTCCGAAGGGGAAGCTCCCGGGCCCGGCCGTCCTCGACCACGAATCCCCGGACCACCGGCGGCTCCTTTTCGAGGCCGACGATAATCATGTAGGCCTCCGGGTAGAAGGCCTGGCGGATATCGGTGGGAGAAGGGGCCGGTTCGGAGAGGGGGTGGGAATGAAAGATGGCGAAGAGTGACCAACCTTCACGGCGAATCCTTTTCATCGCATCGAACTGCTCCCGGGTCTCCATCTGATAGCGGACCGGAGAATGGAGGCTGTTGGCAACGGGCAGAACCTCCACCGCTCGTCCGGAGCCATCGGCCGCCACAAGCCCACAGGCCTCTTCCGGCCGAAGGCTCCGGCAGTGGTCGACGATTTTCCGGAAGATCTCCTGAGGAAGGAGGATCTCCTCCCCGTCCCGCATCAGGAGGCCGGCACCTGGCAGACCCACTCCGAAGATCCTGAGACGGTCGTAATGGTGGGGGAGGAGCCGCAAAGGGCGCAGTGGGGATCCTTGGGAACCTTGAGTTTGCGGAAGGTCATGGAAAGGGCATCATAGAGAAGCAGGCGGCCGGTCAGGAGCTCCCCCACTCCCAGGATCTTCTTCACCACCTCTGCGGCCTGGAGGGTTCCGATGGTTCCGGCAAGAACCCCCAGAACACCGGCTTCGGAACACGAGGGGACAAGGCCCGGGGGGGGAGCCTCGGGGTAGAGGCATCGATAGCAGGGGGCGGAGGTATGCCCTTCAAGAACCGTGACCTGCCCTTCAAAGCGGAGGATCGAGCCCGACACCAGGGTCTTCTTCAGAAAGAAGGCAGCATCGTTCACAATATAGCGGGTTCCAAAATTATCGGAGCCGTCGACAATCACATCGTAGTCGGAGAAGAGCTCCATCGCGTTTTCTGCCGTAAGCCGGTCCTGAATCGGAATCACCCGGACATCCGGGTTCATCCGGGTGAGGGTCTTTTGTCCCGAGAGGACCTTGGGGATGCCGACCGTCGCCTGGGAGTGCATGATCTGACGCTGGAGGTTCGAGACATCGACGACATCCATGTCGATCAGGCCGATGGTTCCGACGCCGGCGGCGGCCAGATACATGGCCACAGGGCTCCCGAGCCCTCCGGCGCCGATCACGAGAACCCGGGCGGCAAGAAGCTTTTCCTGCCCCTTTCCCCCGACCTCCTTCAGGATGATGTGGCGGCTGTAGCGCTGGATCTGATCTTCACGAAATGCCATGGGAATCTCCTTGGAATCCTATCCCTCGAGAATGCTCTTTTCAATGGGAGCGACAACGATCCCGCGGTCTCGCAAATAGGCGACGGTGCGCTCGAGGTCGGGAAGCTCTCCGTCCATCTCAAGCTCCATCCAGCCACTGTCATCGGAGATATCGGCCCGACGAATGTTGACGACCACAGGAAAATTCTTGCAGATCTCGTAGACAATGGGCTCCCTCACCCGCTCCTCGGGAAAGGTCAGGTGGAGGCGCATCTGTGTCATCGGGAGCCTCCGGCGATGGCCGGGATGATGGAGACCTCGTCGCCGGCCTTGACCGTCGTATCGAGCCCTTCGGCAAAGCGGATGTCCTCTTCGTTGAGGTAGATGTTGATAAACCGGCGAAGCTCTCCCGACTCGTCGGTCAGGCGCTCCCGGATGCCGGGATAGTGGCTCTCGAGTCCGTCGAGGATCTCTCGAACCGTCTTCCCCTCCTCCCGAACCTCGCCCTGGTTTCCGGTGAGCTTCCTCAGGGGCGTCGGAATGCGTACGACAACGGACATGGAATTCCTTTCTTTTATGCGGTTAGTTCGACGGGTTCACATTCTTGCGGAAGGAGCTCAGGGACGCATCGATGGCCACCGGTTCGGGAAGAGCTCCCGTAAGGGCCTCCATCGTCTTGAGTCCATTCCCGGTAATGTAGGCCACGGTGAGATCCGAGCGGCCGATCCGTCCCTCTTCACACAGCTTTTTCAGGGAGGCCACGGTCACCCCTCCGGCCGTCTCCGCAAAAATCCCTTCGGTTTCGGCCAGAAGCTTCATCCCCTCGACTATTTCCGGATCGGTGGCGGCCGCAATGGCCCCCTTCGACTTGAAGACGACGTCCAGAGAATAGAAGCCATCGGCGGGATTTCCGATGGCCAGAGACTTGGCAATGGTGTTGGGCTTCACCGGAACGAGGTGGTTCTTTCCGGAGACAAAGGCCCGGTAGACAGGGGAACAGCCTTCCGCCTGGGCTCCGTTGACCCGAAGCGCCGGATTGGCGGGAACGATGCCCAGCTTCGAGAACTCCTGAAAACCCTTCCAGATCTTTGTGAGAAGGGATCCCGAGGCAATCGGAACCACGACCTGGTCCGGAACGCGCCAGCCCAGTTGCTCGGCCGTTTCAAAGGCCAGGGATTTGGAACCCTCGGCATAGTAGGGGCGAATGTTGATATTCACAAAAGCCCAGGGATACTCTCCGCCGATTTCGCTGCAAAGGCGGTTGACGTCGTCGTAGTTTCCCCGGACGGCCACCACGGTCGGATGGTAGATCAGGTTGCCCAGGATCTTTCCGGCTTCGAGGTCGTGGGGAATGAAGACAAAACACTTCATCCCGACGCTGGCCGCATGGGCCGAGACAGAGTTGGCCAGGTTGCCGGTCGAGGCACAGGCAACGGTATCGAAGCCCAGCTCCCGGGCCCGTGTCATGGCCACCGCCACCACCCTGTCCTTGAACGACAGTGTCGGATGGTTCACCGTGTCATTCTTCAGGTAGAGGTTGTCAAGGCCCAGAACCTTGCCCAGCCGCTTCGCGTGAACCAGCGGGGTCATGCCGGCATGGAGACCCACAGTCGGAGCACCTGTCACAGGAAGAAGCTCGTGATACCGCCAGAGGGATTTGGGCCCTTCCT
>JAKCDE010000052.1 GCA_021838585.1 Nitrospirota bacterium
TCCCGGATGAGGTTTTCCACCAGGCGCATGTTCTTGATGGCCTGCCGTTCGGTGATCTCGAAGGCGATGCGGTCGGGGGGAATGGGGTATTTGGCCACGGTGTCCACGATCCGGTTGGCGAAGTCGGGGGCGGCCATGGCGAAGGGCGTCATGTTGAAGAAGAGTTTTCC
Organism: Nitrospirota bacterium; assembly: GCA_021838585.1. The sequence goes on from JAKCDE010000052.1 coordinate 171, forward strand.
GGTGAGGCCGCGTTGGGTGGCCAGCTCCAGGGCCTTCTCGAGAATGGCGAAATCCAGGGAGGCGGCGAGTCCCGCCCGTTCCACCAGCGTGATGAACTCACCGGCGGGAACAATGCGTCCTTCGCTGTCCCGGAGGCGGGCCAGAACCTCGTATCCCGTCACCGTGCGCGTCGATAGGTCCAGAAAGGGCTGGAAGTAGGGGAAGTCCTGGCCGCTTCTGACCAGGTCGAGGAGATGGGACTCCCGCTGCCCGGCGGAATGGAGATGGATCGCCTCGCCGGGTTCGGGAGACCGGCAGGTGTTCTTCCCCGACTGCTTGGCCTTGTACATCATCCGGTCGGCCAGGGAAAAAAGGTCCTGGGCATTGGAGGCGTGGTCCGGATAGAGGGCGATTCCGATGGAGACCGAGGCCTCGATGGGAGGGGAGCCCGCAACGTCGGGGTCCATCCGGAACAGCGCGATCTTCTCCCGGAGGCGGTCGACAATGCTTGTGGCCCCCGCCAGATCGACCTCCGGAAGGACAAAGGCGAACTCGTCCCCCCCGTAGCGGGCCACAATGTCTCCCTGCCGGGTTCCCGAGAGGAGGAGGGCCGCCATCTCCTTGAGGTAGCGGTCCCCGACCGTGTGGCCGAAGGTGTCGTTGACCCGCTTGAAGTCGTCGAGGTCGACGACGCAGACGGCGAAGGAGGTGTCGTGGCGCTTGGCGCGCCCCACCTCGTAGTCCAGAAGCTCCCAGAAGACCCGTTGGTTGAAGAGGCGGGTGAGAGGATCCCTCACGGCAAAGTATTCGACCTCCTTGTTGTAGAGGGAGAGCGCCTTCACCGAGCCCAGCACATTGAGGATCGAGACGAGAAACCCGCGGACCACGAGCTTTTTGATGGCATCGGAGCGGGTGCCTGCGAGCCCCACGCCGACGATGCCTCCGATCTGGGGCCGCTCGAGGAGGAGGCTCTCCGTCTCGAGAACGATGGCGTCTTTGGACAGAGCGGAGGGCGAGGAGGCGCTTTCCACCACCTCATGAAAGAAGGTGAGGCTTTTCCCTTCGGGGAGAAGGCCCGTCGCCTCCCGGACCCGGCGGCCGATGGACTCTTCGAAGTGGCGCTGCTCTTCGGGGGAGGGGGCCCCGTTCCAGAAGACATGGAGTTCGAAGACCTCTTCGGTCGTGACAAAGAGGGAGAAGAGAAATCGCACCGGAAAGGTATGGTTGATCTGGAGAAGAAGGTTCTTGGTGAACTCCTTCCACTCCCGGATGACGTCGGAGGTGATGAGGAGCTTCTTGGTGAGATCCACCTCGAACTCGAGGGTCTTCAGAAAGCCGATCGATCGCCGCTCGAGGAGCATGAAGGAGCCGAGGAGGGCCAGAAAAAGAAGAAACGAGGCATCGAGGACGAGGACGCGCCGATGATGCAGGAGAAGCTCCTGCTCCCGGAGGCTTTTTTCCTGGGCCCCGATCTGCCGGTGAAGGGTCAGGATCAGGGCATGCATGCGGGAGGAGAGGGCCGGGGGGATCACGGGCGTTCCCGCAGGAGGGGCCTCCCGGAGGATCGCCTCGATGTTCTGGATGGAGGCATAGACGAAGAGGGCGTTCAGGGCCTGCACATTCCGGACCTCGTCGGAGAGAAGTTCCCGGGTGGACCCTTGCATGCTGGAGAGGGCGGCCACGGCCTGGATCTGGTATCCCCGAAAAAGGGAGCGTTTTTCGGGGGAGAGGGGAGTGCGGGACTGGACCATCACGAAGAGGGCGGCCGAGACCGACCGAAGGTCATCCTTGACGGTGCGGTACCGGGCGATGGTGCGGGAGAGGTGGGCCAGGTCCGCGTTCGTCGAAAAATAAACGGCGAGGTTGAGGGAGACGAGGATCGCGGCTCCCACCGACAGGGCGATCGTCGTCCGAAGAAGGGAGCGGGTGGCCTGGCCGGGAGGGTCAGGGTTTTTCTGAGCCCGGGAGAGCTCTTCGGATTCTTGATTCGTAAAGACCATGAAGGGGGCTCCGGTGGTTTGTCGGGAGGGGGGTGGAAAGTGCCACGCCGCGGGGATCTCCGGAGGATTCCCCCGGGTGATCCCGACCTCCCCTGAAAATTGAGGCCGAGGGGCTCTCGTTCATCTCCGGTCCTGGTTCCCGGAACGGTGTTTAGGAGGAAGCCCGAGGGCCCCCCACATGGAGGCGGATCTTCTTCAGAAGGCGCTCAAAGTCCACAGGCTTCGTTTCGTAGTCGTCGCATCCGGCGGAGAGGCATCGCTCCCGGTCTCCCTCGATGGCATTGGCCGTGAGGGCCATGACGGGGATCCTTTTGAGCTCGGGGTCGGCCTTGATCCGCCTCGTTGCCTCCCATCCGTCGATCATGGGCATGCTCATGTCCATCAGGACGAGGTCGGGAGAAACTGTCCGGATTTTCTCCAAAGACTCCTTCCCTGTCTGGGCGGTCTCCACCCGATACCCCTCGCGTTCAAGGCGGCGCTGCATGATTTCCCGTGCCATGTCGTGGTCTTCGACAAGAAGGATGAGGCTCATGGTTCCGGTTCCTTTCTCAAAGAGGGTGGCAGGTGCGTCTCCTGGGCGGGCATCTCCCTCGGCAGGCGGAGGGTGAAGGTCGATCCTTTCGCCGGATGGCTCTCGACGCTCATTGTTCCCCCCATAAGATGGGCGAGGGAGCGTGAAATGGCCAGCCCCAGCCCCGTGCCCCCATAGCGTCGGCGGGTGTTTTCGTCCGCCTGGGTAAAGGGCTCGAAGATCCGGGATGTCTGGTCGGGCGTCATGCCGATGCCGGTGTCGGAGACGGTCACCCGGAAAAAATGGGGGGTCTCCGGATCGGGCGACGAAGAGAGGCGAATCTCTCCATGATCGGTGAATTTCCTCGCATTTTCAAGGAGATTGATGAGTATTTGTCGGACCCGCCTCCGATCCGTCACCACAGGGCCCTCCAGGGGGATCCGGTCGACCGCAAGTCGGTTGCCGGAGCCTTCGATCGCCGGACGCAGCATGTCGGCGGCTTCCGCCACCAGCTCTTCGATCAGGAAGGGTTCCGGCTCGAGGCGGAGCTTCCTGTTGCCGATCTTGGCCATGTCGAAGAGATCGTCGATCAGGGCCTCGAGATGGCGGGAGGCGATGAGGATCTTTTCGGCATCCTGACCGGCCTCCGAGTCCCTGTCTTCTCCCGAAAGGATCAGTTGGCTGTAGCCTGTGATGGCGTTGAGGGGGGTTCGGAGCTCATGGCTCATCCGGGCAAAAAATTCCTGCCGGGCGCGTTCGCGGTGAAGCGCCATCTCGTGGCGCCAAAGGGCCGCCGCAATCACAAATGAAAGCACGAGTCCAAAGCCGCTGGAGAGGGCGGCCAGCGACTGCCGGTGGCGCATAAGACTTTGATGTGCCTGGAGCCGTTTCTCTTCGACCCGAAAGGCTCTGCCCAAGGACACGGCCAGCCCGATCATCCGGCTCTCGATGGCGGGAGGGACGATCTCCCGGGAGGGGGGAGGCGGAGGTTGTCCTTGGGAATAGGCGGCATAGGAAAAGAGTGAGAGAAGAAGATCGTAGACAGGGCGGACCTTGGAGGTCAGTGTGGAGGGGCGCTGGCCGATGTCGGCCAAGGCCGAGATGGCCTGGATTCTGTAGGCCCGGAAGAGGGTGAGGTGAGCCGGCGTCAGAGGGGGGCGCCCATTCTCTTCCATCACGGCCAAGCTTGTCAGGACGGACTCCGAATCCGACAGGGCGGCCGAGAGTTCCTGCTGGAGATGAGAGTCCTGCTCGGCCCTGTGACCATACATGAGAAAGGCCCCGCTTCCCAGGGAAAGGATCAGGAAAAACAGGACCAAAAGGATCATTCCGGACCTCGATCCTTCCCGCTGTTTTCCTAAGGCCAGCGAAAAGAAGGCCCGGGCGGGAGGAGGGGAGAACGCGGTCTCGGTCATCGGGCGAATCTCTCTTCAGAGAGGGTGATATTCGTCATCCGTGTTCTCGTGATCCGATCTTCGCGGAAAGGATTTCGATGGTTTTTGTCGATATTGGGCGGTTTTTTATGAGAGATTTGTTTGTAATTGATTAATTATAATGCAAAAAACGGGCCAGGGATATTCGAGGGGGCGAAGGTGAGCCATTCCTTATTTTAATGTCGGCACAAATAGATGTGGATGCGTTCTTTTTTATGGGGGGTGAGCTGGAAAAAATGGAGGGGGAAGAGGGAGGGTGTTTCAGTTTTTGTTTCGCAAATGATTCTTGAGAGAAACGCGTGTTTCATACGAGAAACATTTTTGGATGTTTTCTGGAGGGACGGACATCGAAAACATCCTGTTCAATCTTTCCATTTCCGGGCCTTTGAGTGAGCTTCTTTTGTGTTGGCATGGTTTATGCTTGACTAAATGGATTGCTCTTCTCGGGTGAGTGTTGTGTGATCTCGAGGGGGGGCCTTCTCACTCTTTCCTGATTGTCTCCGATCACCTTATCGGAAGGAGAGCGTGAGGGTGTCTTTTCGGCAAGGGGGTTTCCCCCTTGATCTGACGTTCTTAAACGGGTTGCTGAATCCTAGCGAAGGAAAAACGTGCGTCTTCCCCTTTCTGTATTGCGTCACCATGTGTCGGCCTATAACGAGTTGGCGGATGATGCCAACTGGAATCGTTTCAAGTCCCTTCCCTGGAAGGAGCTGAATCCCGATCTTCTTACCGAGGGCCAAAAGCAGGCCGTCGTCTTTGTGACCCATGTGGAGGACTATACTCCCGGATATTGTGCCGAGTATCAGTCGATCTTTCCCGTCAATTCCCCCTCTCCCCAGGAGGCCATGCACAACCGGGAGCTCTTTCACTTCGTCTCCCGGTGGGGGCTGGAGGAGGACCGACATGCCCAGGCCTTGGCCCTCTATCAGGTTCACTCCGGGATCGAGGCAGACTGGGACAGGCTTTCGGAGACGCTGATTCTGGAGAGCCAGAAGGAATATCAGGTCGGCTACAAGAATCTTCTCCAGGTGACCACCTATGCCTTTCTCCAGGAGAAGGCCACCCAGCTCTATTACCAGAGCCTGGCAAGAAATGTCCAGGAGCCGGTTCTTGTCAGCCTCCTGCATCTTCTCACGAAGGACGAGTCCCGTCACTTTGTCTTCTTTTCCCGCATCGTCTCCTCCTACTTCGACGCCTTTGGCCTCGACTGTCTGCCGCTGGTCGAGGAGGTGGCCATGAACTACCGCATGCCCCTCCACAACACGATGAGTGATTACCGGCGACGGGCGATCCGCATGGCCCGGGAGGCCCCCGGCTACGATCGGGCCCTCCCGATCCGGAATCTCTTCCACTTTCTCGAGGAAACAGGGGAGCGGCATCCCGAGTGGCGTCCCGAGATCGAGGCGTCAATCGGCCGAATGAAGGACCATCTTCGCATGTAGTCCTCCGGGGCCCTGGCCCCGAGCGCTCTTTTCTGTGGCTCGACTTTCGTTTCTTATTGTCTCTCCTCTTCGGGGGCCCGGAAGTTCCTGGCCCTCGCCCTTTCCTTGTGGCTCTGCCTTTCTGATCCTTCCATGGCGGGATCCTTTTCCCGGTTTGCCCCCTGATCCTGGGCGTTGCGTCTCTCCCGCACCCCCCGCTGCCGGAAGCGCTTCCTAGACGCCCTTGTCATGGCTGTTGTCTTCACATATCATGAGTGTGCTTTTGTTCTGAGACTGGGATCTTCCAAGGATTTGTGACCCGTCGCATGGAGGAATCATGGCTGAGCTCCTGTACGAAAGCGGGGAACACCGGTACTTTCTTCTGGGGTTCGGGGAGTCGACCCGGGAGGAGGGGATACCGTCGAACCAGTATCTGGTGACCCGGGGGGGCGACGCCGTGCTCTTCGATCCGGGAGG
>JAKCDE010000001.1 GCA_021838585.1 Nitrospirota bacterium
AGGAGGTTCTCCACCGCCTCCGAGAGATCTCCGGAGGTCCCCTCCCCTTTGCCCCCCTCCTCCGTCGGGGCCGCTTCCGGAATCCTCCCCCCGGAGCCGTCCTCTCCGTCAGAGGGTCTTTCCCCGGATCGGTCGCCAGAGACCGACTCCGGCGAAACGGCCGAAGGGGAGGAAGACGGAGACTCCTCCGCATTTTCGCTCCCGTCCAGGGAGAGAAGGGTGGGGAGAGCGCCCTCCCCCGGGGCGAGCAGCGCGGCATCGAAGAGAAAGCTCCCCTGCTTGAGCCGGGGGATCTCCGTCTCCTCCCAGAGGGTCTCGAAGGCTGTCCGGATTTCCTCAAGACGCTCCGGGGTCCCCTCCGGCAGGAAAAGCCAGAGGGCCTGACCGTCCAGGGCAAGCCCCGCCTGGGCATCGAAGGGGAGCAGACGCCCTCCGTTTCGTCCCCGGACGCGGTCGAGGGCCTGCCGGAGCGTCAGGGCATCCTCCCAGGAGGGCGACGAGAAGGTGACCCGGACAAGCCCCATCGGTTCCGTCGCCTCCCGGCGCTCCTGCTCCACATATCGCCGGAATCCCGCCTCCCCGAAGACCCGGGCCGCGGGATGGAAGACGGTTCTCTGGTCCAGGAGACGCATGATCCGCGCATAGGAGGTCCGGGATTCCTCCCCCGCTCCAGGTGTAAAACTCTCGCACTGCACCGCGAGATCGGTCCCCGAAAGGAGGGGATTCTCTCCGGTCTTTTCCGCCCAGAGCCTCCGCAGCTTTTCCGAGACGACGGCCGCTCCCGCGGGAGGAGTGTGGGGAAGGGCGAAGGAGACCCCGTTGCGCTCCGGGGCGAGTCCCGCCAGGTCGACGTCCCGGAGAAGCGCCCGGGCGATTTCCCGCATCGCCCGAAGCGCCACGGGATGATCGGTGCCTTCCTCCGGGGCGCTTCGGAACGTTACCAACAGAAGAGACAGGTCGGTGCCGTAGCGCAGGGCCTTTCCCAGCTCCTCCGCGGCCCTCCGGGCGAAGAAGAAGGGGCGCAGGAAGCCCGTCTCGGGATCGAGGGCCACCCCTTCCTGGGTTTCCTTCTGGCGCCGGAGGAAGGTGAGACGGGCATTCGCCCGCTCCACGATCATGCCGAGAGTCTGGAAGAACTCGGGAACGAGCTTCTCGAAGGGGGCGTGCCAGACCGCCAGAAGCGCCTCCACCGACTCGTCTCCTGCCCGGACCGGATAGACCCCCAGCGGCCGGAGGGTCCCACCTTCCGGAGAGGAGATTCCCGGGAGGATCCCATGGCTCTGGAGCGTGACCGCCTCCCCCGCCTCGTAGGCCCGGACGAAGGGGGCGTAGCGGAGATCCACCTCCCGGGGAGAGGCCCCCGATCCCCCCTCGAGATCGAGGCGGAAGCCCCGGCGCTCCCTCCGGTAGAGCGCGGCCCGGTCGGCCCCCGCAAAAGAGACCACCAGGGACAGGAGAGAGCCGGAGAGGCTCTCGATCTCGTCCTTTTCCAGGGAGCGGAAGACGTCGAAGAGATCGTTCACGGCGTTGGGCTCGAGGAAGATTCGCCGTTCGAGCTCCTTCTTGGCCTTCAGGAGGACATCCCGCTCGAAGGCCGCCGTCCGGCCCATCTCCTCGGCCTTGAGGAAGCGCGTCTCGAGCTCCCGGTATTTCCGGGCTCCGGCATCCCGCATCTCGCCCAGGATCATGCCGGTGAAGAGGAAGGCCGAGGGCCAGAGGAAGGAGAAGCTCTCCGGACGCAGGGATTCGCCCCGGTTCTGCCACACGAAGAGAAGATAGTCGTCCGCGATGGCGAAGAGGGCGGTGACGAGCCCCGGGACGAAGCCGTACCGGCCGGCCACCAGGAGAACCACGACGAGGAAGGGATGGAAGGCCGGATAGAGGAGCGAGGCCCGTCCGTAGAAGGAGACGAAGAAGGCGGTGAGGAGGAGGATCCCCCCGGCCCCCTCGGCATAGGGCACAAGGCGTGACAGCCTCACTCCCCCCCGCAGTCCCCGGAGACGACTCTTCATCGGTCCGCCTCCGGCCGTCCGATCCGGTCGAGGGCCACGTCGGAGTCGAAATGGGAAAATCCCAGAGACCGGGCGAGGGAGCGGCACCGCGACCGGAAGAGCGGATGGGCGGGATCGTCGTAGTCGAGGGCCAGAAGGACCAGGGACGGGTTTCTCCGTCGGGCGCGGCGGATCTCGGAGAGGAGCCGCTCCCGCTCCGCGTCGGGAACCGTCACATAGCGCCGGGTCGTCTCGTCGTAGCGGGAGCAGAAGTCCTCGTAGAGGAGCCCGGCGAGATCCGGAGCGATCTCCGGAAGGATCCCGAAGCCCCGGTTGGCGACGATCCGGAGACCCGGGTAGGAGGCGTGGATGAGGGCGACCAGGGAGACGAGCGCCCGCCGGATCCCCCGGCCCCGGTGCGGATGGGCCTCCCGGTAGGCGAGCGGCGAGTCCAGGGTGTCGAGGAAGAGCCCTCCGAAGCCCCGCGTGACGTCCCGGACGACCCGGGCGAGGAGCACCTGCCTCAGGGCCTCCTTCCGGGGGTCGGCCACCGTCGAATGCCAGAAGGCGTTCTTTCCCAGCGACACCGATTCCACCCCTCCCGGGAGGGCGGCAAGGGCCCGGGCGATGGGGCTCCCGGTGTCGATCTCCCCCACCGAGAGATAGGCAAAATAGAGCGTCTTGCCCTTCGGGGGTATCGGGGCGTCGTCCGGAACGATCGCCCAGTCGAAGCGGGCCAGCGCGTCGGGACGGGGCCGCTCCCCGTAGTAGACGACGAAAGAAGGTCCAGGCGAAGGGCTTATGGCGGAGGAGGACGGAGAGGGAGGCATCCGGCAGGAGGCCAGAAGAAGCGCCAGAAGAAGAAACCCCGCCAGCCTGCCTGCTCCTTGCATCCGCTTAGCGCCCCTCAAAGCGGGCGACCTCCCGGGCAATCAGGCGTCCCGAGAGCGATGTCAGGGTCTGGTGGCACCCCAGGAAGCACCCCCCCACCCCCGACAGCGACGCGGACCAGAGCACCCGGCCCGTCGACAGGTCGGTCATCGTCCAGGCGATGCCGACCACCGGCTCGCTTTCAAGCTCCGAGCGGTAGGCATATTCGATCACGGATCCGGAGAGGAAGGCCGTGACCCCGGCGGCCAGAAGCCGCTCCCGCTGGACCGGACTCATGCCTGTGGCGGAGGTGGAGGCCGGAAGGGAGAAGGGAAGGGAGGCGGGGGAGACGACCCGGAAGGCCCGGTGGCGCCGGAGCTCGGCTTCAAGGAGGACGGTGACGGAGCGCCCTGCGTCCGGCGTGGTGGTGAGGTTGGCGAAGGGCTGGACATAGACCGCCAGCGGTCGCGGACCGGCTGCGAGATGACCGGAGGCCCGGCTCCCCGAGGCGCAGGACGAGAGGAGAAGCACGGCAAAAAGAAGGAACGCGGCCGGAATTTTTTTCAGAACCATAGGTTGAACCCCCAGACGGCCTCCTGCGAGGCGCCGTTGTAAAGGACGGACTGGTTGAAGTAGTCCCCGCTCGCGAAGACCTCAAGAAAGCGGGAGAAGCGGTAGGAAATCCCCGCCCCGCCCTCGTAGGCGGGTCGGGAGGTGACGAAGTCCTCGTAGCCGCCCCCCTGGATGTTGAAATTCAGGCGGTTCTTGATCTGCGTCTGGTAGACCAGGGCGGCGAAGACGAAGCGCTGCCGGGCCAGGATCGGCACGAGGGAGGAGGTCTCCGGGGAGGCGAAGAGGACGCTCCAGTCCTCGTACCCCCCCACGAGGTCGAGCTGGGGACGGGTGTCCAACGTGAGATCGGCCATGCCCTCCGTATTGTGAAGCTCCCCGAAGGGAAGGGTCCGGTCGTCGAGGGTGTAGTCGAAGAGCCAGGACTCGGCCGAAAGGGTCAGGCGGGGCGACAGCACCCAGGAGAGGGCGGCCATGTAGCCGGTCTGGAGTCCGTCCCGAACGATGGATTGTCCGAAATCCCCCCAGACCATGTTGTCGAACCCCTGGACATTCAGGGTGAAGGGCCCCTCCGTTCCGTTGAGATTCACGTAGAAGCCCGGGGAGTTGGTGAGTTGGGTGTCCCCTGCCTCCCCCGTGACCGCCCAGCCCGGGGCCGGCTCCCAGAGAACGCCGGCGTAGGTATAGCCATTGGTCCCCCACCCCGCCCGCTCCCCGGCCCCGAGATACTCGGTCCGTCCGAGAAAATAGTTGGCGGAGCCGATCCGGGAGCTCTCGACCTTGGTGTCGAAGCTGTAGGAGGCCCCTCCCGGATAGAAGACGGCAAAGTCCTGGTTTCTCAGAGAGAACTGGTCCATGTTGTAGAGGGAGAGGATCCCCGATGAGACCCGGGGCGCCTGGGTCTCTCCCTGGGAGAAGATGTGGGAGTCGAAGGCCTGAGCCCGGAGGAGAAGTCCCTGTCGGCGGTAGGTGTCGAGGAGGTCCTCCCAGATGATCCGGTCCGACGGATAGCGGCGGTGAAGCCGCCAGAGGAGGCGCTGGGCCCGGGCGAGATGGCCCGTGCCGGTCAGGATCTCGGCCCGGAAGACGAGAAAGTCCTTCGAGTCCGGGTGGCGGGCGAGCCACTGTCCGAGCGCGTCGAGCGCCCGCGCTCCCTCCCGGTGCTTCCACAGAAGCCGCGCCTTCCAGTAGAGCCCCTCCCGGTCCCCCGGATAGCGTGCAAGAAAGGCCTGCGTGTCCCGATAAGCCTGGCGGTCGTGGCCAAGGGCCGCCGAAATCTTGATGGCGTAGAGAAGGCGCCGCTTCTCTTCTTCGGGGGCGACCGGGGACGCCGGGAGAGCCGAGACAGGATCGGAGACCAGGCGAACGCCTCCCCTCTCCCCGCCCCGCCACCGGGTCAGGGGGGGCCGCCCCCCTTCTGTCCGTTCGAGACTTTTGCGGGCGAGACGGAACATCCGGCGCGCCATGCGGGGGTTCCCGGTCCGGCCCAAGGCCATCCCCAGATGGTAGAGGACGGCGTAGTCGGTGTCCCCTCCCGCCACCGCCCGCCGGTAGTATCCGATGGCCTTTCGGAAGGCCCCATGGTAATAGGCGTCGTCGGCCAGATAGACCAGAGCCTCCCGATTCCCCGGGGAGAGGGCGAGGAGCCGTTCGTAGGCGGCGGCGAGTCCCGCCTCCCGGCCGGCCCACCGTTGGTCCCGGATCAGGAGGGCCAGTCCCTGGGGATCGTCCGGCATAAGCTGGACGATCCGCGCGTCGTAGGTGAGGGCGATCGGGAGCCGGTCGGCCGCCACGAACCAGTCCGAAGCCTGAAAGAGAATGGCCCGGTTTTGAGGCCAGGCGCGGGAGATCCGGTCGATGGCCCGGTGCGCCTGGGCAAAATGCCTCTCCCAGACCAGGATCCGGGCCAGCTCCATCCCTAGGACGGCCGACTGGCCCGGATGGCGCCCCAGGGCCTCGATCAGGGGGGAGAGATCGGGGCGGGGAGCGCTGTCGGCATAGAGTCGGAAGAGCGCATACTGGTCGTTCTGGAATCTCTGTCGGGAATCGCCGCGCAGAAGCCGAAAATAGAGTCCCATCCGGGGAGGGATGGCGCCGGCTTCGGCGAAGGCCCGGATCCCCTGGCGAAGAAGGGAGCGGTCGCCGGTCGCGAGCCCCCGGGCGGCCAGCAAGGCTCCGGCCAGATCGGGGCGGTTCCTGTCCAGCTCGGTCCGGACCAGATCGAAGAAGACGGGCCGGTTCCCCGGATAAAGGGCCAGCGCCTGGCGCATCCGGGCCGCCGCAAGGGGGAGGTTCCCCTTGTCTTCGGCACTCTGCCACCCCAGCCGGAGGTCGGAGAGGGCGGGGCCGCCGGAGGCTCCGAGCCATCCGAGAAGATCCCGCTGGGCCACCCCGGTCAGTCCGTGGACGAGGTCGAGATCGAGAAGTTCGGCATGGAAGCGCTCCCTGTCGACGGGAATCGCCTTCTGCCGGGCTTCGAGGAGGTCGCGGGTCCGGGAATACCACCCCATCTTGTCCGAGAGCCAGAGGGCCTCCTCCCAGCGCTTCCGGTCCTGAGGATGCCGGCGGACAAGCTCCTCGAAAGCGGAGAGGGACCAGGCCAGATATTTTTTGCGGGCGAAGAGCCAGGCGGACGAGGCGATCACCCCGTCCTGGGAGATCTCCGGCGCCAGGGCCCGGTAGAGAAGATAGGCCTCCGCCGGCCGCCTCAGGCGAAAAAGGGCCCGGAGGGCCGGAACGAGCACCGGATCGGGGTCGGCCCCATGGGCGCGAAGCCGGTCCATCATCCGGAGAACCTCCCGGTTATGCCCCTGGCGGTAGGCCAAGGTCAGCCGCATCGCCAGATAGTCGATCCGGTCCGGGAAGCGGCGGGTGAGGATCCGGAGGGTTCGGGCCATGTCGGGATCGTTTCCCGTCTGGGTGTCGTAGACGAGGATCGCCTTCCAGTAGCTCATGTCCCCGGGGTGGGCGGCCGCCAGGCGATGGAGGATCGAAAGAGCGGCGGACGGGAGGTTCATGAGATCGTAGGAGCCGGCGAGACGGCGCATTTCCGGTTCGGGGAGCCGTTTGGCGCGCAGAAGAATGGCGAATTCCCGGGCGGCCTTCTCCGGCTCGTAGAGACCAAGATAGAGCCGGGCCAGCTCCAGCCGGTCCCGGTAGGAGCCCGGATCTCGCCGGAGGAGCCGCTCGAGATCCGAGGCGGCCCGGGCGGGATAGCCCCTGAGGGCCTCCACGCGCGCCGCCTCCCTCAGAACCCAGAGGGGAGGATGGGGCCGCTTGAGACGAGGAGCCAGCAGGGTGGACGCGTAGTCGTAATCCCCGGCATCGATCGCCAGACGGACGTACTGGGAATCCCCCGGAACGAGAAGAAAGGCAGCGAGAAGAAAGAGAGCTCCGGCCAGAACGATCCAGACGAACCGGATCCTCACCCCCCATGCCCCCCTTTCTTATCGCCGACATCGGGCACCGACACCGGCGCCCCTGAAAAACCCAATGCCCTGTATCCCATAAAAATCGCGTGTTGTCAAGGACAAAAGCGTCCCCATAATTCCCGCAATCCCTGCGGAAGGGCCTCCTTGTTGGACGGTCGTCCGAAAGCTTCAATCCATGGTAGGATAAAGTGCTGAATTTCCCTGCAACAAGGATACCCTCACATTTGAAAAGGATGGCCATGTCTCCCCAGTCCCCCCTCCCTCCCTCTCCCGATGCCGCCTACGGAAGCCGGGCCATCGCGGAGAACCACCTCGAGCGCTGGCCCAACCCCGAGGAGGGGCAACGCTACCGCGTCACCATGAGCTTCCCCGAATTCACCTGCCTCTGTCCCCGGTCCGGCTATCCGGACTTTGCCACCATCCGGATCGTCTACGAACCGGGTCCCTACATCGTGGAACTCAAATCCCTCAAGCTCTACCTGAACGCCTTCCGGGACCAGCGGATCTCCCACGAAGGATCGGTCAACCGGATCTTCCGGGACCTCTCCGCACTTCTTTCTCCGGGGTTTCTCGAAGTGACGGGAGACTTCAACGTCCGGGGAAATCTCAAGACGGTGATCACCGTGGACACGGAGATGAACCCGCCGAAGAAGGCGCGATCCCTCCGGAAAAAAGGCGATTGAGAAGGGCTTTCAGGCCTGAGCGCCCCCCGTCCGATGAAAGGAACAGGCGGGTCAGCGGAACGAGAGGCGGCAGTCTCCGTAGTCGATGCGCTCCCAGAACCGGCCGTCGGGACCGACGGTCGCGATGGAGAGGGGAAGGGTGGTGGACCTGTCGAGAAGGAGCCACATCCTCCCGAAGACGGGGCGCGCCTCGAGCTGGTCGGGGGCGATGTTCAGGATCTCCACCGGCTTCCCCCGGAAGCGGCCGGAGCCCAGGTAAAGACAGGAGTGGGTCAGACAGGCCGGTCGCAGGACCCGCTTGTCGTAGCTCAAAAAGTCCGAATGGTCGATGGTGTGGCCGAAACGGGAGGTGATCAGCCCGCTGTGCGGCGAGAGGGAGAGGGTCAGGGGGAGAAAAGAGAAGGGATGAACCGCCGCCACCCGGGTGACCGACCGGTAGAAGACCGTCGCTCCTTTCCGGGGATGGACGAGACGGACGAAGGCGGTGAGGGGATGGTAGGTCACCGTCAGGTCGAACTCTTCGTTCGGCCGCTGGGCCACCGGGCGATTTTTCCGGAGGAGGACGAGTCGCCTCTGGCTGTAGAAGGTCCGGGTCCGGCAGGTATAGCCTGAAAGCCGCCGGGCCTGTTCGAGGAGGCGATCGGAAAGCCCCAGCCCCTGAACATAATCATATTTCCAGGTCGTCCCGTCGACGGAGAGCTCCGGGAAGATCTGCGTGATCTCTTCCGCACGGGCGACCCCTGCGCCGGCCACCATACAGACGGCGAGGCAGGCCGCAACGATCCAGGAACGGCGACCGCGGGTGAGGCCGTCAGGCCGCCCATCCTTTTGCCCCATCGCAGCCGGCGCCCCTTCCTAGCGGTGCGTCAGCTGGTAGATCACGAATCCCAGCCCCGAAAGGCCGAGGAGTCCGTGCAGGACGGTGACCGTCCGGATCATCGTCCGGCGTCGGAAGCCCCGGGCGACCAGGATCAGCCCCCCGAACGCCGCGATCACCAGCAGGACGAGGCCGACATCGAACCAGGGCGCCCCGCCCCGGATGAAGAACCGGGCGACCAGCATGATGAGGCCGGCCATGGCGAGCGTCGGATGGACGAAGCCCAGGACTTGGGGGAAGTCCTTTTTGGCCACCTCGAGTCCCCAGAGAACCAGCCCGAAAAGCGCCGCGATTCCGACGAGAACCGCCCCCACCACCATCAGTCCCTGATCCATATCCCTTTTTCCCCCTGGGCCGCTAGTCCACTTTCAGGTCGTGCGCCAACAGAACGGCGTCCGCGATCTCGCGCATCGACTTTCGCATGTTCATGCTTTTTTTCTGGAGGAGCCGATAGGCGTCCTCCTCGGTGATCCGGTGCTTCTTCATGAGGATCCCCTTGGCCCGGTCGATCCGCTTTCGGCTCTCCAGGGCCTCCTCCATTGCCACCGTCCGTTCGAAGAGGGCGGTGTTCTCCCAGGCAATGGCCGCCTGGTTCGCCACCGACTGGAGGACCTTGAACTCGTCCCGGGTGAAGTGGTGGAGATGGCTGGTATAGACGTTCACCACCCCGATCGCCCGGTCCTTGATCATCATTGGCACGGAGAGCATGGAGACGAGGTTCTCCTTCTTCGCCAGCTCCTTGGCGGTATACCGGGGATCCTTCTGGACATTCTCCACCGCGATCGCCCGCCGTTCTCCGAAAACGACCCCGGCGATGCTTTCTCCCACCTGGAGCGGGGGCTTCTTCCGGTATTCGTCGGACAGGGTCTGGGTCGCCCGGACTACCAGGCCCTTTTCGGGATCGTAGATCATGATCGAACAGAGGGTGGAGCTGGTCATCTCGGCGGTGACAGTCACGATGAGGTGCAGGATCTCCTCGAGATAGCGGCTCGAAGTGATGGACTGGCTCACCTGGGAGAGCGCCTCGATCTGCCGGGCCTTCTTCTGGGCCTCCTCGAAGAGCAGGATGTGGCGGATCATGAAGCCCATCTCCTGGGAGAGCAGCATCAGGAGCTCGATCTCGGTGTTGTTGGGGGAGAAGGGCGCCCGAAAATGGAGGTTCATGACCCCCACCAGGCGGTCCCTGGTCCGGAGCGGAACGGAGAGGAAGGATTCGAAGCGGTCTTCGGGAAGCATCTGGAAGATCTTCGCCCGGGGATCTTCGTAGGCCCGCTCCGGGATGACCACGGGCGACTCTTCCTGGGCGACCCATCCGGTCAGCCCCTCCCCCAGGCGGATCGAGAAATGGCCGACCAGGTCGGGAAGGTAGCGCGAGGCGGCCCGAAGGGTCAGAACGGGGGCGTCCTCCTCCAGAAGATAGATGAAGACCCCGTCGGCCGGAAGGATTTCGAGGAGAAGCCGGATCGCGCTGTCAAGGAGAACGGAGAGGGATTCCACCGAGATCGTGATCCGGAGGAGACCTTTCAGGAGCTTGAGCTCCTTCTGGAGATCTGGAGTGTCCGGGCGGGTCCGGGTCGGCGTCATGCAAAAATTCCGTTCGGAAGAAGGTTCGAATCGTACTCCCGGAGGATCCGGACGCGGCCCGGGGCCTCGGGAAGAATCAGGGCGACCTGCCCCCCGGACGTTTTCTTGTCACGGACGAGGTAGGGCCGAATCTCTGAAAAGGACACCGCCCGGGGCCAGGCGACCGGAAGACCCGCCCGGGCGATCAGGGACTTCATGAAGGCAAAGGTCCCCGGGGCGGAGATGGTGGCCTTCTCCGCGATCGCGGCGACGGAGAGCATCCCGACCGCCACCGCCTCGCCGTGCAGGATCCCCGAATACCCGAGGGCTCCTTCCAGCGCGTGGCCGAAGGTATGGCCGAAATTCAGGAGCATCCTCTCGCCCGTCTCCCGTTCGTCTTCGGAGACGATCCGGGCCTTGTCTCGGGCGCAAAGGGAGACGACCTTCTCCCAGAGGGTTTCGTCGAATTTCTCCCCGGCCAGCCCCTCCACCCTCTCCTCAAGCAGGGCCAGAAGCTCCGGATCCCCGATGAAGGCATACTTCAGGACCTCGCCCAGACCGGCCCGGCGCTCCCGGAGGGGGAGGGTGGCGAGAAGCGCCGGATCGGCCAGGATGGCCCGAGGCGGATTGAAGGCTCCGATCAGGTTCTTTCCCAGGGGATGGTCGACCCCGGTCTTCCCGCCGATCGAGGAATCCACCTGGGCCACCACGGTGGTGGGCATGTGGATCAGGGGAACCCCCCGCAGGAGCAGGGCGGCCGCAAGCCCCCCCATGTCTCCCGTCACCCCGCCCCCCACGACCAGGAGGGGCTCCCGACGTTCCCATCGCGCCTCGAGAAAGGTGTTCAGGAGGGCCATCACACTTTCCATGGTCTTGAACCGCTCCCCGTCCGGGTGAAGGGCCACGACCGTCCGGAATCCGGTCTCTTCGAGCGCACCCTGGAGGCGGTCGCCATAGAGCCCCCACACCACCGGATTGGAGACCAGGCCAATTCGGGAGACGGAGGGACAGATCATGCGGACCGACGGACCCAGAGCCGACAGAAGCCCCTTTTCGATCTGAATGTCGTAGGGTCCTGCGGCGGACCGGACCGGGATCCTGGTCATGCTCGTCCTCCCTTGGAGAAGACCGTGGTCCGGAGAAGCTTCAGGATCTCCTCGACCGTGCCGGCGATCGAATGCCCACCCGTCTCGACGACATGGGTGGCCACCGCGCGGTAGAGGGGATCGCGCTCCAGCGTCACCTGCCGGATCTCCTCGGAGAGGGGGATCCCGGCCCTGAGACGGGGCCTCTTCTCATAGGCGTTCGACAGGCGGGTCACCAGCTGCTCGACCGGGACATGGAGGTAGAAGACCGGACCCAGTTCGGACAGAAGACGCCGGTTGTCGGGGGAGAGGACGATTCCCCCTCCCGTCGAAACGACCCCGGGGGGAAGCTCCCGGAGGGTCTGGAGGGCCTGCGACTCCCGCTCCCGGAAGGCGCCCTCCCCCTCCCGCTCCCACAGGCGGGAGACCGGCTCCCCCGTCCGCTCCTCGACCATCCGGTCGGTGTCGTAGACGGGGGCGTCGATCGAACGCGCCAGGGCGTGTCCCAGGGTCGTCTTTCCCGACCCCCGGGGACCCACCAGAATGATAAACCTCGACATCGGAACGATCACGCTCCCCTCCAGGGGGCCAGTCGTTCCATTTGGAGCCGCCTGAGGACGGCATAGTGCTCCCGAACCTCCTCCACCGAATCGCCCCCGATCTTCTCGGAAAAAGCCTGGGCCAGGATCAGGCAGACCATCGCCTCCCCGACCACCGAAGCGGCGGGGACGGCGCAGATGTCCGAGCGCTCGACTGAAGCCGGGCTTTCCTCCCCCGACCGGAGATCCACCGAGGGCAAGGGGGAATAGAGCGTCGCGATCGGCTTCATCGCGACCCGGACCACGAGGGGCAGGCCGTTGGTGACACCGCCTTCGAGGCCCCCCGAGCCGTTGGAGGGCCGGGTCAGCGACTCTCCTTCCCTCAGAACGGGATCGTGCACCCGGGAGCCGGGAAGACGGGCGGCCGTAAAACCCAGACCGAACTCGACCCCCTTGATCGCCTGGATGGAGAGAAGCCCCTGGGCGAGGCGGCCGTCGAGACGCTGGTCCCACTGGGAATAGCTCCCGAGGCCGATGGGAAGGCCGGTCGCCCGGACCTCGAAAATCCCCCCCAGCGTGTCCCCCGCCTTCTTCGCCGTGCGGATCGCCTCGACCATCCGCCCGCTCGTGTCCGGGTCGGGACAGAAGACTTCGGAGGCCATCGTCCGCTCCCGAAGGGACGCGGGATCGTTCCACAGATCCTCCGGAGGCCCCGGGAAGGAGACGTCGCCGATGGAGAGCACGCAGGAACGGACAGAGACGCCGAAGAGGCCGAGATATTTCCGGGCGACGGCGCCGAGGGCAACCCGGGTGGCCGTCTCCCGGGCGCTCGCCCGCTCGAGGACGTTCCGGAGATCCCGGTGGCCGTACTTCACCCCGCCGACCAGATCGGCATGGCCCGGACGGGGAACATGGACGGCCCGCTCGGCACTCTCAGGAGCCGGTTCGGCCCCCATGACCTGCTCCCAGTTCCGGAAGTCCCGGTTCTCGATCCAGACGGTCACCGGGCTCCCCAGTGTCCGCCCCTTTCGCACCCCCGAGACAAAACGGACGGCGTCGGTCTCGATGGCCATGCGTCCGCCGCGGCCGTAGCCCATTTTCCGGCGGGCCATGTCCCCCGCCAGATCGTCGGGAGCGATCTCGAGTCCGGCGGGAAGCCCCTCGATCACCCCGGTCAGACCGGGACCGTGGGATTCTCCCGCCGTCAGGAAACGGATCACGGCATCATCGGCATCATCGGCATGCCGCCTCCCGATCCGCCGGGTCCCGCCTTGGCGGTGTTGGCGCCCCGGACGGTCTTCTTCTTGTGGGGCACAAGGTGGAGGGTCACGCCAAGAAGGGACTGGAAGTCCGAGCCGAGGTAGGCCACCTCCTCGAGATAGAGGCCCTGCCCCGGACGATAAGCGACCTCCCGGATCCGGGCATGGTCGAGGAAGGTCTCGACGCGTTTTCTTACGGCCGGCTTCTGGTCGAGAACCTGGCCCACGGTGACCGTTCCGGCCAGCGGCAGGGCCCGAATCGCCTGCATGTAGAGCTGCTTGACCCGACTTTTCGCCTCGAGATAGGCCGCAAGGCGCGCCGACCCGTCGTAGGCCTCCCCGGAGGGAATGGGCACCGTCGCTGCCCGGACCAGATCGCTTCCGGACCACGGAAGCTGGTAGGAGTAAATGGGTTTGGACTTTTTCTTTTCCGTCGCGCAGGAGGAGAGGACGGCAAGCGTCAGAAGGGCGCCCAGAAGAGCGGCCGCCTTTCTCCCTCCCCGATGTGTCGTGGTCATTTCATCACCCCTGGCCGGCCTCTTTGGTCTCCGGCCTGTATCGTTTTGAGTCCTTGTCGATGTCCCGATGGGCAACCCGGATGCGGTAGCCCGCCTTCTCGAGCCTTAGCCCAAGATGTTCGGCGATTCCGACCGAGCGGTGACGGCCCCCCGTGCACCCGACGGCGATGGTCAGGGTCGAGCGCCTCTCCTCCGCAAAACGGGGCAGGAGGGAGAGGAGAAAACCCGAAAACTCCCCCAGAAAGGCTTCGGCCCCGCGCTCCTGGAGAAAGGACCAGACCTCCAGATCCTTCCCCGTCCGTGGGCGGAGGCGCGGATCGTAGTTGGGATTGGGAAGGAAGCGGACGTCGAAGACCATGTCGGCATCCATCGGCAGTCCGAACTTGAACCCGAAGGAGAGGAGGTAGACCACCATGCCTCCCTCCGGCTCCGGCACGCCATAGGATTTTCCCAGGAGAATCCGGAGCTCGGCCACCGATAGAAGGCTCGTATCCACCACCCTGTCCGCCCGCTTCCGGAGCGCGGCCAGCCGCTGGCGCTCCTCCCGGATCGCCTCCAGCAGCGGAAGTCCTGCCGCAAGAGAAAGAGGATGCGGCCGGCGGGTCTCGGAAAAGCGGCGCATCAGGACATCGTCCCCCGAATCCAGGAAAAGAACCTCGACCGCATGGCCCTCCGCCTTCAGCCGGTCGAAGGACTGCCAGAATTCCTGGAAGAAGGCCCCCTCCCGGATGTCGACCCCGACCGCCACCCGGTCGAAGTTGGCGGGTCCCCTGTTCGCGAGGGCGGCAAACTGGGAGACCAGAGGAATGGGCAGATTGTCGACGCAAAAGTATCCGAGATCCTCCAGAACGCGGAGGGTCTGGCTCTTCCCCGCGCCGGACAGGCCGGTCACAAACAGAAAACTGAGGCTCATTCCCCCTCCCCGCCCGAATCCGGAAAACGGTCCGGCGACCGGTCAGACCGGCTCGATCTGCCCCAGTGACCCATCCCGCCGACGGTAGAGGAGCCGCATCGACGAGCTTGCCGGATCGAGATAGAGGAAGAAGTCCTTGTCCAGAAGCTCCATCTGGACGATGGCGTCGTCGAGGGACATGGGCTTCACGGGAAACTTCTTGGTCTTGACGAGGGCGGGAAGCTGAAAGGGCTTCGTCTCCGAAAGATGGGGCAGCACCTCTTCATGGCGGGATCCGGTCCGGTTGGTGAGGAACTTCTCCCGGAACCGGTGGATCTGGCGCTCGAGCTTGTCCACCACGAGGTCGAGCGAGCCGTAGAGATCGGATGTCACCGATTCCGCATGGATCATCTTCCCGTGGGTATGCAGCGTGATCTCGATCTTCTGACGATATTTTTCCACCGCCAGGACCACCTCGGCCTTGGCCGGCTCGCTCACGAGCCGTGCCACCCGGTGAAGTTTTTCCGTCACCTGGTTGCGGATCGCATCGGTGAGGTCAATATGTCGTCCCGTCAAAAGAATTTCCATCGTTCCTCCATGAATGGTGATCGTTTCGGTGCTCTAGGTTTTCTGGGTCCTCGGATCCCAGGGTCCTCGTCGTCGCTGGCTGACGGAGGGGATGTCGAGTTCGGTGCGATACTTGGCGACCGTTCTCCGGGCGATGACCACCCCGCTTCCGGCCAGTTTTTCAACAATTTCCTGGTCCGTAAGGGGATCCTCCGGGGGTTCGGCCTTCACGAGTTGCCGAATTTGCTCCCGGACGCTGACGGCCGAATGCTCTCCCCCGCCGGAGGAGGAGGGCACGCCGCCCGAAAAGAAATATTTGAGCTCGACCACCCCGAAGGGAGTCTCGGCATATTTCTGGTTGGTGACCCGCGAAATGGTCGACTCGTGCAGCCCCAGCTCCTGGGCAATCGTCCGGAGCACCAGGGGACGGAGCGCCGTGGGCCCCTTCCGGAAGAAGGCCTCCTGGTGCTTGAGGATGCTCTCCCCCACACGGAGGATCGTCCGGCGCCGCTGGTCGACGCTTTTGAGGAACCACTGGGCCGCCCGCATCTTCTCTTCGAGGTAGTCGCGGAGCTCGTCCTTCTTCGGAGCCGATTTGAGCATGGCCCTGTAGGACGGCTGGATCCGGAGCCGGGGAAGACCCTGCTCGTTCATCGCGACCCGCAGGATCCCGTCGTCGTCCTCGTAGAAGCGAAGGTCGGGGACGACGATCGACGGACTCTCCCGGTAATAGGGGCGGCCCGGCTTCGGCTCGAGCGAACGGATGAAGGCGATCGCCTCCGCCACCTCGTCGACGGGGACCTTGAGCCCCCGGGCAATGGCCTTGGTCCCCATCTCCAGGAACTCTTCAAAGTAGTCGGAGAGGATCTGTCCGGGAAGATTCTTGTCCTGTCCCAGATGGCGCGCCTGGATCATCAGGCACTCCCTGAGGGAGCGGGCGCCCACCCCGGGGGGATCGAATCCCTGGATCGTCTCGACGACATGGTCAAGGGAGGCTCCCTCGAGAAGTCCGGAAGGAATCTCCGAGGGATCGAGATGAAGGTATCCGTCCTCGTCGAGGTTGCCGATCAAGTAGGTGGCCAGGGCCCGCTCGGCGGGGGAGAGGGTGGTGAAGGAGAGCTGCCATTCGAGATGGTCGGCCAAGGTGGTGGGCGCGGCCAGAACCTTCTCGAAGGAAAACTCCCCCGAGTCCGCCTCCCTCAGGGTCCGCTCTTCCCGATGAAAGGCCTCTTCGTCGAGATTTTCGTCGACCGAATACTCCCAGTTGGAGAGGGGGTCGGGAACTCGGTCCTCGTCCTCCGCAACCGGTGTCTCAGGACGGGTATCCTCTCCCATCGAATGGAGGCTTTCTCCATCGGAGCCCTCGGAGGACCACTCTTCCGGTTCCTGAGACTCCTCCTCGATCTCCAGCACCGGATTCTCGAGGACGATGTCCTGCATCTCCTGGGCCAGGTCGAGCCGGTTCAGCATCAACAGGTGAATCGCCTGCTGAAGCTGGGGAGTCATGACCATTTTCTGGGCGAGGCGGACCTCGAGCTGCTGCTTCATCCCGACACCGGCGCCATGTCGGCATTCAGAAGGAATCTCTCGCCGAGATAGAACTCCCTGACACGGGGACTCGAGGCGATCTGGCGGGGGGTTCCCTCCTCCAGGATCTGCCCCTGGTTGATGACATAGGCCCTGTCTGTGATCTCAAGCGTCTCCCGGACATTGTGGTCGGTGATGAGGACCCCGATGCCGCGGGATTTCAGCTGGGCGATGATCTTCTGGATTTCGATGACGGCGATGGGATCGATGCCGGCGAAGGGCTCGTCGAGAAGGATGTACTCGGGCTTCGTGGCCAGGGCCCGGGCGACCTCTACCCGTCGGCGTTCCCCGCCGGAGAGGGTGTAGGCCTTGCTCTCGGTCAGGTGGGCGACGTTCAGCTCGGCGAGCAGGGTCTGGAGGCGCTCCTCCCGCTCCGCCGGAGTGAGCTCCATGAATTCGAGGACGGCCATGATGTTGTCCCGGACGGAAAGCTTGCGGAAGATCGAGGATTCCTGGGGAAGATAGCTGATGCCGAGGCGGGCCCTTTTGTGCATGGGCTCCTTCGAGATGTCCTTCCCTCCCATCATGATCTTTCCTCCGTCCGGACGCACCAGCCCCACGATCATATAGAAGGAGGTCGTCTTTCCCGCCCCGTTAGGCCCCAGAAGTCCGACGACCTCCCCGGGATTGACATGGAGATTGACTCCGTTGACAACCTTCCGCTTGTGATAGGCCTTTTCGAGACCAATGGCCTCAATGGACATCGGCGCCCCTGTCTTGCCCCATCCCGGCTCCCTTCCCCGAAGGGGAGGATTTCTTGTTCTTGTGGGGAGACAGCAGCATCAGGCTGTGCCCCTGGATCACGCTCTTGTTGAGCCTCGTAAAAAAGGTGATGCGCTCTCCTGACATCCGGTCTCCGTTCTGGATCACCACCGGCTCCTCGGTCAGAACGAACACATGGGCCGCCTGGATATAGACGGCCTTGCCGGCATAAGCGATCCGTCTTGGGGTATGGATCACGACATGGCCGGTCGCGACCATGGTCTCGACGCGCTGGCTGGACGACCCGCCCTTCGACTGTTCCATCAGGGTCTTCCCCTTCCCCGCCTTCTTCAGGAAGACGACCAGGTCGTCCGCGTGGAGCCGGAGCGTCCCCTTGACCAGATGCACATGGCCGGAAAAGGTGATTTCGTTCTCGATGTTCCGGGCCAGCATGTGATCGGCCCGAACCACCATCGAGACCGGACCCCTGTCTTTCGGCTTGCCCTTTGAAATGGGAGGTCCGGCCTCTGCCCATCCTGCTCTCCAGGGTCCCAGTGCCGCCACCAGGAGAATCCCCGAGAGAAGCCGGACTGATCGCCCTCTCCGGTCCGGATTAACCGGCAAAGACGGCATGCACATCCCTCGAAAGAGTAAAGGATTGGGTCTTCGGAACCGATGAAAGCCCGACTCCATGGATCACCACTCCCCGGCTGACGAGGGTCACGGGCCCCCTTGTTGTGATGGTATCGGAGGCGTCGTGGTAATGCAATTGCCGGGCCACAAGAAGCAGTCCGCTGGAAAAGGCGGCCGAGACCGGAATGGAACGGCCGGAGACAAGAAACTGGTGTCCGGGCTGGTCGATAACCCCCTCCTGGCTTCTGATGTCGAGCATCAGGGATGCGGTCAGAATGATGTGGGCGGACAGCTCGGAGAGACGGGTCCGGGAGTGATCCTCTCCGACCGTGGCCGATTTCGCCCGCACGAACCATCGCGTCCGGGAATGATAGGTCCGGGAATAGGTAAAGTTCCGGATGATCACCGCCGGTTTCGGAAGGGGATGGGTATCTGTCGGCACAGTGCCGCGGTCGGAGACATGGCGCTTCGCCAGGACCCCGAAGAGCACGATGGCCGCAATCAGCGGGACAAGGGAGACAAGAACGACGACGGTTTTCTTCCTCAGAAACGTCAGCACCAGAGGCTCTCCTGCGGGTCCGGCCCGGGAAGAGAGGACCAGACGCCTACGGAGGACACGTCCCTATTCCGAAAAATCGTGAAAAAGCCGCTTGAGGGCATCGATTCCTTCGGTGATCGCCGCAGCGGAGTTCCGAAGTTGCCGGGACTCGTCCTCCGACAGGGGAAGCTCCACGATCTCCTCGAGCCCCTGGTTTCCGAGGCGGACGGGAACCCCCACGAAGGCGTCCTTGATCCCGTATTCGCCCTGAAGGAAGACCGAGCTGGGAATGATCCGGTGGCGGTCGTGAAGGATCGACTCGATCATCGAATAGGTCGCGGCCGCTGGGGCGAAATAGGCGGAAGAGTCCTTCATCAGGTGAACGATCTCGGCGCCGCCGTCACGGGTCCGCTGGACGATCGCCGCCAGCCGCTCGGCCGGCACCATCTTCCGGACAGGGACACCGGCGATCGTCGAGAAATCGAGAAGCGGCACCATCTGGTCTCCATGACCTCCCATGACCAGACTCTGGATGTTCGAGACCGATGTTCGGGTCTCCTCGGACAGAAAGTACGCGAACCGGGAGGAATCGAGGGCACCGCCCATTCCGATCACCCGCTCCCGGGCGAATCCGGTCACGCGCCAGAGGACATACGCCATGAGGTCCATGGGATTGGTCACGGCGATCACGATGCTGTCCGGGGCAAATTTCCGCACATTGAGGGCGACATCCCGAATGATTTCACCATTCTTCGTCAGAAGGTCGTCCCGGGACATCCCCGGCTTTCGGGAAAAACCTGCGGTCACCACGACCACGGAGGAGTCGGCGATGTCCTCATAGCTCCCCGTCCCCCGGATCCGGGTGTCGAACCCAAGGAGAGGTCCCGCTTCGAGGATGTCGAGGGCCTTTCCCTGGGCGACTCCGTCCCGGATATCCAGGAGAACGACATCGGCCAGTCCGTTCTCGACAATTTTCTGGGCCGTGGTCGCTCCCACGTTTCCCGCCCCGATGATGCTGACCTTGCGTCTTTTTTTCACTATTCGCACTAAACTCTCCTTCATTCCTTACCGAAAGGCGCGGAAATCCTTCACCCGGCTTTCCTTGACGTGAAGGCAAAATGGGCCGTCCCGGACCGGCTGTGCCATCCGGAGGCGTCACTTGGATCTTCAGGGACTCCGACACACGAGTGCCTAGATCATACGCAATCGTGAGAAGAAAGGCAAGCCGGACAATCGTTTCTGGAGAGGAAGCGCCTCAGGAAATCCCGTTTTCCGCACCGTGTGGGGCACCTCGAAAAAACGCACGTTCGGCGATCAGAAATCCCGTCCGTATCCGATTTCCCGGTCGAGTTCATCCTCGATCATGGAGAGCCGGAACCGGTCGGCGATCAGCCTCTCCCGGCTGGTCAGGACCTCCGTTTCGGCATCGACGGCCGTCACCCCGTCGACAAGGCCCCGGGAAAAGCGTCGCTCCACAAGTCCAAGATTCTCCCGGGCATGGTCGTAACGGGCCTGGTCCAGAGACAGAGCCTCCTTCTGGGTCTCGAGATCGTCGTAGATCTTTCGGACGTTCCGGATGACCCTGAGGCGGACGAGGCGGGTCTTTTCCGACTCTTTTTTCGCCTCCATCCTCGCCCGCTCCGTATCGTGGAGGATCTCCCCTCCCACGAAGATGGGCACCGAGAGGGCGACCCCGCTCTGGAATGTCGGGAGAAAGAGCCCCGAACCGGCGGGAGCCCCGGAGATCGTGGCCGGGACCCCCCACAGGAGGAATCCCTGGGCAAAGAGGGAGAGGTGGGGATAGTTGCGGGTCCGGACCTCGTCGACCCGATTTTCCGACTCCCGGTCCCGGGCCCGGGCGGCCAGGATCAGGGGCCGATGGCGCAGGGCAAAGGCGGTCAGCTCGTCCACGGACCAGGCGGGGCCCGGTTGGCGGGGAGCGTCCTCCGTCCGGTAGGGGACCGGCGTTTCCCGTCCCATGGCGTAGACCAGGTCGGCCCGGGCCTTCTCGAGGGCATTTTCCTCTCGAATCCGTTCGAGGCGTGTCTTTTCGAGGAGCAGGCGCGCCATGGTGACGTCGGTGACGACCCCGAATCCCCGGGCCAGGCGCTCCTGGGCCATTCGCAGATGGAGCGCCGCATCCTCCTCGTTTTTACGGGCTCCCCGGACGAGATGCTCGAACATCGCCAGCTGGTCGTAGGCCAGGTTGGCCCGGAACGAAACCGAGAGACGGGCTTCCGCGAGTTCCTCCTTCCGGCTCCGGAGCCGGAAGCGCTCCGCCCTGACCCGGTAATGGCGCCGGCCGAAGGTGGTGATATCCTGGGTCAGGGTGGGGTTCAGCATCTCGGGCGCGATCGGCTGGTAGTCCGGGAAGACCCCGCCGACGAAGGCCGAGTTCAGAAAAAGCTGGTCGAGGGAGACGGTCAGATGGGGATAGTAGTCGGCCTGGGCCACCCCCACTTTTTCGGTCTGCGCCCGGGAGCGGGCATAGGCGATGGAGACGAGCGGATGGGAGGAGAGGGCCGTCTGAACGACCGTCTTCCGGTCGATGGGAACCCCCTCCTCCCCGGCCGTGACGGCCCGGAGCGGGAGAAGGGCGACCAGGATCCCCGTTCCCAGGACAAAGATCCTCCGGAAAAACGGGGAGAGGAGGCGCTTAGCTCTTGCGGGCAATGGCCACCTCGGCCGACATGCCTGGGAAGATCGCCTGCCCCTTCAGGTCGTCGAAGACGATCCGGACCGGGATCCTCTGGACGACCTTCACGAAGGTGCCGGCCGCATTCTGGGTCGGAAGGAGGGCGAAGGCCTGGCTGGCCGCCGGGACGAACTCCAGGACCCTCCCCGTAAATCGGAGCCGGGGGAAGGCGTCGAGCCGGATCCGGACCTTCTGGCCGGGATGGACCTTCCAGACCTGGGTCTCCCGGAGATAGGCGTCGAGCCAGACGTTCTCCCGGCTTTTGGCATCGATGATGCTGACCAGAGGCTGGTCGGGACGGACCGTCTCTCCCAGGTTCACGAGCCTCTGGGCCACCTGGCCTGAAATGGAGGCGAAGACGGTGCGATTCCTCGGGTGGACCTCGGAGATGGAGAGCGCCTGGCGATCGGCCTCGATCAGACGACGGATCTCGGTCAGCTGGGCCATTTTCTTGCGGTAGGTGGTTTCGAGATCCTCGAGGTCCTGGGCCGAGATGAAGCGGTTCTTGAGAAGATCCCGGCCCCGGTGGTAATGGTCCCGGGCGTCGGCCATCTCCCGCTCGATCCGGACCTCACGGGCCCGGTCCCGCTCGAGGGTCCGGTAGGGAGAGAGGTTCCCGGAGGTGTCGTTTTTCCTGTTGGCACGATCCCCGGTGGTGTCGATGGTCGCGATCACCTCACCATAGTGAACGGGATCGCCTTCGTTGACCTTCAGGTCGAGGAGCCTCCCTCCGACCGGAGAGGAGACCAGGGTGATCTTGCCCTGGACATAGCAGTCGACCGACCGGACGTATCGCGTATGGTCGATCAGGACATAAAGCCCCCACAGAAGGGTCCCGAGGAGTCCGGCCAGGGGAACGAAAACCCTCCAGGACCGAAGGGACAGGGGATTTTCAGGAATATCGGCCATCGGAATTTTCTCCGCTGCTCATCTCAGCCTTCATCCGGAACACCGCATGACAGAGGGTCTGGAAGAAAGAGTCCTTTTTTTCTTTATCAAGGAGGGAGCTGGAAGGGAAAGCCTTGCGAAGGCGGGAAATCGATGCAGGGCCCGGACCGGGCGTCTGTCCAACGACAGGGTCCGGATCGATTCCCACCATACGCGTGCCTGTCCACCCATGGTAGGAGTCATCACCCTGTCCGGAATCAGGACAGGGATAGGCGAACCCCATCGCCGCCAGAAGATCTGGCACGACGATCCTAGCACGCCAAGAAACAAAGATCCAGTCCCCAGAATAAAAGGCTGAAAGATGTTTCATCCCGAATGGCCATTGTCTCAGAGAGAATCCTGCCGGATTATGATCTCCGTCATAGACTCAAGAATTTCGAAAATTCTCCGAAGAGATCCCTGAAAGGAGGTCGTCCATGGACACCATCATTCCTCTTCTCTTCGGTCTTCTCAGCATCCTTGGTTTTCTCATGACAACGGCTCTCGTCTATCTCATCGTCAAACCGGCGCCCGGCAATCAGGTCTCCGGAAAGAAGTCCCGATTTCCCGAAAGGAAGCTCCACGCACCATAGTGCACCACCTGACGACTCACGAGAACCTCCGACTTGAAGAGCGGAGCCACGACGGGGGCCATCCCACCGGTCAGAACGATCCGGAGGGGGACTCCCAGCTCTTCCTCCGCTCTCCTTCCAAGGGCCTCCACGGCCAGAACGCTGCCAAGAACCACTCCCGAGAAGACACCGTCCCCCGTTGATCGTCCCAGAGCCCGGCATCGGGAGAGGCGCTCCCTGTCCAGAAGACGGCCTTTCCCTGAAAGATTGACCCTCCCCGCCCCCAGGCTTTTCTCCATGAGAGAGAGCCCCGGAAGGATGGCTCCGCCCAGAAGGCGCCCTTCGAAGCAGACGGTGGTGACGGTATGGGTCCCGAAATCGGCGACCATGAAGGCGGGGTCCAGGATCTCCCCAAAGCGGACGAGAGCCCCCCAGACGGCCGCGCCCCGGTCAGCCCCCAGACTTTCCGGAGGACGGTAGTCCACTGAAAATGGCGCATGAGAGAGAAAGAACGGATCCGGACGTTGGCCCGAGCGGGCCTCCCACAGGAGAGCCACGGGTTCCGCAAGGTCGGGGACGACGCAGACCAGCGCCGAGGGAATGTCTTTCGACGAAATGTCGGGCCAGAGCGCGGAAAAGAAGGGGCGCAACGATTCCGCTTCGCCCGGGGGTGGCGTCTTCCAGGTTCGCATCCGGAGGATACGGTCCCCCTCGTGCAGGGCGACCGATATTCGGGAGAGGCCAACCTTGATCGTGATCCCCCGCCCGAGTCTACCCACCACCCTGCCCCCTCTCAAGCGAAACAGGCCGCAGATTCCGCGTGGAGGGTCCGAGTCGGCCGATCCTTCCGTCCCCCTCCCGCACCCGGAGCGTCCCGTCCGCCTCAAGTCCCTCGATTCTCGCGATTCCGGATTGTCCATGGAGGGAGTAGACAACCCACCGGTCTTTCCAGAGGAGCCTCTCATCCAAAAGGCTCCGGACTTCTCCGGGAGTGGCACGTGCCAGCAGATCCCCAAGGGTCCGGGACACTTTTTGGGCCAAAGCGACAGGGCCCCACGCCCGGTTCTCTGGTCCGGCGAGCGCGGCGAGGCTGGCCTGTTTCATCTCAGACCCAACGTCCCCGGCATCCCGGGCCTCTCCGGCCCCCGGCCCTTCCGGGATCGGGAGGAGATTGAGTCCAATGCCCGCAATCCAGCCGGCAGGGTCCCCGGCCCCATCACGAACCGGCTCGACCAGAAGACCTCCGAGCTTTCCGACCTCCCCCGACGGATCCGATAACGACAGAAGGGCATACAGGTCGTTGGGATATTTCCAGAACGTGCCCCGGACCCCCAGGGCATCGAGGGTCAGAAGGACGGCGGCCGCCACCACCAGTGGGAGAGTAGGGGCTCCGATCCGAACCTCCTCGCCGGGAGGGATCCATCGGCTCATCGTGAGATCTCCCCTCCGGGAATGCCAGCGATGGCCCGGTCGGCCACGGCCACCGGTCTGGAGGGCACACAGAAGAGCCGTCCCCTGAGGGGCGAGGCCATCCGAAACCCACCCGGCAAGAGTGTCGTTCGTCGAGGAGAGCTCACGGGCGAAAAACACAGGAAGCCCGGAGCCAATCCTCCGGAAACGCTCCCCTTCCCCGGCTCTCACCCCAGGAAGTCCAGCCGCAGAGAGAGGTCTCCGGGAGAATGGGTCAGAGCCCCCACCGAACAGAAATCGATGTCGAGGGCGGAGAGCTCCCGGACCTTTTCGACCGTCAGCCCGCCTGAAACCTCCAGGAGGACCTCCGGCCTCTTCGCGCGCAATCGGGGCACCAGATCGGCCATCAGGGGGACGCTCATGTTGTCGAGCAGAAGGATCTCCGCGCCCTCGGAAACAGCCTCAAGGGCCTGCTCCGGGGTGTCGACCTCGATTTCGATCCGGTAGGGGTGGGGGGCCCTTTCGCGGGCCAGACGCAGGGCCTGCGTGACCGAACCCACCCCCACGATATGGTTGTCCTTGATCAGGATCCCGGAAGAGAGGGAGGAGCGGTGGGAGGCCCCTCCCCCGACACGGACGGCGTATTTCTGGAAGATCCGGAGGCCGGGAAGGGTCTTGCGGGTCTCGGTGATCCGGAGGGGGCGCATCCTCTGGGGACGGTTCTCCTGGGCGGCCTCCACATAGCGCCGGGTGGTCGTCGCAATCGCGGAGAGGTGCTTGAGAAGATTGAGGCAGAGCCTTTCCCCCGACAGAAGCTCCAGAAGGGGGCCGGAAAGGTGGCCCAGAATCTGTCCTTTCCCGACTGCGCCCCCTTCGGCGGTCCGCCAGTCGACCGACACGGTCCCCCCGAGCAGCGCGAAGATACGGCTGGCGAAAGGGGTTCCCGCCAGGATCCCCTCCTCTTCGGCCACGAGGACCGCCTCGGCCCTCCGGTTCGCGGAGGGATCCGAAAAAAAGAGGCGGCTGGTCAGGTCCCCTTCGGGAAGATCCTCCTCCAGAAAGGCGACCAGGGCCCGGTCGACCGCGGAGGGAAGAAGCCCGCCGATCATGGCTGGCCTCCAAGAAAGGTCCGGACCTGCTGGAGGGCGACCTCAAGCCCCTTTCGGTCCTCCTCAAGAGTGACGACCTGGGCACGGTCCTTTTCCACCACCTC
Source organism: Nitrospirota bacterium (assembly GCA_021838585.1). Next base: position 25,123 of record JAKCDE010000001.1, read on the forward strand.
GGGGGGAGCCTTCCGGACGAAGTCTTCCCGTCCCAGCCGCCCCGAGATTTCGGCAATCTTTCCCGCGGTCTTCTCGATCTCCTTCTCCAGACGGTCGACCTCTCGGGAAAAGTCCACCAGCCCCTCGAGTCCCAGGACCAGATATCCGTCCCGGAAGGGGGCACGAATGCCTCCGAGAGAGGGTTCGCCGGATCGGGAGAGGCGTCCGAGCCGGGCGAGAAAGGGCCAGAGAGCCTCGGGATCTCCCGCATCCCGGGAGGAGAGGACCAGGACGGCCGGTATTTCCTGGGTCGGTGGGATCTTCATGACGCTTCGCGTCTGCCGCACCGAGCCGATGATGGCCCGGATGCGCTCGAAGGACTCCCCCCACTCCGAAGGGATCCGGCCGGCCAGCGGCGCTTTCTGCGGAGCATGGCCCGTACAGCGGTTGGCGAACCCGAAAAGGCGGGAGAGTTCCTCCGTCACGAAGGGCATCAGCGGATGGGCCAGGTCCAGAAGGACCGATCCCACGGTCAGGAGCGTCCGGGCGGTCTCCTCCCGAAGAGGATCGGCGGGATCCCTCTCGAAGTCGACCTTCGTCGCCTCGAGATACCAATCGCAGAAGAGGCTCCAGGTAAAGCGGTAGACCAGGAGGGCTCCTTCGTCGTAACGGTAGGACTCCATGGCCTTGGCATAGTCTGCCTCGAGCCGGCCAAGCTCGAAAAGGATCCACCGGTTCGCGATTCCCTGGCAAGCGGCCGGATCGGCCAGAGGCACCGTTCCAGGGGGCACGACCAGGGAGATGTAGCGAAAGGCGCTCCAGAGCTTCGAGACGAAGTTCCGGGCCGCCTCCACGCGCTCGACCGAGAGGCGGATGTCTCGGCCGGGAGTGGCCAGAAGGGCCAGGGACAGGCGAAAAGCATCGGTTCCGAAGCGCTCCATGAGTTCCAGGGGGTCGACCACATTGCCTCGGCTCTTGGTCATCTTCTGACCGAACTCGTCCCGAACCAGGGCATGGATATAGACGTCCCGGAAGGGAACCTGCTCGGTGAGATAAAGCCCCATCATGATCATCCGGGCGACCCAGAAAAACAGGATGTCGAACCCGGTCACCAGAAGGCTGGTCGGATAGAAGCGCCGGAGATCGGGCGTGTCGTCGGGCCACCCCATCGTCGCGAAGGGCCACAGGGCCGAGGAGAACCAGGTGTCGAGGACGTCGGGATCCCGAACGAGGTTCGTTCCCCCGCAGGATGGACAGACGGAAGGATCCTCCCGGAGCACCGCGAGGTGGTGGCAATCCTGGCAGGTCCACGCCGGAATTCGGTGTCCCCACCAGATCTGGCGCGAGACGCACCAGTCCCGGATGTTGTCGATCCACTCGTAATAGGTCTTTTGCCAGCCTTCCGGAAAGAAACGTATTTTCCCGGAGGAGACGGCCTCCCGGGCCCGGACCGCCAAGGGGCCCATCCGGACGAACCACTGGAGGGAGAGCCGGGGCTCGACCTCCGTCTGGCACCGGTAGCAGACCCCGATGGCGTTCTTGTGGGGCTCACGACCCACGAGAGCCTCCGCAGACTCGAGCACCTCGGCCGCCCGGATCCGGGCCTTGTCCCGAGGAAGGCCCGACAGTGGGCCGGCCATGGCGTTCATGACGCCCTGTTCGTCTATGACGGATAGATTCCCGAGAGCATGGCGTTGGCCGATCTCGAAATCGACCATCGAATGGCTTGGCGTGATCTTGAGGACCCCCGTCCCGAATTCGGGATCGACGGCGGCATCGGCCACGACCGGGATGGTCCGGTCGGTCATGGGAACCCTTACCCGACGGCCCACCCAGGCCTTGAAACGCGCATCATCCGGATGGACCGCCAGGGCCAGATCGGCCACCACGGTCTCCGGACGCGTGGTCGCCACCGACAGGGATTCTTCGGGACGCTCCGCATCGACATAACGGACGGTAAAGAGCTCACCGTCCCGGTCGAGATGGGTCACCTCCACGTCGGACAGGGCCGTCAGGCAGCGGGGACACCAGTGGATCATCCGTTCCGCCCGGTAGAGCGCCCCGTCCTCATAGAGGCGAACGAAGACCTCCCGGACCGCCCGGGAAAACCCCGGGTCCATCGTGAAGCGCTCATGGTCCCAGGACAGAGAGGCCCCCAGGCGCCGGATCTGCTCCAGGATCCCGGAGCCGATCGACTCCTTCCAGCGCCAGACCCGCTCCACGAATGCCTCCCGCCCCAGGCTCTTGAAATCCACCCCTTCGGCGCGGAGCTGCTTTTCGACGACGTTCTGGGCGGCGATCCCCGCGTGGTCGACCCCTGGAATCCAGAGGACATCGCACCCCTTCTGCCTCTGGTAGCGGGCGGCCACATCCTGGATCGTCAAGTTGAGGGCGTGGCCCATATGAAGGCGGCCGGTGATGTTGGGCGGAGGCACCACCATCGAAAAAGGCTCTCCGCCCGAAGGGGCGGCCGGGGGAGACTGAGACCAGCGGAGAAGGGCTTCGGCTTCGACCCTTTCCCAGTCGAAGCGCTTCGGAAGGCCGGAGGCCTCTTCAGGGTCCGTCACGCCGTCCATGACATCACGATCACTCATTGTCGGTCCATCTTTCGCTCATAGGGTTATTTAATGTGGATGACTGTCCGGTTCCATCCGTCGCTCCCGCATGATCCGCCGGATGGCCCGGTCGTGCTCCGGAAGGGTCCGGGAAAAAATGGCGGCCGATCCGTGGCCGTCCGACACAAAGTACAGGTAGGGGACCTCCTTCGGGAAGACCACGGCCTGAAGGGCCTCCGCACCAGGATTCGCAATGGGGGTCGGGGGAAGCCCTTCATGAAGGTAGGTGTTGTAGGGCGAATCGATCTTCAGATCCCCCGCCCTCAGGTGGTGGCGATGGGGAAGAAGGTAGAGGACCGTCGGATCGCTCTGGAGCTTCATCCCGCTGTGAAGACGGTTCAGGAAGACCCCGGCGATCAGGGGCATCTCCTGGCGCGTTCCCGACTCCTTCTGGACGATTGAGGCGAGCGTCACCCCCTGGTTGAGGGTCAGACCCTGCGCAGAGAGGCGGGACTGCCACTCCGGAGACATCACCCTCCAGAAGCGCGAGACCATCATTTCGAGCACCTCCCGGGAGGTCGACCCCCGGGAGAAATAATAGGTGTTCGGAAACAGGTATCCCTCCAGCGAGGTGGAGGGGATCCTGAGCTTCTGCAGGAAGGCCGGATCGCTCATGAGGGCAAGATTCGCGTCCATCGACCCGATTCCCAGCCGGGTCATCCGGGCCGCGACCTGGGCGATCGTGAAGCCCTCCGGAACCGTCATCTTGCGGTAATACTTCTGTCCGGAGATCAGATCCCAGAGAATCCGGTAGGGACGATCCTCCGGTGAGATCTCGTACTCCCCCTCCCGAATGGCCCGGGCAAGCCCCAGCAGATCGCTCCAGAAAATGACCGTTTCCGGGTCGGAGACCGCCCCTTTCCTGGCCAGAGTCTGGATGACCTGCCGGAAGGGGGCCCCATGGGAAACGGTCAGCAGAAAGGGGGAGGCCTCCTCCTCCGGACGCCCCAGAAAGGCCGAGAGGGACCAGAAGACTCCCAGGACCAGAAGAAGCAGAAAAAGGAGGGTCAGCCTTCGGAGGGTTGAAAAAAGAGGAACGTTCACGGGTGCGGCCTCCTTGATTCGGGGGAGACGGTCTCCCTGTCGTCACCCCCCCCGGAGGTCGCCACCTTTTCCGCTTGCGCCGGCGCAGGGTCGTCGAGAAAGCCCTGAAGAAGCAGAACCGCCGCGAGGTCGTCGCATGGATCCTTCCGGCCTCGCTGCTTTTTTTTCGCGGGACGGAGCTCCCGGGCCCGGGAAGATGTCTGGCCTTCGTCATAAAAGAAAACGGGCAAGGAAAGTCGTTCCCCCACCTGTCGGCCTGCCTCGAGGAAAAGGGGGACCCGGGGGTTCGGGTCCCCGCTCAGATGGTAGTAGGGAACGCCAAAGACAAGGGCGACGACACCGTTCTGGCGGACCAGGAACTCCAGTCGAGTCAGGACCTTTTCGTCATGGGAATCCGGAAGAAGGTCCTCCCCCGAGCGGACCAGAATCTCCAGGGGGCGGGCCAGGAGACGACCGGGGTCCGAGAGGGCGAGACCGATCCGGCGCCCACCCCAGTCAACCCCCATCAGCACGCCGACAGGCGTTGTCGAAAGGGGCACCGTCAGGAACCGACCAGGGTTCTCCGGGCTTCCTCCCGGATCTCGGATCGGATCGATTCGAGGAAGTCCGGCCAGGAGGAGGGAGGCGATCCGCCTCCCTCGGCCCAGGTGGGTCGTCCGCCCCCCTTCCCGCCGAGGGAAGCGGCCATCTTTCGAATCCAGACATTCACGGGAAAACGCTTTTCCAGATCCTGGGAGGCCCATCCAAGAAGCAGGACTCCCCCTTCGGTCCGGCCCGCCAGGATGACGATCCCCGAAGAGAGGCGTCCCTTGAGGATGTCCATCCGGAGGCGGAGATCCCGTCCGTCCCGGCAATCCACGGCGGAAACCAGAATGCGGATCTCTCCGGCATCGAAGCCTTCGGCCAGGAGGCCGGCCGTCTCGACCTCGAAGAGACGGGATTTCGTGGAGCGCAGCTCCTGCTCGAGTGTCTCCCGGGCCTTTTCGTCCGATTCAAGACGATCGAGAATCCGCCCTCCGGGAATCCGGAGATAGCTCCGGATGGAAGAGAGCTCTTCCCGCCACTTTTTCCCCTGTCCGTAAGCGGCGCTTCCGGCAAGGGCCTCGATGCGGCGAGTCCCCGCCGCCACCCCGGATTCGGAAGCCACATAGAGAAGGCCGATCTCGGAAAGCTCCCGGACATGGGTCCCCCCGCACAGCTCGACCGACATCCCGGGAACCTCGACCACCCGGACGCGGTCTCCGTACTTCTCGCCGAAAAAGGCCAGCGCTCCGCCCGCAAGGGCTTCCTGACGGGATTTTTCGGAGATCCTGACCGTCTCTCCCGTCGCAATCCAGCCATTGACCATGGCTTCGATCCGGTCCACCTGCTCGGAGGTGAGAGGCTCACCGTGGGTGAAGTCGAAGCGGAGGCGGTCGGGCAGGACGAGGGATCCGGCCTGACGGACATGGTCTCCCAGGACCGACCGAAGGGCGGCATGCAGAAGATGGGTGGCGGTGTGGTGAATCCGGGCCCCCCGGCGCCAGGCCGGGTCCACGGTAAGCCTCACAGGGTTGCCCGTGGCCAGCGTTCCTGTCCGGACCCGGCCTCGGTGGGAGATCCATCCGGGATAGGGGCGATAGACCGATTCCACGGCGACAGCCCCGGCGGGACCCGCGATTTCTCCCCGGTCGCCGACCTGGCCTCCCCCTTCGGGATAGAAGGGGCTCTCGTTGGTCACCACCTCGACCATCTCCCCCTCCGACACCTCTCGGACGGCCTCTCCGTCACGGACAAGAAACAGGAGCTCCCCGGTACTTTCGAGACGGTCGTATCCAACGAAGGGGACCGGCTTCGAAAGGGCCCCGGCGGGGACCGGGAAGGTGGCCTTCTGGCCGACCCAGGAACGGCGCCCCTGCTCCTTCTGCTCTCCCATGCGGGCCTCAAAGCCCTCGATGTCGACCTGAAAGCCTTCGGGGCTCACCCAGTCCGACACAACGTCGACGGGAATTCCGTGGGTGTCGTACAGCCAGAAGAGCGTCTCACCCGACAGGGATGAGGCCCCGCCCTTTTTGGCCTCTGCCATCGCTTCACGGACAAGGGGCAGACCGTATTCGAGTGTCCGCATGAAGCGCTCCTCTTCTTCGGCAAGGACCGCCGCCACCCGTTCGGTTCCTCCCGAGAGCTCGGGATAGGGGCCCCGCATCATCTCCACGAACCTTTCTCCCAGCTTCGGGAGAAAAGGATTGGGAAGGGACAGGTCAAGGCCGAACTGAACCGCCCGGCGGATGAAGCGGCGCAGGACGTATCCCCGTCCTTCATTGGAGGGGACGAGGCCTTCCCAAATCAGGAAATAGCTGGCCCGGATATGGTCGGCGATGACCCGGTAGGCAAAGTCCTTCGGGCCTTTCCCCTTGCCGTAGGGGATCCTGGAGAGAGACCCGATCGTCTCCATGAGAGGCATGAAAAGATCGGTCTCGAAGTTGCTCTCCACTCCCTGGAGAACCGAGGAGAGGCGTTCAAGCCCCATCCCGGTGTCGATCGAGGGTCGGGGCAGCGGGGAGAGGATCCCGGCCTCGTTTCTGTCGTACTGCATGAAGACGAGGTTCCAGATCTCGAGATAGCGGTCGCAGTCGCATCCGACGGCACAGGTGGGCCGGCCGCAGGAAAAGGCGGGCCCCTGGTCGACGAGGATTTCCGAACAGGGGCCACAGGGACCCGTGTTTCCCATTTGCCAGAAGTTGTCCTTTTCTCCCAGCCGGACGATCCGGGAGGGAGAAACCCCGGCCACGGTTTTCCAGAGGGCCTCCGCCTCGTCGTCCTCTTTGTAGACCGTCACCCAGAGCACATCGGGTGAAAGGCCGACCCGCTTTGTCAGGAACTCCCAGGCGTAGGCGATCGCCTCCTTTTTGAAATAGTCCCCGAAGGAGAAATTCCCCATCATCTCGAAAAAGGTGTGATGGCGACGGGTGAATCCGACCCGATCGAGATCGTTGTGCTTGCCGCCGGCGCGGACACATCTCTGGATGGAGACGCAGCGCTCCGAGGGAGGCGCCTCGGAACCGAGAAAGGCGTCCTTGAAGGGCACCATTCCGGCATTCGTGAAAAGAAGCGTGGCATCCCCCGAAGGTATCAGGGAAGAGGAAGGAACCCGCCGATGGCCGGCCCCCTCGAAAAAGGAATAGAAGTGATCCCGTATGCGCGGGGAGTCCATGATCCTACTCGCCTCCCCGACGGCTCGCCCGGGGGCTCGGCGAGGCCGCTTCCTCCGGAGCCGCCGGCTCGCTCCGGGAGGGAATTCCGGCTTTCTCGCGGATGGCGCGGTCGAGGGTCTTCAAAAGCTCGGGGTGGGATTTGAGGTGGGTTTTCACGCTCTCCTTCCCCTGGCCGATCTTTTCGGAACCCCAGGAATACCAGGACCCGCTTTTTTCGAGAATACCGTACTCGACCCCCAGGTCGATCAGCTCTCCCGTGACCGAGACCCCCTCGTTGAAGGAGATGTCGAACTCCGCCTGACGGAAGGGGGGAGCCATCTTGTTCTTCACGATCTTGACCCGGACCCGGTTCCCGAGAACCTGGTCCCCCTCCTTGATCGACTCGATCCGCCGGATATCCAGCCTCTGGGAGGCATAAAACTTGAGGGCGTTTCCGCCGGTCGTCGTTTCCGGATTGCCGAACATGACCCCGATCTTCATCCGGATCTGGTTGATGAAGATGACGACGGTGGAGGATTTGGAGATGGAGGAGGTCAGCTTTCGCAGGGCCTGGCTCATGAGACGGGCCTGGAGACCCATGTGGGAATCCCCCATGTCCCCCTCAAGCTCCGCCTTTGGAACCAGCGCGGCCACGGAGTCGATCACGATCAGGTCGAGACTCCCGGAACGAACCAGCGTCTCGGCAATTTCAAGGGCCTGCTCCCCCGAGTCGGGCTGGGCGATCAAAAGGTCTTCCGTCCTGACGCCGAGCTTGCGGGCGTACGAGAGATCCAGGGCGTGCTCGGCGTCTATGAAGGCCGCCATTCCGTTTTTTTTGTGAACTTCGCTGATGGCGTGGAGGGCCAGGGTTGTTTTTCCCGAGGATTCCGGGCCATAGATCTCGACAATGCGGCCCTTGGGATATCCGCCGATTCCCAGGGCGATGTCGAGGGCCAGGGATCCGGAGGAGACGACCGGAGTTTCGATGATGGGGGCATCCTTTCCCATTCGCATGATCGACCCCTTGCCGAACTGCTTTTCAATCTGGGACAGGGCCAGGTCGAGGGAACGCTGTTTGCTTGCATCCTTGTCAGTCAATGGAATCTCCCTTGAAGGTAAAGGTGTGGCCGTCCGGCTACCGGCCGGGGAAAAGGGCAAACGCGAGGGTAAGGAGCGCCGCCGCCAAAAGGCCGGCTCCCGCATCGTCCAGCATCACCCCGAAACCTCCCGGAGCCCTTTCGAGCCAGCGAATGGGCGGAGGTTTCAGAATATCAAAGAAGCGAAAAAAGACAAAAGCCAATCCCCCTCCCAGAAGCGTATGGGGGGCCGCCAGCAGGGCGATCCCTTGGCCGAACCATTCATCGATCACCACGCAGGACGGATCGGAGAGGCCGGTCTCTTCGATCGCCTTTTGCGAGGCCACCGTCCCCAGAATTCCCAGGGCCGCGAGAATCCCGGACAGCCCCGTCGTGGAAAGCGGGGGCAGAAGCTCCCAGAATGCGACGCACCCGAGACTCGCATAGGTTCCCGGAGCGCCAGGGATCATCCCCACGCCGCCGGTCGTGTAGATCCACCTCCAGCCGGAGGATCGGAGAGCCAAGGAGGGTCAGGACCGAAGGGAAGATCCCGCCGACCGGACATGGCGATCGAGGGCTTCATAGAAGGCATCCCCCAGGAAAAAGCGGATCGTTCCCTCCATCGACTCGTACAGGAGCGGCCCGAGATTGCTTTCGTGACAGGGCAGATGAGAGAGGAAGGGGGTGGTCTGGACTCCCAGGATGGTCCGGGAACCCTCCTGATAAATGGCCAGCGGGTACTGGACGCAGTCTGCGGGCTTCAAGGCCATCCAGGACATCCCTTTATCAAGAGCATAGGCATGGATGGAGCAATGCTCCTCCCCGTCCGGACCATGGGCCAGGAAGAGGCAGGAATCATGGTCCTCGCCCCTAACGATGAGGTTGCAGCGGTAGTCGGCCTCCAGGGGGAACATGCGGGCCATGGCATTCACCTCGTCGACATCGAGTTCGCAGCCGTCGGGGCACTGTTCGGAACAGTCGGCCTCAAATGTTCCGCGGGTCCTGTAAATCTCCTGACGGTCGAGGTCCATGTAGGGCAAGATTCCGTCCATATGGGACTCGATCCTGCGTTTTTCTCCGGGTGCCAGGATGTTCGACCGGTAACAGCAGGTCGAATGGCACTTTTGAAGGACAACGTCACAGGTGTAGGTGGTCGTCCAGAACTTCGGATCGACCCACACACCGGAAATCTCGACCAATTCTGGCCGTATTCCTGGAAAGGGGACAAACTGGGTCACTGCCATCGGGGTCTAAATCCTAGCGCTAGATCTTCGATTGATCGGGAAATCCCTGACGCAGATACCTCTTCCCTGTCCCGGGAAGGGCTCTGTCCTCGACTCAGGAGCATTCTCGCGTTTTCTTGAAAAAATCCCGTCTTTCAGTATAATTCCTTCGACAGAATCCGTAAAGCCGGGGGATCGTCTCCGCACCTTCCCGACCTTCGGGGGAGGAACCGGGTCCCTCCCCTGACCCCAGACAAGGAGCCAGCCGCATGAAAATTTCCCTTTCATCCGTCTTCCCAACTCGCAGAGGCCCCCTCCTGGCGGGCATGGTCGCCATGAGTCTTCTGGCCGCCACGATCCTGTCCGGGACCGATGTCCGCGGCGCCTCGGCGAAGACCACACGCACGAAGGTCCTTTTCGTGACACAAAACGGATCTCGGGAAAAGACACTGGAACTCGTGCAGGGCCAGTCCACCCGCCTCCATTACAACCACTTCTGGATGGATGTCACCCGGAGCAAGCCTTTCGTGGACCCTGACGGACGCAAGATCGTCGTCCCGGAGACCCCCACATTCCGGGGGATTCACGAGATCACCGTCCGGTTCTGGCATCCGCGCGGGGAGCCGAACCTGCTCGACGCGATCGTCGTCAAGGCCTACGATGACAAGGGACATTTGGTCAAGCACGGGGCCTTTGACAGGGGCGTCTTCGTTCTCCTCCTCTCGAACAGCCTGTTCAATGGAAACTTTGTCCGCTTCGACGGGATCGGCCGCTATCTCCCCGGGGACAAGTCCTTCTATGTGAAGGTCATGGTTCGCAAAACACATCAAGTGGCGATCATTCCCTTCGCCGACTTCATCAACGACTTCACTCGGCAGATCAACACGCAGCCGGTCGTCTCCTGGGCCGTGAAACGCCCCTAACCTCCCATTTTCCCTTCGGGCCGGCGCTTTCCCGAACCGCCGGCCCCCTCACAAGACCTTCCCCGAATCAGCCAACTCCTTGAAATAAAAAACAAAAAAAAATTCTTGCAATTGAAAAAAATCAGTGTATATTCTGACCGATTGTTGACCGGACGCCGTTTTGCCCAGACAATGATTCTGGGGGACGGAATCGTCCCGCATTTCGCCCGTCGATCCCTCCAGGAGGAGACCGTGTCTCCCCGGACCATCGTCGGGCCGTCCCTGTATCAAAGGAGCCACGTCGTGAACAGCGTCGTCGACAGACCGGGTTCCGGATTTCCGACAGGCCGTCCGGAGCTTCTGAAACTCGTCTTCAAGATATTGACTGAATCGAGCCTTTGGCAGGTTTGGCCCAAAGGCTTCGGCTTGACCTAACGACACAACCAGGGGGTAACGAGTGCACGCACTGGGAACACATCTTCTAGTCGAACTGAAGGACTGTCAGTCCGATTCCCTTTCGGATCCGGATTTCGTTCGCACTTCTATGATTGACGCCGCAAAAAAAGCCCATGCCACCATCGTCGACGACAAGTTTCACCATTTCAGCCCTTTTGGGGTCAGCGGGGTCGTCGTCATCGCCGAGTCCCATCTGGCCATTCACACCTGGCCCGAGTACCGGTACGCGGCCGTCGACGTCTTCACTTGCGGAGACACCCTCAAGCCTGAGGTGGCCGCGATCCATCTGGCCCAGGTCTTTCAGTCCCAGAACCCCAGCATCCACGAGATCAAGCGGGGGATAATCGGAATATCCAACGAGAAGATCGCCCACAAGATCGAGGGGGACGCATCGCCCTCCGAAACCGACGACATGCAGGGGAAAGGAATCGAATCCGATGAACGGAGCGAGAACCTCCAAGTGGTATATTGAGTACGCGGCTCCGTCTCTGGGGCATATGCACGGAATCGACGGAATCATCGTCTCCCGCCAGACGAACTTCCAGAAGGTCGACATCCTTCGGACCAATGTTTACGGTAAAGCCCTGGCACTCGACGAGAAGATGCAGTCGACCCAGGTCGATGAATTCATCTATCACGAGGCCCTCGTCCACCCGGCCATGATCGCCCACCCCGCTCCCCGGTCCGTCCTGATCGTCGGTGGCGGGGAGGGCGCGACCCTCCGGGAGGCCCTGCGCCACCCGACGGTCGAACGCGCGGTGATGGTCGACATCGACGACCAGGTCATCTCCCTCTCGAAGGAGCATCTCCCCGAATGGCACCAGGGCGCCTTCGACGATCCCCGCTCGACCGTTCTCGCGACCGATGCGCGAAAATATCTCGAAGAATCGAAGGATATTTTCGACGTCATCATCACGGATCTTTCCGAACCGGTGGAAGAGGGGCCCGCCTATCTTCTCTATACCCGTGAGTTCTACAAGATCGCGAGCGACCACCTGTCCCCCGGAGGAACGATCTCGGTCCAGGCCGGTGCGGCCGCGCTACCATTCATCCTGGCCTTCTCCGCGGTCTACCAGACCATGAAGACCGCCTTTCCCACCGTTCGCGGATTCTCGACCAACATTCCCTCCTTCGGGCTCCCCTGGGGATTCACGCTCGCGTCGAAAGGCGTCGACCCCCTCGCGATGGACCGCACGGCCGTCGACCGGATCCTCGGAGAACGGGGGCTGACCAATCTCCGCTTCTATGATGGCCTCGCCCACCAGGGACTTTTCGGCATTCCGCGCCATCTCCGGACAGAGCTGGACAAATCGACGCTCATCATCGAGGACAACCACCCAATCTTCACCTATCACTAGACGGACCCGCCTCCCCCGATGGACCAGACCAAAACGCCTCTTTTCGACGCGATGGTCTCCCTTGCCGAAAGCCGGAAGGTCTCCTTCCATACCCCCGGCCATAAAAGCGGAAAAGGGATCTCGACGCGTTTTCGCAAGTTTGTGGGACCCCGTGTCTTCTCGATCGACCTGACCTGTCTCGACGAAGTGGACTCTCTCCAGAAGCCCCGGGGCGTCATCAAGGAAGCCCAGGAACTGGCGGCGGAAATCTACGGTGCCGACCGCTCCTACTTTCTCGTGAACGGAACCTCCGGTGGAAATCAGGCCATGGTTGTGGCGACCCTGAATCCGGGGGAGCCGGTTCTCGTGACCCGGAACGTCCACAAATCGGTCGTCTCCGGGATGATCATGACCGGATGCCAGCCCGTCTTCATCCCTTTTCGGACCGAGCACGGCGCCTCCTTTCCCCTGAACTACGGGACCCGGGACATTCTCGACAGTATCGAAAACCATCCCGAGATCCGGACCCTCTACCTGACCTCCCCCAACTACTACGGGGTCACCATCGATTTGCCCCGGGTTGCGGAAGCGGCCCACGCCCGGGGGATGCGCGTCCTTCTCGACGAGGCCCACGGCCCCCATCTCCATTTTCACCCGGAGCTCCCGGCCTCCGGCATGGCTGCGGGAATCGACCTGACGGTTCAATCCACGCACAAGATCATCGGGGGAATGACCCAGGCCTCCATGCTCCATGCCCGGAAGGAGCGAATCGACGTGGAGCGCCTCTCCACTGTTCTCCGTTATCTCCAGACGACGAGTCCTTCCTACATTCTGATGGCCTCGCTCGACCTGGCCCGCATGCAGATGGCGACCGAGGGAGTGAAGCTTCTGGGCCGGGCCCTGGAGCTGGCCCGGTGGGCCCGGCTGAAGATCCGGGAGATCCCGGGGCTGAAGTGCGCCAACCGGACGGAAATCCAGGCCATGTCAGGAGGGGAGAACGACCTCGACGAAACGAAGCTGACCATCGATGTCCGGGGGTGGGGCGTCTCGGGATATCAGGTCTCCCAGCGGCTGAATCTCGACTTCGGGATCCAGGTCGAGATGGCCGACATCGATCATGTCCTCGTCATCGTCAGCATCGGGGATCATCGCGGAGACCTCGAGCGGCTGGTCAACGCCCTGATCGCCCTTTCCCGGGAGAACCATCGCCAGGAGAGCCGATCCCCGATCCCTTCGATGGTCTTTTTCGACAATCTTCTCCGGATGACGCCGAGGGAGGCCTTTTTCGCTCCCCACGAAACCCTGCCCCTGGAGGATTCTGTCGGAAGGATTGCAAAGGACATCGTGACCGTCTATCCTCCCGGCGTCCCCCTTCTTGTCCCGGGAGAGGAGATCACCGCTCCTGTCATCGACACCCTCTGTCGTTTTCGGGACTCCGGGGCGACGATGGACGGCCTCGACATGACCAACCGCTTCATCGGTGTGGTTGGGGAGAGCCCTTCTCCGGAATAGCCCTCCCTTTCCGCGCCCTTCCCTATTTCTGGAACTTCAGGCCCCCGCCCGCTGCCGGCTTCTCTCTTCATTCTTCATTGCCAGCAGATCCTTCCGCGGCGCAGAATGAAGGGAGACGCGAACACCCATTCAGGAGACCCCATGCGAAAACAATGGCCCCTCGCCGCCCTGGTCCTTCTGGTTGTCCTGTACTTTGGAGGCCAGTCCCTTCTCGACCTCTGGGCCGATTACCTCTGGTACCGCTCGAATGGCCAACTGCCGGTCTTCCTGACCTTGCTTGAGGCGAGAAGCGCCCTTTTCCTGGGGGTCTTCCTCCTCTTCTTCCTTGTCCTGGCAGCGACCCTGCGCCCCCTGATCCGGGCCCTTCCCACCCTCACATTCCGAAGACGGGGACCCGCAGGAGGTCTGGAGCCCGTCTCGCTCCCTCTCTCGGGCCTGTCTCCCTTCATCGGTGCAGGGCTCGTGGTCGTGGCCCTTCTGGTCGCCCTCCCCCTTTCGGACACCCCGGATGCCCTCCGTTTTCTGGCGGCCATCCATGCTCCCGCCACTGGGTCTTCCGATCCGATCCTGGGACTTCCTCTGGGATTTTATCTCTTCCACCTCCCGGTCTACGACCTTCTCTCGGGCCTCCTTCAGGACGCTTTTCTCTTTTCGCTCGTTTTAGGCGTCCTTCTGGGACTTCCGGGAGGACAGATCTCATTCGCACAGAACAGGCTCTCCCTCCACCCCGTCTGGAGGAAGGTCCTCATGCGTCTTTCGGCGGGACTTCTTCTTGTCCTCTCCCTTGAGGCCCTGCTTCTCCGGACGAAGACCCTCCTGTCCAGCCACCAGGCTCTGTCCGGAGCCTCCTACGTCGATGTCCATGCCCGAATCCCTGCCGCCACCCTTCTCTCCCTGATCCTTCTCCTGGCGGCCCTCGCCTTCCTCCTGGAAAGCTTCCGGACGCTCTCCCGCCTCTCGGTCCCGATTCTGGGCATCGCCTTTTTCGTCTGGGCGGGAGGGCTGGTCGTCACTCCCTGGATCCTCTCCCGGTTCGTGGTCCTCCCCGACCAGTTCAACCGGGAGCGCCCCTACATCCTTCACAACATCGCCGGGACACGGAAGGCCTTCCATCTCGACGGCACCCATTCCGAGCGCATTACGAACCTGGCCGACCTCACGCCGGCGGACCTTGCGGACAACAGGCCCACCATCCGGAACATCCGGCTCTGGGACCACCGCCCCATGCTGACCACGGTCCGCCAGCTCCAGCAGATCCGGACCTACTACACCTTCCCGATCCTGGCGCCGGACCGCTACCGGATCAACGGAGTCCTCCGGCAGGTCCTGGTGGCACCCCGGGAGATTTCCTACGCGAACCTTCCGAGCCCCAACTGGATCAACCTTCACCTGACCTACACCCATGGCCACGGGCTGATCATGTCGCCCGTCAACCGTGTCTCGCCGGAAGGCCTTCCCACCTTCTGGGTCCGGGACATTCCTCCCCAGGCCTCGATCCCCCTGGCGGTTTCCCATTCCCGGATCTATTACGGAGATCAGCCCTCCCCCTACGCGATCGTCAACACCCGCATTCCCGAGTTCGACTACCCCAAGGGCCGGCAGAACATCTACAACCACTACGACGGAACGGGAGGGATCCGCCTCTCCTCCTCTCTCCGGAAGCTCCTGTATTCCTACGAATACGGGACCTTCAAGATCTTTCTGTCGACCGCCATCACAGACCGGAGCCGCATCCTGGTCCACCGGGACATCTTCGACATCGTCGAGCGTCTGGCCCCCTTCCTGCGCCTCGATCCCGACGTTGTCCCGGTCATTGGCCCCGGTGGTCATCTGGTCTGGATGATGGACGCCTACACCACCTCGGATTCCTATCCCTATGCCTCGGAGATCTCCGGGTCGGCCGGCTTCTTCCACACCGGACGGCTGATCCGAAGTGGACACAGACAGGCTCTTTCATCCTGGCCGGAACGCCTCAACTACATCCGTAACTCCGTCAAGATCCTGGTCGACCCAAAAAACGGAACCGCTTCCTTCTATGTGGTTGATCCGGGCGATCCGGTCCTCGCCGCCTATAAAAATGCCTTTCCGACCCTGTTCCGCCCGGCTTCCGACATCCCCCAGGAGATCCTCCCCCATCTGCGCTTCCCCCCGGCGATGTTCTCCCTGTCGGCCCTCGTCCTTTCGGCTTATCACATGACCGACCCCCAGGTCTTCTTCAACCGGGAGGACCTGTGGTCCCTGGCCGAACGGGATGGACGCCCACTCTCGCCCTACTACATGGTCTTGCGGCTGCCCGGAGAGTCCCAGGAGGAATACGTCATGATGCTCCCCTATACTCCGGCCCACCGGGACAATCTGTCGGCCTGGCTCGTGGGCCGTTCCAAGCTGGAACGCCAGGGAAAGCTCAGGGTCTACCGCGCCCCCAAGGAGCGCCTGATTTACGGCCCGAACCAGATCGAGGCCCGCATCGACCAGCGGGGGCCCATATCCAAGCAATTGACCCTCTGGAATCAGCAGGGATCACGGGTGGTCCGTGGAACGCTCCTGATCATCCCGATCGCCCATTCCCTCCTGTATGTCGAGCCTCTCTATCTCTCGGCCACCAGCCCGGGGGCTCTCCCCGAGCTGCGCCGCGTGATCGTGTCCATGGGGGATCGGGTCGTCATGAGAAAAACCCTCGATAGGGCTCTCACCGATCTGTTTTCCGGAACTCCAGGGCCGAATCCCACCGGAATCTCCCTGGGGAAAAGCAAAACAGGAACCAGGCGCCCGGGATTTTCCGCGCGACTGAAAGAATTGGGGAGGGAGGCCGACGAGGCCCTCCGACGTGGGGATCTCGCGACCTTCGGGGATCGGGTACAGAAGATCCTCAGGGATCTTCGCCAGTAGAAAGTGGGCTTAAATGGGTTGACGGGATGAAAAAAAGAAGCCCTAGTCGAGGAGTTCCCGGGCAATACGCATCGTCTGGGGGGACATTTTTTCGCCCCCGAGCATGCGGGCGATTTCCCGGACCCGGTCTTCTCCGGTGATCGGCGAAATCCGTGAGTGAGTATGGCCCGCCTCGGTCACCTTCTGAACCAGCAGATGGTGGTCTCCCTTTCGGGCGACCTGATGCAGGTGCGTGATGGCCAGGACCTGGCGACGCCGTCCGATTTCCTTGAGGAGATCTCCCAGAACCTCCCCGACCTCCCCTCCGATCCCCGAATCGATTTCGTCGAAGACGAGGGTCGGCACTTCGTCGAGATCGGCCAGAACGGCCTTGATCGCCAAAAGAACCCGGGAGATCTCGCCCCCTGAGGCGACCTGGCCCAACGGACATTCCGGCATTCCTGGATTGGCCGAAAACAGGAACTCCACCTTTTCCATCCCGAAAGGTCCCCCCAAAGGATCGGAATAGGGATCGGTCGATACCGAAAAAGAGGGGTGGTCGATCCTCAAACGGCGAAGAACGGCGCAGACGGCTTCGGAAAAGCGTCCGGAGGCTTCCCGCCTCAGGGCTCCTAGAGACCTCCCCACCTCCCGGAGAGATTTTTCAGCCGCCAGGATCCGGCAATCCATCTCCTCCAGGACCCGATCCGCCTCTCCGGCGTCTTCCGCCGTCACCTGCTCCAGGTGACGGACAAGCTCTTCCGGGCGGACCCGGTATTTCTGGGCGAGCCGCCGAAAGAGGCTGAAGCGTTCTTCCAGGGCCGCAAGCTTTTCCGGGTCCATTTCCATGGATTCGCGATACCGGTGAAGCTCATGCGCGCTGTCCTTCAGGATCTCCGTCGCTTCTTCGAGCGCCGTCCGGAGGGGCTGCAGGGTCGGGTCCAGCGAGAGAATATGGTCGAGGTCGGAGGCGATGCGGCCCATAAGGGCGAGGACACTTTGATCGTCCTCATAGAGGGCTCCGTAGGAGCGCCCGGCCACCATGAGGATTTCCTGGAGATTGAGCTGGGCCGACAGCATTTGGGAAAGCTCTTCGAACTCTCCAGGTCGACCGGAGAGCAGCTCCGCATCCTCACGCATCCGGATCCGCTCCTCCCGTTCCCTAAGATCGCGATCCCTCTGCGCGGCAATCTCCTCACGCTCGCGTCTGAGGGCAAGGATCTCCCGCCGCAGTCCTTCAAAGCGTTCGGAAAGCCCTGTGGCTCCCGCAAAGGCATCGAGGTAGTGGCGGTGGGCCTCGCTTTTTACGAGACGATGGTTCTCTCCCTGACCGACGAGGTCGAAAAGGATCTCCACAAGACTTTGGAGCTGGGATGTGGAGACGGACTGCCCGTTGACGGTCTGACGAAATCGCCCATTTGCGGTGACCACCCGGCGAATGACAAGGTCTTCGTCTGAGGAAAGAATCTCTGTCAAAGATTCGGGAATCGGCAGGGAAGGAGCAGAAAAGGACGCTTCGACAATGCCTTCAGGGCAGCCTGGGCGAACTGAAAGGCCCCGGGGCTTTTGCCCCGAGACCAGAAAAAGCGCATCGACCAGAAGAGACTTTCCAGCACCCGTCTCTCCCGTGATGACCGTCAGCCCCTCATCAAAAGAGACCGACATCTCCTCGATCGTGGCAAAGGCGGCGATTCGAAGATGGGAAATCACTCGGGTCAGGCCGCCAGAAGCTCTTCAATCTTTTCCT
Organism: Nitrospirota bacterium; assembly: GCA_021838585.1. Next base: position 43,056 of record JAKCDE010000001.1, read on the forward strand.
TGAAGGTTTTCTTGCTCTGGGCCCCGACAAGCTTGCTCACGACCTTCCCGTCCTTGAAAAAGATCAGTGTGGGGATCCCCATCACCTGGTAGCGGACCGCGATATCCTGGTTGTCGTCGGTATTGAGCTTCATGAAGGTCACGCGGCCCTTGTATTCTTCCGCCAGCTCATCCACGACAGGAGCGACCATGCGGCAGGGTCCGCACCAGGGAGCCCAGAAGTCGACCATGACAACGCCCTTCGATTCGAGAACACGCTTGTCCCACTCGGCCGTAGACACATCCCCAACATTTTCACTCATCGAGACTCTCCTCCTCGGATCTGTTTGAACCGTTTATATTGAGATGCTACCGGGAATCGTTGTCTAAAACGATCTCGCAAATCTCCCTTGAAGATTTATTTTACAACATTCCTGAAGCCCCGCGAAATCGGTCAGGGCAAAAAAAAAGGGGGGAAAATTCCCCCCCCCATTCGGAAACGAAAGGCTTAATACATGTCTCCCATTCCGCCGGCACCGGGCATGGCCGGTCCTTTGGCTTCCTTCTCGGGCAGTTCGCAGATCATGACTTCGGTCGTGAGCAGGAGCCCGGAAACCGAGGCCGCGTTCTGGAGCGCCGTCCGGGTGACCTTGGTCGGATCGATGATGCCAGCCTGGATCATGTCCACATAGGTTTCGGAAGCCGCATCAAAGCCCATGGAGCCCTTTTCGTGACGGACCCGCTGTAGGACCACTGAGCCCTCGAGACCTGCGTTGTGGGAAATCTGGCGAAGCGGCTCTTCAAGCGCCCGCTTGATGATGCTGACACCGATCTTCTGGTCGCCTTCCGCCTTCACATGCTCAAGGACGGCCGACGATCTGAGAAGGGCCACGCCGCCACCGGGGACGATTCCCTCTTCGACAGCGGCCTTCGTCGCATGAAGCGCGTCTTCCACGCGGGCCTTCTTCTCTTTCATTTCCGTTTCGGTTGCGGCGCCGACATTGATGACCGCCACACCGCCCACGATCTTGGCGAGTCTCTCCTGAAGCTTTTCCCGATCGTAGTCGGAGGTCGACTCTTCGATCTGGGTCTTGATCTGCTTCACACGCGCCTGAATCTTGGCATGCTCTCCGGCTCCTTCGACGATGGTCGTGTTGTCCTTGTCGATGGACACCCGCTTTGCCCGGCCAAGGTCGGACAGCTTGACGTTTTCAAGCTTGAGACCAAGGTCCTCGGCAATCATGGTGCCATTCGTCAGGATCGCGATATCCTCGAGCATTGCCTTTCTCCGGTCCCCGAAGCCGGGAGCCTTTACTGCAGCCACATTGAGGGTTCCGCGAAGCTTGTTGACCACCAGGGTCGCCAGGGCCTCGCCTTCAACCTCTTCCGCGATGATCATGAGTGGGCGGCCCATCTTGGCGATCTGCTCAAGAATGGGGAGAAGGTCCTTCATGTTGCTGATCTTCTTTTCATGGATCAGGATGTACGGATTGTCGAGAATGACCTCCATCCGCTCCTGGTCGGTGACGAAATAGGGAGAGACATATCCCCGGTCGAACTGCATTCCCTCCACAACGTCGAGCGAGGTGGTCATGCTCTTCGCCTCTTCGACCGTGATCACACCATCCTTGCCGACCTTGTCCATGGCATCGGCGATAAGACGACCGATCTCGGCATCATTGTTTGCGGAGATCGTGGCGATCTGGGCAATCTCCTTCTTGTCCTGACAGGGCTTGCTCAGCTTCTTGAGCTCCTCGATCACGGCAGAAACGGCCAGATCGATCCCGCGCTTGATGTCCATCGAGTTGGCACCGGCGGTCACATTCTTGACCCCCTCGCGATAGATGGCATGGGCCAGGACGGTCGCGGTGGTGGTTCCGTCACCTGCGATATCGCTGGTCTTGGAGGCCACTTCTTTCACGAGCTGGGCACCCATGTTCTCGTAAGGGTCCTTGAGCTCAACTTCCTTGGCGACCGTCACACCATCCTTGGTGATGGTAGGGGCGCCGAACTTCTTGTCGATAACGGCGTTGCGACCTTTGGGACCCAGGGTCACCTTCACCGCGTCCGCGAGGGCGGCGACTCCGCGTAGCACGGCATTCCGGGCCTCTTCACTGTAAACCATCTGTTTTGCCATCGCATTTCCTCCCGAAAAATTCATGATTTAATTTTATTTGATGGATCGTTTCAGACTTTCCCGCTCTCTTCCTCAGGAAACAAAAACGCCCAGGATATCTTCTTCCCGCAGAATCAGGTAATCCGTCCCATCGATCGAGATCTTCGACCCCGAATACTTGTCGAAGAGAATCGTGTCACCCTTCTTCAGGGACTTCACCTCTTCACCGATCTCCTCCACCTTGCCTTTCTGAGGCTTCTCTTTTGCGGCGTCAGGAATGTACAACCCACCCTGGGTCTTTTCGACCTCTTCCGCATAGCTCACAAAAACACGATCCTTCAATGGCTTAAATTTCATACACACCTCCATTTTCAATGTTGAAACCGGGTTTTAGCACTCACACCCACTGAGTGATAAAAGGATAGCAAAGGGAAAGGAAATTGGCAAGTCTTTTTTAACGAGGAAATAACCGGAAAGAATACAAGAAGGGAGGCGGGGGCCAAAAAGAGAGCCCCCGGAGATCAGCCTTCCATCTTTCGCTTGAGGATCCGGATGGCGGTATTCAGCTGATTGTCACCCTTCCCGGAGGGAATGGGATAGACGAGGTGTTTCTGGATATTGGCGGGAGGAATGATCACATGGTGTTCTTTCCCGTCGGGATTGAGAAAATGATGCTTCAAATCCACCTCGCGGGGAACGGAAATGGGCCTGGCCCCTTTCGGAATTTTCTCCTTGACGATGATGTCAGGAGTAATCCCGTAGTCCTGGATCGATCGGCCCGATGGGGTGAAATAGCGAGCTGTCGTCAGGCGGAGGGCCGATCCGTCAAAGAGAGGAAGAATCGTCTGAACCGAGCCCTTTCCGAATGTCTGAGTGCCGACGATCGTCGCGCGGTGGTAATCCTGAAGCGCTCCGGAGACGATCTCCGCCGCAGAAGCGGTTTCCGTGTTGACAAGAATCACGACCGGAACGCGTGGAAAATCTTCTCCCCCATGAGATCGGAAGGCCCGCTCCTGACGGCGCCCCTTCATCGAAACAACCACCTTGTTGTCGGGAATGAAGAGCGAGGAGACGTCCACCGCGCTTGTCAGCAGACCGCCAGGGTTGTTACGGAGGTCGATTACGAGAGCGCGCATTCCCTTGCGGTCGAGCTTCTTCAGGGTTGCGTCGAGATCCCGTGCCGTGTTTTCCGAAAACTCCCGGACGAGGACGTATCCGATATGGTCCTTCAGCATGCGGTATTTGACCGTGTGGATCTTGATGACCTCCCGGACCAGATCGAAGTCCCTGGCCTTGAAGACCCCCTTCCTGAAAACCGTAAGCACCACATGGGTTCCCGGCCTTCCCCTCATTGTCCTGACAGCCTTGGCGAGGCCAAGGGACGCCGTGCTCACCCCATTGACCCGGATGATCTCGTCCCCCGACTTGATCCCCGCCCGAAAAGCAGGGGAGTCGTCGATGGGGGCCTGAACAATGATACGGTTCCCTTCGGTGGTGATCTTGATTCCGACACCGCCAAAGCGCCCCTGGGTGTTGATTTCGAGATCATGATATTCCTGGGGGGTCATATATTCGGAGTGGGGATCGAGCGAGGCCACCATGCCCCGAATCGCACTATCGAGGACCGGCTGTGCCGGGATCTTGTCGACGTAATCGTTCTGGATCAGGGCGTAGACCATGGAAAAGATCTTGAGACTCTTGTCCGTTCCCCCATCCGCCAGAACCGCATGGCCGACTCCGCCGACCAGAATCCCGACTGCAAGGACAAGCAGGATGTTTCCCGTTTTCATGACCCACTTCCAGCCTGATCGGTTCGACCCATTCTTGAAACCCGGAAGATGCATAAAGATCCTTATAATGGTACTCCCGAGGGTCCTGCCGGAGCCCGGGAGGCTTTCGAGAAGAGATACGGCTCAACAAATCGTGATTTGAGAATATCATGCATCGCCCGGTATTACAACACGGGCGCCGGCCTTCGCGCGGGCTTCCCCCTTCAGTGCGAAAGGAATCCCATCGGACTCATTGGCTTCCCCCGACGGGTCACTCCGAAAAAGAGGGTCGACCGTCCACGCGTTCCCCCCCGCCCCACCGTTCCGAGGATTCCCCCCTCCGGGATCCTCTGGCCCTCCTTGGCGAAGATATGGTCGAGGTGGCCGTAAAGGGTATAAAGATGATCCCCGTGGGCCAGAATGACCAGGCGTCCGTATCCTGTATAGGCTCTCGCAAAGAGAACCTTTCCCGGCCAAGCCGCTCGGACGCGGGAACCGACTCCTGCCGCAATATCGATGCCATCGTGGAACGGTCCGAAACGCTCGATGATCCGGCCATGGACCGGCCACTGGAAGACCGTGTGGCCCGGTACGGGAGGATGGGCGAAGCGTTCGCTGGCTGAGGTCCTGCGCCGCATCCGTTCTAGCCTGGCAATCAGGTTCATCAGCTTTCGACGGCGCCTGAGAATCGAACGGTTGTCCTGGGCGATGGCCTCTTCTTTTTTCTTAAGCCGGGCGATCTCGCTCTGGGTTCCGGTCATCTTTCTCTTGAGACGCGCCTCCTCCTTTTCGCGATTTTCCAGAAGTCTCTTTTCGTGATTCTGGATCGTCTTCAACTGGGCCCGACTGAGGCGAAGCCGATTTTCCTTGTTCCTGTATCCGTGAAGCAGGGAGTCGAGATGAGTTGTCTGATCGGCAAGGATATTGGACCGCAGGATAAGGTCGGGTTGAATGTCGGTTCCATCGAGACGGGACAGCGAGACCTCCGCCAAGCGCGTGAGGAGCCTTGATTCAAGCGATCCTTTTTCGCGAAGGTCGGCGTCGACGATCACCCCAAGATGGGCCATGGCGCGATCGAGGCGCCTGATGGCCTGGCGATCCTGGATTTCGCGGATCTGAAGCCGCTCGACCTGAAGGTGGAACGACTCAAGCTTGACCCTCAGCTTGAGGATCCTGACCTTGAGCTTGAGGCGACGGCCCTTGTATCGTCTCAGCCGATCCTTGTTTTTTGCGAGCCGGAGTTTAAGTGTTCTCATTTCCCGCTCCCGGGCATCGAGCTTTTTCTCGATCGAACGAATCGAAGGATTCGAGGCGGCAAAAACCTTGTTCGGGGTTATCCCGCCTCCTGAAGTGAAAAAGATCAGGAGGAAAAGCAGGAAAAGAAGATCTGTGCGAGCTGCCCCAGTCTTCCGGGAGGAGGGATTTTCCGGAAATTGCGGAATCACGGCCGAAGAACGTCCGGGCTCTTGGACGACAAGGGAAGGATGAGACAGACAAGGCCCCCGAGAAGGCCGATGGCCCCGCAAAATACGGGAAAGAGAATCCAGAGATGGCTTGCGATGGGATTGGCTCCCATGGCTCCGACCATAAACGGATTCTGGAGACCAGGATAAAGGATCGTTCGGAATAGCCAGACGAGAAAGATCGCGATGGAAGAAGCCAGCATCCCCCACAAGGCTCCGGAGGGGAGACGCAAAATGACGGGGGGAGAGTCTCCATTCTTTTCGAAGGGAGCGGAAGGGGGTGGCGGCAAATCCTCCTGCCGCTGGAAGATCGCGCTCCTCGTGGCGGCCTGAGCCCGAGCCTCCCGGGACCGTGATCCCGGGAAAAGATGCGCCCAGAAAGGCAGTGAAATCCTCCCCCAGTAGAGGGCCAGTCCCACAAGAAGAAGTCCCCCGAGAACCACGATCCCCTTCCGCACACCCAGGGAGATTCCGGCAAGGGCGTCCACCCGGGAGACCCAGTCGGGATTGAAAACGATTTCCTTGATTTCAGAGTCATTCTTGAGAATTTGGCGAATGGAGGAGATCTGCTCCGAAAGCGTCACGAAATGTCCATCCGGAGTCTGCCCCAGGGAGACGGCCACCGAAAGGATCCGACGGCTGGTCGCCCTTCCGGTCCTGCTTTTTTGATCGGGTGCCTGAAGGGCAGAGACGCTTCCTGTCCCTGCAATCTTTTCCATCGTGGCGGTGAGGCCCTGGATTTCTTTGGGAGAGGGAGGCGTGTCGAAGATCAGAAGAATATGGGCTGCCGAGGCGGTTTCAAGACGCATGTTGTCGAGAATCAGAAAGACTGTCGATGTCCAGAAAAGAAAAAGGAGGATGAGGGAAGAAAAGGCCAGGTTGGCCATCAGCCAGAACCAGGAACGGGCAGAAGACGCCGGAGGCGCCTCAGTATCAGGATGTGACATTCCTACAGCTCTTTCGCGCATCAGGGCGCACTCGGAAGGAATTCAGGACGACCCGGGCTCAAGGGCCTTTCGACAGAAGAGTGGGCGATGATGACGGGAAAGCCCATATCTCCTGATCGCCTCCCTATGATCCTTTGTTCCATACCCCTTGTGGATCCGAAAGCGAAACTCCGGGAATTCGGAATCGATCTCGCCCATATATCGGTCACGCGCCACCTTTGCCAGGATGGAGGCTGCCGCGATCGAAAGGACCATTCCGTCCCCACCCACGACGGCCGTCTGTGGGAAAGGAAGGTCCGCAATGAGGTCTTTTCCATCGACGGCGACCAGAATGGAGTTCTCTCTCAGGAACGTTTGGGGGAGCGTCTGGAGGGCCCTTCCCATTGAGAGCATGGTCGCCCTCCGAATGTTGAGACGTTCTATCTCGTCGACCGAGGCCCATCCCAAGGCAGTAAAAAGGGCGTTTTCCTCGATCCAGCGGGAGAGGGTCTCCCGTTTTTCCGGAGTCAACAGTTTTGAGTCAGCGATTCCATAACCTGCAAAACGTTCGACTGGAAGGGGAAAGACCACACAGGCCGAGGTCACTGGACCCGCCAAGGCTCCCCGACCAACCTCGTCCACTCCTGCGACGAGCCAGGGAAACCGGCCATCGGACAAGCCTGAGACGGCGAGCGCCTCCCACGTCCCATCCATCACGGGACGAACGCCTGCGGTGGTGGGTTACTCTTCCTTGGCCTCTTTCAGGCGAGCAGCCTTTCCCTTTTTGTCGCGCAGGAAGTACAGCTTTGCCCGACGGACACGGCCAGAACGGACATGGTCCACCTTGATGACCTGGGGAGAATGGACCGGGAAGGTCCTCTCGACTCCGACCCCAAAGGAGATCTTCCGGATCGTCACCATTTCCCGCGTTCCCCCACCACGAATCCCGATCACAACCCCTTCGAAAACCTGAATCCGTTCTTTTTCTCCCTCGACAACCTTGGTGTGAACCCGAACGGTTTCTCCCACCGACAGCTTCGGGGCTTCCTCTTTCATGAACAATTGCTCCACCTGATCAAGTACCTGCATGACTCACCTCGTGATTGTGTCCGATTTGTCGGACACTTGGTTAACGGGAAACACTGGCCTGGTCTCCGCCAAGATCCGGCCTCACGGCTTGTTGTTTCCTGCGGGAGACATCCTCTCTGTAGCGCCGAATGGCCTGATGATCCCCCGAAAGAAGGACCTCAGGAACTTCGCTCCCCCGAAAGACACGCGGCCTCGTGTATTGGGGGTAATCGAAGGATCCGTTTGAAAAAGTTTCGTTCACCGGCGAACTTTCGTTGGAAAGGACGCCAGGAATGAGCCGTACGACCGCATCCACCATCAGGGAGCAGGGAAGCTCCCCTCCCGACAGGATATAGTCTCCGGCAGACCATTCCTCTAGGGGATATTGATCAAGGATCCGCTGGTCGATTCCCTCATAATGACCGCAAAGGAAAAGAAGGGGGCGCGCACTTCTCGCCCATTCCTCCGCGACCGACTGGGAAAATCTCTGTCCCTGAGGCGATGGATAGAGAAGCCGAGGCGGTTCTTCTCCACTCAGTTCCTCGAGGATACCCATCGAAAGGTCAAGGGCATCGGCCAAGGGCTCCGGTTTCAGGACCATCCCTCCGCCCCCTCCAAAGGGATAATCGTCGACGGAATGATAGGAGCCCGTTCCGAAATCCCTGAGATTCCAGGTGTAATACTGGACGAGACCTTTGGTTTCCGCCCGGCCGAGGATACTGGTGCTGAAAATGGAGCGGAGCATCTCAGGGAAAAGAGTGATGGCCCCTATATGCCGACAATGCCCCATTGAACATACACCTCACGCCTGTCCCTGTCTATCCGCGGAACGAGCGGTTCGACATAAGGGCATAGGATCTCTCGTCCCTTTGCGTCGATGGCCAGCAGATCCTGCCCCGGTCTTTCATAAAACCCGCTGATATATCCAACATCTGTTCCGGTCAGCGAGTCCAGCACACGCATCCCGATCAAATCGGATATTTTCTGGGCCTCTGAGTCATCAGGAATCCAGTCATCCGGACCCTCCCAGAAAATATCCCACCCGGAGATTTCCTTAAGAACCTCGGGGGAGTCAATCCCCTCCCATTTGACAAGGAGGACATCTCCTTTCCACTCGGTGTCCTCAAGGACAAGCCTTCGACTCTTTCCATTCACCCGTGAAGGAGTCGCAAGATGGAAGGTTTCCCCACGATCATCCAGAAAGCGGTCGGGATTATCGGAAATAACAGAAACTCTCCCGAAACCCCGGACACCAAAGGGGCGCCCCATCTTCCCGACCAAAATTCCCTGGTCCGAAGGATCCGGATTCACCACCGGCACACCGTTACCTCAATGGCCCTTTTGAGAGCGGGAATGACGAGGCCCTCCCTTTGCCTGCTGAAGGCAGGAATCCTTGGAATGAGGCGGTGATTCCCTCTCAAGAAGCCGTTGAAGTCGCCTTCTTGATAAGACGGGCAACCGTGTCAGTTGGAGTGGCCCCATTAGAGATCCAGGAATCGATTCTTTCCCGGTTGATCTTGATCTCACCTTCGTTCTGTTTGGGGGCATAGGTCCCCACCACTTCGATGAAACGTCCGTCCCGGCGGGATCTGGAATCCGCCACAACGATCCGGTACACAGGCAGTTTCTTTCTTCCATGTCTTGCAAGCCGAATATGAACAGCCACACATCCTCCTTCAGTCCGGATAGTCCGGATTGTGTCGATCGGTTGTCCCGATCAGAATGGGAACATCGATCTCAACGACCGGTTCCCCTTGGATTTTAGCGCCGTGCGCATCATGCGCCGGGCCTGGTCAAATTGTTTTAAAAGCTGGTTGACCTGTTGCACGCTCGTCCCAGATCCGCTGGCGATACGCTTTCTCCGGTTCCCGTCGATCACGTCCGGATGATCACGCTCTTCGTTGGTCATAGAAAATATGATCGCTTCCGTCCGCTTCAATTCTTTTTCGACCAACTGCATGTCGACCTTGGATTTGAGGGAAGCCCCGCCAGGAATCATCCCCATGAGGTCATCAAGCCCTCCAAGCTTTTTCATGCCCTGAATCTGCTGGAGGAAATCGTTCAACGTCATTTGATTGTTTCCCATTTTCCGGACAAGTGTCTCGGCCTGTTCCTGGGAAACAAGATTCCTGGTTTTCTCGACAAGGGTTTCGATATCGCCCATTCCGATGATGCGTGAGGCCATGCGCTCGGGAATGAAGGGTTCCAGGCGATCCAGCTTTTCTCCGGCCCCCGTAAACTTGATCGGCTTTTTCAAGACGCTCCGGATCGACAAGATCGCGCCTCCGCGCGTGTCTCCATCAAGCTTCGTGAAGACCACCCCATCGATTCCCACGGCCTGATCGAAGGCCGTGGCCACCGAAACAGCCTCCTGGCCCTGCATGGCATCGGCCACAAGCAGGCACTCCTTGGGAGCGTATAACGACTTGAGAGTTTTAAGCTCATCCATGAGTTCGTCATCGACGGTCAAACGGCCGGCGGTATCCACGATCACAATCTCATACATTCCCTGGACAATGCGTTTTCGAACCGACGGAACCATCTCCTGGGGACGCGTGACACCCGCCTCCGGCCCGATGACGGGGACGCCGATCTGCTCTCCAAGGATCCGGAGCTGATCCACGGCCGCCAGGCGGGCCAAGTCGCTCGCCACAAGAAGGACCCGACGACCCTGGGTCTTGAAATGAAGGGCGATTTTGGCGGCAGTCGTTGTTTTTCCTGAGCCTTGAAGCCCCATCATGAAGATGATGGTCGGGGGCTTCGAGGAGAGGGCAATATTCGCGCGATGGTCCCCGAGAATGTGAACCATCTCCTGGTAAACTTCCGTGATGACCTGTTGGGCAGGAGTCAGCCCTGTTTTTCGGGCCTGGCCCACGAGGCGACTTCCCAACGTCTCCGTAAATTCCTTGACAACGGGAAGGCTCACATCGGCTTCCAGAAGCGCGACCCTCAACTCCCGAAGGGCTTCCTCGACGGCCGCATCGGTCAGACCTCCGCGACCTGTCAGCTTTTGAAAAATCCCTTCAAAACGGCCTGTCAGGCTTTCGAACATTGAGGTTATCCCTTGACCTGGCTGGACTTGAGGCTGGATTTGAGGATTCGGCTCTGCTTGAAGTAGGGAACCTTCTTCGGGGCAACGACCACCGAGGATCCGGTCCGCGGGTTTCGGGCCTTTCTCGTCGCTCTTGTTCTGACGCGCAACACGCCAAAATCCCGGAGTTCGACGGTATCACCGGAACGTAGGCCGTCCTTCATGGAATCGAGAAACAGATCGATCATCATACGGGCATCTTCTCGCCTGATTCCGGGAAATTGCCTTGCCAGCCTTTGTACAAGCTCACCTTTGGTCATTGTTTGTCCCGCTCCTTCTCTGGTAAGAGGTTATCGGAGAATGGCATGTCCCGGCAGTATGGACCAGAACCCAGCCGGTTGTTGCGCTACGGACTCCAACATGTTGTTGATCTGCGACGAAAGCATTTTATCCAGAAAACTTTTTTCGGGAAAGGTCCTAATTACGGGTGATCCAGTGATATGAGCCAATTTTGTCGCTTCGGCCACCGCATCCTGATAATCCCCCAACTGGTCCACGAGATGATTGGAAATGGCCGAACGCCCCGTAAAGACACGGCCGTCCGCCAAGGGCCTCAGGACCTGAACCGGAATGTGGCGCCCTTTCGCCACATCCGAAATGAATTGCTGGTGCATCTCATCCAGGACGGATTGTAAATAAGCCTTTTCTTCTGGAGTCATGGGTCTGAAAGGCGACCCGGCGTCCTTCAAAGCTCCACTTTTCATGACCTCACTCTGAATTCCAATTTTTTTCATGAGATCCTGAAATTCTGCGAGCTCCATGATAACACCGATACTTCCGGTGAGCGATCCCGAACTTGCCACGATCCTGTCACAAGCTGAAGCAATATAGTAAGCGCCGGAGGCTCCAACCGTCCCGATCGACGCGATGATCGGCTTCCCCTTTTTTCGGACCTTCAGAACTTCCTCGTATATGTCCTGAGACGGCACAACAGCTCCGCCGGGACTGTTGATGCGCAGAATGATCGCCTTGATTCTCGGATCCTTGGCAAGAGACCGGATTTGGCGGATGGGCTTTCGCGACGAGAGGATGACCCCAGAAATGCGGACCACTCCGATCTCCGCCCCTCCGACCAGTGGCATCGAGCGACTAAAGAAAGCGGCTCCCCGCCCGAGAACAAAAATGACGACAAGAACGGTCAGAATCACCAGGAAAGCCCGAAAAATCTTTCGAACCATCATTTCCCCACTTGAAACACCTTGCCTGGACAACTCGCGAATTCACTGAGAAAAAACGCCTTCACAATAAAAGAGGGGAATCCTGCCTCGACATGACGACAGGACTCCCCGCACCGCAATGGCTGTATCAGGCGGTTTCCTCTTCGAGTCCTTTGACGGAAAGACCGATTTTGCGCTCCGCCTTGTCGATCTTCACGACCCTGACATTGACCTCTGAATCGACCGGGAACATCTGGTCAAGACGCTCGCCGGAAGGAAGATCGACTTCGCTGACATGAACCAATCCTTCCACACCATCTTCGATCTCGACGAAGAATCCGAAATCCATGACCTTCGTCACCTTGCCCTTCATGGTGCGCCCGACCGGAAAACGCTCCGGGATCTCGGACTCCCAGGGGTCGGTCGTCATTTGCTTGTATCCGAGCGAAAGGCGCTGGCGCTCCTTTTCGATCTTCAGGACGATGGCGTCCACCTTTTGACCTTTCTTGAAGACCTCGGACGGATGCCTGACGTGGCGCGTCCAGGAAAGATCGGAAATATGGATCAGCCCGTCGATTCCCTCCTCGAGGCCGACAAAGACCCCGAAATCGGTGAGGCTCTTGACCTTGCCGGAAACAATCGTTCCGATCGGATACTTGTCCTCCACGACGTCCCAGGGATTGGGACCGAGCTGCTTCAATCCAAGCGAAATCTTCCGGTTCTTCTCGTCGATCTTCAGAACCTTCGCCTCGACCATGTCTCCCACATTCATGATCTTGCTGGGATGCTTGACCTCATGGTTCCAGCTCATCTCGGTAATGTGCATCAATCCTTCAACCCCGGGCTCGATCTCAAGGAAGGCTCCGTAGTCGGTGATCGAAACCACCTTCGCCGTCACCTTTGAACCCTCCGGATAGCGCTCCGCGACTGTCGTCCACGGGTCGCTCTTCAGCTGCTTCAGACCGAGGGAGACGCGCCCGGTCTCCTTGTCATGCTTCAACACCATCACATTGATCTTGTCGCCCACGGCCATCAGATTCTGAGGGCTCGAGACACGCCCCCAGGACATGTCCGTGATATGCAGAAGTCCGTCGACACCGCCGAGATCGATAAAGGCTCCGTAATCGGTGATGTTCTTCACGATTCCCTCGAGAACCTCACCCTCCTTGAGCGACTCCATCGTCAGCTTCTTGCGCCGGTCACGCCACTCCTCGAGAAGGACACGGCGGGAAACAATGATGTTGCCGCGCTTCTTGTTCATCTTGATGATGCGGACCTGAATGGTCTGGCCGACAAGGCGATCCATGTCCCTGACGGGCCGGAGATCGATCTGCGAACCCGGAAGGAAGGCCTTGAGACCGATGTCGACGGTCATGCCTCCCTTGATGCGGCTCACGACCTTTCCTTCGAGAACCTCGCCCTTTTCGGACAGGGCCTCGAGGGAATCCCACACCTTCATGCGATCGGCCTTTTCCTTGGAAAGGACCAGGTTCCCCTGGGGATCCTCCCTTTCCTCGAGATAGACGCTGATCTTGTCGCCCACCTTGAGGGCCGATGCCTCCTCATCGGAAAACTCCGACTTGGCGATGTGCCCTTCGGACTTGTAGCCTATATCGACAACCACCTCGGTCGGATATATGGCGATAACCGTCCCGTCGACAACGGCGCCCTCCTCGAAATTCCGGAGCGTTTCGGAATACAGCAGATCCATTTGGTCCCGCCCAAGATTCTCATCCTGGTCCGTGACGACGTCTTCTGAAAGATTGTTTTGGTTTGAAAGTGACATGCGCGTAAATCCTCCTCTGACCTTTACCGCTTTTCTACGGTTCGGAATCTTTTTATTCTATCCGTATTCCTGAAGAAAGGAAAGTATTTTTTCAGGGACTCCCTTTCGCTTTTTTCTGGGGGGATCCTTCCTCCACAAGGGAGCGGGAGGGGACAGGACCGAGAACCCTGTCCGGGGCCTTCATCAATTTTTCGAGGGTTCCCCGAAGCCTGGGAGGGGGATGTCTCGTAAGAGCCTCCCTGAAATTGTTTTTCGCGTCGGAGAGCTCTCCCAGACGATAATGGACGATTCCCAGATAGGTGAGGATCAGGGGGTTGCCCGGATGGCGTTCAAGAGCCTCATGGAGATAGATATGCGCCTCCCCGTAGCGCGAAAGATCGATGTCGATCTTTCCCATCAGGGTCCGGAATCCTTCCGGCCACTGGTCCATCGCCACGATTTTCCCTGCCGTGCGAAAGGCCTCGCCTTCCCGCCCGATCTTGAGCTCTATCCTTGCAAGGTTCAAAAGGATTTTGGGATCGCGAGGAGATTTCCTGTTGGCCTCCTCGAGGATCTGCAGGGCCTTTTCTTCCTCTCCGAGCCGATCCTCGACTACCGCCAGATTGTTCAGGAGGATCGCATCTCCGGGTGAGAGGGCCAAAGCCTGACGATCAAGTCTCAGCGCCTTTGTCAGCTCCCCCCTCACCAAGGCGCCATGGGCCTCTTTTTCGAGAACGGGCAAAGATCGCCCCTCTCCCATCCCCCCCGCGCAGGCCGTCTCCAAATACAGAAGCAAGGCCAGCAGGATTCCCTCTTTCAGGCCGGCACCACGCACCCCTTTCATCGATATCCTCCATCCTGTTACGATGCACGCGATGACTTTGGACATTATACGGTCGTGACATTTCTGAACCGCAGGATCGCCCCCATGACGACAATCCCTGGACCGAATCCCAGAAAGGACCTCCCGGGCCCCCGATCCCCTTTTTTATTCGAAACCTGGGCCTATCGGGCAAGGGTCCCGATCCTTCTCGGGTTCTTTGCAGTGGCCATGGTCGAAAACAGCCGCCATCCTTTTCCGCTCTGGGCAGAGATCCTTCGGACCGTCGACGGGGGGACCAGGGAAATCTCTGAAGGGATGCGCCATATGGCCCTTTTAGCTCCCCTCGCTCTTTACGGGATCGCTCTTTTGGTCAGACTGTCCGCCACCGCGACCCTGGGCAGCGGGACGGTGTGGGGCTTCACCCCCAGAACCGCGAATCTTGTCGAAGAAGGGTTGTTTTCTTGCGTCCGTCATCCCCTGTATGCCGGGTCCGGCGGGATGATCCTCTCCCTTTCCCTGATGTCGTCCGCCCAGGGGGCGGCGATCCTGGTCGGCGGCGGAATCCCCTTCCTTGCGTTCCTGGCCCGGCACGAAGAGAAGGAACTTCTTCGCGCTCTTCCCGGATACGCAGACTACAGAAGACGCGTTCCCCCATTTTTCCCCTCCTTCGGAAGAGGGTGCCGCTTCAGCGCCTCCTTTTTCATTCCCCTCCGGAGGAACCTCGGCAGGGCGATCCGCTCGGAAGCCGTGAATGTGGGGCTCCTGGGCGGGTTCCTGGCCTTCTGGGCCCTCCCTGGCATCCTCCTCTTCTGGATCGCATTTCTTCTGGCCACATCACTCGCCCTGACCGCTCCCATCTGGATTCCCGAACAACCGAAAGGGTCCCTGTGAGAACGTTCGTCACTTTCATCTCCGATTTTGGCCAAAGGGACACCTACGTCGCCAGCGTCAGGATGGCGATTCTCTCCCGGGTTCAGGACGCCATCCTGATCGACGTCACCCATGACATTCCCCCCTTCATGCCCCTCCTCGCCCTTCCGTCACTGATCGACATTCTTGAGGTCTCACCACCCGACACCATCCATCTCGTCGTTGTCGATCCGGGGGTCGGAAGCCCGCGCCGGGCTCTGATCGGGTCCGCTCCCGGCCATTTTTTTGTTTTTCCCGACAACGGGCTTCCCCATCATCTGAACCGGTGGGTCGAAGGCCTTCGCTTCTACCATCTTTCGAACCCTTCGGCCTTCGGGGGTGCGGAGACGGCGACTTTTCAGGGGCGGGATCTTTTTGCCCCGGCCGTTGCCGCCCTATGCCGGGGAATTCGCCCTGAAGAAATGGGAGAAGAGATTTCCGCCGCGGATCTTGTCCATGACACGGGATTTTCCGGGGCCGGAGCCGACAGGCTCCTCGTATGGAATGTCGACCGGTTCGGGAACGTCCTTCTTGGTTACCGGGCCAATGTGCCACCGACCAGCGTCAGGATCGCGTTCGACGGCATCGACCTCCCCTATGTCTCCCGTTACCAGGATGTCCCGAGGGGCCGACCCGGGATCCTGGTCAACAGCTCCGGATGGATTGAGATCTTTTGTCGGGAAGGAAGCGCCTTCGAACTGACCGGATTCCGTCCTGGGATGCTCCTGGAAGCGTCCATAGAAGGGGGTGTGGGAAGGCCGCTCTTCGCGCCATCGGTGCCGGATACCCGAGGCTAGTGGTCTTTTTTCAGCTTGTAAGGGAAATTGTCGTAGTAATAGTCGGGCGGAATGTTCTGAAGAAGGTCGGGGATCTGGGTCCCGTCGATCTGCTCCCAGGGCCCCTTGAGATCCTCCGACCGGTACCAGTTGTCCCTGTAATACTGAAAGTATTTGCCATCCCTGAAGTAGAGCGGACGGCTCGACGTGAGAAATACATACAGGTTGGTGTGGGGAAGGAGGACCGGGGTCGCCTGGCCTTCGAAGCGGATCGGGCTCGGCTGGTCCCCTTCCACCGAGAGGGAGACCTCATTTCCGGACCCCCCCCCTCCCCCGGCGCAGGCCGAGAACAAAAAGAGTCCGGCCGTCAGAAGGAGGAGGGCCCCCGCCATTCGCTTGACAGTCTTTTGCTCCCCTCCTAGAATGACTTTCGTGAGCACACCGTCCCCCTCTCGCAGAAAACCTTTTCTTCTCATTGCCGGGCTAATCGCCCTTTTGATAGTGGGGCTTTACCTTGCCTCGCAGGAACTCCCCGTTTTCCAGCCCCTGGGCCCCTGACGCCTTTTCCGTTTTCGGACTTCTCCCGGCACCTGGCACAGATTCCCTCGATTTCGAAACGATGCACGGCATCGGTAAAACCTTCCTGAAGGACGATTTCATCGATTTCCTTCTGGATGGGACAGAAATCGATATGGCGGACATCGCCGCACACACGGCAGATCAGATGGTGGTGGTGGCCGGTCACTCCGACGATATACCCGTCCTCCCCCATCTCCCTGTGGACCTTTTCCAAGACTCCAAGCCTGACGAAGAGATCGAGGGCACGAAAGAGGGTCGCCCGTCCGAGGTCCGGATTCGAGAGGGCCAGATGCCGCTGAAGCTCGCCTACGGAAAAAATGCCCGTATATTGGGCGAGAGCCTCAACAATGGCCGTTCTCTGGGGGGTCAGGCGAATTCCATGCCTCTCGATTGTCTTGCACATGTCCGTGACGCTAAACACCTTATGCGGTCCTTTCGATCGCTCTTCTTCTGCCATCGATGCCTACTGATCGACGAGCAGGAAGGAAAACACCTTGAGTGGACTCTGGGGATCGAGGATCTTCTGAATGAAGTCTCCCAAAAAGGTGAATTCGTTGACCACCTTGGGGTTTCCGGGAGCGACCGAGAGGATCAGGAGCGGATCGGTGCATCCGTTGATGTAGTTTCCGATTCCTATGCCCTTCTGGGAATTGACTGCGACCGGGGAGAGGGTCCGAAGGAACCGGTCCAGGTCCGGATGAAAATAGAACCTCCGGTCGATGCGGTTATTCCAGTCCGTTCCCTTGACCTCGACGGACTGGACGTAGCCGTTTTCCCTTCCGATGAAGCGGACGATGACTTTCCGGTAACGCGAAGGAACCTTCACCACCCTGTTGTGTTCGCAGTGAATGACATAGGGATGCTCTGAGTCCAGAGAGATCGTGTAGGGCAATTCGTAGGGAAGAGCCTTCTTGTTGTAAAAAGGGTTGATGGCCCGGACGATGATTCCGTTCGGACTCGCATCGGGCGTCAGTCCCGCCGAATGGAGCGTCGGATGGGGATGGTTGAATGAACATCCGGACAGCACCATCGTCCCAGCGACAGCTCCGGAAAGAACGGAATTTCGGGCAAATCTCGTAAATCCCATGCAGTGCCTCCTCCTTGGCAGGATTATGTCTCAGTTGTCCCCCGAAACCTCAGGCCGTCTTTCCGATGCAACTCGCGCATAAACGACAGGAACGAGAACAAGGGTGAAGAACATGGAGGACAATAGTCCTCCGATGACGACCATCGCCATCGACTCCCGAATTTCCCCGCCGGCTCCCCATCCGACCGCCATAGGGGCCATACCGAACACCATCGCCAGAGTCGTCATGGCGACGGGGCGAAGACGAATTCTCGCCGATTCGAGTGCCGCCTCCCGGACAGTCCGGCCCCTCGCTCCCAGCGTGTTCGCATAGTCTACCAGCAAAATGGCATTTTTTGTCACCAATCCGAAGAGGATGATAAGTCCTATGGCCCCCATCATATTGACAGAGATCCCGGAAATCCAGAGTAAAAGAATGGCCCCGATCAGACTGAAGGGAATCGAAAGCATGATCACGAAAGGAAGCACCAGGCTCCGAAATTGGAATGAAAGCAGACCGTAAACCACGAGAACCGCCACAATGATCGCCATGACGATCTGGGACCGAGCGTCGTTCAGGACATCGGAGTTGCCGGCATAACGGATGCTATAGGAGGGAGGGAGGCCTGTTTTGGCCCACGTGTCGACCTTGCGCATGACCTCTCCCAGAGAAATCTTTCCATAAATGTTCGCCGAAAGAGTGACCGAAGGCTGACCATCATCCCGACTCTCCCTTTGGGTGGCCTTCTCTTCCGCGACATTCGCCACGTCGGAAAGCGGGACCACCCGGCCCTTCCCCACCGGAAAGGGAAGCTTCGAGATGGCCGCAAGCGAGGCGGCATCGGATGGCTCCATCAACACCACAATCTTTCGGGAACCGTCAGGGGTTTCCGTCGATCCCGCTCCATGCTCCGCCGCCGCCTGGGAAATCCATTGAGCCAGACGACCGGGGGTGATCCCCCATTGGGGGGGATCGGTGGGCCTGGGGGTCACAGAAATGACATTCAGGAAGCCCGCGCTGGACGTGTTGACGTCCCGCAGTCCGGGGAGGGTCTTCAGATAATTGCGGAGCTTTTCCGAGAGGTCTGTCAGAGTCGCAGGGTCCTTCCCCATCAGAAAACACTGGAAGGGAGCGCTGGCTCCTGTCCCACCCAGAGGGCTGATGGCATCCACCGAGGCGCGAAGACCGGGGATGGTCGCCAGAATGCGGCGCGTCTTTTCCATGTATTCCGTATCGGCCACACTTCGTTTCGATCGGGGAAGAAGATTGACGTAGAGATAGCCCTCCGAGGGAGAGGCTCCCTTCCTGCCCCCCGATTGCTGAAAGACGGAGAGGACCCCCCGCATCGCGCCGACCTTGCTTGCAATCTCTTGGACAACCTCATCGGTCCGATGAAGGCTCGGGGAGCCTTCAAGCCGGAGATGGACCGTGAAGGCTGACTGATCCACGTCGGGTATCAGGTTCGATCCCAGCCGGGTCGCCAGAGCCAGGGATCCCGCCAGGAGAAGGAGACTTGCCGCCCCGACGAGGAGCGGGTGCGACATGGACCTCACCAGGAGGGATCCATAGAGGTCGGCCATCCATCGCCCTCCCCGGGCGACGGCCGGAAAGAGGTGGGGAGGAGGCTGGGACCCGGGCTTTGCCGGACCGTATAGAGTCAAGGCTGGCGTGACGGTCAGGGAAATGACCAGGGAAGACAATACGGCAAAGGTCACCGTCCATCCGAACTGCGTGAAGAATTCCCCCAGGACCCCGTGCATCATGGCCATCGGGGCAAAGACGGCCACGATGGAAAAGGTTGTCGCCAGCACGGCGCGTCCGATCTCTCCCACACCGAACCTTGCCGCCTCGAAAGGAGACTCCCCCATCGTCCGGTGACGGTGAATGTTCTCCAGGATGACGATCGCATCGTCGATCAGGATGCCGACCACGAGAGAAAGTCCAAGCATTGTCAAAGTGTTGAGCGTGAAATGAAACACCCGGAGAAGCGGGAAGGAGACAAGGACTGACGCCGGAATCGCCAGGGCTGCCACTCCGGTCTCTTTTAGATTTCCAAGAAAGAGCAGGATGACGAGAACGGCGAGAATGGCCCCCAGAGTCAGGGTTTCGAGAAGCTCCCTGTTGTTCTGTGCCACAGGAATCGAACGATCCATCCGGATCACCGCCTGAAAATCGGAGGGAGTCCCCCCGGCCTTTCCCTGGAAGCCGGCGAGAAAATGGCGGATTTTTCGGGACACCTTCACAAGGTTCGCATCATTGGAAGGGTAAACCTTGATGGCGATCGCGGGCTTCCCCTCGAATCGGAAGAGGAGGTCTGTCCGGGCGTCGCCTTCGGAAATCCTGGCCAGGCTTCCGAGAGGCGCGGACGTCCCCGAGGGCAGCATCACCGGAAAAGAGGACAGCCCGGAAAGGGTCAGGGGAAGCCCTCTGACATCAATGGCGAGGGACCGGCCCCCTGACGAGAGGGTTCCGGCCGGATACTCCCGGGAGCGTTCCCTGAGCTGAAGGGCAACGCCCTCCGAGGTCAGACCCGTCGCGGCCATCCTTGCGGCCGGAAGAGTGACGAGAATCACCCGTTTGGCGGGGGAAAGAAGGACGATCTTGCGAACACCCGGGACCTTTTCGATCCCGGGAACGATCCTCGCAGCGACAAACGGCCAGACCTTTCCAAAGGCGGAGCCCCCTTCCCCTTTGCCGTCCAGCGGAACGATGATCCAGAGAAGAGGAAGACGGGTGGGGTTTTCGCGAACGATCCGCACGGGGGGAAGCCCTGAAGGAAGAGTGCCCGAAAGACCATCGACGGCTTTCCGGACTTTTCTCTCCGGAGAGGCGTCCAGGGTCTCGTCGGTAAAAACCGCGGTCACCACCGCGGCTCCGGGGAGTACGGTCGAATGGACATGTTTAATACCTGGGAGGCCCAAAAGGGCCTTTTCCACCGGAAGGACGATCTTTCGGGTGATTCCGGCGGGAGATTCTCCCGGATCCTGAATCGTGACGCTCACGAGGGGAAATCGGACACGCGGGAAAAGATCGACCCCCAGCTTAAGATAGGAGAACGCTCCGAAAAGGCAGAGGCCCGCAAGCAGCGCCAGGACGAGGCCCGGATGCTTGAGGGCGCGGTTTGTCAGGGCCAGGGTCTCACGCCTGTCGGACAATCGTCGGATCCTCGAAAAGTCGAAAAGGTGGTTGTGGGGTCTCAGGGAAATAGGAGCCAAACTTCATGAGGTTACCGGAACCGGCGGGACATGACAAGAGTCCGCCGATGTCTTATCATTAAAAAGATAGGAGATTTCCCCCGCACAACAGCGTCTTGGGAGGTTCGATGAGTCCCGCAAAAAAAATCCCCGGATTCCTGGCTCTGCTCGCCGGCCCACTGGTCCTCGCGGGCTTGCTTTCCCTTTCCTCATGCGACTGGTTCCTGTCCTTTCCAAAAGAAGGGAGCCGGGCTCCGATCAGCCACAACCCGGTCCTAGAAGTAGGCGAACGATTTGGAGACATCTGCACGATGAACGTGCCGGATCACCTCCACCGGGAAAGCTTTTCCCATGCGATCTACCACCACCGTCCCATTCTGGTGTTCTTCGGTGCCCCGATCCATTGCACGCCATGCGTGCACGAAGATCGCGTCGTCCAGGGCCTCCAGGGAACCTACCATCAGGATATGGCCTTCATCCACATCGACGATTACGAGGATTCGGAGCAGAAGGTGGTCCGGGAATGGCGCGTCCATGGCGAACCCTGGGTCGCCGTCATCGACCAGGAAGGTGTCATCCGGCATGTCATACCGGGAGACGCCAACTATTATTCCCTCAACCGGATGATCAAGGAAATTCTTCGCTGACCTTTCGCTCCAGCCAACGAAGCGCCTCGGACGCATCGTGCAGGATCCCTGTCCGCTGCAGCACTCTCACCTCGGCCAGGATCGTCCCCCTCATCGCGGGGGGAATCCTGGGGTGCAGAAGAAGGGCCTCCCCTCCGATGAGGGGGGGAGCCCAGCGCTCCCTGGAAATATACTCTTCCCAGAACGCAAGATCGGATTCCCGTCCGATGAGGGCCAGGAAAAGAACCCGATCCATGTCGAGCCGGTCGGCTACGGCACGCATTCTTCCCGGGTCCCGCCCCGTCTCCCTCTCCAATCCCGCATAGAATCCGGCAAAAGGCCAGCCTTCCGGTCCGTAGAACACCCGCTCTAGGCGTTCCCTGAGCCTTGCCCCCAGGCCCAGCCTTTCCGCCGCCGCCTGGAAGCGCCTTCTGGGAAGGCCTGCCAAGAGGGCCAGAAAAAACATGGCGCGATCCAGGGACTCCCCTGGCGGCGCAGATATCCCCTTAGGAATTCCATTGGTCCGAAGAAGTCCCCTGAAGCGAAGCCATCTCCGGAGTCTCTGGCGCCGGGGACGCGAAAGGCGGGAAATCCCGGCAAGGGACTCCATAATCCGGGAGGAGAACAGGAGATCGATGACCCCAAGGGGATCCGGCTCGAGGAGGATCCGCTCGATTTCATTGAAGACGCGGGCTCCGCCGACGCGATCCCAGAGACCTGACGCACCGAGGGCCCGTTCAAGAGCCCCTTCTAAGAGTGCGTCCCCGGACAGCCCCAAACGGACGGAAAAGCGTGCCCAGCGAAAAAGTCGGGTCGGATCCTCGAGGAAGGTGTCCGCCTTGAGAGGCCGGATTCGACCCTGCCGGACGTCCTCCCGCCCTCCGGTGGGGTCGAGGACCCGGGTGAACTCTCTCTTCTCCGACGACCACTCCAGAAAAATCGCGTTCATCGAAAAGTCCCTCCGCCTGGCATCCTCCTCCATCGAACCCGGGAAGACCCGGGGGAGCATCCCTGGAAAGTCGTAGATTTCCCGGCGGAAGCGGGCCATATCGATCCGGACGGAAGTTCCCCCCTCTCCCGGAATCTCGATCCGGGCCGTCAGAAAACCCGGCTCGAGGCGCAGCTCGACGCCGAAGGCCCGGGCCACGGTCGGAGCCCAGGAGGAAAGGTCCCCGTCGATAACAAGGTCAATGTCCGATCCCAGGGAGAAGGGGCCAAGAAGAAGGAGGTCCCGGACCCATCCCCCCACAACGTGGAATCGTCCATGGGGGGGTGCGGGAATCCGTTCGAGAATGGTTCGCCATAACGGACCGGGATCCGGCAGAAGGACCAAGAATCGCTCCCGAGTTCAAAGGAAAAATCTTTGGTGGGCAATGGTTCAGAATGACCGGGTCCAAACAGGACACAACATGTGATACCATCTTTAACAAAAAGAGACAAACGCCCGGTCGGAGACAAGCCCGAGCGGGACCAACCCCGAGATCCGGACCGACAATGACGCCTCTTTCCACCGTTTCACTTTCGGATGTTCGCAAGAAGATTCAGGCCGGCGATTATCAGGAGGGCCTGGACATCCTCTCCCGGCTCCCGGATCCCTCCGTCGTCGACAGTGCCGTCGAATCCCTCAGGGGACAGGCACTCGAAGGAATGGGCCGTCTTTCCGAGGCGGAAGCCGCCTATTGGAAGGCCCTCTCGTCGGAGGTGAACCGCTCCCCGCATCCCTATCTGTGCCTTGGCCTTCTCAAGGACAGGATGGGAGACCGGGAACGGAGCCTCTGGGTTCTTGAGGAGGGGTTGCGTCACTTTCCCCAGGACATCGACCTTCGAAGAGAGGCGGGGATCCTCTATGGTCTGACAGGCCAATGGCACCGGGCCCTCCCCTTGATTCTCGAGGCCTACCGGGACGCACCTGACCGGTCCGAAAACATCATGGCATTCGGGCCGGCAGTCGACCGCATGGAGCTGGTCGAACTCTATGGCGAGATGCACCGGGCCTTTTCGAGACTCCTCGACCGGAGTCCGAATAGTCCCGACGTCCAGGACTGGTATGGAAGGTCTCTTGAGAGGATTGAAAAATCCGGGCAGGCCCAAAAGTTTTTCCGGGGAATTCTCAGAAAGTCTCCACGGGACAAACGCCTCCTTGCCCATGTGGCCAGGATCTCCCGGAACACGAACGAAACAGCCAGGGCTCTGGACACCTACCGTCTCCTCATGGAGGAAACCGGGGAGACCCCCGATCTCCTTCTCGCGATGGCCGAAACCCACAAAATGGCCGGGAAGCCGCTTGCGGCTCTCCCGCTCATCCGACAGGCGCTGGCGCTGGACCCTGAAAATCCCGAGGCCCGACTTCTTCTGGGGCTGGTCGCCGTGGATCAGGGTGACGCCGAGAAAGCCCAGAACGCCCTTGCCGGAATCGACAGCGCCACCGCCCACTATCAGCTGGGCGAACTGTTCCTCCGGAAAAAGGAACCCCGGAGAGCCGTCGGAGCCCTGGCCAGGGGATTCGCCCTGAGACCGGACCCTTATCATGCCCCGGAGCTTCTCGACATTCTTCTCGAAGAAGGGGAGGACCTCCTCTTTCTGGAGACGCTCGCCTTTCTCCGGATCCTCTTCCCCAGGACGAAGGTCTCGTCCGGCCTGCTCCGGAGGGCGGAGGCGCACTTTTCCGGCGCTCTCTCCGGCAAGGAAGGGGATGACCCCGAATCCCTCGCGATCGCCGGACTTGCCGAGGCCTTCCTCCCGGGACACGACCGAGACAGGGCCTTCCGACTCCTGGAACAGGCCGTCACCGTCGATCCCCTGAGCGAAGCCCTCTACTGGACCCTGGCCATGATCGACGAGGATGCCGGGAGATGGATGTCCGCGATCGCCTGGTACGAAAAGGTGAAGAAAAACTCGCGGGAGCCGGTCACACTCCTCTTCAGGATCGCTGAAAATCGGCACAATGCGCATCTTTCCCTTGATCCGTGGCCTCTGCTCGAGGACTTCTCGAACCTTTATGGACCGATGCCCGGGTTCTTCAGGGCCCTTTCCTCCATCGCCGTCCGCTCCGATATCGAACTGGCCCGGGAAATCCTCATAAGGGGGATGGCCGCCTTCCCCGACGACCCGTCCCTTTTCTCCGCCTACCGGTCCCTGGACCCCGATCGCTGGAACCGGCTCCTCGCCCTATAACAGACCGTCGGATCCCTCCTCCGCAAGATCGAGGACGATCCCCTCCCGAAGACCATAGGCCGATACGACCAGCCCCGCCTGATTGACAAACTCGAGGAGAGACAACAGGATCAGGGCTCCGGACAAGATGATGTCCTCACGGCCCCGTTCGACTCCCGGAAGGAGGAGTCTGTCCCTGGACTTCATGGGCCGGATTTCGGTGAAGAGCCGGTCCACCTCCTGTCGCGAGAGCCCCTGGCCGTGGACAAGGGCCGGATCGTACCGGGCCATCTTGTGGACCATGGCCAGGATCGTGGTGACGGACCCGGCGGTTCCGACGGGGGTCACCCCCGCGGTCAGATAGGGAGACAGCACCGTCACGACATCCCGAAAGCGCTCCTCAAGATAGCGGCGGACCTGCTGTATTTCCTGGTCCGAAGGGGGATCGTTACGGAACCATCCTTCCGTAAGGGTCACGACACCGACCTCGACGGAAAAAGCCTTCCAGAACTTCCGCGTCGTCTCCCCGACGATAAGCTCGCTCGACCCCCCCCCGATATCGATCACAAGAAAGGGACCCCGGGTTTCGTGAAGGTCGAGAAGAGCTCCCCGATAGGTGAGGGCCGCCTCGGCTTCCCCGGAGATGACCCGGACCGCGACTCCCGCTTCCCGCTCGAACCGCGAGAGGACCTCATCCCGGTTCGCCGCCTGCCGAAGCGCCGAGGTTCCCACATAAAGGATCCGGTCGGGAGCATAGGACCGGATCCGGTCGGCATACTCGGAGAGAACCGACACTGTCCGGTCCACGGCCGGCCGGGAGATCTGCCCGTGTTCGGCCAATCCTTCGCCGAGACGGGTGATCCGTCCATCCTGAAACAGGATGCTTTCAATCCTGCGACCGTTGGCCAGAGCGACCACGAGACGGACCGAATTGGTCCCGATATCAACCACCGCGACCTTTCTGACCTTATTCATATAGCCTGCCTCCCTTTCCCTGAGGAGGAGCGTCTCCTGCGGACTATTTCGAGCCCGTCTCTCTCCTCCTTGAGCCGGGCAAGCTCGGTTCGCTGGAGGTCGAGCAGTGTCAGATCCCCTTCCTCAAGAGGCTCCCCCTGGAGACGTGCGTACAGGAATTCCCCCAGGTCCCGGTATCCGGCCTCGAGATTGCGGTCGAGGAGCCTGCGACGCATGCCCTTTCGCAAAAGGTCGTCCAGGTGAAAGACCCGGACAGCGATCCTCCCTAAGGATCTCCCCATGCGCCTGAGTCCGCGGGAGACCCCGCGGCCATAATTTCTTTCCATGAGCCCCTCCCCTATCTGATCGCGAGCCACTGATCCACGTTGCGGTACCTGAACCGCAGAAACTCCTCCATCCCGGAAAGCTCCCAGGCGGCCCCTTCCTTTCCGGCGGACTCCTCCACAAAGCGCGAGGCCATCGACCGGGCCAGGACGAGCCGCTCCATGTCCCGGACAAGATCGGCAAGAAGGAACATCGGCAAACCGGACTGGCGAACCCCCATGAACTCTCCCGGCCCTCGCATCCGGAGGTCCTCTTCCGCCACACGGAAACCGTCCGAATGGGCCTCAAGGATCTCGAGCCGCCGTCGGCCCTCCGGACCCGTCGCAGCTCCCGGGACCAGAAAAAAAGTTCCCGGCAGTCCTCCGCGCCCGATTCGCCCCCGGAGCTGATGGAGCTGGGCCAGACCGAAACGTTCTGCATTCTCCACAACCATGATCGTGGCGTTGGGAACATCGACCCCCACCTCGATGACCGTGGTCGCCACAAGAATGTCCAGATCCCCACGGCGAAACCGCTCCATGACGGATTCCTTTTCCGTCGCGTCCATCCGTCCCGTCAGAAGCCCGATCCGATAGTCCGGAAAAAGGGCCGAGAGGAAACGGTGGGCATCCACGGCATTCTTGGCCTCGACCGTCTCCGACTCCTCGATGAGGGGATAGACGACGAAGATCTGTTCCTTCCTCCGAAGAGCCGGGAGAATTTTCTTCTTCCAGAATGCCTCCCCCGAATCGTTCACGACAAAGGTCGCCACCGGCTGTCGGCCCGGCGGGAGCTCGTCGATGACCGATATCTCCAGATCTCCGTAATAGGACAGCGCCAGAGAACGGGGAATGGGGGTGGCCGTCATGACCAGCACATCAGGATTCTGGCCCTTCGTCGCCAGAGCCCGTCTCTGGGCCACCCCGAATTTGTGCTGCTCGTCGATGACGACCATCCCCAGGTCATGGAAGGGAACCCCTTCCTCGAGAAGGGCATGGGTCCCGACGACCAGCTGCTGCTCCCCGGTTGCCAGTGCGGACAGCAGGCGCCGGCGATCCATCCCGCGGACGGCCTGTGAGAGAAGGAGCGGCTGGACGGCCTTCCCCTCCTCCGGACGGACCGCCAGGAAAACCTGCGCCAGGGTTCGGGCATGCTGCTGGGCCAGAATTTCGGTCGGAGCGAGAAAGGCCGCCTGGCGCCCCTGCCGGATTGCCTGAAGGATGGCAAAGGCTGCGACGAGCGTCTTGCCCGACCCGACATCTCCAAGAAGGAACCGGTTCATGGGGTGGCTCGAAGAAAGATCCTCCAGGATCTCCCCACAGGCACGCTTCTGGGCCTCCGTCAGGGAAAACGGCAGTCCCCGCTCGAAGTGGCCGAGGGAGGGGTCCCCTCCAGGCGGGAGGGTCCAGGCACGTCCCATGGACAAAATACTCCGCCTCCGGACCGTCATGAGGTACTCCAGAAGGAAGAACTCCTCGAATATCAGACGGGAGCGGGGCGGGTAGGAGGGGAGCATCAGCTCTTCAAGCGGGCGGTTCGTATCCTTCGGGAAATGCATCTCGACGATCGCCGGAAACCAGTCCATCAAATCGGCCTCCCGACGGATCTCCCGCGGCAGAGGATCGAAGGTCTCTCCCCACAGGGAGCGCAGTATGTCTCCGACCAGCTTCCGGAAAACGGCCGACGAGAGGCCCTCTTCTTCCCGATAGACGGGAACGATCCGGCCGACATGATAGGACTTCCGGAAACCCTCCTCGGGATCGATGCGCTCCGTCACGGGAGAGCGGAGCACTAGGGAGCGAGAAAAGGAGGAATACTCCACCTTCCCGAAAAAAAAAGCCTGGGTTCCCTCGGACAGCTGTTTCAGGAGGTATTCCTGGCCGAACCAGACCACCGGGATCTCTCCCGTGCGATCGACGATCTCCGCCTCGATGACCGGCGCCTTGAGCTTCGGCACAACCTTTTTCCGGATGGAGCGGACCGTGGCGAGGAGACCTGTTTCGGTGCCCTCGCGAAGATCCGAGATCGTCACCCGAACGCGTCTGTCCTCATACCGGAAGGGAAAGGAATACAGGAGGTCCAGAATGTTCAGGATTCCCCGCCGCTCCAGTCTCGTCCGGCGGCGCGGTCCGATAGAGGGGCACTGGTCGAGCCCCGCGGTCAGCTTGAGGGACTTGGTCGTGATTCCGGACAAGGAATTTCCCGGTTGGAGTTGGTCATCTTCGGCCTTGGCCGATTTCCGGCCATTATAGCAGGAGCGCCGCCCCTTGTCCGGGACCCGGACCGGGTTGATTTGCAGGATTGGATTCGGTTAGAATGCACGAATGTTTCATTCCAATGACTTTTAATGGGGGCGACAATGGCAGCATCGTGTTTCGTATGTGGCAAAACGAAGGTGGTCGGCAACCAGATCAGCCACTCTCATCGCGTATCCAAAAGGTTTTTCAAGCCCAATCTGCAGACGGTCCGGGCCATCGTCGAAGGGCAGCCCCGACGCGTCCGAGTGTGCACCCGTTGCATCCGGAGCGGCAAGGTCCAGAAGGCGATCTAGCGTCACCTCTCCCTTTCGGCCTCTCGAAAGAGGACCGAAAGGGGAATCTCCCCTACCCCGTTCCCCCCTTCCAGGCAATGACATCCACCTCGAGTCCGACCCCTTTCGGAAGCGCGGCCACTCCGACGGTCGTCCGGGCCGGATAAGGTTCCCTGAAAAAGGAGGCGCACGCCTCGTTCACCGTCTGGAAGGCCGAAAGATCGGTCAGATAGAGGGTCAGCTTCACGACATCGGACGACCGATACCCGGCCTCGGCCAGCATCTTTCCCAACCGGTCGAAGATCACCCGGGCTTCGGCCTCCACACCCCCGGGAACAACCCGGCCTTCGCCATCAAGGGCGATCTGACCTGACAGGAAAAGCCATCCACCAGCCTCGATTCCCGGACTGTAGGGGCCAACGGGAGGGGGCGCTCCCGGAGGTGCGGCCACGACCCTGCGACTTCCCTCTCTGCTAAAAGACATGGAGGGTCAACCCCAGACTCGCCCCGATCACGGCATAGTAGACCGTTGCCACCTTCGGGCTTCTGTTGATCCGACAGGCGACGGCGCCGCATCCGTCCCGCGTCAAAAAGGAGCTCAGGAGATATCCGAAGGCTGCGCCTCCCGCTCCGCCCCAGACCATTGCCGTATAATCCATTGTCTCCCCTTCCTTTTCCACCGGATTTCCTCCGTGGATCACCGGCCCCGAACACACTATAATGAGAGATGTTTCCTATAGATTATTTTAACACCAGGGAGTCGACAATGGCCAAAGTCAAACTGATCTATGCGAGCTGGTGCCCCTCCTGCCCGGCCGCCAAAAGTTTCTGGAACCGTCTCCGACAGGAGATCCCGTTCAATTACGAGGAGATCGACATCGACACCCCCCGGGGCAAGGAATTGGCGGAGCGGTACAATATCAAGTCCGTCCCGACCTCCCTCGTCAACGACCGTCCCTATTTTGTCGGTGTCCCCGAAAAACAGCGGGCCATCACCCTCCTCAAATCGTCCCATTAGAAGAAATCGGAGCGACCCTGCGGGGGCCAGAAATGGCCCCCTCCCCCAACATTACGGCTGAGCCTTGGTCGGATCGGGCCATCCCATCCGTCCCAGGGACGAAATATACATGGCCAGATCGTTTTGCTGCTGTTTGGTCAGGTAGGTGAAGTCCGGCATGATGGAGTCCGGAAAGTGCGCCTTCGAATTCACGAACTGGACTGTCAGCCAGTGTACGGAATGTCCCACGAGCCCCTCTTCCGAAAGATCCGGCCCGATTTTCCCTCCCTTGCCAAAAACGGTATGACATCCGAGACAGCCGGACTGGTTGAAGACGACCTGTCCCCGCACCATGGCAGCCCTGTCCACGTCGACAAGCTTCTTGTACCCGTTTTCTGCCATCAGGGACAGGACCAGCATTGACACCAGAACCGTCAGGGTCGACAGAACGGAGAAAGGCCGCCTGAAGGGCGAACGGACCGGCTTCTTGTCGAGGAAGGGGAGAAAAACGAGGACCGCGGCGATCAGAACCGGCAGACCCACGACCCCTACAATCTCGGGACGGATCATTTTGAGCAGCTGGAAGATCCAGTCGAAGTACCAGGCCGGAGTCGGATTGTAAGCCGCGTTCGAGGGATTTGCCACCGATTCGAGTCCGGGAGGACGCAGGACGGCGAGGAGCAGGATCAGAATGAACACGCCCATCATCCCGAGGGAGTCCATCAGGACCTGGCGGGGATAGAAGGTGTCCTTCGTCGCCTCGTTCTGTTCCGCTGTTCCCGAAAAAGGCCCGGCCGGTCCCACCCGCCGAAAGATCACCATGTGGAGCATCACGAAAACGATGAAGAGCGTCGGCAGGATCATGGTGTGAATCGTGAAGAAATGGGAAAGCGTCAGGGCCCCGAGCCCCACTCCGCCTCGAATGGCATCCTTGATGGCCTCCCCGACGAGAGGAACGAGACCAATCATGTTGGTTCCGACGATTGTCCCCCAATAAGCCCGCTCGTCCCAGGGAAGCAGGTATCCCGAGAAGGCCGCCGTCATCGTGAGGGCAAGGAGGACCGTTCCGACCAGCCACATGATCTCCCGGGGCCTCTTGTAGGCTCCCCAGAGAAACACCTGTAGAAGATGGATCCCAACCGCGATGACCATGATCGAGGAGCCCCAGTAATGGATGCCCCGGATCAGACGGCCAACCGGAACTCCCTGGTAAGTCAGGTGGTCGATGTAGTTGATGCTGTCCCAGGCATGGTCGGGGGTTCCCCCGTAATAGAAGGCCAGCATCATGCCGGTGATGAACTGCTGAATCAGAACGAACAGGACCATGGATCCCGGAATGTAGGCCCACCGGGATCCGCCCGGCATCGGCTCGTTCAGGAGAAAGCTCATGAGGGCGCGTATCCGGACCCGCTCATCAAGGTATTCGATAATTTTCTGACCCATTAAAGCGCTCCTTCCCTCAGGCCAGGCGAACCTTGGCCGCGATTCCAATGGCAAACTGCTCGTAGATGACCGATATGGATCCGTCGGGGGCAATGCGGACCGGAAGCTGGTCCATCGGCCGGGGGGCCGGCCCTCCGATCCGATTCCCGTTCAACTGGTAGATGGAATGGTGGCAGGGACAGATGAAGAGCTTCTGCCCCTTGTGCCACTGGGGCTCGCATCCGAGATGGGGACAGATCGGGGAAAGAACCGTGAGCCGTGGATCGGAATCATTTTTTTCGAGAGGAGAATCGAGGTTCTTCTTCTGATCCTCCGATTCGGACCAGGGGTCGGCAGCCCCGGAATGGCGGATGAGCCAGACGGAGCGGTCCTCGGGAACCCGCATCCATCCGCTGACCGAGACGGCCCGGAAGGATTTCTGGACAGGCTCATCCAGCGGAAGATCCTGTAGCTTGACGCCGAGATCCCGCCAGTTGTCGGTGACGGGTGTGCTGGCAGCCGCCATGATGTATCCCCCGATCGGAACGACGAGACTGACCCCGATTGCCGTGGCCAGGAGGGCGACCGACTTGGCCATGAAGGCTCGCCTCGACAGGCACGCCTCCTCTCCCATTTCCCGGATATCGAGAGGCTTGATCGTCACGAGAGCCCCCAGCTCGATATGATGGCCCGGGGGGAAAAACCAGGGGGGAACTTCTTCGTACTGCGTCGGATCGAAGACCGGAGAGTGGTGGATGTCCTGCTCGGTCAGCGTGGTGCGGATCTCCGTTCCGCTCACGGAGGTCACCTTTTCGAGAGGGATCATGTGGAGGGATTCGAGGGATCGGACAACCAGCCCTGTCACATGATGAAGAGACTCGGAAAAAAGAACTTTTTCGAGACGCCCGAGAGTCTCCCCCCGGAGCCCGAGAACAGGAATGCCGACCCTGTATGTCACATCTTTGCCCATAAGAATCTCCCGTCTAGCGCGATCATCGCATTTCGAGGGCCCCCCTCTCAGCCTTGGGGCCAAAATCCGGAGGTCCCCTCGAGTCCCCTTCCCGACGGAGGTCTCAAAACATGCCCATCTGGCGGTAGCCCAGGTCCACGAACAGCACCTCTCCCGTTACAGCCCGCATCAGGGGAGACAAAAGGGCCGCGGTGGCGTCGCCCACCTCCTCCGATGTCAGCTCCTGCCCCTTCAGGGGGGCCCTGTCAGACACCGCCTTCTGCATGTCGACAAATCCCTTGATGGCCCGGCCGGAAGCCGTCTTGATCGGACCCGCACTGACGGCGTTGACCCTGATTCCCGAGGCCCCGAGGTCGTAGGCCAGATAGCGGACCGAGGCTTCGAGCGCCGCCTTGGCGGCCCCCATGACGTTGTAGTGGGGAACGATCCGTTCCGACCCCAGATAGGTCATGGCGACCACCGAGGAACCGGACCGCATGAGCGGCGCAAAGGCCCGGCAGAGAACCACCAGGGAGAAGGCGCTGATCTCCTGTGCAAGGAGGAACCCCTCACGACTCGTCCCTAAAAAGGCCCCGTCCAGCTCCTCTCTTTTCGCGAAGGCGATGCTGTGGACAAGTCCATCCAGTGTGACTCCTTCGGACCTGAGCCTTTCGGCCACCGCGGCCACCTCGTCGTCGTTTCGCACGTCGAGTGGCAGGAGCAAGCTCCCGCGGTGGTCCTCCGGAAGTTCTTCCAGCAGCTTGCCGATGGTGGTTTTCTGGGAGTCCCCCAGATAGGTAAGGGTCACCCGGCCCCCGTTCCGGACGACCGACTGGACGACAGCCCAGGCGATCGACCAGCGGTTGGCGACTCCCGTGACAAGGACATGGCGACCGGAAAGGAGGGAGGGGGAGGATGAGAGAACTCCGGAAGAGGAGGATGTCATTTTTTCTTCCTCGAATTGTAGGTGACTGGAATAGTATCCGACTGACCTTGGATTTCGGTCAGCGGATACCCGGAAAGCCACGTCGTTTCATGGTCCGGATCATTCATCACCACGAAAAGAATAGGCCAATTGGGGAAAAGATACAAGCGGACGGGACGATAGGGAAGACGGAGCTGTGAAATCACTTTCATGGCATGCACATCGAATAGAACCAGCCTTCTCGAGCGGTGAAAAAGGACGAGGGCCAGCCGTCCCCCCGGGAAAAGAATCAGCTCCCGGACTCCGTGGCGGAAAGATCCCCGAAGGACAAAGCGCCGCGCCTGGCCGGCGGCGTCCTGCCAAAGGATCGCATCCTCGCACCCAGCCAGAAATCCTCCTCCGGGGAGGGGGGCGACCCGAACGGGGGCGGAGCAGCCGTCGAGATCGACGGTCCGGAGGACGGCAAATGGAGCCGTCCCCACTTCGAGAACCGCATCCGAACGGAAAAGAGGGATCCAGAGGTGACCGTCCATCCCGAGCGCCACCCGCGGGAATACGTCCCCTACGGCGATCCAGTCCCGTGGACGGTACCGATCGGGATCCAGCGCATAGAGAATGTGGACGGCTCTGGCGGTGAGGTAGTAGCGGTCGTCCGCCCCTCCCAGGATCTGGCCCGGATTGAGTCCCACGGTCCTCTCGAAGGGGGGGCCGGCCTCCTCGGCCGGAAGAATCAAAAGAGAGCGGCTCGACTCGAGATCGACCAGAAGGCGGCCTCCGTATCGCCCGACCGCCATGTCCCGGGGATTCTTGAGTCCGGAGATTCGAAGGGAGAGGTTGCCCGTACGCGGATCAAGCCGATAGAGGGATCCAGCCTTCTCGGACAGAAGGAAGAGCCGTCCGGCCCCTGCCGCCAGGGTGATCCTGCCCTCAGGAAAGGATCGGGAGAAAAGTGGCGGAGAAGGCTCCTCGATGCCCCAGGCCAGGCCGAGCGGCAAGATTTCGATAAGGAGGCAAAGCCAGAACAACGTGAGTTTTGCGGACACGGACCCTAGACGACCCCCAGGGAAAGAAACCTTCCCCCGCCTTTCCTCTTGTTCCAACGGACCGAGAGCCCCATCATCGACTCCATGACTCCGGGAACGTAATGTTCCATGAATTGAGCGACATATTCGTCCACCGCCAGAAATCGGGCCGGCTTGTTTTTACCGAAACGCCCCTCCACCTCGATCCAGAGCACCCTGTCGCGCCAGACAGGCGTCATGGCGACGCGTTCCGGGTGAATCGACTCCTCGTCAAGGCTTTTGGCCAGGGAGGCCCCCAACTCGATCGTCGCCGCCATCGGAAGGAGCAGAGACCAGGGAACGAGCGACACATGGCCCCCTTCTGCCTCCCCTTCCGGAAAAGGCCGGGCAAGATCGAAAATACGGGAGACGGCCTCCCCCACCTCTTCCTGAAGGGTTCCCGCAAAGCATTCATCGAGGACTTCCCCCCAGTCTCCGGAGGGAGGAGGTGTCATTCGGACCACACCCACCAGCGCCCCCCTCCCCGACTCGCGGGAGGAGCCGAAAGATCGAAGGACAGGGTCGGAAGGGGCCATAAGATCGTCGGCGGGCTGATCCCAGTCCCCGAGAAGAGCGTCCGCCATCATGACCGGCACCTCATCAAAGCTGCCTGACGAATCCATTGAAAATCCGAAGTTGATCCGCTCCTCGACGAATCCTCGCCGGCTATCATACGAAAAAGTATAAATATCTGCAAAAGACAGGACCCGAGGATGGAGGAAGACCTGGGCGACCTTCGAGGAGTCGGAGAGGGCCGTTTCAAGAATCCGGGCCAGAGGAGCCAGGGCATCGAGGGTCAGGACTTCGGGAAGGGGCTGGTCGAGATCCACGAGAAGGCCGATTCCGAAGACGGCATCCCCCGGCTCATGCAGATCCTCTTCCATGGACTCGTCCCCGCTTTCATCCAATTCGAGATCGAACCGGTCGTGAGAGATCTCGAGATAGTTCCGGATGAAGAGGGACCAGTCCGGGGTCATTTCCGAAAGCTGGGCCAGTTCCCCAAGCTGACGGTCCTCCGAGAGGAAGTCCAGGATGTCGGAAAACCGCATCGACAGCTCGTCATCCTTCAACACTTCCGAGGGGGGACCTTGTCGAAGGATCTCGACGAGCTCCTCGATTGGTTTTTCCGGGTCACCCGGCATGGTTTCCATCATTGATGTCTCCTTTAGGTCTCTTCTGAAATGTCTTGAATGTCTGGCTTTTCCTTCGTCCGGCGACTCTTCCAGGAAAAGAGGGGCATGGAAAAATCCCGCTCCGGCGGAAGGATCCGGCTCTTCTGGAGCAGGCGGCGTGGCTGGCCAGCCTCCCAGAAGGAGAGCACCTCGGAGGCCCGCTCCACCACAGGGGCGGGAAGCCCGGCAAGCTTCGCCACCTCAATTCCGTAGGACTGTTCCGCCCGGCCATCCACAATCCGGTGTTCGAACACAAGGACCCCATTCCGGATCGAAACGCGTACGGTCTGATTTCGAACCCGGCGATGCGTCCGGGCCAACTCCGAGAGTTCGTGATAATGGGTGGCAAACAGGGTGCGGCACCGGATGCGGTCGTGGATGTATTCACTCACGGCCCAGGCGATGGCCATGCCGTCAAAGGTGGCCGTCCCGCGGCCCACCTCGTCAAGAAGGACCAGCGTCCTCGAGGTGGCCGATGCGAGGATCCGCGCCACCTCGGTCATCTCGACCATGAAGGTGGAGGCCCCCTCCAGAATGTTGTCGGAAGCCCCCACCCGGGCGATGATGCGATCCAGGAGCGGAAGTCGGGCCATATCGGCTGGAACGGGGCTGCCCGCCTGGGCCATAAGGGCGATGAGGGCGATCTGGCGCATGTAGGTCGACTTGCCGGCCATGTTGGGCCCCGTCAGGACGATGAACTCGCCGTCGACAAGCTCGGTGTCGTTGGGCATGAAGGAGCCGGCAGACATCCGGCTCTCCAGGACGGGGTGGCGTCCGTTCTTGACCAGAAGGGGTTCTTCTCCCGAGACGAACTCCGGTAGGACATACCGGTTGAGACGTCCCTGCTCGAAGAAGGCGAGAAGAACATCCGCCCGGGAGACGAAATCGGCCAAAAGATGGATTCCTTCGCGCCCTGACAGAACCGTTTTCCGGAGGTCCTCCAGAATTTCCCCTTCCCTGGCCAAAACCTTCGTCCGGGCCTCCCGGAGCCCCCCCTCGAAGGCGATGAGTTCAGAAAGAGTGAAGCGTTCCGAGTTCGTCAGCGTCTGCTTCCGCAAATAGCGCTCGGGCATCTTCTGCGCCTGGGCACGGGACACCTCGATGTAATATCCCGCCACCTGATTGTAGCGAATCCGGAGGTTCTCGACCCCGGTCGACTTTCGCTCGCGCTCTTCGAGCTCCGCCAGCACGCGGTCACCTTCGGACTCCACTCGCCGGCACTCGTCCAGAACGGGGTCGAAGGTATCGCGGACGATGGGCCCCTCACCCAGGATCATCGCGGGCTCCTCCACCAGAGCCCGGTCGAGAAGGCTCTGAAGGGCCGCCCCCTCCCCCTCCCAGGAAAAAACCTCCCGGAACCCTGAAAAGAGCTCCCGGATCTCGGGAATTTCCAGGATATCCAGGGCACTGCGAAGGGATCTCCTGAACTCTGTCAGATCGCGGGGAAGACGGTTGCCCATGGCGAGCCGGGACTGGATCCGCTCCAGGTCTCCCACACCCCGCAACAGGGGAACGAGTCTGTCGGACAGGCGGGGATGGGCGGAAAAGCCCCGGATGACGCGATGTTTCTCCAGGATCGGCTCCCGTTCCGAGTCGGGGGACAGGAGCCAGCGCCGGAGCATCCGGCTTCCCATCGGCGTGCGGCAGCGATCGAGAAGGGCCACCAGACTTGCAGCCTTGCGGTCCTCCCCGCCCTCCCCCGGCAACACATCGAGGTGGCGGAGGGTCCAGCGATCAAGCTGCAGAGAGGGAGTGCCTCCTTCCAAATCGATCCCCCGGAGATGTCCGAGAACCGTCCTTTCATGGGTGGCCAGGAATCCGAATAGGAGTCGGAGCGCCTCCTGGGCAACGTCGGGCAGATCGGGAACGCGGTAAGACGGTGGAAGCCAAACCGAAAAATCCGGGTCGGGAGGTTCCGGGTGGATCACGGCCGGAATTCCGGGAAAAAGACCCCGCAGGTCTTCCGTTTCAAGAACGAGTTCCCGCGCTTCCTTTCGCTCCAGCCAATCCCGCAGGGCATCGAGGTCGGACAGAGACTCCGGTTCCCACACCGCGATCCGACCGCTCGTCAGGTCGAGGGAGGCGGCCCCCCATTCTTCGCCCCTTTTTAGAACCGCGACCCCGTTCTGGGGAGTCCCCTCTTCACGGGAGGGATCCTCCATCAGAGTGAATCGGGTGACGGTCCGGATGATCTTCCTCGGAAAAAGGCCGGATGGATCCCCTTCCGAAGTCGCCTGTTCGGCAATGGCCACCGCATGGCCGGCATGGATGAGTTTCGGAAGATACAGATCGAGGCTCTTGGCAGGGATTCCGCACATGGGAAGGGGATCAGGGCGACTCTTGTCCCGACTTGTGAGGGTGACCCCCAAAAGCCGGGAGGCCAATTCGGCCTGGTCCCCGAACAGTTCGTAGAAATCCCCCAGACGGAAAAAAAGGAGGGCCTCCCCCGCTTCCTTCCTGAGATCCCGGTACTGACGGAAAAGGGGTGTGTCAGGATAAACATGGGAGGAGGAAGGGGAGCCCTTCTCCCGTTCATTGGGGGAGAGAGGGCTGTCAGTGGGGGGCATGAGGCGGTTCGGATACCGAATTCCCGCCTTCGGGGGAGCGGGATTTTTTCAGCCTTGAGACCACCTTCAGAAGAACCCCTCCCAGGAGGCAGAGGAGGATCCCCGTCAGAACCGCACCCAACACCACCACTCCCACGGAAAAAGGACCGATCTGCCCCGACCCGGGAAGCGTGATGGTGATGTGTTCCTGGTCGTTTTCCACCATGAAAAGCCATCCTGCCACGACGAGAATAAGACCCAGAAAAAGTCTCATGGCCGATCCTTTCCGAGCCAAGCCATCACCTGTTTGAGATCTTCCCAGACCTCCGCTTTGGCGGAGGGATTTCGGAGAAGATAGGCCGGATGGTAGGTCGGCATGACCCGGATCTCCGGAAAGAGGGACAGGCGCGACTCCCTCCCCCGAAGCCGGGAGATTCCTCCCGTCTGACCCAGGAGGGAGGACGCCGCCGTCTGCCCCAGAAGGACGATCGTCCGGGGGGCGATGAGAGCGATCTGCCGCTGCAGGAAAGGCAGGCAAGCCTGGCGTTCGGCGTCCTCGGGAACGCGGTTTCCTGGAGGACGGCATTTGACGATGTTGGCGATATAGACCTCCCGCCGCTCGAATCCCATGGCCCCGATCATCTTCGTCAGAAGTTCCCCCGCCCTTCCCACGAAGGGACGACCCGTGGCATCCTCGTCCGCCCCCGGCCCCTCCCCCACGAACATGAGAGTCGCCTTGGGATTCCCCTCTCCGAAGACAACCTGCGTTCGGGTGGAGGACAGGGCGCAGCGGGTACAGGACCGGGCCTGCTCACGAAGTTCGGCCAGAAGCATCTCGCCGTCCGGAGCTCCCCCTTCGGAAGGAGCAGCCGCCTCTCCGGGGCTAACGGAGGAAGAGGCAAGCCCTTTCGCAAGAGCAAAGTCCGGGACGGTCTCGCCCAGATAGCGCAGATAGACGGCGAGACCGTCCGTCCCGTCAAGGACCTTCCTTCGAGCCTCTCCGCTCATCGGTTCCCTCCAGCGGGAGGGCGGACCGGCCACAAGGTGAGCGGTTCCTCCTCCGGAAGTGGGGGGGGATCTGACAACGGCTCCCAGTCGGAAAGGAGCCCGGGGATTTCGTCCGCCAGCTCCGAGGCCAAGCGCCCTCTGGAGGAGCCCCGACCTAGACGCTCTCCCGCCGCCCCATGTATGAAGGCCCCCAGGCAGGCGGCCTCGAATGGTTCCATGCCCTGGCCAAGGAAGGCCGCGATCATCCCGGTGAGGACGTCCCCCATTCCGGCCCCGGCCATGACCGGATCTCCTGTCAGGTTGACATAATGGCGCCCGGCCGCATCGACCACGAGGGTCCGCGCCCCTTTCAAAAGAAGCACCCCGTTCGCCTTCCGGGCTCCGGACAGGGCCATATCCAGGGGCTCCTTCAGAACCTCCGGGGTCCCGACCCCCAGAAAGCGCCCCAACTCCCCGGGGTGGGGTGTCAACACGAGTTTTTTTCCTCCACGAAGCTCCGCCACCCGTTCGGGACGGCCCGCGAAGAGGCTGAAGGTTCCGGCATCGGCCACCACCGGACCCGGGAATCCGGAGAGAAGTGTTTCCATCAATATCCGCGTTCCCCCGTCGTCAGGGAGTCCCGGCCCGCAGCCCATGGCATCGATCCCCTCGAAGGTCCCCCGGATTGCGCCGGAATCAGGGTTTGAGGGGTTAAAGAATCGGCCCATGACCTCGGGGAAGGCATTTGAGTAACCGGAAAGGTCTCGGTCCCAAAGAAGGGTCACCAGACCCGCCCCCGCCCGGAGAGCTCCCCGGGCGGCCAGAAGAGGCGCCCCCGCCTTCCCGAAGCTTCCCCCGGCGATCAGGACATGGCCGGCCTGTCCCTTGTGGATCTCCGGATATCGGCGCGGAAGAAGTCCCATGGCTTCGCGGATGGTCAGACAGGATCCGGAGCCTCCCTCCAGAAGAGCGGATGGAAAACCAATCCTCGAAAGCCGGATCTCACCCGCATAGCGCGTTCCGGGATCGACAAGCAGCCCCCACTTCGGAGCCCCGAAAGTCACCGTGGTTGCGGCCCGGACCGCCGAACGGCCTACGGCCCCCGTGCGGCCGTCCACCCCGGAGGGAATGTCGACACTGACGACCGGAATGCCGGAAGCGGCCGACTGGTTCATTGCCTCGACAAGCCGGAGGAGATCCTCCGGCAACTCACCCCGGAACCCTGTCCCCAGGATTCCGTCGATGATCAGGCCGGCGTGGGATATCCGATGGCGGCCCCCTCCCTCCGACGGAAAGCGGACGGGAACCTCCATGCGCCGAAGGCGATCGATCTCGCGAAGAAGCGCCGGGGACTGCCGGTTTGCTTCCTCTACGACCACAAACGCCTCTCCCGAGTATCCGAGGCTGACAAGATCGCGCAGGGCCACCAGACTGTCAGCGCCATTGTGGCCTCCTCCGGCCACTGCAAGAACCGGCCGGCGACCTGAGCGGAGAGATGTCCTTCCGAGCCATTCCCGACAAACCCGGGAAACCGCCATGCCGGCTCGCTCCATCAAGATTTCTTCAGAAATCCCGAAATCCCGGACCGCCCTTCCGTCCGTTTCCCTCATTTCTTCGGGGGTCATGACTCTCATGAAGAAGGCCCTTCCAGGACGACGACCGCCACCACATGGTCCCGATCGTGGCTTAAGGAGGCCCAAATCGTTCCGATCCCGCGATGTCCGAGGAGGTCCAGAACCCTGCCGGAGCAGCGGACTTCAGGCGCTCCCGAATCCCGGGAGAGCGTTTCGATCTCCTTCCAGCGGACTCCCTCCGCCAGACCGGTTCCAAGGGCCTTCAGAAGAGCCTCCTTGATCGCAAATCGTCCCGCAAGGAAAGTCGATTTTCCCCCGGACTGACGGCGTTCCTCCGGAGTGTAAACGCGGGAGGCGAAGCGTTCTCCGAAACGGCTTAAGGCGCTTTCGATCCGGGAGACCAGCACAAGATCGATCCCGAGACCGCGGATCATCGGGATCCTCCTCCGAAAGGGGCGAGAAGAAGGGAGCGCACCTCGGAGACCGCATCCCGGATTCCGAACAGGACGGCCCGGGCGATGATGCTATGGCCGATATTGACTTCGGCCAAGCCTGGCAACCCAAGAATTCGGGGAAGATTGAACAGGGTCAGGCCGTGGCCGGCTGCCAGAATGAGCCCTTGGCGAGCGACCTGCGTCGCTGCCGCAGAGAGTCGGGCCAATTCCTCCCCTTCCCGGGACGTCCCGAATGCCTGGGAATAAGGCCCCGTATGAAGCTCCACTTGGTCCACTCCGAACACAGGAATCCGGCCCAGCATCTCCGGGTCGGGGTCCATGAAAAGGCTCACCCTGATTCCCTTTTCCATGCAGCGTCTCGAGAAGGAATCCAGGGCCTTCAGATAATCCGGCGTCAGGACCAGTCCCCCCTCCGTCGTGCGTTCGGTCCGTTTTTCAGGCACGAGAGTGACCCGCTCCGGAGAAAAAGACAGGGCTAATCCGGCCATTTCCTCCGTCAGAGCCATCTCGAGATTGACCGGAAGAGAGACCGTTTCCCTAAACCGCCGGAGGTCGGTCTCATTGGCATGGCGACGGTCTTCGCGCACGTGGAGAACAATCTGGTCCGCACCCGCAAGCCTCGCGAGGTGCGCAGCCGCCAGGGGATCCGGATCGAACCCTCCCCGAGCCTGACGAAGCGTCGCCACATGGTCGATGTTGACGCCCAGACGCACGGGAAAGACTGAGGAAATCATGGTGCGTCCTTCTCCGGTCCGAGAACGCTGAGAGAACGCCGGGACACCCAGTCCTGGTCGCGGGCGACACGAAGCAGGTCCAGAGGAGTGGCATCGTCGATCCATCTCTCCAGCTTGTCCGTTTCCAGCTCCTCGCCCCAATACAGGATGTCGCGCCCCATCTTGTTCATGCGCGTCAGGATCGATTCGAGCCCTATCAGGAGGGAACTTTTAAGCTGGTTCTTCGCCCGCAAAAGCTCGTCGCCTGTCAGCGGGACCTCCTGGAGTCGACCCAGCTCATCGACAAGGATGGCGAGGAGCTCTTCTTTTTTCGAAGGCCGTGTCGAGGCGGCGATCCGGACGAGACCGCCATCGACAAAGGATTGTCCCGTCGAATAGATCGAATACGCCAGACCCCGCTTTTCCCTGACCTCCTGAAAAAGGCGGGAACTCATTCCCCCTCCCAGATGCAGGTTCAGAAGCCGAAGGGCGGTCTGATCTTTGTGGGCTACCGGCAATCCGGACATTCCCAGGGCCACGTGCACCTGTTCGAGATCCCGGGAGGTTTCGCGTCTGTCGTAGGCGGGAACAAATCCGCCGGTGGCCCGCTCCGCTCCGGACTGTTCGGGAGGAATCTCGGAAAATGCCTCTTCGAGGGTTTCCCGGAGTTGCGGCCACTGAAAGCGTCCGGAAATCGTCACAAACATCCCGCCCCGATGGTAGTTCCTAAGAAAATAATTCTTGACCTCTTCCCGGGTAAAGGCCGAGACGGAGGACTCCGTTCCCAGAATGGGAAGAGCGAGGGGATGGCTCCCGAAGTGGGCCTCATAAA
The DNA here is from genome assembly GCA_021838585.1 of Nitrospirota bacterium. The sequence goes on from JAKCDE010000001.1 coordinate 84,957, forward strand.
GCTGCTGCGTGACCAGATCTTCCGGGTCATCCTGTGACTCGGCAATTTCCTCTATGACGACCCCCTTTTCCCGGGACAGCTCTTCCGGATCAAAAACCGATCGCGTCAGCAGGTCTCCCAGAAGCGTTGCCGCCCGTCCGGCATTTTCTGAGAGAACATGGGTATAAAAGCAGGTCATTTCCTGGGACGTGAAGGCATTCATCTCTCCACCCAGAAGATCCATCTCGTTGGCAATCTGTTGGGCCGAACGCGAGGGAGTCCCCTTGAAGCACATATGCTCCAGGAAATGGGTCATCCCCGCTTCAAGGGGACTCTCGAAACGCGAACCGGCACGGACCCAAACCCCGATGGCGACCGATCGGGAGGTCGCGAGTGGATCGCAATAGACGGTCAGACCATTGGACAGGATTTGCTTGATATAAGGCACGGCGATTCTTTCTTTGGAAGACCCCGGCGACATCGTCTTGATTCCGCTTCTGATTCTGAAACGATCAGAGCACGCAATGCAGCCCTAAAAAAGCGGGGAAAGACTTAAAGCCGGGGAATTTCTGTTTATTTTTTGTCGTGAGGAAAGGGACCACTTGGTCCTCGAGGGACATCCATTACAGTAAGGGTGCCGTTTATTAAACGACACCCTCCTGCAAAAGAAGAATAGAATAATTGCAAAGAAAAATCACCGGTTCGTCCGGTAGGCGGGTAAACCTCGAAAAAACTAATGAGCTCCGGTCGGAAGGAAGAACGGGTTCACTCCCACATACGCGGAAAGGCCTCCCCACACCACGGCCATGATAATCGCAACAACGACCAGACCCGCAGCACCCTTGTTCACATCCATCGACATCTCCTCCTTTTTGAATGCCAAACCCTCTTCCCGATCCCCGAAGAGGCCCCTCCCCCGCCAGGCGATTCTGGCCACAGAGGTTGATGGGGGGTTAAAAAGGCGTATCTGATACTTTGGGATTAAGACTCGACCATTATGGCAAAGCCGATTTCAAAAAACAAGGCTTCCTGTCATCCCCCGTTCCAGACATTTACTGGACGCCAGAACCGGGGGAATCAAGGAATAGAATCAGGCCTTGGCAGCCGACCGATGTTCCCGACCCTCACCTTCCTCGGCAATGGCTTCCTTGCGGGACAGGCGGATTTTTCCCTGACGGTCGACTTCAAGGACCTTGACGACGATCTCGTCTCCTTCGTTGACGACATCGGTGACCTTTTCCACTCTCCGTGGCTCCAGCTGGGAAACATGACACAAGCCGGTCGTTCCCGGCATGATCTCAACAAATGCCCCATAATCGGCGATCGTCTTGACCTTTCCGAGGTAGATCTTCCCGACCTCCGCCTCCGCGACGATCTGGTTGATCATTTCGATGGCCTTTCGAGCGGCTTCCTCGTCGGCGGACGCGACGCGAATCAGACCTGAATCCTCGATGTCGATCTTGACTCCGGTTTTTTCTGTGATGCTCCGGATCATTTTGCCTCCAGGGCCGATCACCTCCCGAATCTTGTCCTGCTTCACCTGAATCGTCAGGATCCGGGGCGCATAAGGAGACATCGTCGCTCGAACGGACGGCATCGAAGCCTTCATTTTGCCCATGATATGCATTCGGCCTTCACGAGCCTGATCGAGCGCTTTTTTCATGATCTCCAGGGTGATTCCCTTGATCTTGATGTCCATCTGGACCGCAGTCACCCCGGAATCTGTGCCCGTCACCTTGAAATCCATATCTCCCAGATGATCCTCTATTCCCAGAATATCAGAGAGAATGGCCACCCGGTCACCTTCCTTGATGAGTCCCATCGCGATCCCCGCCACGGGAGCCTTGATCGGGATTCCGGCATCCATCATCGCCAGGGTTCCGCCACATACCGTTGCCATGGACGTGGACCCATTGGATTCAAGAATGTCTGACACAAGGCGGATGGAATAGGGAAAAGCTTCCTTCGAGGGAAGAATGGGCAACAGAGCCCGTTCGGCAAGATTTCCATGACCAATCTCGCGTCTTCCGGGACCCCGCATCGGCTTGACCTCACCCACCGAGAAGGCGGGAAAGTTGTAATGCAGCATAAACCGCTTGGTCGATTCCCCTTCCAACGCGTCAATCCTTTGCTCGTCATCGGATGTTCCGAGAGTCGCGACGGAAAGGCTCTGGGTTTCACCTCGCGTGAAGAGGGCCGATCCATGGGTCCTGGGCAGGATCCCCACTTCGATCGTGATTGGACGAATTTCCGTTGTCTTTCGACCGTCGGCACGAATGCCGCGATCGAGGACCATCGCCCGGAGGAGCTCTCTTTCGAGATCGTGAAACCCTGTTGAAAACTCCTTTTCTTCATGGGCATCCTTGAAACCGTCGGGAAAAAGCTCCTTGGAAAGAGTGTTCCGGATTTCAGAGGTCTTGTCTTCACGGGCCTTTTTGTCGGACATGACAAGAACGGCAGACAGTGGTTCCTTCCCTCCCTGCCGAATCTTCTCCATCAATTCGGGGCGAACAGGGACAGGGGGAATCGCCCGCTTGACCTTTCCGGCCTTTTTCTGAAGCTCAATCTGGGCTGCAATGATCGGCTGACAGGCATTGTGTGCGGTGCGAATGGCTTCCAGAAACAGTTCCTCAGAGACTTCGGAGGCCTTTCCTTCAACCATCATGATCGCATCGGCGGTTCCCGCAACGACCAGATCGATGGAGGACTTTTCCTGCTGCTCAAGATCGGGGTTGATGACAAAATTTCCGTCGATGTAGCCAACCCGAACGGCACCCATGGGATCATGGAAGGGAATATCGGAGATGGTGAGAGCCGCCGATGCCGCAACCACAGCCATCACATCGGTGACCCCGCTTCTGTCAGCAGAAACGACCGAAGCGATCACCTGTGTGTCATAATAAAAGCCCTCCGGAAAAAGCGGGCGAATGGGCCGATCGACCAGTCGGCTGTTCAGGATCTCCCTCTCGGAGGGCTTCCCTTCGCGCTTGAAAAAACCGCCCGGAATCTTTCCTGCGGCATAGGCCCTTTCCTGATAGTCGACCGTCAACGGGAGGAAATCCGTCCCGGGCTTGATGGTTTTTGATGCCACAGCGGTCGCAATGACCACGGTTCCCTCGACCCAGAGGACGATCGCTCCGTCTGCCTGGCGGGCCATTCGACCTGTTTCGAGCCTGACCGTCTTCCCGCCAACGTTGACTTCAACAGTTTCTTGCTTCATGTTTTTGATGTTCCTTTCCGGTAGCCGGATCGATGGAATCCTTGATGGATACGGGTTTCAGGCGGCCGCAAAGCTGACTTTTGTCTTGTTTCTGACAGGGGAAGTCAGCTCAACGCCCTTCTGAAACCCGCCTTTCAATCTAGCGACGCAACCCGAGACGTGCAATGATTTCCTGATATTTGGCTGGATTGGTTGTCTGAAGATACTTGAGGTGACGGCGTCTTCTGCTGACCATGAGAAGAAGGCCCCGACGGGAATGGACATCCTTTGGGAATTTTTTGAAATGCTCTCCAAGCTGGTTGATCCTTTCGGTCAGAATCGCCACCTGAACCTCGACCGATCCGGTATCATTGCTGGAGATTTTGAATGAATTGATGACTTCCTGCTTTTTTTCCTTGCTCAACGCCATGCCCTGAACTCCCTTTTAACCGTTTTCATTGTGAGAGGGAATACGCTTTCCCTCTCTTACCTGCGCTGACTTTGTCCGAAAAAGGAGTACGATTTTCGCCACAGGTATACCTCCAGGAAAAAGACTCAACTCCTCGCTATTCAGAAGAGCCTCGGCTAACCCCAGAATCTTCCCCTCCTGCCCCATTATTCTAATCGTATCCTTCGCATGAAACAATCCTTCCCGGCGAAAAAACCAGATGCCGGGAAGCAGGCCCCCCTTCTGCAAGGCCGGAGCGGCGTTCGGAAGAATCTCCAGGGACGGAAGATCCAGGAAAACCTTTTCCGGACCAATCAGGGCGGCGCCAAGGTCTTCTGCATTCCAGGAGTTTTCGATGACCTCCATCCCAACCGCCCCCTCCACCGAAAAACGCCCTACTGTCAATCTCCGGAGACGGCTGACATGGCCGCCGCATCCCAGAGCGTCTCCGATTTGGCGAGCGAGCACGCGCACATAGGTGCCCTTGGAACAATGGACGCGAAGAGAGAGCCTCCCATCTTGACACGTGAGAAATTCCAGCGAATGAACCGTCACGAGGCGAGGGTCGCGCTCCACGGTCATCCCTTTTCGCGCCAGTTTGTAGAGCGGAACCCCCTTCTGCTTCACCGCCGAGTACATCGGAGGCTCCTGCCACTGCTCCCCCACAAAGCCCTGCAGAACCTCCCTTATTTTTTCCTCCGAAAGATCTTCCGGAATGGGGGATCTCGCGACGACTGTCCCCTGACTGTCATCGGTATCCGTTGTCACTCCGAGGGAGACATCGAAAGAATAGGACTTGTCGTGTGCCTGTATGAATCCCGACATCTTTGTCGCTTCCCCCAGAAAAAGAGGGAGCAACCCCGAAGCCAGGGGATCGAGCGTCCCTCCGTGGCCGACTTTGTCGATGCCCGACTTTTTCCGAAGGGCGTGAACGATGTCGTGGGAGGTCGGACCGGCAGGTTTGTCCACCAAAAGAAGTCCGGAGATTTCCGACGATGACTGATCGTCAAATAAAGTCACTCTCCTCCGTCCTCTGCGTTCGGGTTTGCCAACAAGCGCTCAATCCTGGCGGGATCTGTTTCATCGGCGTCATGAGCGAAGGTCAGGGCGGGAATGTACTTGATCCTGATCCGGCTCGCAAGCTCCTTTCGAAGCCCTCCGCAGTATCGATCGAAAGCTTCCTGGCAGGCGGCTGGATCCTCTCCGGGATAAACGCGATAGTAGATGGTGGCCTTTCGAAGATCCCCTGAAAGGGCCACTCTCGTGATGGTCGCCCGGGAAAGTCGAGAATCACGGGAAAAGCGGGACAGAATCATCGCCATGACTTCATGAATCTCTGCTGAGACTCTGTCCGATCTTCGGAATCCGGGATCATGCTTCATAGAAACTCTCGGTGCGAATCGAGAAGAACCAACTCTGGAGAAGAAAGCACCATCTCGCGAATCTTCTCGAAGATTCTTTCCGGAAGGCGTGGATCAGAGGAAATCATGACCACCTCCACCACTGCCCTTTGCCAGAGGTCCTGATATCCCGTTTCGGCGATCGAAACGGGATATCGTTCACGAATCCTGGCGGTCAGACTCGACAAAAGTTGTCTTTTTTCCTTGAGTGAATGGACATCAGGAAAATGGAGGATCAATATGAGGTGCGCAATAGGAGATCTCTGATGCGGATCCCTTTCATGTGTTGACCGGCTCAAGCTTTCCCGCTATCTTTTCCTGAACGAAGCACTCTATCAGGTCACCCACCTTGATATCGCGGAAGTTTTCCAAGGAAATCCCGCATTCATAGCCGGCGGCGACTTCACGCACATCGTCCTTAAATCTCTTCAGGGCTTCCATCTTGCCCTCGAAGACCACCGCCCCGTCCCGAATGAGCTTGACCACCGTCCCGGTCCGCTGCATGACTCCTTCGGAGACATAGCATCCGGCAACCGTTCCGACACGTGAGATATTGTAAACCTGACGCACTTCGGCACGACCGACAAACTTTTCTCGAATGGTGGGCGACAGCATCCCTTCCATTGCCTTCCTGATGTCCTCCACGGCATCATAAATCACCGAGTAAAACTTCATTTCCACTTTTTCCCGCTCCGCCAAAGTCAGGGCCTTGGGCTCTGGACGAACGTTGAAACCAAGAATCACGGCGTTTGAGGCCTGGGCCAACAGGACATCGGTTTCACGAATTCCTCCGACTCCCTCATGGATGAACCTCACTCTGACCTTCTTGTTCTCAAGTTTCCCAATGGCCTGCCGGATGGGTTCGATCGAACCCTGGACATCGACCTTGAGGATCAGGTTAAGATCCTTGATGAGGCCTTCCTCGATCTGAGAGTAAAGATCCTCGAGCGTGACCTTCTTGTTCTGAAGAAGCTGAAGGGCCCGTTGTCTGGCCTGGCGGGCCATGGCTACCTGCCGACCCAGCTTTTCGTCCTCGACCGCAATGAAGATGTCTCCTGGCTGTGGCATCCCGTCGAGTCCAACGACCTCGGCGGAATGAGAAGGGGTGACCTCCGTGATCCGGTGGCCGAAGGGGTCTGTCAGGCTCCGAACCCGACCGACCTGTGCTCCCAGGACAAGAAAGTTTCCGACCTTGAGGGTTCCCTTCTGAACGAGAACCGAAGCCACGATGCCTCTTCCCTTGTCGAGACGTGATTCGATGACCAGACCTCGGGCCCGACGATTGGGATTGGCCTTGAGATCCAGAACATCCGCCTGGAGCAGGATCATTTCAAGAAGAAGGTCCAGACCTGTCCTCTTTTTGGCAGAGACCGGACAGAAAATCGTCGTACCGCCCCATTCCTCCGGAGTGAGCCCATATTCAGACAGAGCCTGCTTGACTCGGTCCGGATTGGCCTCCGGTTTGTCGATCTTGTTTATGGCGACGATGATCGGAACATCGGCCGCACGGGCATGGTTGATGGCCTCCACGGTCTGGGGCATGACTCCATCATCCGCGGCAACAACGAGAACGACAACATCGGTTGCCTTCGCTCCGCGGGCCCGCATCGCCGTGAAGGCTTCATGTCCAGGGGTATCAAGGAAGGTGATATCCCGTCCGTTGATCGATACGGTGTAGGCACCGATATGCTGGGTGATGCCACCCGCCTCCCCTTCGGCCACCTTGCTCTTGCGAATGGCATCGAGAAGAGAGGTCTTCCCATGGTCGGTGTGCCCCATGATCGTGACGACGGGCGGACGCGGCAACAGATCCTCCGGAGAATCCTCCGATTCACCAAGAATGGCTTCCTCCGGTTCCTCCTGCTGGATTTCGACGGCGATACCCAGCTGCTCGGCAACAAGCATTGCGGCTTCAGGATCAACCGGCTCGGTGATTGTGGTCATCACCCCCATGGCCATCAGGCGCATGATGACATCCTGCACCTTGACACCCAATTTGTCCGCAAAGTCCTTGACGCTCGTTCCGGCCTCGATCCGTATGGACTTCTTCCGTGCCTTGGTTCCGTCAACGGCCTGGGAGGCTCCCCTTGAATCGCTTCCTCCTTTCGCCTTCTTCTTGAAGGAGGGGGCCTTCTTGAAAGCAGGGCGCGGAAAGGAAGGGCGGGACGACGTCTGTGTTTCAGGGGGAGCGCCGGGAGCGACGACACGATGAACCGTGGCAGGAGAGACCGGTGGCTTGGATATTGCGGATTCTTTTTCTCCGGCTTCCTCGAGATCGACAAAATCCTCTTCTCGAAGCATGTGAAGGCGATCGAGCTTCTGGTTTTTGTCTTTGGTGGTTTTTGCTGGTTTTCCGCGCTTGTCACCGGGGAGCGCCCGGTCCCGGACCGCCCCCTTTTCCGCCGTTTCTTTTGAAGGAACGGCCGTGGAAGGAGCGGAAGGAGTCTTTTCCCCTTGACGAACCGGTGCGTTTTCCTGCGTCCATCCTTCGACTGGAATACGGGGGAGAATATTCTCGGCAGGAGCTCCAGCCGTCAGAGGGAGCTGCGTGGCAGGGGACACCGCTTCAACGGCATTCACAACATTTTCCATGCCGACGGGACGCTCGGTCTCGATAGCCCCCGCCTCTGGAGGGGAAACCACTTCGGGCTGAACGGGTTGCTCCTCAGCGACCTCGGCCCCGGGAGCAAAAGATTTCTTCTTGATGAGGATCGGCTTTTTGGGGGCCTCGGGGGCCTCCTCTCCCTTTTTTACCTTTTGCCGAACAATGTTGATGGTTCTTTCATCGAGAGTCGCCATGTGAGACGGCGCATGAATCCCCCAGAGTTTAAGTTTGGCAAGCAGGGATTTGCTTTCCATTTTCAATTCGCGAGCCAATTCATAAACCTTCAAAGAACCATCCCCCTCTTCGTTATAGCGACCCCGAATCCGTCTCCGGCGTAGTTCCGGAAGTCTTCGGATAACCCATGAAATCCCGTGCGGTTTCGATCAGCTTAGCGGCAGTTTTCGGACCAAACTTCGGAAGTTTGGCGATATCCTCCGCCGATGCATTGGCCACCTTTTCGACACTGTCAAAACCCGCTGCCTTCAGGGCATCGGCCATATTTCCGCCCATTCCCGGAAGATCCTCGAGAAGAATCATCGAAGGCGCTTCCAATGAGGGCGCGGCCTGTCCCTCATGCTCTCCTTCTGCAGAACGGGCCATCCGATCGGCCTCGTACTGCTGTTCACTGAAGATGTCGATCTTCCATCCGGTGAGTTTTGCTGCAAGCCGAACATTCTGTCCCCGACGACCAATGGCAAGGGAAAGCTGCTGGTTGGCGACCACAACCGTCGCAACCTTGTCGAACTCCCCGTCCCGGGTCGCCACTCGAAGAACCTTGGCGGGAGAAAGAGCACGGGCGATAAAGGTCCCCGGATCCGGACTCCAGTCGATGATATCGATTTTCTCTCCGTGAATTTCACGGACAATGGCCTGGACCCGTGAGCCCTTGACTCCGACGCACGAACCAACCGGATCAACATTCGGGTCCCGTGAAAGCACTGCGACCTTGGCCCGCTCACCCGGATCGCGAACAACGCCCTTGATCTCGATGATTCCTTCACTTATTTCAGGCACTTCCTTTTCGAAAAGGCGCGCCAGAAAATCGGGATGGGTCCTCGAGAGAATCAGCTGAGGGCCCCGGGTGGTTGTCCGAATGTCGAGCAGAAGAGCCTTGACCCTGTCTCCACGATGAAAGGATTCCCTGGGAATTTGCTCTTTATATGGCAGGATTGCTTCTGTCTTCCCAAGGTCTATGATGAAGCTCCTCTTTTCCTGTCCGATATAGACGCCGGCGACAACATTCCCCTTTTTCCCGCCAAATTCCCTGGCAACGACAGACCACTCGGCTTCGCGCACCTTCTGAAAAATGACTTGCTTCGCCGCCTGGGCCGCGATCCGACCGAAGTCATCGATCTCGAGAAAGGCCCCGATTTCGTCACCGACCTCCGCTTCAGGGTCGGATTCCATCGCCTCGGCAAGAGAAACTTCCTCATTGGGGGAAAGGACATTCTCGACAATCCGGCGAATATGAAGAACCTGGATCTCGCCCGTTCTCGGATCGATTTCGACCTGAAAATTATCCCCACCGCCATAGCGTTTTCTTGCAGCGGTCAGAATGGCGGACTGCAGGGCCTCCAGGAGTGTTTCCTGGGGAATTCCCTTCTCCCGGTGAAGCTGGTCAAGGACACTCAACAATTCCTGATTAACCATTCATCTCTCCCAATCGGTTCCGTCTCTTCGTCCGACATGAACGTCGTCCGGGCAACAAGCTTCCTGTCTCTTCATATCACTACACTCTACCACACGATGCCCGCTTTACCCTCTCGACCGAGTCGCTTCCCGGTCTTTTGGTGCAGGAACGGGACGCCAGAACTCCGCCTGCACGCTTCTGACATTCGAAAACAGAACCTGAAGGGTGGCAGACTTCTTTCCAGACGAGACCAAAAGCTCGAATCCTTCCGCAGACACGGCTCCGATCCGTCCTTTCCAAACCTTCTGGCCGGACACGGCCTCAACAAGCTTCACATTGACCCACTGTCCCGGATTGCGCTCCAGGTCGGCCGGGACCTTAAGCATCCGGTCAAGACCTGGCGAGCTTACCTCAAGGTGATAGCGGCCAGGAAAAGGATCAATGACGTCGAGCAACACACTGATCCTGCGACTGGCTCCTTCCAGCTGGTCAATCGTCACCCCCTCGGGGCTTTCGATAAAAACCCGAAGGACACCACTGTTTTTCTTGGGTAGCACAAGATCGTAGAGTGTCAGTCCCATTGAAACAAGGAGAAGAGAGATCTCTTCGGTCAATCGGTCGGGGGAGGGGGGCAAAACGGGGTTATCGGACATATTCTACAGATCTCCTTTAATAAATCAACCCCCTGCCCCGCGTCATTGACGAAAGGTCAATCGCCCTCTCGCTCAATGGGTTTCCACGGGAGTTCCCAAGGGTGGCTTGTCCGCATAGGGGACAAATGAGTTGGCCCCGCCCAGCTGTCCGGGTAGGACCGAAGGGGACGACTCGCTTCGAGAGGAAGGAGGAGTGGAGGGGCCGGGAGCCTCTGCCGTTTTTGAGGTTCCCGGAGAGGAATGACAGCCTGCCGCCACAAGCAACCCCAAAAAAACGATTGCCCGGAGTTCTTTTCGAAAGCATCCCATCGCAATCACCTGCCTAAAGATGAAAAAACATAAGGAAGCCGTTGACAAAAGCCAATGCTCCCAGACCTCCAAGGCCCAAGCTGACATACCAGAGGGAATTTCTCCTGAGCATGACGGCCATTGACGAAAGGACGATACTGATCTGAAAACAGACAACACTGAGAGCAAAGGCATGATGATGCGCCAGGGAGCGGTCCGACAGCGCATTCATCCGATCACGCTCCTCCTCGAATCCTATGGCCTGTTTTTTTATTTTCCCGACTTGTCCCTTGTACTTCAAAACCAGTTTTTCCAGACGGTCCTTTTCACTCCGCGAGGAATGGAGAAGATCCACAAGGTGAACCTGGTTCTCGGACATATGAAGCTTGATTTTTTTTGCCTGGTAGAACGACCACTGATCTGAGGCCTTGGCCTGATAAAAGATGGCCGAATTTTTCAGCATGATCGCTTCCGACGTTTTCTGCTCGGACTCCAAGTTGGACAAAGCGGCAAAAACAGCGAGGATAGAAGTGGTCAATGCCACCTTGATATTCCACTGGTCTCTTTTTTCTTCGCGCTTTTCGATGGACTCACTGAGCGACTCCATCAGGTCATGGGCTTCAAGCGATTCCTGACTCATGGCCTCCCCATAAAACATGGTGCCAAGTATTTTCCGGCACCAAAAATTCTTCTCAGATCTTCCTTTTTCTATTTAATCACAAAAACAGGAGCGATGTCATGAACCAGACATGACCTCACGACCCGGACCTTCTGTCGGAGCATCTTGTAGCCTGAAAGGATGTAAGGATACAGAGAAGGTTTTGTAAACGGGAGCTCCTGCTCGGAATTGAACCGAGAACCTTCCGCTTACAAGGCGGGTGCTCTGCCAATTGAGCTACAGGAGCGAGGATCGGAAGCACGGATGGCAAATCGTGAAAAGGCTACTCCATTCAGCCCCTCGATTTCAAGACTCCTCTCCCCTATATTTTCGAGGGAAGATTGAATCTTTACACCCCGTTTGCTAGCATCGTTAAAGTATGGTTCAAAAACCGATCCGGACATACGCTTTTCCACCGCCGTCCCTCACTCAATCCGGGCCTGACACTTACAAAGGACTCCGACTCTGGCCAGAAGGGTATGTCCCGAAAAGGTTTTTATGCTCAGACCCCGATTGATCCGATGCCGATCTCCACAAAGAGATCCCCGATGCCTGGCACATGCGAAGGGCCGGAATTGACTCTGCCGGCCCTTCGCACACGGAAGGTTCTGCCAGTCCCTGGATCCTTTTCCAGCGAAAGGGCGGAGCCGGACCAGGAAACCCGAAAATCTGGTAACCGAAGAGAGACAATAATGCCGTTTGCCTTCTCGAGCACCTTTCCACCGGACGGACTTCTGAAACGTCTTTTCCTCCGAGACCGATCCCCTCTTTTTTGGGGCTTTCTGGGACTCATGCTCTCACTTTCCGGAGGGGCGGACTTGGGCAAGGCCCTGGCCGCCTCCCCTTCAGCGCAATCCCCGGCCCCCACAAGCGCACCAGTTTCGGATGATCCTGCAGCGCTTCAGAAACGCTTCCAGAAAGTCATTCTTGATTCTCTGGCCCGCCAACGCATTCCCTACCGGGATTTTGCCTGGCTTGCCCCCAAGGCTGTCGACAACGACATTCTGGCCCTTCCTTTTTCTATCATCGTCGGAGCCCAGAAAATCGTACTTCCTGTCTATATCATCAACCATCGCTATCTCGTTACGACCCCCCTTTTGGACATTACCCGTCATTATGCCGTCGTTCCAAGCATCCCTCCCCCCCAACCCGTTTCCCTTTTCATCCCGTCATCCACTTTCCAGCTGGACAAGTTTCCATCGACAGGATCCGGAAGCGCGCCTCACTCCGTGATCATGTTTGGAGACGAACAGTGTTCGGTCTGTCGTCGCTGGAACCGGGAGGTCCAGGACAAGGTCACTTCGGACTCCTCCATTCATTTCACATACATCCCGTACCCCCAGACAACCATCCACAGAAACTCCCTGGATGCGGCGATCTTCGAAATGTGCGTTTACGAAGAGAAGCCGGCCGCCTTCTGGACGATTCACAATCAGCTTGACCAGAGGGTCGACCTCAAGAACATCGACAAGTCAGGACTCAAGCCCATCTTTTCCGGATTCATGGTCCAGGCCGGCGTTCCCACTCCAAAGGTCCAGGCATGCATCGACCAAAGCCGCCCGCTTCCAGACATTTCAAGAGCCGGGGACACTTTGACCTCACACATCGGGGTTCCCTCGACCCCTGTGTTCATCGTCGATGGCCAGGTCAAGTCCGGGTATCTTTCCTATGACGACATCAAACAAATTTTTGCACAGGAAACGCCAAAGACATCCCAGACAAAATCGAACTGAGTGGATTGATTGAAACAATCCTTCGGAATTATCATAAAAGAATTACGAAGACGGACGCGGGCCAATGGCCCAGAAATCAAGGAGAACAGACCCCGTGGCATTTCGCCCTTGGACCGATATCGACAGATGGACTGAGATCGACATCGACGACATCGTCGAGCAATCTGCCGCCCTGACAAACGACACAAACAAGGACGCCATCAAGGATGCGATCCAGACCATCAAAAACTCTCTTTCCTTCCTTGAAAAGAAAAAATCCACCAAGGAAGAGCGGGACCGGATGACCAAGGAGCGAATCAATATTCTGCTCCGCCTGGGCTTTCGGATTAGGCTAAAGGAACCTTCCCAGGTGGAGGCGGATCCCAAGCCCCAGGAAGCAGGGGTCCAGAGCTAGCTCACCAATGGGTCTCACATCAGGAGACACTCCATGACCACTCTCCTGATCGTTCTTTCGGCACTGGCTGCCGGAGGCATCTGGGGAAGCTTTCTCGGGGTCCTGGCTGTTCGGGTTCCGCAGGGTCTCTCCATTGCCACCCCCGGTTCCCGGTGCGATCACTGTTTGATCCCTCTCAGGCTCTCCGAACTCCTCCCCCTGCTCTCATGGGTTCGTTCGCGTGGCCGATGCAGGCGTTGCGGTCATTCCATTCTCCCTGAAATTCCTATTTCGGAATTCGCCACCTCATTTTTTTTTCTTTTTGTGGCTTTTTATCCAGGAACCCTTGCGGAGCGGGTCGCGCTCCTTCTTTTTTTCTCCTTAGCCCTTCCTCTGACCCTGATCGACGTTCGCCATCATCGCCTGCCCCATCTTCTCACCTTTTCGGGAATCGCAGCCGGCATTGTTTTCTCGTCCATCACTATGGGGGGAAAGGGACTTCTTGTCTCCGGAGAAGGAGCCCTCATCGGATTCATTCCCGTGGCGCTTGTCGCCTTGTTCTATAGCCGGGGGATGGGAATGGGAGATGCCTTCTGGCTTGCCGCCATCGGGGCATTCACCGGTCCCCGCAACCTTTCCCTCGTTCTTCTAGCCGCCTCTTCCACCGGCATCCTCGCAGCTGTTGGCGTCCACTATCTCAACCCTCCCGACAAACGGGGCGCTCTTTTCGGAAAAGCCATGCCGTTCGGGCCCTTTCTGAGCCTGGGAGGATTCCTTGCCCTAGCCTTTCCAGATCTCGTCCACGTCATCAACAGTCATATTTTGGAGATTTCGCTATGAATATCACCTTTGTGGGGACGGGACACATGGGAGAGCCTATGGTCGAGCGCCTCCTGGGGGCCGGATTCCCGATCACCATCTACAACAGGACAAAGACCCGCGCACTTCCTCTCCTCGAAAAGGGGGCCATCTGGGCTGAAACTCCGGCAATGGGGGCCGCCGGATGCGACATCCTCGCCACCATGGTCGCTGACGACCAGGCCCTTGAAAACCTCCTTGCCACGGGAGGAATTCTAGACGCCATGCCAGAAGGAGCGATCCATCTTTCTTTCTCCACCATCAGCGTCGACTTTGCATCTTCTCTTGAAAAAAGGCACGCTTCCCATGGGCAGGGATTTGTCTCAGCCCCGGTCTTCGGCCGGCCGGATGCCGTGCGGGAAGGTCGGCTTCGCCTCCTTTGCGCCGGAAAGGACGAATCGGTACAACGGGTCCTCCCCATTCTTGAGGCGCTGGGACCGAAAGTGTTTCAACTGGGAGAAACACCCTCGACCGCCAATCTGGTCAAGCTGTCCGGGAACTTCATGATCGCGGCAGTCCTGGAAACCTTAGGCGAGGCCTTTTCTCTGGCAAAAAAGGCGGGAGTCCACCCGTCCCTCTTTCTCGAAATCGTCAACGACTCCCTCTTCCACTCCCCACTTTACGCAAATTATGGCCGGATTATGGCCGAAAAACATTACGATGAGGCCGGATTTACCATGGATCTCGGTCTGAAGGACGTCAACCTCGTGCTCGAGGCCGCCAATGACCTGAGGGTTCCCTTGCCTCTCGGGGGCATTCTTCGCGACTCTTTTCTTTCCGGACTCTCGAAAGGGAGACAGTCGCTGGACTGGTCGGCGGTCATCCTGTCCCATTATGAGAGAGCTGGAATTCCAGAAGATTCCTAAAGGAGGATGCGGTCCTCCATCTTGCCTCTTCAAAGTTCCCGCTCCCCCTGTTCGCCCTTTCCCCTTCTCTCTGGTCGCTCTCCCTGGATTGACAAACCGATCCCCGGGGGTATTTTTATAACAACCTCGTGACAACTCTATTTTCACTCAATGAATAGAGGGAAATTGTGCGTAATTCTGACAATTTCTGCTTTATTTCTGAAAAAGCGAGGTTGACTTCAAACGACTGAGGATAGCCGGAAGAAACAAGAGAACCGGCCCATCAAAAGGAGCGTTATGATGCAGCGAGGACGATGGATCCAGGCAAGTCTGGGCATCACCATGGCCGCACTGTTTTCCCTGCCAGCCCAGGCAGGAGAGCTCGACATTTTGAAGCCCCGGGTTCCTGCAGACCAGATTGCGGCCGCCAAGGCCATGAAACCACCATTTCCAGTAACTGCGGATACCATCGCAAAGGGAAAGGATGTCTTCAATGGAGCGGGGACCTGCTATACCTGCCACGGGGCCTCAGGCAAGGGGGACGGACCAGGAGCGGCAGGAATGGATCCCGCTCCCCGGAACTTCACGAACCACAAGTTTGACCAGGTCCGCACCGCGGGAGAAATGGTGTGGGTCGTAACCAACGGCTCACCCCTTCAGCCTGCGATGGTTGGCTTTGTCAGCGCGGGTCAAATCACTGACAAGCAGGCCTGGGAAGCGGTCATGTACGAGCGGAGCCTCGGCTGCGGAGGAGACATGGACTGCGTGAACGGTTCGGCGGACTGGGTCGCCAAACAGCCCATCCATGAAGAATCTGCCACTGCCTCCTCTCCTGCTTCCTCAACACTTGCCGGAAGCTCTTCTCCGCTCGATCTTTCCCTGCATTGAAAATTTATCGGCGCGGACAATCCTGACCGGGTTGTCCGCCCGTGTCTCCTTCCACACAAGAACAGAGTCCTTTCCCCCGCCCTACCGATTGGATCAACCGTCGGAAGATATGATATTCTGAAGCGGCTTCCTTTTGGGAATTCCGAAGCCACCTACGATCACTGGGGGACGCCCATTCATGTCCTGCTCCTTTCGGCGCATACTGTTTCCCTCGGATCTGTCCCCTCTCTCACCGGAGCTTCTCGGCAAGATCCGGGAAATTGGCGGAACGGATCTGGAGGAGATCCATCTGGCCTTTATCCTGGAAGCCTTTCACGAGATTCCTGCAGACTTCCCAATTCCCGGAGTCTCCCTTGAACCCGTTGCGCAGGAGGCCATGAAACGGCTGAATCGGATCGCCCTCTCCCTCGAACCGGTCTCGGGAGTCGTCTCGACCGGGGTGTATACCGGCAGAGCAGACCATACTCTCGCCGCTCTGGCTGTTGCAGGGGGATACGATCTCGTTCTCATAGTCTCCCATGCCAGGAACTTTCTGGGACGCCTTATGGTCGGATCGGTTTCGACCTCCCTCATGCATATCTCGCCCCTGCCGGTTCTCGTTCTCAAGGAACCGTCAAGTCAGGACTCCCTTAAAAAATCCGCAGAACTTCACATGGCTGACAAAAACGCCCTCCTCCCGATGGCATTCACCCCAGACATCCGGAAGGGCTGATGGCGATTCGTCAGAATCTCGACCTTCCTCCGAATCTGGACACCGCCGGATTTCTGGGCGAAATGAACCGCCACATCCACCTGTTCGAAGAGGCCTTTCATCTTCGCATTTCGGTCAACGGACCTGTTCTGACGATGGTGGGCGAAGAGGAGGATGTTGGACAGGGGTCTCGGGTCATAAACGATCTGACCTCCCTCATGGCCGCGGGGTACACGATCCGCGAGGAGGAAATCCGCCAGGCCATTTCCGTGTCCCGCAGTTCGCCTCATCTCTCCCTCAAGGATCTGCTCTCCGAGTACGTGCCTATCAACAGCAAGAAGCGGGTCATATTCCCCAAATCCCTCCATCAGCTCGAATATATCCGGGCCATGAAGAAAAAGGATATCGTCTTCGGGATCGGCCCGGCTGGAACAGGCAAAACCTACCTTGCCGTCGCGCTGGCAGTCCATCATCTTTTGAAGGGAGCCTTCCGGAGAATCATCCTGGTCCGTCCAGCGGTCGAGGCGGGAGAGAGACTCGGGTTCCTTCCCGGGGACATCGCGGAAAAGATCAACCCCTACCTCCGTCCACTGTACGATGCCCTCTTCGACATGATCGACGTGGAGAAGGTCAACCGGATGATGGATCGCCGCGAGATAGAGGTCGCACCGCTGGCCTTCATGCGAGGACGAACGCTCAACGACTCCTTCGTCATTCTCGACGAAGCCCAGAATGCCACCGTCGAACAGATGAAGATGTTTCTCACCCGGATCGGTTTCAATTCCAAAGCGGTGATCACGGGGGACACGACCCAGATCGACCTTCCTCAGGATCGCTACAGCGGACTTCTCGAGGCCCAGGAAGTCCTGAAGGGAATAGAAGGAATTTCTTTCACTTTTTTTTCGGACGTCGACGTGGTGCGCCATCGCCTCGTCCAGGAGATCATCAAGGCCTACGAACGCTACGAAGCTCCCCGGAAAGAGGACGCATCAGGACCCGGAAAACCGGAAAGACCTCGTTCGAAAACACGCCCGCGCTCCCGTAGCTAGGAATCCCCCATGGCCGTTGTCATTTTGGACTTTCAAAGAAAGTTGGCCATTGATCGGGACCGGCTCGAGCGTCACGCCCTCTTGGGGCTCCGGTCGATTCGAAAATCCTCTGCGGATCTGACGATCGTCCTCGTCAACGATCGGAGGATGAGAGCCCTCAACGCCACCTACCGAAACAAGAACCGGACGACGGATGTCCTCTCCTTCGAGCCAGGTCCCGCCATCCCGGGAACCACGGCCCGATCCCGGTTTCTGGGGGAAATCGTCATCGCCCTTCCTCGCGCCTTCTCTCAGGCAAAAAAGCTCGGCATCACACTTGACGACGAGGTGTCGAATCTTCTGATCCACGGACTTTGCCATCTTCTGGGATATGACCACGAGAAAGGCGACCGGGAGGCTTTGGAGATGAAGAGGGCCGAAGAAAAGATGGCCAGAGCCATCCTGAAAAATGAGCCCGGGGAAGGGGCCGCGACATCCATTTCCGGAAAAATTCCGGACGCCTTGTTGAAAGGGGGGATTCAAAACTGATGGGCTTGTTTGAAAAGATCAAAGAAGGACTGACCAAAACACGCACACGAATCTCTTCGGCGATCGATGCTCTTTTCAGCCGGAAGGATCCCGGGTTCTACCGGGATCTTGAGGAGCTCCTGATCACCTCCGACGTGGGACCTGTCGTCGCCCGCGACCTGGTCTCTGACTTGGAAGGCTGGGAGAAACAGCATCCCGAGGCCACTCCCGAGGAAAGCCTTTCCCATCTCGAACAAAAAATGGCGGGAGAATTCTCCCGCACTCCTCCCCTCTGGGAGTCCCCTCCGAAAACGGGCCCCCTCGTCATTCTCATGGTCGGGGTGAACGGGGTCGGTAAGACCACCACAACCGGAAAGCTGGCCTCCCATTTTCGGGAACAGGGTCGCACGGTCATCCTTGGAGCGGCCGACACCTTCCGGGCCGCCGCCATCGAACAGCTCAGAAAATGGGGGGATCAGCTCGACATTCCCGTTGTCTACCAGAAACCGGGAGCCGATCCGGCCTCCGTGGCTTTCGACACGGTCAAGGCGGCAAGGGCACGTAAGCTGGATGTGGCGATCATTGATACGGCGGGAAGGCTCCAGAACAAGCACAACCTGATGGCCGAACTTCAGAAAATCGGATCGGTCATCCGGAAGGATGATCCGGAGACCCCGGTCGAAATCCTTCTCGTCCTGGATGCGACGATCGGACAGAATGCCCTTTCCCAGCTCGAGGAATTTAGGAAAATCACCCCCGTCAGCGGACTGATCCTCACAAAGCTCGACGGCACATCAAAAGGAGGCGTCGTCGTCGCCCTTGCACAAAAGCATCACCTGCCCGTCCGGTTCATCGGGGTCGGCGAAAAGGCCTCCGACCTCCTCCCCTTCGATCCGGTTATGTTCGTCCGGTCAATTCTGAGACGGGAGTGACCGCTGCTAATCCACCTCCCGGAAGACAAACCGGTAAACCACCCAGACCAGCAGTCCGACCAGAAGAGAAACCCCTCCTGCCAGAACACCCTTCGGTCCAGTGGACATCATGAAAAAGAAGAAGACAGCAACGGCCAACCCCCCGAGAAAGTACCTCAAAAGGCCAAACCATTCCTCACGCTTCATTGGAACATTCTCATCCGGTTGATCGTCCGGATCAGGGGAAGGAGACTGATCCCTTCCATGATTTCCTTCCATCAGAAACTCCTTTGGGAACAGACAAATTGACCAGAAGCCAACCGGTCAGCCCTTCCCTCTCCATGCTACACTGATACAGAGGGCTCTACGGTCCTGGTTGAGCCAAAAGCATGCACCCGTTCTATTATTATAAGAGACGCGCAAGCCCACAACAATATCGGGATCATTCCTCCCGGGAGTCACCTCTTTGAACAACGAACAGAGCTTTCCCCGGCACCTCGAGGAAAAGCTTCGTTTCCTCCCTGATTCCCCTGGCGTCTATCTGATGAAAGGAGAGGAGGACGAAGTCCTTTATGTCGGGAAATCCAAGTGTCTGAAGGACAGGGTCAGGTCCTACTTCCAGAAAACACGCCCAGCCTCCCCCCGCATCCGGAAAATGACCGAGCGGGTCACGAACATTGATACACTCGTCACCCGAAGCGAACTCGACGCCCTGATCCTTGAGAACACCCTGATCAAAAAATACCGTCCCCGCTTCAATGTTCTTTTTCGTGACGACAAGACTTACCCCTATCTTCGTTTTTCCTGGTCCGAAACCTATCCCCGTCTTACCGTAACCCGTCGCGTCCGACCGGGGACCGATCTTTATTTCGGTCCGTATGCGAATCCCGGGGCTCTCAGGGACACTCTTCGATTGATCGCAAAGCTCTTTCCGCTGGCAACGTGTACCCTCGATCTCGGAAAAACGATCGAAAGGCCTTGCATCGAATACCAGATCCACCGCTGCCTTGGCCCCTGCGCCGGCCTTGTCTCCCCCGAGGAGTACCGGAAAATGGCGGAGGGAGTCCGTCTTTTCCTCGAAGGAAAAAACCGGGATCTGGAAGATCATCTTCATGCGGAAATGGCCCGTTTCGCCCAGTCTCTCGAATTCGAAAAGGCGGCACAGGTCCGCCGGCAGATCGAAAGCATCCACACGGTTCTCGAGCGGCAAACGGTGGAATTTTCAATACGCCACCCTGTCGATGCGGTCGCCCTGGTCTGTGATGGCCCCTGGGTCCAGATCCAGCTCCTTTCGATCAGAAACGGCAGGATTTCGGGAAGACGGGAAGCCCATCTCCGAAATCCCGACGGAGAGGCACCGGAAGATTTGCTCCTGGCTTTTCTGGAGCAGCATTACTCCCCCGAGACCGTGGTTCTCCCACAGGAGATCCTTCTCTCGCATGCCCTGCCTCATACGGCCCTTATGTCCCTCGAATGGATGACCGAAAAGAGAGGAGAGCGCGTATCACTGCTCCATCCAAAGCGGGGAGAAAGGAAAATCGTGCTGGAACTTGCCATCGACAATGCGCGGGAGGCGCTTCGAGAACGGGTCAAGAGTCAGGATGACCGGCAAAGGACCCTCGAGGAGGTGCGGGAACTCCTCTCGCTCCCGGCCCCTCCCCGATCCATCGGCTGCGTTGACATCTCGAATACGGGGGATGCCTTTCCTGTCGCCTCTCTTGTCGTCTTCGTCGACGGCCTTCCCGAAAAATCCCTTTACCGCCGATTCAGGATCCGTTACGGGAAGGGACAGGACGACTTCAGAATGCTGGCCGAGGTTCTGGAACGCCAGTTCCACGACCATCCCCTTCCGGACCTCCTGCTGATCGATGGAGGACGACCCCAGCTCAGGGCCTCACTGGAGGCGTTGAAAAACATGGGAAAGCCCCCCTCACCCTTCCAGGTCGTGGGCCTCGCGAAGGAACGCACCCGGACAGGCCATCTGGAAAGAATCGTGGCCGAGGAGCTTCCCGAGCCGCTCCTCCTTCCGCCCCACAGGGCGGCCACACATCTTCTCCTTCGAATCCGCGACGAAGCCCACCGCTTCGCAATCACTTACCACAGGAAGGTTCGGGAGGAGGCCATGACACAGTCGCGACTCCTCGAGATCCCCGGAATCGGACCCTCCAGGGAGAGACAGCTGATCCAGACCTTCGGCTCGATCGCATCGCTCAGGTCTGCCGCTCCGGAAGAAATCGCCCGAAAATGTTCCATACCGGCGACTCTTGCCGGTAAGATCCTCGAAGCCTTGAACGGAGCCGTTTCGGATGGCGGGGAGACCTCCTGATGCTCCAGCCGATCATCATCATGCTTGTCGGGCTCATCTGGGTTTCAGCCTCGCTTTTCTTTCGCCGGGAGATCGACCCCATCAATGCCCAGTTTCCCCTGATGTCCACCCTTGTCATCCTTCTCTTTCTTCTCATGCACGCGGCGGTTTTGGCCGGGATCGGAAAGAATCTCGGTCGTCCCTATCAACCCGGGAAGAAGAAACGGGGACCCAAAGGAATTCCTCCCCCCTCTCTTCCCTTTGTCGGGACATGGACCTTCATCGCCCTCGCGACGATCGGATCCGGACTTTTTTTTCGAACGTCCGTCCCGACTCTTGCGGTGACTCTCTGGATTCTCGGAGGGGTCACCCTTCTCTCCGCCCTCTGTTTTCTCTTGATTCCCTCCCAGGTCCATTCGGAAAACTCCGATGGGGATATCGTCTTCAAGCCGAACCCGGTCCAGATGGCTCCCAAGGCTATCTATTTCTGGAGCTCCGCGATCGTTTACGGGGGATTTTTCCTGATTTCGGGGGCCGTGCTGAAGTCTTCGGCAACCATCGGATCGATGATCAGCCTGGGGACCGGAGCCGGATGGCTTTTGGGGGCCATGATCCTCTCCCTTGTCGCTCTCTTTCGCATGGGGCTCGAAGACCAGGCGAACGCCGTATCAAAAACAAGGCTTCTGGTTCCGGGAGAGGACTTCAAACAGATTGCAGGGAACCCGGGAATCAAAGGAGAGCTGTCTCAAATTTTCTATCAGATCGCCTCCGCCCAGAAAACGGTCGGCGCTGTTCCCAACGGGATCCTTCTGACAGGCCCTTCCTCTCTCGGGCGCACCATCTTCGCCCGAGCACTCGCCGGCGAATACAAGCGTCCTCTTTACAATTTCTCCCTGGAACCCCTCCTTTCGATCGATGGATCTGCCCTGGACAACTACTGGAAGGGTTTCCTCTTCAAGATCAAGCCCTTCAATCCCCTTGTCATCCACATCGAAAACTATGGAAAAGTCATTGCAGCGGCCGCCCAGACCAATCCGCAGGGACTCCACAACATCCAGATTTTTCTGGGGAGACTCTCTCGCAACCGGACCCATCTCCTCATCGCCTCGGCGGAAAACGCCGACGATGTTCCGAAACAGTTCTCCTCTCCCCCCTTCATCCACTGGATTCTCACTGTTCCCTTGCCGGACATAGAGATGAGAAAATCCCTCCTGGGCCGATTTCTTCTTGAGGAATCAAGAAAGAACGAGATTCTGCCAGGGAACGTCCCCCTGCTCACTCCCGACATGATCGAGGGGTTTGACCTGGGAAAGCTGGCCACCCTCATGGAAGGGTTCGCGCCGGAAGACATCCGGGATGTCGTCATTCACAGCAGCGACTATGCGCGGAAGCTGCGCCGTTCGCTTCGGCAGCTTGACATCGATGTCTCCATCCGTCGCAAGGCCCAGAACTGGAAAGATCCGACGGCCGGACCGATGGAGGTGATCCGGTCGAGACTGACCGATCAGACGATGGGACCGATTCTCGTCAACCGGGCCAACGAACTCTTTTCCAATCGGCAGAAAAAGTCCCACGAATCGATTCTGATCATCGGAAGAAACCGGCCGATCCGCCGCATGATCGCCGAAAAGCTGGCCCAGCAGGCGGGAGTCTCCTTCATGATGATTCCCGATGACAAAAAGCTTGACGGAACGGAGTTCAGGAGCCTGCTTCTTAAAAGTCGAAAAAACCGGCCTTCGATGATCTTCGTGGATCCTCTCGAGGAGCTGTTTCCAAAGGTTCAGCTTTCAAACTACGGTTATCATGGAGAAATTTACAACCAGAAGGTGATGGAGCTTGCCCAGGCCAATGAGGACAAGAGTATCTGGCTGATCGCCGGGGCCGAAGACATCAACAAGATCGATCCCTTTATCGCTCGCCGCTTCTCCTCTCTCCTGGACCTGGCAGAACTTGGTCGATCCCTCTTCTCTGAGCTCGAAGAGTTTTCCCTTGGCCGGATCCTCGAAGGAGTTCCCGCCGAAAAGATCGATTTTTCCGAATTCGACCAACCCAAGCAAAATTCCCAGGAGGCACTCCACGCCGAAGAAGACCAGCAGGAGAAGGGGGCTTTTCTGATGGCTCCGCCCGAAACTGAACCTCTTCCGGGATTTCCGGGACGTCCCGAGCTTCAGGAAGAAATCCGGTCCATTCTCGATGCCGCAGCGTACAATGTCAAAAAAGGGGGATCGGCTGTGATGGGGGCGTTCCTATTCGCCGGACCGCGGGGAACCGGAAAACGGGAAGCGGCACAGGCCATCGCTCACCATCTTGATCCCGGCAAAGGGCGGCTTGTGGTTCGTGACATGGGGCTATATGCGGATCGTCTGTTTGCCAGCATGCTTCTCCAGCGCCCCCTTGGATCGACAAAGTCCAGCCCGTTACCGGAAGGAATCCGCACCCTTCTTGAGGAGCGTCCGGACGCGGTGATTTACCTCGACAACATCGAACAGGCCCATCCGTCGGCTTGGGATTTTCTTCCGGACTACCTGAGAATGGGGGTCATCAACTCCGGAGGAAAACCGCTTTCCGTTCCCAGAAGCACTCTCATTCTCGCAACGTCCCTTTTTTCCGGAGACGACATGGAGATCGCGCGCCGCGGGAATCGGGCGGAGCTGATTCTTGACACCCTTTCCCAAAGGAATAGGAGGCTGGCTTTTCTCCCGATCTTCAGCCGGGAAATCCTTGAGACATTGGATTTGATCGTTCCGTTCCCCGCCTACACCGATTCGGACATCACGGATATGGCCCGCCGGACGATCTACGACACGCTGTCCCGTTTTCTCGAAAAACACCCTTTCAAGGGGACGATCGAGGTCGACCCTGAAACGCCCTCTTTCATCACCTATCAGGTCGATCCTTCCACGATCACCGCCTCCGAACTGACACGGAAGATTCAGTCCATGCTTCTGCCCGTCCTGAAGAACCTCGAGATCCAGGTACCCTCTCTGACCTCCTCCAGCGCGCTCAAGATCGGAATCCAGGACAACCGCCTCGAACTCCTCGAGGGAACTCCTGTTGCGGCGGCGACACCGTCTCCTCCGGAAACCTCCTGACCTCAGTTTCTCTGCCTGAAATACCCCCAGAAGCACCCTCCCAGAAGAAGGACTCCCAGAAGGGAAAGAACTTCCCCCGGAAGAAGAACGTCTGAAAATCGGAGAACCAAAACCGCGGAGAGGCAAAACAGACCCAGGAGCTGTCCTTCCCTTTCGATTCCCGCCCCGGCCAGAAGGAGGGCTCCCCCGACGAAAATCGCCATTGATCCCGAGACGAGCGTGTTTTGGAGAACGAGGGCGAGAAGCAGGAAAATTCCCCCTGAGAAAAAAAGAACCGGAATCTTTCGGGCGAATGTTTCCTGCATTCGAAGCCAGAAGAGTGGAAACAGTCCGAGCCCGGCGCCCAGGACTCCATGGGCGGCAATCATCGAAAAAGGAATCGGATCGACGGTCGGTCGGGCGAGAACACCCCCAAGGAGGATCCCCATGACGGCCGCAGCGCTGAGAAAGATCCAATAGAGGAATCTCCACGATCCGGACACTAGCATGACCCCGGCCATCAGGATGCCTGCCGTCACCATCAGACCACCCTCCTCCGGAAGAGCGGAGCGAGGGTGAAGGAGAAATCCCGCAATCAGAACCAGATCGCCGGTTGCAACAAAAAGGGCCGACATGCGAAAGAGGGAGGAGTCCCGTCCGAACCTGACGAGAAGAAGCGGAATAAGGGTCCCCACAACCAGGCTATGAAGAACGGCAAGCAAAGGAAACTCGAAGAGCGGTGTCGAAAGGGAGGGGCGGGTCAGGGCGAAAAGAATGCCGGAAAAAAGGAGATTTCCCAAAGCAAAAAAACGGAGAAAAAGCCGATACCCGTTTGTTGCGGCAATTGTCAAAGGGAGAGAAACCTCCTAGAATGAAGAATCTTCGAGCGAGAGTGGCGAAATGGCAGACGCACCAGACTTAGGATCTGGCGGGGAAACCCGTGGGGGTTCAAGTCCCCCCTCTCGCACCACACCTTTCCACCAGTTTCAAGCCAGTATTGTCCGTTTTTTCATGGAACTCGCTTTGTCGCTTTTTCTCCGGGGTTCCCTTCCACACTGCTCCCCGAATTTACTCCTGCATCATTTTGAGTCCATTCCCTCCCAACCGGAATGCCCCCCCTTGTTGGGAAGACCGGCTGAACGGAGACATCCTGGCATTTGGCCGGCCAAGCCTCAAAAATGGAAAACACTTGAGTCGTTCAGGGCCGGCCATCATCCAGATCCGAGAGGTCATTGCGCAAAGGGATGCCGCTTGTCCAGACCATACTTTTGCATTTTCCGCCATAACGTGATCCGGCTCATCGAGAGGGTCTTTGCAGTCTCGGTAATGCGGCCCTGATTGTCGGCAAGGGCTTTTTGGATCATCTTCCTCTCGACTGAGGAGAGGGTCGCCCTCATGGGTTCGAACTCCGGTTCCGGCAAAGCGGTTTTTTCACCTTCGTCCGGAATAGAAGAACTCTGAGAAAGAATTTTCAGGACAGGTTCCGGGAGATTGGATTCCGTGATTGTCGGGTCCGAAGAAAGGGCCAGGCAGAGATCAACGAGATGCTTGAGTTCGCGAATGTTACCCGGATAAGGATAGCTTGCGAAACGGTCGATGGCCGAATCCTCGAATTCGGGAACCGGTCCGCCATACTTCTCTCCCCATGCCATTCTAAAGGACCTTATCAAAAGGGGGATCTCCTCTTTTCTGGCCCTGAGGGGCGGAATGTCCACAGTCATTCCACGAAGTCTGTAATAAAGATCCTCCCGAAGCCGTCCTTCCTTGAGAAGCCTGACCGGGTCCACATTGGTGGCGGCCAGGATTCGGACATCGACCAACGTTCTCTGATTTTTGCCGATATGCTCGATGATTCCCGTCTCGAGAAACCGAAGAAGCTTTGCCTGGACCGGGAGGGGGATGTTCTCGAGTTCGTCGAGGAAAAGGGTCCCCTTGTCGGCCTGAAGGAGCTTTCCGGTATAGTCGGCGGTTGCCCCTGTGAAAGATCCACGGGCATGACCAAAAAGGGAGTCGTCGACGAGGGTTTCTGGAACAACAGAAAGATCCAGAACAACGAAGGGCCGATCCTTTCGTGGACTCAAGTGGTGGATCCTGTGTGCCAGAACCTCTTTCCCTGTCCCAGTCTCTCCGACAAGCAGAACGGGAATCGTGGTCCGGGCAATCCGCGAAAGGGTGGAGGGAAAGGAGGTCTCGCATGCCCCACCCGCCTCGAAAAGACTGGCCTCAAGATCCGTATCGTTATCGGCGGATTCTTCAAGAATTCCGGTTTCCCGGGGAACGACCATCTTGAGAAGTCCGACAGTGGTTCCTTTCGAATCACGCAGAATGGTATTCCGGACCTGGCAGGAATCCAGTCGTTCCTCAAGGCAGAGTGATCCGAAGGGACTTCCATTTTCTGCGGGAGAAATCATCTCCCCGGCATTGAGGCAACGGGCCGAACACACCCGGTCTTTGAGGACATGGGCACAGAGCTTTCCCACGACAGTTCCTTCACCCTCAAACAGAGACTTCCTGACGGGGCGCGAAATCCACTGGATTCGATAGTCGTTTCCGATCAGCAGAAAGGAAGAATTGGTCTGTTCGGCAATGCGGTGGGACAAGATACGGTAGAGGTTGTTCTGGGAATTCCGCTGTAAAGGCAATGTTCTCCCCTTTGTGAGGCCCGCAAATAGCAAGGCAAATCAAAACCCTCAAGACCAAGGTGAGTGAGGAGCCGGCATCCGCCCCGAACGAGGTTCGGCGGCGAACGCAGGGGGAAGCGGCTCATCTTGCCGGAGAAATCCCTCCGAAGTCCTGTTCGTCCATATACCTACCAAATCCCAAGGATAAAATCCAATCCTCTCCCCTTTTCCTCTTAATCCCTTCAGGAACACACAATCTTCCTCTTTACTTTCAACACCCAGTTCCGGAAACGTGTTCCCGCTCGTTCCGGAGAATCAACACCCTTCCGCATCGTCAGGAAACAGGAGGTCGGCCTGCGTCCGATTCCAGGATCGCCCCCATTCGAGGACATCTTCCGACTGGGACCCTCAATGGGACGGAATGAAGGGGGCCAGCCTCCGGTTGTCGTCCCGAAACAACCCGTTTCCAATTTATTGGGAACCCCAACGCATCATAAGGAGGCCAATCTCATCGCTCGTGGCATACAAAACATTGAAATTTAAAGATAAACACCAATGAAAAGATGATGGCACACGGATTGCGATATGTGAAGGCGCGGAGGCCTGGCCAAACTCTGGCATTGGGATTGGGAAGCGGATGCCGGGAAGAGGTTCGGCTAACGACAATTGAAATGCACCAGAAAGGAAAACTGCTTGGTAAAGGGAGGAATGTGATGGCACCAGGGAAAGGGAAAGAGATTCCAAGCGGAACCGCGGCAAAAACGGCCATCATCTCGTCGGTGTTCTGGCTCGCGATGGGAACCACGCTCGGATTCGTCACATCGCTCAAGCTGGCGTATCCGGACGTGTTGAACGGGACCCCGTATCTTAATTTCGGGCACATCCGGCCCGTCCATGTGATGACCGTGATCTATGCGTGGATTTCAATGGCCTTCGGGGCCGCCATGTACTACATGACCCCCGTTCTCTGCGGAACGAAGCTCTGGAGCGAACGGCTCGGGGTCATGAACATCTGGCTCTGGAACCTCGGCATTACTGTCGCCGATATCTCCATTGATCTGGGAATGACCTCCGGCCGCGAATATTCCGATTTCATCTGGCCGGTGGACGTCTATGTGATCCTCTTTGTCCTCGTCCCCCTGGCCGTCAATGTCTGGATGACGGTCCTCACCCGGACGGTGAAGGGCATCTATCCGACCACCTGGATCATGATGGCCTCGCTGCTTTACCTCGCGACCGTCTATTCCTTAAGTCAATGCGTGGAGATCTTCCACATCACGGGCCTCAACGAGGCCCTCGTGACGTGGTGGAACGCCCACAACCAGCTCGGGATCTGGGTGACGCCGGTATCGATGTCCATTGCCATGTATATCATTCCAAAGCTTACAGGCAATCCCCTTTATAGCCACAAGCTGGCCCATCTGACCTTCTGGGGGCTCTTCGCCTTCTACTCCACCCCCGGGGCGCACCACATGATGGGAGCTCCCGTTCCCGAGTGGCTCAAGTCTTTCGCCTCGGTCTCCGGCGTGCTGATCCTGGTGCCCGGGATGGCCTTCATCGCCAACTCCCTTCTCACCATGCAGGGCAAGTGGAAACTCTTCGTCGAAGTGCCGCCCCTTCGCTGGGCGATCACCGGAATCCTGATGGGCATCCCCCTCTTCTTCCAGGGCGGATTCCAGCAGACCCGGGCGATCAACTGGTACATCCACGGGACCCACTGGATCGTGGCCCACGCCCATCTGGCCCTTCTGGGCTTCTCCTCCTTCGTGGAGATCGGCGCCATGTACTACGGTCTGGAACGGCTCCTGAAGCGGAAATTCAACCCGACCCTCGAGCTCTATCACTACTGGCTCATGACCATCGGGTTCATCATCTTCTGGACCTCGCTCACGGCGGCCGGCCTCATCCAGGCGGCGGCCAAGGTCTACGAGATCCCCTACGTGGCGTCCGTCCAGGCCGCCCACCCCTACATGGTGGCCCGGGCCTGGGGCGGCTTCATGATCATCGCCGGACAATGGATCTTCCTCTACAACATCTATCGGGTGGCAACCTCCCGATCGTCCGAACCTCTTGCCGTGCCGGAAAAGGTGACTGCGTAGGCCATACGACAGTCTGCCCTGTCCTCGAAAATCACCGGATCATGGGGATCCGGTGATGAATGGGATTCCGAACTGGAAGCCGGAATCCCCCCTCTCGTCCCAGGGACGATGCCCCGGCATCGTCCCTTTACCATCAAAAAATAAAAGAAAAATGAGACGGACATAGACGAATGATCCATGGGATTCCCTCAAGAAAGGGGCACTCCTGAAACTGGCCTTACGATCCCCCGCTATTCCCAGGGTTTTTTATCGTCCTGTCTGCCTCCCGAATTTCTTCCGATCATGAGGAATACATCCTTTGCTCTTTAGAAGCGGATCCTGACAAGGCAGAAAAGAGGACCTTTTAGTAGAAGGGTTCTTGATTTCAAATCCTGCGTCAATTTCGTCTGCCATATCAGAGGGTCTTTATGAAAAAACTCATCAGAAAAACGGGTATTGTGGTCGTCATGATGCTCATCCTCAACATTGGAACGGGAAGCTGGCTGCAGTACCAGCTCACACGCGCGATCGAGTCCGAAGCCTCTCTCCAATCCGTGGCAATGGACCTCGCCCTCATGATGGCCTCCGAGTCCCGCATGGAGCGATCCATGAGCAAACTCTTGGAAAATACCAGTGCCAACTTCAGCGCGGACCAGGCCATTGTCATCCAGATGAAGGCCCTCTCCCACGTCCAGATGGTTCGTCTAAAGATTGATGCAAAAAAAGCCTGGGGAACTTTGGCACCCCTGAAGGATCTTGTACGGGACCGGAACGAAGCGCATTCCACATCGCTTCAGATCGTAAACCTGGTCAAAAACCACCATGAAAACCTTGGACCGAGGCTGTGGACAAAAATAGCGCATCCGGCCTTTTCCCATTACGTCATCGAAACCCGCCTCCTGTTTGCCCACATGACCCGGCAGATCCAGAAGATCGAGAAAAACATCCTCCGAATGCGAACGATCCAGACATGGGTCCAGATCGTGACGCTCATGGCGTGGGCGATCGTGCTCTTTTGGGATTTCAAGGCCCTGTCGAAGATGGCCCGGCGGCTGGGGACGGCCGCCGAAACCGTCCTTCTCGCATCGAATCGTGACCTGACCAGACTTTCGAAGATTGACGGACCGGACGAGGCTGGCTTGGTGGGCCGGGGCATTGACCGCCTGATTGAGGAGCTTTCCGGGGTGACCGGTGATCTGAACAGGCAAGCCCTGACAATTTCCCAAGAGACCGACCAGCTCTCCCGGGTTCTTTCGGCGGTCTCCGAGGGATTTCGCGAGGCCGTCAATACTCTGGCCGATGTCCGGGGAAAGGCCCAGGTTTTGGCAGAGGAAGCCCGACGGGAGAACGAGCTGGCGCTCGAAATGGGAAAAGCCTCGAAGCAGGCCGTCGGTGAAACAGAGCATGGATCGAAGACGGTTCGAAGCGTCCTCGAGTCCGTCCGTACATCCTCCGAGGAAATAACCAGCCTTGCAAATCGTATTGCCGGTCTCGAAGAGGCAAGCCAGAATGTTGGCACCATCGCCGGCTCCATCACGGCTATCGCGACCCAGACAAACCTCCTCGCACTGAATGCCGCGATCGAAGCGGCCCGGGCCGGGGAGCAGGGGCGGGGATTTGCCGTCGTGGCGGAGGAGGTCCGGAAGCTTGCCCAAACGACTTCAAAAGCCACCGAGGAAATCAGCGCCGCCCTCGCGGATATTCAGACGTCCATCGCCGAAACAGTCTCGGACATCCGCAAGGAAGCCTCCGCGCTGGCGGATTGCGGAGCCAAGGCGGGCCAGGCCGAAAAGGTCCTCGATACCCTGGCCGGAATGGTCCGAACCACTGGGCACAACGTCGATATCATCGTGGGAGAAACGGAGGGGCAGAAGAAGTCCTCCGAGCGGATACTGGAAGCCGTGAATGCTCTTTCGGGGATCATGGAAGCCAGGGGAAAAGATATTTCGTCTGCCGTACCGGCTGTCGAGTGCCTCAGGGAAATTGTCCGGTCCCTTTCGGCCCTGACGTCTTCCTTTCGGACCGAAACAGAAAGCAATCCGCTCTGAGAAGGGGAGGCTCTTGAAAGGAGAAGGTGAAGCAATTGAAGGTCGGAGCGATTAAACTGCCGGTTCAGGAACTCCGACTTCCCATGCTTCAAGATCATAGGCATGGGTTTTTACGATCCGACAATCCACGATATCTCCCGGACGGCCTTGTCCCGAAAGGATCAGGACCTCTCCATCAATTCCGTCGGGGGCCATTCCCATGATCCGTCCGGCAAGAACCAGATCCGACTGTTCGGAGAGGCCTTCGATCAATACCGGCAAGGTTTTTCCTTCAAGGATCCGATTCTTCTCCTGGGCGATGGTCGCGCACAGCGACATCAGATCCTTTCTCCGGCGCATACGGGTCCTGTGGGGGACCTGTCCCGGAAGGTCGTAGGAGGGCGTCCCCTCTTCCCTTGAAAAGGCAAAAACCCCGACATGGTCGAAGCGGGCCCACTCGGCAAAGCGAAGCAGGGTTTCAAACTCCTTCTCCCCTTCACCGGGGAAGCCCACGATAAAGGTGGTTCTCAGGACAATTTCCGGAACGGCGTTCCGGATGCGGTCGACCAGCCTTTTCATGAAATCGAGGCTTCCAGGCCTTTTCATAGCCCCCAGGATTCCTTCGTCGACATGCTGCAGAGGGATGTCGAGATAAGGCAGGATGCTCCGGGATTCCCGGATCGTCCGCAAAAGAGACTCCGTAACCAGCGTCGGATACGCATACAGGAGGCGAACCCAGGGAACGCCTCCCTCCGTGTCGATCCTTTCGAGGAGAGCGGACAGGCCATCGGTCTGACCCAGGTCATGGCCATACCGTGTCAGGTCCTGGGCAATAAGGGTGATCTCCTTTACCCCGCGAGAGGAAAGGTGCCGCACCTCGGCCAGGATTTCCTCCGGTGGGCGGCTGACCTGCCCTCCCCGGGCGAGGGGAATCGAACAGAAGGTGCAAGGATGATCGCAGCCTTCCGAAACCTTGACATAGGCCCTGTGGGGAGGAGTCAAACGCGACTCTGCCAGCGGAAAAGTCAGACGGGGGCGAACTGAGGGGGCAATCCCACCCACCTCGTCAAGAATTTCGCCGAGCCGTCCCTCATCGAAGGTGGTCAGCGCCAAATCCATTTCGGGAATGAGATCCCCCATCTGGTCCCGGTATCGGGAGACCAGGCAACCCGCCCCGACCAGATATTTTGCCTTCCCTTCCTCTTTGTACCGGGAAAGCTCCAGGATGGTATCGACCGATTCTTTCCGGGCGTCGGTCACGAAACTGCAGGTGTTCACGAGGAGGATTTCCGCTGCCTCCAGATCGGGCACCACGGTATACCCCCGACCGGAAAGATCGCTGATCATGCGTTCGGTATCGGCGGCGTTTTTCGGACACCCGAGGCTGACGATTCCGACCGTCTTTTCCTTCCACTGAATCTTTTTTTTCACGTTCCGATCACCCGCAGCAATCAATTTCTCCCGGCTTCCGCATTAGGAAGGGGAAATCCAACATGGTACAATGGGAAGCGAATGTAGCCACTTCCTGACAATTTTCTCAAGGACCAATAATTTATGAAAAATCTGTTGATCGTGATGGCGATCGTCATCACCATTGCCATCGCCTATTCCATGGGAAAAAAAGAAAACGGATCCCAAGTCAATGACCTCAAATCCCAGATGGACAACCTCAAGCTGCAACTGAACGAGCAGGGAAAGAACTTCAGCCAGTCCTACCAGAGACTCCATCGCTCCCTGGATCTCCATATGGCGGAAACGAGCATCGAAGCGGCGGTTCACGATACGCTCGACCAGAATTTCGGACAGGCCCGAATCGCCGTTGACTCCGCAAAAAAGTTTCTCAAGGGAGCCCCGGGAAACCGGATTTCCCCGGCAGAAATTACGTCGCTGTCCCAAACACTCGACCAGGCCTCAGAAAAGCTGAACCATCTCGACAAGGATGCCATCAAGGGACTCAACGACGCCGATCAGAAAATCCGGTCCCTCATCCTCAAAAACTCACAATAGGATTTCCTGAAGATTACCGGGTGCTCTGGATTCTTTTGAAGAATCCCTGATAAGGGATCTCCGGATTGTTCATGACAACGATCTGCACGAGTTCCCACCCTTCCTCACCCAGGAAATTAAGCTGGTTCTCAATCTGCTCCCGACTGATGGGTGCAACGCGATATTCCCAGATCATTGCCATCGTCAGCTCTCTTTCGAGGAAGCACCTTCAGCGGGAGGAGACAGCCGTCGTCTCTTGTTGGCAACCCTCCGGACAATCCGCTTGAGACGCCGGAGCTCTGAGTCAGCCTTCCGGTTCTCGGACGAAACTTCCGATTTCTTTTTCTGAAGCATTTCCTTTGTAAGAGTCAGCCTTTTTCCCAGCTTTTCAATTTTTGCTTCCGACATTCTTCATCCTTTTCGATTAATGGTTAAAACGTTTAGTCCACCTCAACGATGAAGGCACTCCCGAGGTTCGCCTTCACCTCCCGGGCAACTGAACGGGCCCTTTGCGGATCCGTAAAATGGCCGACCTGCACGCGAAAAATCGGCTGACCGCCGAAATGCGCCCGTTGTATTCTTATGTGGTCATATCCTCTCAGCTTTTTTCTGTAGCTCAGAGCCTTGTCGTAGCTCGAAAAAGAGGCGACCTGAATCGAGTAATGGCTTTCTGGCCCCGTTCCTCGCCCCCCTGGAACCGAGAGAACGGTCAATTTGACCAGACCCGTTCCGGGACCAATGATTTCAAGGCGGTTGGCGGCCTCCCAGGAGAGGTCGATGATCCGTCCCGAAACAAAGGGACCCCGATCATTGATTAAAACATCGACCGAGCGGCCATTGGCCAAATTGGTCACTCTGACGGTCGAGCCCAATGGAAGGGTGCGATGGGCGGCCGTCAAAGCATGTTTACGAAAAATCGATCCGCTTGCCGTTCGTTTTCCATAAAATGTTGGGCCATACCAGGAGGCTCGTCCGACCTCCGTCATTCCGACTTTCCCTTCGACAACGGAAAAGTCAGGCTGCCCGAATCGCTCCCTGGAGACGACCTCCCCTCCGGAATGGCCCCATGAGACGGGAGCCCCGGAGGGGGATACGCAGGCGGAGAGTGCGAAAAGAGTAGCGATGGCTCCCGTCCCCGTCAGAAAGGTCGTCCAGCTTCTTTTCCACAAAACGCCCTTTTTCATTCGATCCGTCCCCTCCAGGCGACTTTCCCCTGAGCTGCCGAAAATCTGCCCAGATATCGATAATCCCGACAATGCCCAGAATCATGAGGAACATTGGCTGGATCAGGATAAAGACCCCCGATACAAGCCAAAACCATGCCCCCAGACGTCTCTTCCTTACATAGCTTAACAAAACCCCTGCCCCTTGTCCTACATAAAGAACCCCCAGAACCATGACGAGATTGGTTCCTAGTACCCGGATTTCGAAAGAGGGTATCAGGAGCAGTGCCATGGACGCGATCAAGGCAAAAATGACGGGATCGGGAAGAACCCACCGATCGATTCCTAGAACTCCCAAAGAAAGATTCCGGCTTTCAAGAATTCCGACTGTCGTGGCCCATACAGTCACGGCTGTCAGGAGTGCGAGACTCGACAAGACACCGGGAAGAAGGGCAATGAAGGCTCGGTATATGAGGGGTTCGAGGCCCAAAACCCGGGCCTGATCCGAGGGGGTCAGGGTTGTTTGGGAATTCTTTATGGCCGCATTCATCACGACATCGAGTGCCCCGTGAATCGTCTGGGCGAACCCGGTCCAGATCTGTCCATGGGTTTTCATGTACAAGAAAAGACCGATTCCCCCGAGGAAAAAAAGGATCTGGAAGGAGGTCGAGAAAAGCATCGGAAGGATACGCACCTGTCGACGCAACAGTTCTGCTGTCAGGAGAGCCGGAAGGCCACACCATCCGACATAGATCAGAACCTGAAGGCCCGGCATGGGATTATGAAGAAGCGATCCCAATAGAAAGATCAGCCCTCCTGACGTGATCATGGCGCCAGTGCCCAGAAGCTGGGCCGGGAACTGAATCTGGGCCAGCACGAGAGGAACACCGGAAAACATGGCGACAAGAATGCCGACCCGGGGAAGGGCTAGCAGGGAGAGATAGAGTGCCGTTGAAAAAGACACCGTCGACAGGAAAACTCCGACGGGAAAGGGAGTGTTCAGCTCAGCTTTCCTCGGCAAAGGCAAGAAATGCAACATTTCTGGCCTGCTTGATCGCCTTAGAGACCGCCCTCTGATGATGGGAGCAGGTTCCAGTCAGTCTTCGGGGAAGAATTTTTCCCCTCTCGGTCAGGTAGGAGTGGAGCGTGACCTGATCCTTGAAGTCGATAAGAAGATCTTCTGTGCAAAAACGGCATACTTTCTTTCTCTGGAAAGAGCGAGC
Organism: Nitrospirota bacterium; assembly: GCA_021838585.1. The sequence goes on from JAKCDE010000001.1 coordinate 120,146, forward strand.
CTGACCTGCCATGCGTGTATTTCCTTTCATTTGAGCTGAATGCTGTTAATATTCTTCATGATAATCACATTAAAAAGGGATGTCTGATTCTCCCTGTCCCATGAGCAGATCCGCACCAGGATCCGGATAGGATTCCTGACGGTGTGTCATATCGGAGCCGGAGCCCGATGAACGCTTGGGCGGGCCCACAAAGGTCAAAGTCTGGATGATGACCTCGATCTTCGAACGCTTCTGACCTTCCTGTTCCCAACGGTTTTGCTGAAGACGGCCTTCGATCAGAATCGGCATTCCCTTCCCAAGATATTCCTTGGCAAAATCAGCCTGTTTTCCGAAGGCAACACAATCGATGAAGCTGACATCTTCTTTTTCATCGTTTCCCCTCACGCGATTGTTGATCGCGAGAGTGAAGGTTCCAACGGACATTCCTCCCCCTGTGACCCGCATTTCTGGGTCCCTGGTCAGATTGCCCATAAGAATCACCTTGTTATAACTGCTCAAATGGCCGCTCCTTCAACCGATACCGCACCCTCGGTCGTGGATTCCGCCCCGGCAGGATGTTCGGCATGTCCTTCGGTGGGGGGAACAACGAGTTTTTTCCTTTTTAAAATCATTGACTTAAGCACCCTCTCATCGAGACGGGCATTGCGCTCGAGCTCGAGCTCGTCCGAGGCATTGGGAAGTTCGATATAAAGAATAACATATTCGGCTTTCCGTTCCTTTTTCAGCTCATAAGCCAGCTTTTTCTTGCCAAGCCGCTGGGTGGCATGGACGGTTCCGTTTTTGTCCCCGACGATTTTCTCAAACTTTCCGACCACCGCAGCGGACTCTTCGTCGGAAAGGGTTGGCTTCAACAACAGGACGCATTCATAAAAATTCATTGGAATTCACCTCTCGATTGATCTAGACATGAAAACGGAAATAGACCACATCTCCGTCCTGAATGATGTACTCCTTGCCCTCAAGGCGCAGAAGTCCCTTCTCTTTGACGATTTTTTCAGAACCGAGCCGATCAAGATCCTCATACCTCATCACCTCGGCCCGAATGAACCCGCGCTCGATATCCGAATGGATTTCCGAAGCGGCTCTGGGAGCTGTCGTTCCTTTCAGAACTGGCCAGGCCCGAACTTCCATCTCCCCGGCGGTCAGGAAGGTCACCAGGCCCAAAGACCGGTATCCTTCGAAGGCCAACCGGTCCAGCCCTGAACTTTCCAGACCCAATCCTTCGAGAAAGGCTGCTCTTTCCTGGGGCGGCAGTTCTGCAATTTCGGCTTCCCATTTTGCACAAATAGGAATCAGGGAGGCACCCCTTCCTGCAATCGCCTTTTCAAGCATTTTGACCCTTTCCGAAGGATGCTGGAATTCTCCTTCGGAAACATTCGCGACATACAAGGCAGGTTTGTCTGTCAGGAGGCCCAAGCTTCGCCGAAAGATCTCCAACGATGGCTCCGAAGGAGTTTCCCGCCCAGGACGCCCTTCCTCAAGGCCTTTCAGGATCGTCGTGAAAAGGGCTCTCTGGGCTTCGGAATCCTTTCCTTCCGACTTCCACTGCTTTTCCAGCTTCGGCAACCGGAGCGTTAGAGAAGACAAGTCCGCCAGGAGGAGTTCCGTTTCGATGACTTCGAGATCCGAGACTGGATTGATTTCACCATGGACATGTGTGATCTCTCCGTCCTGAAACCCTCGGAGAACATGGACGATGAGGTCCACGGACCGTATGTGCCCCAGAAACTGGTTGCCTAAGCCTTCTCCCTGACTCGCACCTTTGACGAGTCCGGCGATATCGACAAATTCCACCGTAGCTGGCGTCACCTTCTTCGGACTGTACAGTTCCGCCAGGCGGTCAAGCCTTTTGTCGGGCACAGGAACGATCCCGGAATGCGGATCGATCGTACAAAAAGGATAATTGGCAACCGGGACGGATGCCGCCGTCAACGCATTGAAAAGCGTCGACTTTCCGACATTCGGAAGCCCCACTATGCCGCAGGAAAGCCCCACAGAATCCCCTTCTTCAATTCCCGTCTCTGGACATCAGCCATTTTTCGGTCAATGCCAAAGCATTCTCGAATAAAAATGGAAGCCGTTCTCTTTCTTCTTTAGAAAACGGGGAAAGGACATATCCGCTGATATCCGCCCCCACATAGGGGGGTCTTCCAATCCCGACCTTGATTCGGGAGATTTCCTTAGAAGCGGCCGAGCTCAGAATCGATTCGACACCACGCTGCCCCCCGGCTCCACCTTTTTCACGAAAACGAACCATTCCGAAAGGGGTGTCAAGGTCATCGTGGAGCAACAACCACCGGGAGAAGTCTCCGGCCCCCTTCATCCGAAGCCAGGGAACCACTTTCCCGCTCAGATTCATGAAGGTCATCGGAAATACGAGCAGGAGGCGACGGTCTCGCCACAAACCCTCTCCAAATTGAAAGTCAGCCTGTTTTTTGTCCAAAGGAATGGCATATTTTTCAGACAAAAAATCAAGAAGCCTCTTTCCGGCATTGTGACGGGTTCCCGAATACTCCGGCCCAGGGTTTCCAAGCCCGATGATCACCAAAGGCAAGAAACCACCTCCACACCCTGATCAAGCCAGTGATGAAAAGAGTCGTCGGATCAGGCTTCGGCCTTCGGCGGAATGACATGCACGGCCACGGAATTTCCGTCATCAAGGACTGTGACCCCAGGAGGAAGCGAAATTTCCCTCACATGAAGGGTCTGATTGATATCGAGCCCCGAAACGTCCACCTTGATATGGTCCGGCATCTGGAACGAGAGACATTCGATATGGAGTTCCCTCATCACAAAATCCAGGATCCCGCCTTTTTTAACCCCGGCGGGCGTATCGCCGATCACTTCAAGAGGAACCTTGTTCCGCACCCTCGCCTTTTCTGAAACTTCATAAAAGTCCAGATGGAGAATCGTTCCGGTAATCGGATCCCTTTGGATATCCCGGACGAGAGTCAAGGCCTTATGAACCTCTGGGCCTCCGTGTATTTCGAGATCAAACAGGGCATTCTTTCCAGCATGGGTGTGCAAGGCCTTCTCCACATCCTTCAGGGAAGCCGAAAGAGCCCGTGATTTCCCGCCCCCGTAAACAACCGCCGGGATATGACCGGATCGCCTGAGTGACCGTGCCACACCTTTTCCGTTTTTTTCTCTGAGAGACACTTTCAACTTGCTGTGATCCACACCGACCTCCTTTTTACTCTCCGGAGTTTTTATCAGAAACCCCTGAAAATCTCAGATAAACAATGAACTGACAGAATCGTCTTCGTGAATCCTCCGAATCGCCTCTCCTAGCAGAGGTGCGATGGAATAGACTCGAAGTTTGCGGCAGACCTCGTCCTTCCCACCCATGGGAATGGAGTTTGTCACAATCACCTCATCGATCACCGACTTGTTCAATCGCTCGAGGGCCATTCCGGACAAAACCGGATGCGTGGCAACAGCCACAACCCTTTTGGCCCCGGCATCCATGGCGGCCTGGGCTCCTTGCGTAATAGTCCCCGCCGTATCGATCATGTCGTCGAGGATGACTGCAGTCTTTCCTGAAACATCCCCGATGATGTTCATGACCTGGGACTGATTTGGCCCTTCCCGTCTCTTGTCGATGATGGCAAGGGGAGCCTGAAGTCTTTTGGCGAAGACGCGCGTTCTTTCGACCCCACCCGCATCCGGGGAGAGGAGGACCAGATTTTGCCCGGATATTTTTTTAAGCGGCTCAATCAGGACAGGGGTTCCATGAAGATGGTCCACCGGAATATTGAAAAATCCCTGGAGCTGGCCCGTATGAAGGTCCAACGTCAGGATCCGGGACGCTCCCGCCGTCGTGATCAGATCCGCAACAAGCTTGGCCGTTATCGGAACCCTCGGTTGATCCTTTCTGTCCTGGCGCGCATAGGCATAATAGGGGATCACCGCGGTAATCCGCTGGGCAGAAGCCCTTTTCACCGCGTCAATCATGACGAGAAGCTCCATCAGATGTGTATTGACGGGATGTGAAAGGGACTGGATCAGAAAAACATCATTTCCCCGAACATTCTCATCGATCCTGACACGGACTTCTCCGTCGGAAAACGCCCCGATGGTCGATGCCCCGAGCGAAACCTTAAGGTAAGACACAATTTCCTGGGCCAGCGAAATGTTGGCGTTCCCAGAAAATATCTTTATCTCCCTCACGACCGTATCGATCCTCCTGAGTAAGAACCCTTCAATTTTCGCAAGAAGACCCCACGTCCTCCGAATTGGAAAACATGGCTGCCCCTATAAGGCGAACTGGCTGGGGCGCCAGGATTCGAACCTGGGAATGCGAGATCCAAAATCTCGTGACTTGCCGCTTGTCGACGCCCCAAGGAGTCCGAGTAAATGACACAAAAAAGCTCTCCCTCCTGAAAACTCAAACTCCAGGTACGGGAGGAGCCTGAAGCCCTTCGAAAACGCCGGTCCATCCTCCGAGCGTCATGGCCATTGTATTCGCAATTCCGAGCGCCATCTCTCGTGAATCGAACCGGGCAAAGACGGTTGGGCCGGATCCAGTCATCCGGACATTTCCCGGACGAATTCTGCCCAGAAAATCTATCCCCTCAGCTATTTGAGGACAAAGACCAATGGCTGGTTTCTCCAGGCTATTGACTAAATCACCGGATTTCAAAAGACTACCAATTCTATTAGAACGCTCTTTTTCTGTCAATTCGACAGTCCCCTTGATCTCCAGATCGGCCGGATCGATGGCACGATAGACAGAAGGCGTCGGCAAAGGAACTTCAGGATTCCACAGGAGGACGACAAAAGGCTTCGGCGGTGGAAGTGGTACGAGAATATCGCCCCTCCCCACTCCCATCGCCCGAGGTCCTCCCAGGAAAAAAGGAACATCCGCTCCCAAACTTCGACCGATCTCCCGCATCTCGTCCAGAGACAGCGGGTTTCCCATCAGCCGGTTCCCTCCCCACAAGGCGATTGCCGCATTTGAAGAGCCTCCGCCCAGGCCCGCCCCGACGGGAATCTTCTTGGTGAGATCGGCAGCGAATCCCCCGGAAGGACTCACCCCCTTTCTTCTCACGCTCTCCATCAGAAGAGTCAAGGCCCGGACAACGAGATTTTTCTCCGGATCCCCGTCGACAGGACGTCCGGAAAGCCGAAGGTGAATCCCCGGATCAGAGACTTTCTCAAGAAGGAGTTCATCAAACAGATCGATCATGACCATCTCTGTCAGGAGTTCATGATACCCGTCCTCCCGTCTGCCCACCACCACAAGAGAGAGATTGATCTTGGCAGGGGTTCTCAGGTACAGGGTGTTCGTCGCCATCAGGCCGATACCTCCTTGAGCGGGGACTCATCAGACACATCTTTCAACCAGAACCAGAATTCCCGGGCCGAAGAGGGGACCACAATCGTTTTGACACCCGTGCTGACGGCAATCTCCGTCAAGGCTCCATCATCGATCAGAATCTCCGTCCCGTCCCGGAGACAGATGTCAGGAATGCAAAGAATCGCCTCCTTTGGCAATCGGGCTTCCTTGGCTGCGGCAATGATGTCACGAGCTGAAAGCAGTCCTGCAACGGTCACCGTCTGACCCAGATATCGGTTCTGAACGGGGAGGACCATGAAGTCATCCTTTCTCGCCAGATCTGACTTTCCCCACAACTCTGTCAACTCCTGAAGATAGGGGGAGAACGCCAACCCCGTTGCGAGAACAAACTTTCCGGGAAGAGATCTCCGGACTGACCGCATCCCCTTTTTCCATTGGCGCTGAAAGAGCGGGACCAAACCCACTCCGTTTCCAAGCTGGGGGAGTGATCCGTACCGCGTCAGCGACGGAAAGGATTTTCCTGAAATCACATACCACTCATCTGCCGGAAAGATAAAAGGATCCCCTACCCTCTCGAGTGAAGCCTTTTGCATCGCGGCAAGGGTCCTCAGCATTTTTGCGGCGTATGTCTTCCCGATCAGAGGAAGGTCTGGCAAACCCTTTCTGTGCGCGGTCAAGCCAACCGGAACAACGGCCAGGGACCCGACCCCTGGATAAAGCTCGAGCAGATCCCGCCAGGTCCTGTCCAGAATCTCCATGTCATTGACTCCGGGAGTCAGGACAATCTGCGTATGAAGGGTGATCCCCCCTTCTGAAAGCCTCTTCAGAAGCGGAAGGATGTCCGGGGCTTTTTCGTTCTTGAGGATTTTTCGACGAATCTCAAGAGGAGTGGCATGAACGGAAATATACAGAGGGGACAGCCTTTGCTCCAGGATCCTCTGGTAATCCTTTTCAGTCAGATTGGTAAGGGTAATGAAGTTTCCGTACAAGAAGCTGTACCGATAATCCTCGTCCCGTATGTACAGGGACTTGCGCCCTCCTTCCGGCATCTGGTCCACAAAACAAAATTCACAGTCGTTGGGACAACGGCGAATCGGAGGGGGATCCACGACGATTCCGAGAGAGGTATCGGGATCCTTTTCAATTTCTACGGACCGTATTTCGTTTCCGTTTTTATATTTGATGAGAACGTCAGAGTCGGACTGAAAAAACTCAAGGTCGATTAGATCCCGGAGAACAATGCCATTGATTGCCATCAAGCGGTCTCCAGGCATTATCCCTGCATCCCAGGCGGGACTTTCCGGAATGACTTCCTTGACCAGGAGGCCGAGCGCACTTTTTTCTCCGCTCGAAGGGTCAAGAACTTCGATTGCTTCCATTTTTTTCCTTCTGGACCCAGGAGAGCCCGCGAAAAATATAATATCCCCCTGACAGGAATGAAAATATCACCGATCCTACCTGCAGGGCTGGGATCAATGCATTGAAGTGAATACCGGAAATATTCATGACAACAAACCCGAGGTAAAAAACCTGGAATCCCGTTGTTGTCTTTCCTAGAGCATGGGGCTCCACCGGAATCGGACTGTCGACAAGCTTCAAAAGAACAACGCCTGATACCAGAAGAATATCCCGCGTTACAAAAACAATGACGACCCAGCGCGGTATGATGCCGTACCACCCGAGGGAGAGTGCCGCGGAGGAGAGAAATACCTTGTCTGCGACAGGGTCCAGAGTTTTTCCGAGCTTTGATCTTTGATTCAGCAGACGGGCCAGGAGTCCGTCCAGACTGTCCGTCAGACCACCGACAAAAAAAACCCAGAAGGCCCAGGTCATATTCTTGTAGGCGACAAGTCCGAAAAAGACTGGAGCCAGGAGAATCCGCAAAACAGAAAGAATATTCGGAATCGTCAATGGATATCAGTACCCCTTTTGCTCGAGATAGGCAAGCTGATCCCGGATCCAGCGGGAGCTGAAACCCGCTGAAATGGCAAGTCTGGCCGCATGGGCTTCGCCGATGGGATTGTTGTCAGCCCCCATGGCTATCATCCAATCCGTATAAAGCGTTCTGGAACGGACCCCCATGGCAATATAATCCCGGGCTTTCATTTCTGCCTTTTTCCATTCGCCCTTTTGCAGTTCACGAATGACCATGGCATGGGCCATGAATGGCTTCGGCAGCACTTCTCCGACCTTGTGTTTTAAAATATAGCGGCGATACCAGAGGTCGGCTTCGTCTCCTCGGTCAAGCCCGACAAGACAAGCATAAACCTCCCAGCGAAAAGAAGGCTGTGCCGGAGACGAACCATTTCTTTTGTTAAAAATATGAATGATTTTAAAAGCCTGCGAGAAATCTCCCTTGTCGATAGAATCATCGACGAGTTCTCTCCAGAAAAAGCGGTCTTCGGGGTATTGGGAGAGACCTTCGAACAGGATATTCCTTTCCCTGTTCAACTCTCCGGCATCCCTCGCATTCCTCGCCATTTCCAGGAACAGGTCAGAAGAGGCGCGTCGGATCCGGATGGCCTCTTCTCCCACCCTTCTGGCCATTTCAGGTTTGCCAGCGCTCATTTCCAGACGGTACAATGTCGAGTAGAATTCGATCGAATGGGGAGGGCTCGACCCGTTTTTAAAGATGGCCTCCCCTTGGCGGAGGGCGAGATCCACTTTTCCTTCGGCCACAAGCTTCCGTATTTTTTTCGCTGCTCCTTCGGGCCCCGCAACATTTTTTCGGCTGGAAAGAGCCTCGACCCGGCGCATCATCCGGGAGACCCCACGTTTGACAAGCTTTTCGTAGGACGGGGCTTGTCCTTTCATGGAAAAGGTGACGGGAACCGTCACCTCCGGAAATAACGGATCGACAGACCATCGGGTGAGGGTCAGGATTTCCTCGGAGCCGCCTTTTGTTACATCCTTTTGAATGGTGGCGGCAAGGATGAACTTATAATGAAGCTTGCGTGCCGCATCCGCATAGCAGGGAATGGATCGGCAGACCGATGCAACCTGTTCTCCCTCCACAGCTCGGAGCTTCGAAGCCAGCCGATGGCCGAAAAGGACCGTCCCCCCCTCTCCCCTGGCATTAAAAAGGTCCCCCAGATAAAGAGAGAGGGAGGACGGGTCTGAGACAAGGGAGTCCGGGTCTTCCAACGGTGCAAGAAGTCCCTGCTGGGAGCGGAATGGATGAGGGCCACCGGAATGGGCGCATCCGGATAGGATGGAAAGCGAAGCGAGGACAATCAAAATCAGGGGGCCAAACCCCCGTTTCCTGATGAAATTGTTCACGTTAATCTAATAGAAAGGAATGTTCCGTTGAAGCCCAAGATCAATTATACCCTCGTCCTGATCGTTGCGATCCTTGTCATCATTTTTGTATCCATCGGGAACAGGATTGCCACCAGCCTTTTCTATCTCAAGGGATTCCACCTCGTCGACACAAACTATGCCGTCATTCCTCCCTCGCAAACCATCGACGGAATCACCTTCACCCTTTCTTATATTCCGAAGGGTTCCCCCTACTACAACTCGCTCCTGAATGCGGAGTTCAACGCCTTTCTTGTCACGGTCAAAAACAACGGATCCGGCTATCTAGATTTTGATCCGATGAACTTTTTCCTTGAAAGGGGACCGAAACAGGTCGAAAGAGCCCTCAGCGTGGACGAAGCCCAGGACAGTGTGTCAAATGGATTCCTGGGATCGGCCAAGCCGATCCGGATAGCCCGCAAACTGATCCGGATGACCTACATTCCCTCAGCCAGGCTTTTCCCGGGATATGAACGAAAAGGAATCCTCTTGTTTCCAAGGTTTGTGCAAAGCCCGAATTCCTTTGTCGTCAAACTCGCCCACATGAATCTGAATGCGCAGTCTTTTCCAGATATCCGGTTTACCCTGACCCGACCTTCCGCTCATTCCCAGGGCGGTGAATCAAAGCCTTAACCTTATCCGGGGCCTTCGTTCAGGCGGACAGGGATCCCCGACTGTCATCCGGTCCCGTCACATCCTTTTTCTTGTCGCCCCAGATGAGCGTCGGGGCCTCGCGTTCATTGATTGTGGCCTCCGAGATGATGACTTCCGAAAGATTCTGAAGGGAAGGAATCTCATACATCAGATCGAGCATGACCTCTTCGAGGATCGCGCGAAGGCCCCGTGCACCCGTTTTCTGGGTAAAGGCCTTGTGAGCGACGGCCTTGAGGGCTCCCTCCGTAAATCTCAGCTTGACTTTTTCGATGGCAAAAAGTTTTTCAAACTGTTTCACGAGAGCATTCTTTGGCTCGGTCAGAATCTGAAGGAATGCGGACTCATCTAAATCTTCCAAGATCGCCATCACCGGGAAACGACCGATGAACTCGGGAATGATCCCATATTTCAGAAGATCGTCCGGACGAGCCTCCATCAAAAGCTTTCCTGAGAGGGTCCGATCCTGAGAGGGTGAGGTTTCGGCCCCGAATCCCATGGTTTTTCTCGCGAGACGTTGGGAAATGATCGAATCGAGCCCGACGAAGGCTCCTCCGCAGATAAAGAGGATATTCGTCGTGTCGACCTGAATGAACTCCTGGTGAGGATGCTTTCGTCCCCCCTGGGGAGGAACGTTCGCCACCGTTCCTTCCACAAGCTTGAGAAGAGCCTGCTGGACCCCTTCACCCGAGACATCTCTCGTGATGGACGGATTCTCGGATTTGCGGCTAATTTTATCGATTTCGTCGATATAAATGATTCCCCATTCAGCCTTCTCCACATCATAGTCGGCCGACTGAAGCAGCTTCAGGATGATGTTCTCGACATCCTCACCCACATATCCCGCTTCTGTCAGGGTTGTGGCGTCGGCGATCGCAAACGGCACATCAAGAATGCGGGCCAGGGTCTGGGCGAGAAGAGTCTTCCCTGTCCCCGTCGGCCCCAGCATGATGATGTTGCCCTTCTGAAGCTCCACATCTTCGGCAATTTTGTTGGCCCGGGCCCGCTTGTAATGGTTGTAGACAGCGACAGAGAGGATCTTTTTGGCCCTGCTTTGACCGATGATGTACTGATCGAGGGCTTTCTTGATTTCGGCTGGCTTCATGAGATTGGGGGCGGATGACCTTTCCTGCTCTTCCTCCCAGGACTCAGAAATAATCGCCGAACACTGCTCGATGCACTCATCGCAAATATAGACACCCGGCCCGGAAATCAGGCGTCGCACATCCTCGCGGCTCTTTCCGCAGAAGGAGCACGCGACTCCACTATCCCCGACATTGTTTTTATCCTTGCGATCCTTGCCTGCCATAGCATCCTCACTGACATAAGATTCTCGATTAGACAGACCCTGCCTTCTGGTCCGGACGATGGGTGGAGATGACGGAATCGATCAGACCATAGTCCTTCCCTTCCTGCGAAGACATGAAGTAATCACGGTCCGTGTCGACGGCAATCTTCTCAATGGGCTGGCCACAATGTTCGGCAAGCATTCTATTGAGATCTGCCTTGAGCTTAAGAATTTCCCTTGCATGAATCTCGATATCTGTGGCCTGACCCTGGAACCCCCCCATCGGTTGGTGAATCATGATCCGTGCATTGGGGAGGGCAAATCTCTTCCCCTTCGTCCCGGCCGAGAGAAGGAAGGCCCCCATGCTGGCAGCCTGACCGATGCAGATGGTCGAGACATCCGGCTTGATGAATTTAATCGTATCATAGATTGCAAGACCGGCCGTAACGATTCCACCCGGAGAATTGATATAGAGATTGATGTCCTTTGAAGAATCTTCCGATTCGAGAAAGAGCATCTGCGCAATCACCAGATTGGCCACGTTATCATCAATGGCCGTACCGAGAATGATGATCCTGTCCTTGAGAAGCCGGGAGTAAATATCATAGGCTCTCTCTCCCCTGTTCGTCTGTTCGACAACCATCGGTATCAGCATGAGCGACAATCCTTCTTTTTATAGGTCGGCAATCCGGATTCAAAACCATTCATGGGCCTAATCATTTCAATGCGTGTGATCATGATCGTGGTGATGGTCATGCCCTTCGTGGTCGTGATGGGTATGGGACGAATGGTCGTGAGGTTCGGGACGAACTCCGAAATCATTCCAGCCGAGTTTCGAGAGAAGCCCTTCGGGACCAAAAAATTCCTCCCACCCGGAAAATGTCGACTGCCTGAGAATAATTTCCTCCGTGAGCCTTCGGCGGGCCGAGAGAAAGGCCTGCTCGACAAATTCCCTGCGTCTGACCTCGTCATTTCCTGGATTCCCGCTCTGGCGAACGAGCGCCAGATATTCCTGTTCAACACGGCCCATGGCCGGCTGAATGTTCATCTTCTTAGAAAGGGCGTCGAGAATGAACCACCAGAGCGTATCCCGACGGACCTGCTCTTTGTCGATATCGCTCGCGGCCATCCCGGCAGAAACCATGCGCTCAACCTCAAGATCGATCCTGCGCTCCGGAACGGCGATCGGGTTCCGCGACAGGACCTCAAGCACAAGCTCTTCCAGCTTTTTGGTCAGCAATTCCGAAACCTTGCGTTCAAGAATTCTTTTCTCGACCAATCCCTCGAGTGATTCCGACGAGGCCTGGTTCTCCTGACCAGAGGACAAGGCCTTGAGAAGCTCCTCAGGAGTCGCCGGCTCAATCCGCTTGAGACTCTCGATCTTAATCTGGGCGTCTAGAGTTTCAACCCGACCCTTATCCCCCTTTTTTGCACCTGGAATATTGAACGGAAGTCGCTCAGAGAAGGATTCCCCGACCTTGCGTCCGATCAGGGATCGGGTCAGAGACTCTGGATGGGAGGGATCTCCCACATTGATTGTCTGCCTGTTCTCGTAAGGAAGTCCCGTGTCCGGATGAGTGAAGGAAAAGGAAAACGACACCAGATCCCCCTCCTCGATGGGGGCATCCTCGGGAAGGTCTTTCCGGAACTGCGTCCCAGCACGCTTAGACAAGGACGCTGTTTCCTCCTGGATCTCGGACTTGGTCACCGTCGGAGCCGATTCGGGAGTCAAAGAGATTCCTTCGCACACAAAATCATCCGGAATGGCAAAGCATTCAAGGGTTCCGGAAATGGTAATTCCCGCCTTTTCATGCTCGCCGGAGACAGAGAAAGGTTCTGGATCAAGGAAAACAACCGTTCCCGATTCCTGGTTGACGAGGGCATCAATCGCCGCCTGACGCAAGGAATCCGTGACCGATTCATGGATCGACGCCAGAAAGGGGGGACGGGATCGAACATAGGAGGCTGGAACATGCCCCACCCTGTAACCGGGAACTTTCAACGTCTTGACGGTAGAGCGAATTTCCTTTTCAACCTTCGCCCTCACATCCGCGTCGGAGAAGACGACCCGAAATTTACGCTGTGCTCCCTCAAGGGGCTCTATCTGGACATCCATCAGCAGTTTTTCCTTCCTGAAAAATTATTTAGGATAAAACCATCCACCGAACCCGACCCGATAAAATGCAGCCTGTCCGATCCACATTCTTTTTATTGTAATGGATTGGCTTTCCCAAAAAAAGAGTAGTCAGACCTCCCAGATCGCTTAAGCAGATGCGTGGGCTCTCCCATCAGGCGGGAGGGGAATGTCCTCTCTGCCATCCTTCATCCCGCGCCTTTCAGCCCGGGCAATCCAGGTTTGTATGCGATAGAATCAAGCCGCAAGGCGTGGACGGCGAGAAGGTTTTCTCCATGCAAGCTACGCACAATATTGACCTCGCGACTCCAAGTGGATAAAGTTATCCCGCCCGAACAAATGTCTTTGGTGATCAACGCAAGACCCTGACGGAGAGCCGAGTGTCACATATCGATATAGAAACTCTTATCGTAGGAGGTGGAATTGCGGGACTGGCCTGCGCAGTCCACCTTAAAGAACACGGCCGATCCGTCCGCCTCGTGGAAAGAAATGACCACCTTGGTGGCGTCATTCGGACCCTCTCGGAAGGCGGCTATCGGATCGAAACCGGTCCCAACAGCCTATTCCTGCGCCCTGAGGATCCACTTCTCGACTACGTTGTAAAGCTCGGACTGGAAAGAGCGGTTGTACAGGCCGGCCTGACGGGAAAGAGGCGATTCATCCTCAAGGGAGGGAAACCTGTCCCACTCCCGACCTCGATCCTGGAAGCCATTACGACGCCAGCCTTGTCACTGAAAGGGAAACTCAGGCTGCTCCAGGAGCCATTCATCCCTCCCTATGAGCCGAACGACCCCGAAGATCCGACCGAAGAAACCGTCGCTCAATTTGTCTCCCGGCGCTTCGGATCGGACTTTCTCGACTGGATCATCGATCCGTTCGTGAAGGGAGTCTATGCCTCCAGCCCCGAGATTCTTTCCATGGAGGATACCTTTCCACGCCTGACCGCCCTAGAGGACCGCTACGGATCAATTATTCGAGGAGCCCTGGCGATGCAATGGGGACAGAAGCCCCCCTCCTCCCCCTTGACCCGATCTATTTTTTCCTTTTCCGAAGGGATGGGACTCCTTCCAAAAGCCCTCGCCAATCGTCTCGGTACCGATGCAGGAACCAATGCCGAGGTCATCGGATGCACCCGTAACTCAGAAGGATTCAGGACAGCCCTTCTCTTTGACGAAGAAACATACTACCTTCATTCTCGCCATGTTGTTCTTGCAGGAAGCGCAACCCAGACATCGGAGCTTCTGCAGGAGATCAGCCCTGAATCCGAAGGTCCATTATCCGAAATCCCCTATGCCCCGATTGCAGTGGTCTCCATGGGATTCTCCAGGAAAAACGTTTCCCACCCATTGGACGGGTTCGGACTGCTTGTCCCGACGAAGGAGCGGAGAAAGATTCTAGGAATTCTTTTTTCTTCCTCGCTCTTTCCCGGAAGAGCCCCGGAAGGTCAGGTTCTTCTGACGGTATTCGTAGGAGGAATGCCCAACCCGAAACTGGCCTTTGCCTTTGATGAAGACCTGATCGACATCGTCCAAAAAGAGGTGGAGACGATCCTTGGGTCGAAGGGACAGCCGGACTTTCTTCGCATTCAACGGTGGGAGGGAGCGATTCCCCAGTACACGCTCGGCCATCGGACCCGCATCGAAAGGCTCACGGAAACTCTCCCGGAGGGAATTCATCTGGCGGGATCCTATTTGTCGGGGGTCTCCGTTTCCCAAAGTTTTACATCGGGAATCGAAGCGGCACGAAAGATTCTCGCCACGCCTCCCCAGCCTTGACCCCCTTGCCTTACTCGGGGACACCTGACACCCTGTGAAACTGGCCTGTTTCAAGACAAAAGGCAGACAGAATGCCGGTCCGGTAAGCCCCCGTATCAACCAACGCGATCCCGTCTTTCCAAAATCCGGCTTTACGGACAATGGTATGCCCTGAAACAACAAGTCTGCCATCCCAGGACGGATAGAGATTGGGGGGGCGAAGCTCCAGACACTCATGGCCTCCCTCTCCCCCGGAAATCCTTGTTTCACAAAGGTCGCGATCGCCCAGACTTGTTCCGGGGACGGGGGGAAGGCTGCCATGGACGACAATCGCTTTTTCATCCGACCAGACGAGAGGCCATGAGGAAATCCACTCCTCCATGACCCTGGACTGTCTTTCCCCAATGTCGGCAAAGCAGGCGAGAGTGGCCTCCCCTCCAAAAGCCGGAGTGGTGTACCAGGAGACCCATTCTCCGGAACGGAACCGGAGAAAGGACTCCTCGTGATTTCCCTTGACCGAAAGAAACCACCCCGCCATCGAAGCGTCATGCAGGAAAAGAAGAAGATCGCCCACCCGGGCCCCCCGGTCGAGCACATCTCCCACTGCAATCAAGCGATCCCGTTCCCTATCGAATGATATCTTGTCGAGGAGTGCGAGAAGCAGGGAGATCTGTCCATGCAGATCCCCCACGACATACGTTGACATTCGAACTCTTTCCTTCCGCGTTCAGCCGGCGGGAAGGAGACTCGAAATGGAGCGAAGGGTATTTTTTAGCGAGGATGTGGCGTCTCCGACGGCAGAAGGCTCGAAGCCGCAATGAACCATGCAATCCCGGCATTTTTCATGACCGGACGAGGGCCCATATTGACTCCAATCCGTCTCTTCTATGAGTT
Organism: Nitrospirota bacterium; assembly: GCA_021838585.1. The sequence goes on from JAKCDE010000001.1 coordinate 135,463, forward strand.
CCTTGTAAGAGGAGGCATACCCCTCATTTAACAAATAGCAGGGACGCTGCCACCCAAGGACGGAATAGTTGGGACTGCCCCATGGGGTACAGTCATAGTCCCTCTGTCCCTCAAGGAAGTCCAGATAAAATGGGCTGTGATTGAAATTCCACCCCTTGCCGGCACGGTCGGAAAGAATCATTCGGAACAGATTCCGGGTCCGGTCCTTTTTGAGAAAATGCTCCTGATCCGGAGCCCAATCGTAGGAATATCCCGGGGAAATCATCATCCCGTTCACCCCCAGCTCCTTCACGAAGTCAAAGAACTTCCGGATCTCCCCTGGATCTTCCCCTTCGAACACCGTCGTGTTCGTGGTCACACGGAAACCCCGGCTCGTGGCAGCCTTGATCGCCCGGACAGCCGTATCGAAAACGCCCTCCCGGCAGACAAGCCGGTCATGGGTTTCCCTCAGTCCATCGAGATGAATGCTGAAGGTCAGGTAGGGAGAAGGGGAAAACCGGTCCATGTATTTTTCGAGGAGAATCCCGTTGGAACAAAGATAGACGAACTTCTTGCGATCGATCATCCCCTTGACGATTTCGGAGATCTCCGGATGAATGAGGGGCTCGCCCCCTGCGATCGTGACCACCGGTGCACCACACTCCTCGACGGCATGAAAACACTCCTCGGGAGACAGTCTTTTTCGAAGGATTTCCTCGGGATACTGGATTTTTCCACATCCGGCACACTCGAGATTGCACCTGAAGAGGGGCTCGAGCATCAAAACGAGGGGAAACCTTTCTTCTTTTTTCCATTTTTTCTGCATTACATATGCCCCGACTTTCAGGGCCTGCTGAAGAGGGATCGCCATGGGAAAGGTGCCTTTCATTCAGATGGGAGCAAGGCAAAGAATCCATATGGTTGCGGACAGAGAGGAATAGAGATGACAAGTTTGCCGCAACATTTTATGATCATAAAGACCCGGTTCAGTTTCTGTCAAGAAAGTCGGCATTCAGACACATGGCCCCCATAACGAAATGGTCAACGAGCCCCCGGACTTCGAACGAAGATCGGCAGAAAGGTGGTGTCGTGGAAAACCCTTCCCCCGTCAATTCCCAGATCAGCACGGTTCTTCACCCTTTGATCCTGGCCGGTGATATCGGCGGAACAAAAACCCTTCTCGGCCTATTTCCGGCAACTCCGAAAAAAGGGGAGCAGGATCAGGTCCCCCACTCCTTTTTCAAAAAAGAATACCCTTCCCGCAACTTCGCCTCCCTCGAAAAGGTCCTCGAATCCTTTCTCGAGGAGGCCCGGACCGGCTATTCCAAAAGCTTCTCGATCGCGGGGGCAGCCTTTGGTATCGCCGGTCCGGTGGTCAATGGCCGCTGCCAGACGACCAATCTTCCATGGATCGTCGAAACGGAATCACTGGGGGTCCTTCTCGGATTGTCCGTCAGGGATGTCTTGCTGGTCAACGATCTTGTGGCCATGGGTTGGGGAACAACATGTCTTGCCCCAAAAGAAACCCTTGTCATCAACGAGGGACATCCGGATCCCCTGGGAAGCCGGGTTGTCGTCGCTCCCGGGACCGGTCTCGGGGAGTCGATCCTTGTCCCAGGCGCACAGGGACCAATCGTCATACCGACGGAGGGAGGACATTCGGACTGGGCTCCCGAATCTCCCGCCGATATCCCCCTTCTCACCTATCTATGGTCCCGCTTCGGCCATGCCAGCGTCGAGCGGGTGGTCTCCGGCCAAGGAATCGCCAATCTCTACCATTTTCACACTCAGGGACAGTCCCCAGCGGGCCTTCCGCTGGACCCCACCCTTCCGGAGGATGAGATTCCTGCCGCCCTCACCCACGCCGCGCTCTCGAGACATGACCCTCTCTGCACCATGATTCTTGAAAATTTTTGCCGATTCCTGGGACAGGAAGCCGGAAACTTTGCCCTCAAGTCGCTCGCAACCGGGGGCGTCTATCTGGCCGGCGGAATTCCGGGCAAGATTCACCCTTTCCTCATGCGATCCTCATTCATGGATCACTTCACGAACAAGGGACGATACCAGAAGATTCTCTCCGAAATGCCCGTCCACATTGTCGACAATCCTGAAACAGGTCTCAGGGGAGCTTGGAAGCTTGCCAGTCAACGAGTTCCTGAAGCCCAAAACCGAGGAGTTGCGAGATGACCCGCCTTACGGATCTTGAAGAGGGCCCCCCACCCGTTGTCGTTTGCGTTTACCCCTCCCTCTCAGACTGGGCAGAAAAGGGATCGGACACTTTTCTGCAAAGGATCTTGGTCCTCCTTGAAAAGAAACGCATCGCGTCGATCGGTCTTTCTGGCGGCAGCACCCCGATCCCGTTTTTGAGGGCATCGGCCAGAAAAATAGCCTCCTGGCCCGACGAGACGAAGTCCAGAATCCACTGGTTTTTCTCCGACGAACGATGCGTTCCTCCGGAGAGTGATCAGAGCAACTTCAGGATGGCCCAGGAGAACTTTTTCTCCCCTGGATCAATCCCCGGAAATACCGTCTTCAGGATTCATGGGGAGGCCCCCCACCATGACCGGGAAGCGCTGAGATACGAAAAGCTTCTCGCGGAGGCTCTGGGCAACCCCCTTCCCCACCCTCCGGCTCTCGATATCGCCCTTCTCGGCGTGGGGCCCGATGGACACACGGCCAGCCTCTTTCCGGGCACCTCTCCGGAAGACGATCGCCATCGCCTGATCCTTGCCGTCCCCGAAATACCTGGGCGGATTCCCCGCATCACGATGTCCTACCACACCCTGGCGGAAGCCGGTACAAGAATCTTTCTTGTGACAGGCCGGGAAAAGCGCGACATCCTTGCCAGGGTCCTCGACCCGGAAGGAGATCTCCCCACCCAATGGGTTCTGCGTGAATCGGGGATGAGAATGCATCCCTCCGAGTTCTGGATCGACCGCGAGGCCTGTCCCGAGGGGATCGACCGCTGGTCCGATGTCAGAACCCTCTAGACCGGTGTTTTCCCGCTTGGCGGGGCCCGTCGGAGATCCTTGCCCCAAACCAGGGTCATGAAGTAAAATTGAAAGATATGTTTGAGCGTACCTGCCGCAGGATTCGGCAAGGCGAGGAAGACCCAAGGAGTTTTTGTCCATGACCGCATCGCGACAAGGCGCAGGGCCGGAAAGTGGTCCAAAAAAAACGATACCAGACAAGTCCTCCGCGCAAGAAGCGCCTTCTCCGAGTCCCCCTCCCGCCGAATACGAAGAACTCTACAGCCCTTCCCGACCCAAGGAGGAGCAGGGGTTCAGTCCCGTCACGATCGCCATCTATATCGTCATCGGACTTCTGCTTGTGGCAGGCATCGGAGGATCGATCATCGGCTTCAAGGCCGGACCTCTGGGAAAACCGCACAAGATCGTCTCCCAACGGAGCATCAGCACGCGAACAACCTTCAAGAGCATCCAGGGTGAGGGTTGGCGGCTCAACATGTCGATGCTCCTCTCCCCCTCCGTGGCCTACATGAAATACACCCTTGAGGGAAACCCCATCAAACTCCAGATGCTGGGGGCCCATTACAAAATCGGCAACGGATCGGAGGTTCCACTGAAACTTCCCCCGGCCTACATGATGTTCGAGCCACTGGCCCCCAAGGAGGAGACATCGCGGGCCTTCTGGCTGGGAGGCTCCCCCGTTTACTCCATCACCATCGAAATGCGGATTGACGACGGACATGAAATTCGCAGCGAATCCGTCACCTTCGACTAAGACGTCCCATTCGAAACTCTTGTGAGCACGACGGAGGACGGCCGCGCCCTCAAGGGCCCGAACCCGTCGCAGCCCCTTCAAGTCTCCTGGATCCCTCCTCCGGATCGATACCGGAAACCTCGATCAATTTGATCCGGCTTCCCTCTCCCCGCACGATCGACACAGAAGAGACCGGCACCCCGATATAATCCGACAAGGCCCGGACGACGCCCTTGTTCGCAAGTCCATCCCTGGCCGGTTCACGGACCCCGAGAATCCATCCCCTCTGTTCCCGCCTGAGGCAGGGTCTTGCCTGGCCAGGCTTGACATTGATTTCGAAACGCCAGACTTTTCGTGGAGATTTTTGAGTGGCGGCGGGATCAGAAGCGGATTTCTTTGGGGGTTTCACTGGCGTTTTCACCCATCTCTGAAGCGGTTTTTTCCCAGCGGGAGAGAGCGTCTCCGAAGGAGGAGAGCTCCCCCCTCAGGCGAGACACGGTCATTTCCGTTTCATGCCGGAGACGGGCCCGGCTCTCCTCTTCAGAACGAGACCTTTCCCTGGCCTCCCGGAGAAGCTCTTCGGACTCCCTATGGGCCCGCTGAAGGATCTCTTCCGCCTTCAAATGCGCCTCCCTGACAATCTGTTCTCCCTCCTTTTTGGCAAGTCCTTTCCATTCGTCGGCCGTAGCCTGGGCCGCCACAAGGGTCGCGGAGAGCTGCTCCTCCCGTTTTTTGATCTCCTCCCTTTCATCCTGCAGGTCCCGGAGCTGCTGGTTGAGGGTCCCCACAGCATCGACAAGCTGACCCGCCTCGAACAGAAGCTTCTCGATGAATTCGTCCACCTCGCTCGGGGCGTATCCGCGCAGGCTCCTGCCGAATTCGCGACCGCGAAGGTCATTGAGCGTTGTATGATCGAGCATGACCCCTCCTTTGCTCCGTTCGACGCAGATGACTCAAGTCCCGGATCAATAAACGAACCGTTCGATCCCCTGAATGATCAGAATCAGGATGAAAGGGGACAGGTCGAGACCGCCCATCTTTTCGGGTGGAACCAGCTTCCGTATCGGAGCCAAAAACGGCTCGGTGACATAGTCCATGAACCGGATGATCGGATTGTGCGGATCGGGACGCACCCAGGAGAGGAGTGCGCGTATGATGACGATCCAGGTGAACAGGTTCAGTAATGTCGTGAAGAGTCTGATGAGATCCTCCCTTGATGAAGTCTAAACGTTTCGGGATATCTCCCGGGACCGGATTGCCATAGCCCGCACCGCTTCGATCAGGGCCCCCCGAACCCCCTGACGCTCGAGGGCTGCCAGCCCTTCGATCGTTGTCCCGGATGGAGAGGCGACCTTCGCCTTCAGGAGTTCCGGAAGGTGTCCCTTTTCAGCCAGCAGGGCTCCCGTCCCAAGGAGGGCCCAGGAGGCCAGCAGAGTGGCGGTCTCCCGGGACAATCCCTCCCGGACCCCTCCATCGGCCAGGGCTTCGGCGACGAGAGCCAGCAATCCGGGACCCGAACCGGCGATGGCGGTCGCCGCGTCGAAAGAATCCTCCGGGAGCCACAGTGCCCGGCCCATCCCTGAAAAAAGGCTATAGACAAGGGTCTGCTCGGAGTGCGTCACCTCCTGGGAGGCCGTCAGAAGGGTCATGCCCTTGCCGGCAGAAAGTGCGAGATTGGTCATGGAGCGCACCCAGCGGAGGTTCGGAACCTTCCGTCTAAGATGGGAGAGCGGGACGCCGGCCATGACGGAAACCGAAAGAACCTCCGAAGGAAGGGCCGACAATGCGTCCGACACCTCCGACTCTGACTTCAGAAAGACGCCCGGTTTGACGCAAAGGAAAAGCAGGTCGGGACTCTTTCCCTTTTTCATCAGAGCAAGAAGGGACGTCTCTCCTTCGATTCCCTCCCCCTTCAGGAGCTTCAGCACCTCCGGACTGGGATCGACGACCGAGAGAGCCGGGCGAACACCCGCACGATTGCTCGCCAGATGGCGGGCGATGACGCCACCCATCTGCCCCCCTCCGACAACCCAGATGGTGCCGGGGAACTCTCCCTCGGCAAACGATTTCGAAAGATGTCCGTTCTTCTGATTTTTTTTGCCTGACTTCCACGTATCGCTCACACGATCCCTTCCTCGAAAAGAAGGCGGCCGATCCTCACCTCCGTGGCTCCGCAGCGGATCCCCTCCTCGAAATCCTCGGACATGCCCATCGAAAGCTCCACGAGAAAAGGCCAATGTCCCTTGAGGCGAATCCACCATTCCCTTGCATCTTCGAAAACCTTCCGCGTTTTGTCCTGACGGCCGGAAGGATCGGGGACAGGCCCCATGACGAGGAGCCCACAGATATCGAGCCCCTCCAGAGTCGCAAGCGATCCGACCTCTTTTTCCAGTTCCTCCGGAAGAAAGCCGGACCGCCCTGGATCGCGCAGGATGTTCGCCTCCAGAAGGACGGACTGCGTCACCCCCTCGCGCGAAGCCAGATCGGACAGAAGACGGGCATGGGAGAGATTGTCCAGGGAATCGACCCGGAAGAGCGGTCTATAATGCTTCCGGAGGGACCGCCCCTGGATCGCTCCGATAAAATGCCAGGAGATTCCTTCATCAAGGGCGTTCCGCTTGCCCTCCCATTCTTCCCACCGATTTTCACCGAGATGCGTCACGCCGGCATCGACCAGACTCCGGATTTCCTCGATGGTCCGCATCTTGGTCACCCCGACGAGGCGCGGGAGATCCGTCCGTCCTGCCGCCCGGGAGGCGGCTTCGATGCGGGCTCTGATTCTGGCGAGATTGGCCGGGATCATCGCCTCTCTCTCCGGATATAGTTGAGCATCGACCGCCCTTTCCGGCGGTTCCCCCATCCCCGATGGGAAAAGAAGAGGTCCGGATGACACCGGGTGCAGAGAGGGATCCTTCCGATATTTTCCAGGGGAACCCCCACCTCGAGAAGCTGGTGCGTCACGAGCGCCCAGAGGTCAAGCGTTCGTCGCGGTCCCTGGACATAGCTCGGAGTGTTCGATCGGACGGCCTCCCAGACCTCGGGCCCGACCTCGAAACAGCAGGGTCCGATGGCCGGCCCGAGAACGACCCGAATGTCGGCCGGAAGGATCTTTCCCATCTCCCCGAACCGGCGGATGCCCGCCGGGACGATCCCCGCCGCGGCCCCTCTCCAGCCCGCATGGAACGCCCCCACGAACTCCCCCGATTCCGCGGCGGCAAGTACAGGAAGGCAGTCGGCGGTAAAAACCCCCACCTCTTCGCCTTGATCCCCGGAGATGAGTCCGTCCCCCTCAAGGGGCCCCTCCTGGGACCTGGACTCCCTTGAGGAAAGGACCTGCGTGCCATGGGTCTGGCGAAGAACAAGGCATTGGGGACGCGGAGCACTCCCGACCGTTCCGAACCCATGATCGACACCGAGGGAGGAGAGGAGTGGATGGCGGAGAAAATCCTTCATTCCCCGCGTTTTCTCCAGATGGCGGGCCTTTCGTTGAGATCCCCCTCCGGCTCAAGTTCGGCGGGTTGGGTCTCCCGAAGAAGCGGACGGGGGGACTGCCCCCCCTGTCTTCTGAGAAAGGCGGGAATCTCCTCCTGTCCATCGGCAGGAAGGGACTCGGCCGAAGAGCTCTCGGCCTTCCCAGGTGCCCGGTCGGCGGGTTGGTCGAATCCCGTCGCGATCACCGTGATATGGATCTCCTCCATCGGATGGTCTTCGACCACTGTTCCGAAGATCAGATTGGCCGATCCCTTTTCGGCCTCCTCCTCGATGAGTCGGGAGGCCTCGGTGATTTCGTTTAAGGTCATGTCCGAGCCTCCCCGGAAGTTCACGAGAATGCCTTTTGCCCCCCGGATCGAACTGTCCTCGAGAAGGGGGCTGTTTATGGCGGCACGGGCGGCCGTCAGAGCCCTCTCGGGTCCGGAGGCCGTTCCGATCCCCATGACGGCACGGCCCATGTTGGCCATCGTCGTCTTCACATCGGCAAAGTCGAGATTGATGAGTCCCGGACGGGTAATGATGTCCGAGATCCCCTGGACACCCTGTCGCAGGACGTCGTCAGCCTTCTTGAAGGCATCGATGAGAGGGGTCCCCCTGTCGACCACCGATTCGAGCCGGTCGTTGGGAATCACGATCAGCGTGTCGGTGAACCGACGGAGTTCCCGAAGCCCCTCCTCGGCGTTCCGGCATCGTTTCGGCCCCTCGAAGCCGAAGGGGGTCGTCACAACCGCCACAGTGAGAATGCCGCTTTCGCGGGCCACCTGTGCGATCACCGGGGCCGCCCCTGTCCCCGTTCCGCCGCCCATTCCCGCCGTCACGAAGACCATGTCCGATCCGGCCACCGCTCCGCGAATCTTGTCGACGTCCTCAAGGGCGGAACGCCGGCCGACTTCGGGATTGGCACCGGCTCCCAGCCCCCTGCTGACGGCGCTTCCGATCTGGATCCTGTGGGCATCGATCCGGTTTAGGGCCTGAAGATCGGTGTTGACCGCCACGAACTCAACGCCCTTCAGGTCGGACATGATCATGGTGTGAATGGCATTGCACCCCCCACCGCCCACTCCGATGACAAGGATGCGGGCCCCGAGGATTCCGGACTGCTTGTAGTCGATCAAGGGCTCTTCACCCCATTCTGGATCCATTCCCACACTCCAAGGAGCCAAGCGGCTCCGAACTGTTAACGATCATGAGAGGTCAATCGGCCCGCCAGCGGCGAGATGTCCTCCGGAAACCTTCCCTGTTTGGTCCGTCAGATGATTTCCCGAAGCCAGTTCCAGATCCTGACACCGGACGAGGCCGTCGGGCCTTTTCTCGGTTCTTGCGATTCCTGGAAAGGGGCGTCTTCCCGGTGGGGGAGATCCTGAGGTCCCCACTGATCCCTCGCAAAATAAAGGAGGCCAATGGCCGATGCGAACTCGGGAGCGGAGGCCTGATCAACCAGGCCCTGGACGCGCAGACCGGTTTGTCCGACGGAAACGGGCATCTCGAAGATCTTTTCCGCAAACGGCACAATGTTCGGCATCCGGGCGACGCCCCCCACAAGGACGACTCCCCGGGCGAGGAAGGCGTTCTGGCGCATCCGGTCCAGGTCTCCCTTGACGCGCGTCAAAATTTCCTCGAGCCTTGCCTCGACGACCTCCCGAACCTGGGTCCTGCGGAGAGAACCTTGCGGACTTTCCTCGGAAACGGGGGGGTTCGTTGCCCCCTCCTCTTCCGGAGCCTCAGGAGGCGTAGACTGCCCCGGGGAGCTGAAAACCTCCTTTTTGATCCGCTCTGCCTCGGACTGGGAAATCCGCATGACTGCGGCCAGGTCCTTCGTCATGGCCGCTCCCCCCAAAGGAATGATGCGGACCCCGGAGAGGGCGCCGTTCTGATAAAGAACCATCCCGGTTGTTCCACCCCCGATATCGACGACGCACACCCCAAGCTCCTTGTCGTCCTCGGTCAGAACTGCCCGCGCACTTGCAAGAGGCTGCAGAACGAGGTCTCCGTCACGAACCGTGAGCCCGGCCCTTTCAACACTTCGCTTGAGGTTTGCGAGCACCATGTCGGAACCCCGGATGACATGGACCAGTGCCTCCAGACGGGCCCCCACCATTCCGACGGGATTCACGATGCCTCCCTGTTCATCGATCCGGTAGGACTTGGGAATGGTGTGGAGAAGTTCGGAGGACTGACAGCCCATCATCGTTCGGGCTTCCTGCAAGATCCTGTCGATATCCGTCGCCAGGACCTCCCGGTCCTTGAGGGCGATCATCACCCGCTGGTCCTGGCCGTCGATCTCGCCTCCCGCGAATCCGACAACGACACGGGAAACGGGACAGCTCGCCTTCCGGACCGCGACGTCGACCGCCTTCCGGATGGCCGCCACCGTCTGCTGAACATCCACGATCGTCCCGTTCCGGATGCCGTTTTGTGTCGATGCGGTCCCGATCCCGACGATCTCGAACCGGTCGTCATCGATGGCCTGCCCCAATACGGCACACACCTTTGTCGAACCCAAATCAATGGCTGCAAATACTGGTTGATCCGTCATCTGATGCCTCTGTCTCCCCTGAAAATTTAAAGTGCCCGCCCGGCTCTTCCCGAAGCCTGCCCATTTTCTCACAACGGGGGAAGTGTCTCAACAGATCGAAACGGAAAGGATCCCCTCAGGAACGGCCTTCTTTTTTCCCGGAATGGGAAGAGGAAGGGGTGTGATTTTCCAGAGTTGGACGAAGAATCAGCATTCCCTTGAAGCGCAGGTCGATGCCTTCGGGGAGCTTGCCGGTGGCCAGGACGCCGGACTTTTTCAGATAGGCGCGGAAAAGGTGGAACGGTGCACAGCCGAGATCCGTTCCCAACAGGAGCACCGGCAGATTATGGGCGGGGTAGAAGCGAACTTCATGGGGCCCGTTCAGGCTGAACCACTGCCCCGAGGGTGCCCCTTCCGAGCGGCATTTACGAACAGTCTCGATGGTGCGGACCAGACGTATTCCGGTCGAGCGGGTCAGGGGGGAGCGCACGATGACCTGGGGGAGAGCCCCCGTCCCCGGATAGGACCGCCCCATGAGAGAGAGCCCCTGCGCGTTCAGATAGGAAACCCTTGCAGGGACGGCCGTCGCCAGAGGCGCCTGAAAAGCCATGAGACCGTAGGCCGGGCGCAAGAGGCCCACCGGCGTCCACACCTTGACGCGAACGACGCGTCCTGTTCCAGGAAGATCCTTTTCACTGACGGACTCGATCCAGGGATGGGATTCTTTCAGCCTTTCGAGGGGTTCCCGGTCCAGATAGGGCAAGGTGCGGTACCGCACACGCGAAAGCCATCCGGCGACGAGTTCTCTGTCAAGAACTTCCGGGCCAAGGATCGTGACCGTGAAAGAGCGGGCCGGAGAGTGAAAGAGTCCCCGGAGAAAAAATCCTCCCCACAAGAGCCAGAAGAGAAGAAGAAGAATGTATCGGCCAGATCCGGGCCTCAGGAAGGAGGGTTTCCCCGGCCCGGAATCCCCTGTTCCCATCAGAGGCCGGCATGGACAGTGGAGCGCTCCCCGTCAAGGCGGGCTGTCCACAGGAGCTCCAGAAGAAGATCGGTAAAAGTGAGTCCTGCGTGGGAGGCGATTTCCGGCAACAGGGAGGTCGGAGTCAGCCCCGGAAGGGTATTCACCTCGAGAACGACGAAGACCCCTTCCTCGTTCAGGATCGTATCGAGACGACTGGTCCCCCGAAGCTCGAGGATCCGGTGGGCCTCCAGCGTCGACTCGGCCAGCTCGCTCAGGAGGGTGTCGGAGAGGGGTGCCGGACAAATATGGCGGGAGGCCCCGGGCGAGTATTTTGAGGCATAGGTATAGAACGGTTCGGCGTTTCCCGGAATAATCTCGATGGCCCCGAGAAAGCGGTCGGACAGAACGGCCGACTGGATTTCCCTTCCGCGGATGCATTGCTCGATCAGGACCCACGGAGAATACTCGCCCGCGAGAGTGACCGCCTGGGCGAGCTCCTCGCGGCGCTCGATCCGACGGACCCCGATGGAGGATCCTCCGGACTCCGGCTTGACCATGTAGGGCGGGTCGAAGGAGACGCTGTCGGCACGGAAGTCCGATCCTATCCTGTGGGCATAGGTCAGCGGAACGGCAAGTCCCCTCTCCCGGAAGAGGGCTCGCGAACGCATCTTGGACATCCCGATCGCCGACCCGAGCACGCCGGAGCCGGTATAGGGAATTTTCATAATTTCAAGAAAACCCTGGAGCGTCCCGTTTTCCCCCGCGCCACCATGGGTGGCGAGAAAGGCCACATCCGGAGCAAATTCAGAAAGAGTCATCGCCAGAGTCCGGTCTGCTTCGAGCTCCCGGACTTCAAATCCTGCCTGGACAAGGGCTCCGGAGACAGCCTTTGAGGAAACCCTTGATACCTGAGCCTCCTCTGATTCTCCCCCACAGAGAACCGCCACCTTCCTGATTCCTTTTTCCTTGAGCATTGCCTGCGTTATGCGTTCCACATTCTCACCTCAGGTTCCAGAACCACACCCCAATGCTCCCTGACCCGCTGGGCCACGTACTCCAAAAGATCCCGAAATTCCCGTTCGGATCCACCGCCCGTATTGACAAAAAAATTGGCATGGCGGAGAGAAACCATGATTCCTCCCCGTCGCTCGCCCTTGAGACCCGCCTCCTCGATGAGTCGGCCTGCCGTATACCCCTCCGGTCCATCGCCGGGGTTTCTGAAAACGGATCCCAGGCTCGGCTCTTCAAGCGGCTGCGTTCGTTTCCTGTAGTCGAGGTGACGGGTCAGGAGCGCCAGACAGACTTCAGGAGCGGTGCATGGACCCGACAGAAGCGCTCCCAGGAGGACGCTTCCCCTCGGAAGTCTTTCCTGAGCGGAGGCGGCCATGCTTTGGTCCTGGCGGCCGGAAAAACACGAGGTCCGGTATCCGTATCCCAGTCTCTCCGCAGAAATTGTCTCGATGGCGCCAGAAGGAGTCATGACGGTCACGCTCTTGCAGAGATCCGACCATTCCCGTCCCCCTGCCCCCGCATTCATGACGGCGGCGCCGCCCACCGTTCCGGGAATTCCGGAGAGAAACTCAAAGCCTCCGACTCCCCGTCTGGCCGCTTCGCGGGCGAGGGCCGGCAGGGGATATCCCGCCTCGGCATAAACCTCCCCCTCCTCCGTCCAGCGGCAAGCCGATGCCCAATCGCCGGGCTCGAAACGGACAAGCGTTCCTTCAATTCCCTGGTCAGGAAAGAGGATATTGCTTCCCCGGCCGGAGAAGACAAGAGGGCCGGGGAGTTTGTTCCGGCTCTTAAGGTCAAAGACCTCTTCCATCTCTTCGGCTGAGGAGACGCAGACGACCGAGGAGATCGGTCCTCCGATCCGGATCGAGGAATAACGGCTCAGACGTTCACGGGATCGGATTCGCGGGCGACGAGTGAGACTGGCTCCCACAGAAGAAATTCCTTTCCAAGACGCGTGATGTCCCCTGCCCCAAGAGTCAGGAGCAGGTCACCCGGCTTCAACAGGGAGAGCAGTCGGGTCATCCAGCATTCGCGGCGAGGCTCATAGTCGACCTTTTCTCCCCAGCGATCTCTCATCTTGTGGTAAAGGGCCTCCCCGGCCACTCCCGGAATCGGCTCTTCTCCCGCGGCATAGATCTCCGTCACCAAAATTCTGTCGGCATCCCCGAAGGCTTCGACGAAAGCGTTCTGGAGATCCCTGACCCGGGTAAAACGATGGGGCTGAAAAACGGCGACGATTCGGCGCTTCGGATAGGCCTGCCGGGCCGCAGAGAGGGTTGCACGGATCTCTGTGGGGTGATGGCCGTAATCATCCACCACAAGGACCCCGTCTTTTTCGCCGAGGATCGTGAAGCGCCTTCCGACGCTGACGAAGCCGGCGAGGGCCCTTTGCATCGTTTCCGGAGATATTTCAAGACAGGTTCCGACGCAGATTGCGGCCAGGGCGTTCAGAACGTTGTGGATGCCGGGGACCTTCAGGGAAAAACGTCCCCAGAAGGCTCCGTCGACCAGGACGTCGAAAGCCGATCCCACCCCTTCGAAGGCGATATTCACCGCCCTGACGCGCGCCTCCTGGGAGAGGCCATAGGTCAGTGGGACGGTGGAGAGTCGCGAGACAACGGAGACGATTCCCGGATCATCGATGCACAAAACCCCGATCCCCCCGACTTCTCCCGCATCGAGGTATGTGGCAAAGGCCTCGACGAGCGTCTCGAAAGTTCCGTAAAAGTCCATATGCTCGCGGTCGATGTTTGTCACGACCCGGATCCGGGGTTCGAGCTTCAGGAATGATCCGTCGCTTTCGTCCGCTTCCGTGACAAAATAGGGCGACTTCCCGACAAGGGCGCACCCCGGGAAGGTGCTGACCTTTCCTCCCACGACGCAGGTCGGGTCCAATCCGGCCGCGAGAAGAACCGTGGCGATCATCGAAGTTGTGGTCGTCTTTCCGTGAGAGCCGGTCACTGCGATCCCGAAGGCGGAATTCAAAAGCTCCGCCAAAATGTCTCCCCGGTGAACGACGGGAATTCCTCGCGTGATGGCCGCCGTCCATTCCGGATTTCCCGGCTTGATCGCAGAGGACACGACGACGCGGGAAACGTCGTTCATGTGGGAGGCCGCGTGGCCTTCCATGATGGTCGCCCCTTTTTCTGCCAACCGCCGGGTGCAGTCGTTCGCTCCGATGTCCGAGCCCGAGACGGCCACGCCTCTTTCCAGAAGGATTTCGGCAATGGGAGCCATTCCCGCCCCGCCAATTCCGATAAAATGGACCTTCTTTCCCGTTTTCTTGCGCATCGCGCCCTCCGAGGTTTCTTCCACTATTGTAACGGATTGGCCCTCATGTTCCAAGATGATCCATAATACACAAAGTAAGAATCAAATATATTTATATAACAGTCTTTTCCAATGCCTGGAGCCACTCTTCCGCCGGAACCGCCGGAGAGAGACGCCATGCATTCCTTGCGGTTGCGAACAACTCCTCCCTGCCCATGAGAATTCGGGCGAGATCTTTGGCGCAGGCCGCAGGATCCTCGAGACGATCCTCCCGCCAGAACCATCCCCCGCCCTCCTTTGCGAGGGAAAGGGCATTCATCTCCTGGTGTCCCCCGGCCGAATGGGGAAAGGGGATGTAGATCGCCGGGGTTCCCGATCCGGTCAACTCCGCAATGGTCATGGCTCCCGCCCGGGCAATGACCAGGGTCTGGGCCGAAAGCAGGCCCGAGATCCCCGGAAGAAATCCCTCCACCCGGGCCGAAAGCCCGAGGTTTCGGTAGCTCTCCCGCGTCTCCTCCAGCCACCGCTCCCCGCTTTGGTGCAATATCTCTATCGGTCCGACAGAGGTATTTCTCAATTCCCCGATTATTTCCGGAATTTTCCGGTTGATGGCCCGGGCACCCTGACTCCCTCCCATGACCAGGATTTTGGGAGGATTTCTGAAAAAACGCTCCGGGAGAGGGGCTGGCCCACGGACGCCGGGAGCCACGGGAATTCCCCCCCCTTTTTGTCCCTGCTCCCCCGCAACGACAGTCCGAACGGCCAGGGGCCTGAGAAGCCGGTTCGCCAGCCCGGGAACCCTGTTGGGCTCGAGGAGAACAACGGGTATCCCGCGAATGCGCGCGGCCAGCACGACGGGGACCTGCACATAGCCCCCGGTTCCGATCACGAGATCGGGATGGCTCTCGGCCAAGACCTTGATGGCCGAAGGGATGCCACCTGCCATTTTTCGAAGTCCCGCCAGCTTCCCGGACAAACTCTTTCCGACGAACCCGCCAGAGCTGACCGGGAAGAACGGAATGCGGGCCCTCTCCGCCAGCCGGGCCTCGAGACTCCCGGCTCCCCCTGCATAGAAAACGGGGGCGTTCGCCCGCTCACGATGCGCACGGGCAATCTCGATGGCCGGGATGACATGCCCTCCCGTCCCTCCTCCCGTCACCAAAAGCCGGGATCCCGCGTGATAGAGCGCACCCAAGAACTATGCCTTTCCTTCACCTTCCGGGACGGAATCCCCGGAAGTCGTCCTGTAGCGGGAAACGGAAAGAATGATCCCGATCGCCCATGCATTTGCAAGAAGGGAGGACCCTCCGAAGCTCATGAAGGGAAGGGGAATTCCCTTTGTCGGGAAGACACCGGTCACGACACCGAGGTTCATCAGGGCTTCGAGAACGACCGAAAGGGTCAGCCCCTGAACCAGGATTCGCCCGAGAAAATCCGGAGAGCGGGCTGCGACGCGCATCCCGAGATAGAAGATTCCCCCGAAAACCGCCACAACGGCCACGGACCAGAAGAAGCCGAGCTCCTCGCCCACCAGGGCGAAAATGAAGTCCGTACCAGGTTCCGGAAGGACTCCGCCACCGATCCAGTCATGGCCAAGACCCTGCCCCCAGAGCCCTCCGGAGCCGATCGCGACGAGACTCTGGCCCAGCTGGGTTCCGAGAAGGGAGGCCGGACGGTGGGTCTGGGAAAAGTTATGGAACCGGGCGAGGGCGTAGGCGTGGTGAAAGAGGAAGAGCCCTGCCGCCACGGCGAGCCCCAGGACAAGGACGCCCAGCTGTCTCAGTGACACGCCCGCCAGGAACAGCATGGCTCCGATGACGATGACGATGAACAGATCCGATCCGAAGTCCGGTTCGTGGAGGATGATGGCGAGGTAGGGAACCATCAGGAAGGCAAATCCCAGGGCCTTCGGGAGCCGCATGACCAGGGGGCGGTCATCCTGAACCTTTTGCTCTATCCGCTCCCGGGAAAGAAGCGCGGCCATCAGGATCACCAGGATCACGCGCGCGAGCTCGGAGGGTTGCAGCGTCAGGAAACCGAGGTGAACCCAGCGGCGGGCCCCGTTCAGGACAATTCCCACATGGGGAACCATCAGAAGAAGAAGGGCAAAAAGTCCCGCACCCCAGAGGGGGAGCCGTCGCCGGGTCCACACATGGTAATCGACCCGGGAGACCGCGAACATGACCACGAGCGCAAGAGCCGTCGAAAGGATCTGCCGCGTGAAGAGCTGATAGGGAGACTTGAGGGCGAGGCGGGCGGACATGACCAGCGCCACCCCCAGCATCATCAGGAGAAAGACCAGAACCGCCAGGGCCCCGTCCATCGCACCCGACGGAGCGGGGAGATGCTCCGGATGAAGTCGGTCGCCGTTCCTGTCAGACTTCGTGTCGATGATCGGGTGCACGCCGGCTCCTTTCTCCTCCGAACTGTTCTTCAAGTCGCCTGACCGCGTCCCGGAACCGGTCTCCGCGTTCCTCATACCCGTGGAACATGTCGTAGCTTGAGCAGGCGGGAGACAGAAGAACGGTCTCCCCCGAATCGGCGACTGAAAACGCGCGGGCGACCGCCTCGTAGAAGTCCGATGCTTCTTCCACCGCCACATAAGGAGAAAGTTCCTGTCGGATCTTTTCGCGCGCCTCCCCGAGGACCACCACTTCCTTGACATGACGCCGGATCCCCGGAACAAGCGGCAGATAGGATCCTCCCTTGTCGCGGCCTCCCATGATCAGGACGGTGTTCGGTTTCTCCGCATCGGAAAGTCCGGCCAAAGCGGCCTCGACCGCCCCGACATTCGTCGCTTTCGAATCATTGACGAAGGTCACCCCCCGGACCGTGCCGATCCTCTCCATCCGGTGCGGAAGGCCCGTGAATGTGGCGATTCCGCGTTCCAGGAGTTCCATCGGGACCATCCGTCCTTGTCCCTCCAGAAAAAGGAGCACGGCCAGAAGGGAAAATCCGAGATTCTGTTGATTTCCGCCTCCCGACAACAGGAATTTTTCCGTGGAGATAGGGCGTCCTGGGGATATACCCGTCACACCCGCGATCTCCATCCGGTCCGGAAGAATCCGGAGAACGGGCGCTTCGCCGAAATCGGCCCCGGATGCGTCCGCCCGGATGACAAAAGCCGCTCTGGCTGAGCCGATGGAACGTCCGGTCCGGTAATCCTCCTGATCTCCGTTCCAGATCACCGTCGTATCCGGACCGAAAAGGGAGACGGCCCTCATCTTGGCCCCCCGGTACAGCGAGTACTCTCCGTAGCGGTCAAGGTGATCGGGCGTGATGTTGAGCAGGAGATAAAGAGCCGGAGAGAAGGACTGCATCGATTCTGTCTGGAAGCTCGAAACCTCGATGACCCCGACATCGTACGGAGAGGGTCGGCCCTTTCCGAGCGCCTCCCGGACATTCCTGACCCCCTCCGACAGGGGGGTTCCGAAGTTCCCGCCGACGAAGGGCTTCCATCCCGCTTCCGTGAGGAGATGGGCCACGAGGGCCGTCGTGGTGGACTTTCCGTTCGTTCCAGCAATCGCGATGATGGGGTGGGGCCAGAGGGAGGCCGCCCACTCGAGCTCTCCCCGAACCTGCGGAAGCGGCGGTGCCACCACCTCTCCGGACCAGCGGATCGGGGGAACGCCCGGACTCACCAGGACGGGGGAGGACCATTCCCGGATCCAGGGTCCGATCTTCCTGTCGGAGAGAATCCGTCCCCCGTGCCGTCTGAGAGCCTCCCACGGAGGTGTCGAAAAGGCTCCGGAATCATCGTCGACCACCGAGACGGACGCCCCGAGATCAAGTGCCAGGTTCGCGGCGGCGAGTCCCGAACGCCCCCCTCCGACCACCAGCACATCCGACCCCCTGCCGATAAATCCTTCCATGGCTCCTCCCCCTATCGGAGCTTGAATGTCGAAAGCGCGATCAGCGCCAGAACCACCGAGACGATCCAGAAACGGACGATGACCTTGGGCTCGGAGACGCCCCCCAGCTCAAAGTGATGATGGATGGGGGCCATCCGGAAGATCCGCTTTTTCCTGAGCTTGTAAGAGCCGACCTGCAGGATGACTGAAAGGGCCTCCGCCACAAACACCCCGCCGACGATCAGGAGAAGCAGCTCCTGGCGCGTGACGATCGCGGCCATGCCGATCGCCCCCCCGATGGCCAGAGATCCCGTATCTCCCATGAATACCTGGGCCGGATAGGTATTGAACCACAGGAATCCCAGAGCGGCCCCCACCATCGCCCCCATGACCACGGCGAGCTCCCCGGCCCCCGGAACCTCGAGAATTTTCAGATAGGTGGCAAAAAGATGGTGCCCCACGAGGTAGCTGATCACCACGAAGGAAAGGCTCACGACGATCGTGGGGCCGATGGCCAGTCCATCGAGACCGTCGGTCAGGTTCACGGCGTTCGCGGTCCCGACCAGCACCAGAACCAGAAAAGGTACAAAGAAGGCCCCCAGGGCGGGATTCAAGGTCTTGAAGAAGGGAACCACGATCCGGGTATCGCCTGGAAGAGTACTCAGAAACCATAAGGACAGGAGAAGGGCCACGCCGATCTGAAGAGAGAACTTCTGACGGGCGGACAATCCTTTCGATCTCTTTCTGACGACCTTCAGGTAATCGTCCGCGAAACCGATCGCCCCGTTCGCCAGGAAACTGGCCACGACCATCCAGACGTACCGATTGGTGAGGTCGGCCCAGAGCAGAACGGAAAACAAAAGCGAGCCGGTAATGAGGACCCCCCCCATCGTCGGGGTTCCTTTTTTGGAAAGATGGCTTTGGGGACCGTCGTCACGAACCTCCTGTCCGATCTGGAGCCGCCGGAGGGCCCGGATCAGGAGGGGTCCCATCAGAAGGGCAAAGGCAAGGGCCGTCAGGGTGGCGTAGATCGAGCGAAAGGTGATGTACCGGAATACATTGAGGACCGGGACCATGTGATGGAGGTAGAATAGCTGATAAAGCACGGCCTATATCCCTTCAAGAAGAGGCGCCACGACCTCTTCGAGTTTCATCCCGCGCGACCCCTTGACCAGAAGAATGTCCCCACCCTCAGGTCCACGGCTCACACCCAGGTCCCTGGCGAATTCCTCGGCATCCCGGATCCGGTCCGGATCTCCTCCCTCCGCCCGGAACCCTCTTTCGAAAGCCGGTCTTTCCATACCCCGATACCAGATGCGGTCGATACCCGTCCGCGCGGCCTGTCGTCCCGATGCCTCATGGAAAGCCCCGCTCTCCTCCCCCAGCTCCAGCATGTCTCCCAGGATGGCGAAGGAGCGGGACCCCGGGCGCAGCGTTCGCTCCCGGGCCAGCCAGTCGAGAGCCTCCCGCATCGAAGCCGGGTTGGCGTTGTAGTGATCGAGAAGAAGCAGGAGTCCCGACGGAAGAACTTTCCTCTCCATTCGCCCCGGCAGACCCTCGTAACCGGCCAGGCGGGCCGCTCCCTCCGCCGGGGGGACACCGAGAGCCCGGAGAGTGATGAGGGCCAGAAGGCTGCACCAGGCCAGCGCCAGTGAAGGCCGGGAAAGGGGAAGGTCAACCCCCCATTCCTCCACATGAAGAATCATCCCGGGGGCACTCCGGAGATGGGCGACGACCGTTCCCGGCAGGGTCGGTTCCTCTCCAATGGAACCGAGCAAAAGAGTCCGGGAATGGTCCCCGAAGAGGGAATCTGTCCCGAAGGAGCGGCGGACCGGTTCGGGAAGCACCCGGGTTCCCCCGGGAAGGACCTCCCGGAGAAGCTTCGACTTTTCACCCCAGACGGATTCGACCGACCCGAGGTTCTCGAGATGGCCTGGGGCGATGGCGGTGACGATTCCGACGTCGGCCTTGAGCAGGGGAGCCAGATAATCAATGTCGCCTGTCTTTCTCACCCCCGCCTCGAGGACGCAATGGGCCCTTTCTTTAGGCCAAGAGAGAAGGGTGAGAGGAACCCCGATTTCGTTGTTCTCGTTTCCTTGGCTGGCGTGCACCCCGCCTTCCGCCACAAGCCCCCGGCGTACGAGTTCCCGGGTCGTGGTCTTTCCCACAGATCCCGTGAGCGTCACCAGGCGGTGACCCATCCTCCGGTGAGCCTCAAGGGCGAGCGTGGCCAGACCTCTGAGGGCGAGAACGGTGTCAGCCACCACGAGCTGGGGAAGAGGAGAGTTTGGGACGGGGCGCTGAACAACGGCAAAGACGGCTCCTTTCAAGCGGGCGTCTTCGAGATGCGCATGGCCGTCCGTTCGCGCCCCGGGAATTGCCACAAAAACATCCCCTTCGACGATCAGACGGGAATCGCTGCGCGCGTTGATCCAGTCGGCCTTCGAAGGCGGTCCTGGGGACTCCTTCCAGACCCCTCCCAGCGCTTCCCGTGTCATTTCGGGGGAGACGGCGGGCGTCGTCACGATTTGGCATCCCCGGCCAAGCTGGCGAGACACTCCCGGGCCACGAGCCTGTCGTCAAAGGAGGTCTTGGTCTTTCCAAGAATCTGATAGGGTTCGTGCCCCTTCCCGGCAATCAGGACGGCGTCCCCCGGACCCGCTTCCGCGATAGCCCTGGCGATGGCTGCCTTCCGGTCCTCTTCCCTTATGAAGTCCTTCCCGGATTCCCGTATTCCTGGGACAACTTCGTCCATGATCGCACCAGGATCCTCTGTCCGGGGATTGTCCGAGGTCAGAATCACAAGATCCGACAGCTCCCCGGCCACCCGCCCCATCCGGGGACGCTTGCCCCGGTCCCGGTCCCCCCCGCATCCGAAGACGGTGATGATGCGGCCCGCCGTCAGAGGACGCAGGGCCGTGAGGATATTCCTCAGGGCGTCGTCGGTATGGGCGTAGTCCACGATCACCGCAAACGGCCCACCGGGATTGACCCTTTCGAAGCGTCCGGGAACCCCGGACAAGCTCCGGATTCCCTTTTCGATCCCATCCGAAGAAACCCCCATAAGGAGGGCGCATCCGATGGAACCCATGAGATTCTGGAGATTGAAGTCTCCCGGAAGGGCGGAGGCGACGTGAACCCCCCCTCCGGGAATCCGGACCGTTCCCTCGATTCCATCGAGGGTGATCCGAACCTCGCCGGGGTGGATGTCGAAGGCGGGATCGTGTCCGTAGGACAGACATTCGCGTCCTTCCCGCCGAAGCCTTTCCAGAAGCCTTCTTCCATAAGGATCGTCGCCGTTTACCACCGCGGGAGGGCGGCCTCCGTCAGGGTTGCTCCAGAAGATCAAACGGGACTTGGCGAGGAAGTAGTCCTCGAAGGTCTTGTGGTAGTCGAGATGATCCCGGGTGAGATTCGTAAAATGAACGGCCGAAAAATACGTTCCTGCCACTCGCTCCTGGTCGAGGGCATGGGAGGATACCTCCATGGAGATCGCCCCCAGACCATTTTTCCGTGCCTGGGCAAAGGATTCCTGAAGGAAAAGAGCTCCGGGAGTCGTCTGAGGGGCTTCAACCAGACCCTCCCCCAGGTCGAACCAGACCGTTCCGATCAGTCCGCTCCTTATCCCTCCGGCCGAAAGAATCTCCCGGGTCAGAAAGCTCGAGGTCGTTTTACCGTTTGTTCCCGTGACCCCGACGATCTTTAGGCTCCGGCTGGGACAGTCCCACCAAGCGGAGGCTATGACTCCGGTGGCCTCCTGGATATCCGGAACGGCGCAGAGTGGGAGACTCGCCCCCCACTCTCCAAGCCTTCGAGATACGGAAGAAAGGTGCAACTCGGGAACCAGGAGAAGTGCCGCGCCTTTCGAGACCGCCTCCCGAAGATGCCCTTCCTCATAGCGGGTTCCGCACCGGAGAATAAAAAGGGCCCCCGGCACCACCATCCGCGAATCGTCCGCAAGACCCGTGAGCTCCTCGGGGAAGCTTCCCGTCGCCGGAGGCGGGAGAAAGCGCTTCATCCAATCCCGTCCCTTTTTCAAACCCTCAAAATTGCCCATACGCTCCGCTCCTGTCCTGTGGTCCCGCCATTGTAAAGAAAGTTTATCCCGCATCCCATGACGCAGCGCACAGTTTTCTCTTTTTTTTCTTACCGGTCCTGCGGGAGGTCGACCTGGGCCACCGTCCCTCCGGACAAACCCGGAGAACTGGCAGGAATCCGGAAATGGACGAGGGCCATTTCCGCCACCTTTCTGAAAAGAGGGGCTGCCACGGTCCCTCCCCAGGAAATTCCCTTCGGCTGGATCACGACAACCAATACCACGAGCCTCGGGTTGTCCACAGGGAGGATGCCGACAAAGGAGTCGACCGTCCGGGTTCGGGAATAAACGTGCCGGTCGGGGTCGTAAACCTCGGCCGTTCCAGTTTTTCCTGCGACATTAAAGCCGGTGATAGCCGCATTTGCCCCTGTCCCGTCGGGCGAGACGACCCCCGTCAAAAGGGACAGGATTGTCCGGGAGGTCTTCTCCGAAATGACACGCCGCACCAGACGGGGTTGATGGGTGTATAAAAGTCTCCCGTCCGGACTCACGACGCGTGACACCAGATAGGGCCGCATCAGGCGTCCTCCGTTGGCAATGGCGCTGACGGCCGTCGCAAGCTGGATGGGAGTGACCCCGATCTCTTGCCCCATGGCGATGGTGTAAAGGGATCGCTTTGACCAGCGACTGCTTCCCCGAAACAGGCCGCGGGATTCCCCTGGAAAATCGATCCCGGTCTTTTCTCCGAAGCCAAATGATCGGATGTATCTCTCAAAGGTGGCCGGACCGAGCCGCAGGGCCACCTGCGAAATCCCGATGTTGCTCGAATGGGCGAGAATTCCCCCGAGGGAGAGCGTCCCATAGGGTTCCGCATCGTGCAGGAAACCTCCAGGTATCGGCATCGCTCCGTTGTAGCAAAAGAAGGTGTCTGCCGGGGAGACCCGGTTCTCGTTCAGCGCAGCGCTAGCCGTCACCAGCTTGAAGATGGAGCCAGGTTCGTAGACGAGCGAGACCCCCGGGGTCGGTCCCGCCCAGCGCCCTGAAACCCGGGAGGCGAGTGCCAGGAGCGCCCCGGTCTTGGGGTCCATGACCACCACGATGCCTCCTTCGGCATCCACCGCACGCAGTTCTTCATCGAGGACGTCCTGGGAATATTCCTGGAGGCTCGCAACCAGAGTCGTTTCAATCGTATTTCCCGAAAGAGATTCCGAATTGGCCGACTCCGTCTGAAAGTAGGAACGGCCTCGCGCAGAGACTTCCCGGACAACCTTTCCTTCTTTTCCCCTGAGAAATCCGTCGTACCCTTTTTCAATTCCCGAGACGGGTGTTCCGTCAGAACGGATCCGGCCAAGGACAGAACGAAAAATGGAGCCGTAAGGATAGGTCCGTCGCTTTTCCGAAAGAATGTAAAGTCCCCGGATCCGTCTTCCGATCCGTTTTTTTTCAGCCTCGCTGATCCCGTGCTTGATCCAGACGAATCTCCTGCGGACCGAGATCTTTTTCCGGATCTCCTCCGGGGGCATTCCGAGAACGGGACCGAGCTGTGCCGCAAGGAGAGAGGGATTCTGGTAGCGTCGGATCTGAAGAGGGTCCGCAGCCAGACTTGAGACGGTCCGGTTGTCGGCCAAAGGGCGTCCATCCGCTGACAGAATCATTCCACGGGCTCCCTCCACTGTGGCAAGGCGCTCCCGTTCGCTCCGGGACAGGGTGAGATACAGAGGGGAATCGAGGACCTGAAGGATGAAGAGCCGTCCGAAGATAACGGCAAAGCCTGCCATGACGATGATGACCGCAAACGTTGTCCGTCTCTTCATGGGAGGACCTTCGGGACGATGCGAAAACGAATCGTCCGGGATGGATGGTTAATCGACGCTACGGAAGATAAAGCACCTCTGCCGGCAAGGCTCTTTCAAGATGATTCGCCCGGGCGTATCCCCGTAACCGGGCCTCCCGTGTGAGGGCGATCATTTCTTCTTCGAGCTCCTTTTCCCGGGATTCGGCCTTCGCGACCTCCGAATTCAGAAGGGTGACGCGCCTTTTGACCCGGACAGACTCGATACTGACGGACATCCCGACCAGAAGGCCGAGAATCCCGCACACAAAGAACAGGAAGGCCAACGAACGTTTTTTCCAGAAAGGTGTTTGGCTAGCCTCCGCCAAAGGACACACCCCGCAGCCTGGCACTCCTCGATCGTGGATTTTCCCGGACCTCCGCCTCCCCTGGCGGAAGAGACTTTCGAAAAAGAAAGTTCGCCTCTCCCTCCGCCACCCATTGTCTGAAGGTCCGCTTCACGATCCGGTCTTCTCCCGAGTGAAAGGTCAGAACCAAAAGCCTTCCCCCTTTTTCCGCGAGGACCTCCCGGGATCCGGAGAGCGATTTTTCGAGATTCTCATACTCGCGGTTGACCCGGATCCGAAGAGCCATGAACACTCGGGTGGCCGGGTGCCGTTTGCTCCTGCGAAAGCCCTTCCGGTAATACACTCCGGAGACGAAGGCCGCCAGGTCGGTCGTCGTTCTGGGAAGACGCCCGGACTTTCTGGCCTGAACAAGGGCCCGGGCGATAGGAAGAGCCAACGGTTCGTCACCCTCGGCAAAAAGGTCGGCGAGATCATTTTCCGGCAATCGTTCCAGAAGATCCTCCGCCGTTTCTTCCGATGTCGTATCCAGGCGCATGTCCAGAGGGCCTTCTTCCGAAAAGGACAACCCCCGCTCTGACTCTCCCCCCTGAAGGGTTGACCACCCAAGATCGAACAGAATCCCCGAGACGGTGACTCCCGCCTCCCGCACGTGATGGGCGATCTCGGCGTTGTTCCCGCGAACTGTCACGATACGCCCGGAGTAACGGGATCCCGTCTCCTCCAGAAAGCGTTCCACGGCTTTTGCGTCCCGGTCGATGGCCAGAACACACCCTCCCCGATCCAGGATCGCCCGCGTGTGCCCTCCTCCGCCAAGATTGGCGTCGACATACCACCGGTCCTGCCGAATGTCGAGCCATTCGAGTGTTTCCAAGAGCATGACGGGACGATGGACCAGACTGCCCGGCTCTTCGGAATGCTCCTTCAAAAGAGTCCGGAGAGCTTCTGGGTGACAGACCGGACCTTTTCGGGGCCAGTCGCCGTCCCCAACCGTTCTCCGTTCCAGATTTCAAACTTGTGGAGAAGTCCCACAAACCAGACCTCGTGCTCAAGCCCTGCATAGTCCCTGAGAGGCGGTGGCACAAGGATTCTGCCCTGGCGGTCCAGAACACCTTCCGAGGCCCATCCGACCATGAAACGAAGATAGGTCTTGAGGTCGTCGTTCATTTGCGGAAGCTCTTCCCATTTTCGCTCAAGTTCCGTCCAGGCCCCCTCCGGATAAACAACCAGACAGCCCTCGGGATCGACTGTCATCACGAGGCGAATCTCCTCCCTCCCGGCGTCCATTGCCTCTCGGAAGCGTTGGGGGATTGCGACCCTTCCCTTGGTATCCAGACTATGGAGAAACCGTCCACGGAAAAATCCCATCACCCTCCCCCACTTTTCCCCACTCTTCACCCATCATTATAGAGAGAGGATTCAATCTGTCAACATTTTCCCACCCCCACTTTCATGATACGAACCTTAGGCGCAGACGGTCCGTAGGGGGTCTCATTGCTTGAAGAAGAAGGTCGGGTGTGAGAAAATAAGGACTGATAAGGACACCACGTCAGGAGGGATCGAATGCCTATCTATGAATATGCCTGTAACACGTGCGGAAATGTTTTTTCTGTCCTCCAGTCGATCAGGACCGGCCCAGGAGAAACAGAGTGCCAGAAATGCAAGAGTCTTGATCTTCGAAAGATTCCCTCATCGTTTGCCAGTGCTGTGGCCGGAGCTCCCGGATCCGAATTCGCCCCACCCGCAACCCAGCCGTCCGGAGGTGGAGGATGTTGCGGCGGGGGATGTGGCTGCGGGTGAGCGTCGACCTTTTTCGCGAAAGAAAACAAATGCCTCATTTCAAAACAGGGCAGCTCGGAAAAGCGGGCCTTTTCCTCTTGTCCCTGTTTCTTCTCTCCTCTTGCACCATCCGGACACATTCGCCTCTTTCCTTCCATCTGTCTCCCCCGGTGATGGAAGAGAAAAACGGGATTACCTATATTTTTCTTCCGGTCGAAATCGAGGACAAGGGATCCCGGACCCTGAGAATTCATCTCAGGGAAAACATCCTTGATCTGACGGCCAATGACCAGCATTTCAGGCTGAGAGGGAAAAAGAGCTACCAATTCATGCTTGAAAATGCCAGCAAACCCTTCAAGGATCTTTACCCGTCCTCCTGGAAGACCGACTGGACCGACCACTACATGTCGCATCAGGACTGGGTCGTTCCCGCCATATCAAAGAAAATAGTTCCCCTTCTTTTCGTCCTCCCGGGCCCCCCTCCATCCCCCCGGAAACTCATTCTTCACCTCTCCTACTCCTACCCCCAGACGGCGACATTTGACGAAGTTCGCCTCGTCGTCCCGCTTCCTGGCGGAGCCGCCCCCAGCAATCATTACACCTCCTCGGGGGAGTAGGACCTGCAATCCACAAATGAAAAAGGCCTCCCGAATGGGAGGCCTTTTTCACGCATCTCTCTTTAAATTTCAAGTCTAGGCGAGCTTTTTCAGTTCTGACAAAATCTCCTGGTCGTCACGCGCCGTCAGGATTTCCTGAACCTTGACGTAGCGGACAACTCCTTTTTTGTCGACGATAACGGTCGCCCGCTTGTTGATATTGGCCTCTTCGATATAGAGACCGTACGCCTTGCATACGGTTCTCTTGATGTCGGAGAGAAGCGTCTGCCTGAGCTTGAGGTGCTCCTTCCAGGCCTTGTGACAGAAGGTGCTGTCGGTACTGATGCCCAAGACCACCGAGTCCGAATCCTCGAAGCGGGGAAGGTCGTTTGAAAAGCAGGTGTTCTCATTGGTGCAGACGGGGCTCCAGTCCAACGGATAGAAGGCAAGCACCACGTTTTTCTTTCCCTTGAAGGAAGACAGGGTCACCGGCTTCTTGTCCTGATCTTCCAGTGTGAAGTCGGGGGCCATGTCCCCGACCTTGACCTCAGATGCCATATCGTATTCCTTTCCGCATTGTGTTGATTTCAGCAACCATGACAGGCCGGAACCCGACGGTAGGATCCCGACTTGAGCGTTTCCGCCACAGTCCGTCCGATCACGGACGGATTGTCAACGACAATGACCCCGTAGGATTCCAGGGCCTTCATCTTGTCCCGAGCCGAACCCTTTCCGCCCGAGACAATGGCACCGGCATGTCCCATCCGGCGACCGGGTGGTGCCGTCAGTCCGGCAATGAACCCGATGATCGGCTTCGTCATATGGGCTCGGGCGAAGGCAGCCGCCTTCTCCTCGTCATCCCCCCCTATTTCTCCGATCATGACAACAGCCTCTGTCTCCGGATCCTTTTCAAAGAGGGCGAGAACTTCACGGAAGTTAAGACCGCGGATCGGATCTCCTCCAATTCCCACGCAAGTCGACTCCCCAAGCCCCAACTGGGTCAGCTGCCAGACCGCCTCATAGGTCAGTGTTCCGCTGCGGGACACGACCCCGACGCGCCCGCGCTTGTGGATATAGCCAGGCATGATTCCGATCTTGGCCCCGTCAGGGGTGATGATTCCCGGACAGTTGGGACCGATCAGCCGAATGTCTTCTCCCTCTTCGTTTTTAATGTCCAGAATGCGCCGAACCCGCATCATGTCCTGAACCGGGATCCCTTCGGTAATACAAACGATCAACCCGATTCCGGCATTCGCGGCCTCCAGAATGGCATCGGCGGCAAACGCCGGAGGCACGAAGATCAGGGACACATCGGGATGGACCGCATCGACGGCATCCCTGACAGAATCCCAGACCGGAAAGCCCTCATGGACTGTGCCGCCCTTGCCCGGGGTGACTCCCCCCAGAACGAGCGTCCCATAGTCACGACACGCCATGGCATGATAACTTCCTTCCTTTCCGGTAATCCCCTGAACGATCACCCGGGTGGACCGATCGACGAGAATGCTCATTTTGCTCCTTTCACGGCCAAAACGATCTTTTCTGCTCCTTCAAAAAGCTCCTCGGCCACCTGCAAATTCAAGCCGGAGTCGCGAAGCATTTCCCTTCCTTCCTTGGCATTTGTCCCCTGCAGGCGCACCACGAGGGGAACATGAAGCTTGACATCCTTGGCAGCGGCGATGATTCCACCGGCGATCCGCTCGCACCGGACGATGCCACCAAAGATGTTGACAAAAATTCCCTTGACGGCCGGATCTCCCAACAGGATTCGGAAAGCCTGCTCGACGGTCTCCTTGCTGGCTCCCCCTCCTACGTCCAGGAAGTTCGCCGGACTGCCACCGGCCAGTGCGATCACATCCATGGTCGCCATCGCCAATCCCGCCCCATTCACCATGCAGGCGATCGACCCATCGAGCTTGACATAATTGAGTCGATGCTTCGAAGCCTCAATCTCAAGCTCGTTCTCTTCGAAAAGATCCCGGAGGGCCATCACCTTGTCCTGACGATACAGGGCGTTGTCGTCAAAAGACACCTTCGCATCAAGGGCCAGGAGACGTCCGTCGCCCGTCAGGATCAGTGGGTTGATTTCGACCATCATGCAATCTGTATCGATGAAAAATCGATACAGGTTCGAGAGCAAAGACGCAAACGCGTTGTAAAGGGTGACGGGAAGGCCGAGAAAAGAGGCCACCTGGCGACCGACAAATCCTTTGCATCCGATCTCAGGGTCCACGGCTAGGGTCAGGATCTTTTCCGGATGTGCGGCCGAAACCTCTTCGATCTCCATGCCCCCTTCGGTGCTGGCAAGAATTGAGATGCGCCGGCTGGAGCGGTCCAAAACGAGGCTCAAATAATACTCTTTTGAAATGACGGCCCCTTCCTCGATCCAGACCTTTCGCACGACTCGCCCTTCCGGACCGGTCTGATGGGTCACAAGGGTCTTTCCGAGGAGCCCCGCCACAAGACCGGGGATATCCGCACTATTTTTTGCGATCTTGACCCCACCCGCCTTTCCGCGCCCCCCTGCATGGATCTGGGCCTTCACGGCGAAAACCGTAGCCTGCCCTCCAAAGATTCCCGACTTGCTTTCGATCAGGGAGCGTGCCTGATCGGCCGAGTCTACAACAACACCTGACGGGACAGACACGCCATAGCTTTTGAAAAGCTCCTTGGCCTGGTATTCATGGATGTTCAAGACCTTCTCCTCTCGATAGGAATTGTGATCGTTTCAGGGGTTGCTCAGGAATCCTTGCGGCGGTAGTCGGGAAAAAGAGTCGGGGCCATGGGCCGGTCGGCTCCCTCGAATTCGCGGGCCAACGCTTGCTCGAAATGGTCGACATGAGCCATGGAGACCTCTTTCCAGGAAAACGGGGCTCTCTCCCGGGATTCTTTCACGGCTTCAAGACCGGCCCGGCGGCCAAAAACAAAAAGCTCGAGAAGGGAATTTCCCATGAGCCGGTTAGTCCCGTGAAGTCCACCCGAGGCCTCTCCGGCCACGAGAAGATTCGAAATGGAGGTATGGCCGTTTGGATCGGTCTGAAGGCCACCGTTCTGGTAATGAAGGGTCGGGTAGACCAAAATGGGAAATCGGGTCGGATCGACCTGATGACGGGTCATGAGTTTTACGATATTCGGAAAACGCTTTAAGACGGTTCCCTCACCGGCTTCCCGGTCGATCGAAGCGAGATCGAGATAGACTCCCGATGCACCAGAGGGGGTGGGCACTCCCCGCCCTTCAGAACACTCCCTGATGATGGCAGAGGCCACCACATCACGCGTTTCAAGTTCGTTCACGAATCGCCGTCCGAGCCGATTGTACATGCGGGCTCCGGCGCCCCGGACCGCTTCCGTGATCAGCATTCCGGCCATCTCGGACGGGAATATGACCCCGGTGGGATGGTACTGGAAGCTATCGATGTGAACGAGTTTGGCCCCCATTCGGTAAGCCATGCATAGCCCGTCCCCCGTGGCTCCAAAATGATTGGATGTCGCAAAGCCTCCCAGGTGGAGCCGTCCGGTTCCGCCGGTGGCCAGGATCACCGTCCGGGCCTTCACATACAGATACTTTCGACTGTCCAGATCCCAGAGGACAGCGCCCGCACAGGCTCCGCCTGGCCCTTGAAGAAGCTCGACCGCCGGAGAAAATTCGAGAATCTCCACCGGGGCGTTGACGACGTCTTCCTTCAGAACGCGGATCAGTTCGAGACCCGTGTAGTCCTTGGCTGAAATGAGTCTGGGGCGGGATGTCCCTCCCCCTTTCCGAAGAGAGAGGTTCCCCTGGGGATCCCTGTCGAACAGGATTCCCCGCGAAATGAGCCACTCCACCATTTGCGGACCTTCCTGGACCAAAACGGACAGAAGGGCCGGATCGTTCGCCCCATGCCCACCCCGAAAGGTATCCCTGAAATGGTCGACCGGACTGTCTCCCTCTCCGAGGGCCGACTGGATGCCCCCTTCCGCCATGACCGTGTTGGAATCTCCCACACGAAGCTTGGTGGCAAGAAGGACGCTCGCCCCCTTTTCGGAGGCATGCAGAGCCGCCGTAATCCCTGCCCCTCCTCCCCCAATGATGAGGACATCCACATCCCGATCGGGGTGGTCCGGAATGAGCCGGGGGCCTTCTATCCTGCTGCGGGACTCAAGGAGGGTTGCGACCTCTTCCGGAACCACCGTTCCCGCATTCGGACCGACCCGGATCGTGGCCTTTCCTTCGGGCCTGTAGTCCGGGTAAAAGGATTTAAGAAGGCTTGCTCGCTCTTCGGGAGAAAGGGCCGAAGGGGGTGTCTCGTCGAACTCCGGCATGTGAGCATAAAACGAATCGACCAGATCGGACATTCTAGGATTTGACCTCGCATTCTTTTTTGAGTTCCTCCGGAGAAAGAGCGAGAAGACGGTCCATCTCCTTCGAAAAGATCCCTTTCTCGATTTCGCCCAGTCGTGTCCTGAGATTTGTCGGAAACGGAAGCTCCTTGGCTCCATAAGCCCTGCGCGCATAGAGGGCGATTTCATGGGGGGCCATTTCTGCGATGCACCGGGAAACGCACAATCCACACATGACACAACTCATCGTCAGCTCGGCGACCGCCTTGAAGTCCCCGAAATTGGCCCGCCATACCGAATCGCGAACATCGATTCCCTGGGGACAGACCTCGGTGCAGGCATTGCAGTTCCGGCATGTCGCCGACTCCGGATAGAAGGTGAAGAGTTCTTCTTTCGGATCGGTCAGGCTTGCCACGTCGTAATGGGCTCTCTGGATCGGGTAGGAATCCAGCATCGAAAAGCTCATCCCGTCCTGGACGAGGGTCTGGCAGGCGAGGGCGTTCCTCAACCGGAAATCCCCCTTCATACGGTAAACGGTCGCACAGGCGCCGCACACTCCTCCGAGGCAGCCGATTCCATGGATGACCTCATGGCCGGTGTACCACATCGCCTGGACCATCGTCGACCCGGCGGGAACGTCATACTCCCTTCCATTGATCGACACGTGAACCATGGTCTCATGTTCTTTTTGGGATGTATCCATATGTCACTCCACAAGCTTGCTGGTTCGTTTTGAATGGCGCTCGGAGAAAAAAAGAGGGCAAAGTCAGAATCCTTTACCATCCCACCTCAAGAGTCGGCGAGGCTTTCAAAATTCAAGACATCACGTGACTTGTTCGGGAGTTAAAGTCTACCAGAGAGGACCAGACCAATTCAATCAGATCCCTTTGGGATTCCGGTCATTGCTTGTTTCCGGAGAGAATGTCAGGGGTATATTCAGGATTTCTGACGGGGAGGGGTCTTGTCGCGGGGACCATTTTCATTTTTTCGCCAGACGCGAGGAAGGCTGGGATCGAGAAACGGGCGTTTTTCCCTGGCTCCAACCGGGGCCGGGTGATATTGGATTGCATAGACACGAAGAATGGTGAGGGCGAGAAGAACCATGACGAGCTCGATGTAACGAGAAAGAGGCTCGTTGGAAAACCATGTGACGAGGGTTTCGGAGAGAAGGACCGCCAACACCGAGTCGACGATATACGTCACCTTTACCCGGCCCAGCGTAAAGTATGTCAGGATCGTTCTCGAGACTTCAAGGAGCGCCAGAAGGAGCAAAATGTTGACGAGAAGAGACTTCAGCATGGACAAAAGACCATGCCGTGCATGAATGAAAGCCTGCTCGATCGTCTCCCAGACCCCCCAAATCATGGAGAGAAACATGATCAGGAGAAGTGTCAGAAGAACAAGCTTGACCCCTCCAAGATACCAGGAGGGAAACTTTTGCTCGATTTCCTCCAGTGGAGGAGGAATGACCGGTTCAATTTTTTCTTCCGGCATATTCTAGGGGATCCTTCATCTGCCCTTGGTAAAGTTCCCTTGGCGTCTTTTTTGGTGCGCGACTGGAATGCCTTGATGTCTGCCCTTTTAAGATTCTACAAAAAAAAGATCTCCAAAACATCAAGAGGGAAAGGCAATGCCTTTCCCTCTTGATTGAAGGCTCCTTGAGCGGGCTACGATTTCGAAGGAACAGGCCTGACAGGTGTGCCGTCATAGGCATAGGTTCCTTCTTCGAGGCGGCGGAAGGGTTTCTCTCTCTCCCATTCCTCGACGACATGCGCTACAAGGCCGGGGATCCTTCCGATGATGAAAATCCCCTTCCCTGTCTTCCAGGAAAGCCCCATCTCGGAGATAATCGCGGCGATCATCCCATCGACATTCAAAGGAAGGTTCTTTCCGCTTTTCGCCTCGAGCTCGTCCTGAACCGCAACGGCAAACTCGACAAATCGTCCCATATAGCCGTATTCTTTTGCCAATTCCAGAAGACGCATTGTCCGCGGGTCCCGTTTGTAGAGCTTATGGCCATAGCCGGGAAGTCTTTTCTTTTTCTTGTCGAATTCCTCCACAACGTTCTTGGCGTGCGCCTTGACATCGACCACATCGGCAGGGAAGTTTTCCTGGTAGATTCTGGCGCATTGTTCAATCGCACCCCCATGCGAGTCGCCCAGTGTCAAAACACCGGCCGCTACAGCTGCGTTGAGGGGGTTGCCACCGGAAAAGACGGTCCGCGCGGCAACGACCGAGGGAGGGCCAATGCCATTGTCGATGCAAGCCACCAGCATGGCTTCCATCATTTTCTTTTCCCGTTCGGTCGGAAGCTCTCCTTTAAGGATCAGGTAGATCGCCTCCGCGAAAGAGACGCGTCCGACCAGGTCGTCAAGCGGGTATCCCCTGACCACCGGTTTCCCGTCGACCTGACCGCCAACACGGGTTCGCCACTTGAGATCCTTCTCCTCATTCTCCTTGCTCATGCTCCATCCTTTCTCAATTTGACCATCAATGACCCGGCAATCAAAAAAAGGGCCGGAAATATTCCGGCCCCGAAAGTGCAAAAAGATCAGGGAGGTCTACTTGCTCCGCCCCTTGACGTAGGCCAGTGTTCCACCGGCCCGGACAATCTCGAGGTCCCGTGCCGAAAGCGAATGCTTGACCGGAATCTCGATCTTCTTCGTCAGGTTCTTGAGCACAAGGGTTCCCTTTTCAAGCCCGGCCGTGCTGAACTCGAGCTGATCGTCCCTGTCGATCTTGTCATAATCGGCTTCGTTGACAAAGGTCAAAGGCAGGATTCCGAAGTTGATGAGGTTGGCCAGATGAATCCTGGCAAAGCCTTTCACAATGACGGCCTTCACGCCCAGGTACATGGGGGCGAGAGCCGCATGTTCACGACTTGAACCCTGACCGTAGTTCGTGCCACCCACGATGAATCCTCCGCCGGCTTCCTTGGCTCGCTTCGGGAAGGTCGGATCCACTGATTCGAAGACATATTGGGAAATGGCCGGAACATTGGAGCGGAGCGGGAGAACCTTGGCTCCGGCAGGCATGATGTGGTCGGTGGTGATGTTGTCCCCGACCTTCAGAAGAACCGATCCTGAGACCGTTTCGGAAATGCGATCCCGTGTTGGAAGGGGTTTGATATTCGGCCCGCGAAGGACTTCAACGCCGTGGCCATCCTTCGGGGGGAAGATCATCATTCGATCGTCAAGAATATACTTTTCTGGAATCGAGACCTTTTCCGCCTTGACACCCAGGTCACGGGGATCGGTGATGACCCCGGCAATGGCGCAGGCGGCAGCAACCTCGGGGCTGGCCAAGTAGACTTTGGCGTCCTTTGTCCCGGATCGACCTTCGAAATTGCGGTTGAAGGTGCGGACGGAAACCCCACCGGACGGAGGCGCAAATCCCATTCCGATACAGGGTCCGCAGGCTGATTCGAGAAGACGGGCGCCTGCGGTGATCAGGTCTCCCAGAACGCCGTTTTGGGAAATCATTTCCAGCGTTTGGCGGGACCCGGGAGAGAAGCCGAGGCTGACCGAAGGGTGAACCGTCTTTCCCTTCATGATGGCTGCAATTCCAAGAAGATCCTGATAAGAGGAGTTTGTGCAAGAACCGATCGCCACCTGGCTCACAGGGGTGCCCTGAATTTCCCGAACCTTGACGACATTGTCCGGAGAGTGGGGCTGGGCAATCAAGGGTTCGAGCGTATTGAGATCGATTTCGACGGTCTCATCATAGGTCGCATCGGCATCGGCGGAAAAGGGGGCATAATCGTTTTCCCGTCCCTGGGCCTTCAAATACTTCCTTGTTTCTTCGTCCGAGGGGAAAATCGAGGTCGTCGCCCCCAGTTCGGCCCCCATATTTGTGATTGTGGAGCGCTCGGGAACGGACAGCCCCTTGACCCCTTCTCCACCATATTCAAAAATTCTCCCCACGCCTCCCTTGACGGTCAGACGCCGGAGAAGTTCCAGGATCACATCCTTGGCCGACACAAAGGGCTGAAGCTTTCCAGTCAGCTTGACGAGAACCACCTTGGGCATGGTGGTATAAAAAGGCTCTCCCCCCATCGCCAGGGCCACGTCAAGGCCTCCGGCGCCGATGGCCAGCATTCCGAGGCCGCCATTGGTGGGAGTATGGCTGTCGGAACCCAGGAGGGTCTTGCCGGGCTTTCCGAAACGTTCGAGATGCACCTGATGGCAGATACCGTTGCCGGGACGCGAAAACACGATCCCATATTTCGCGGCCACCGTCTGTAGGTAACGATGATCATCCGCGTTTTCAAAGCCGGTCTGAAGCATATTGTGGTCAACATAGGATACGGACAGTTCCGTCTTGACGTGGTCGAGGCCCAGGGCTTCAAACTGGAGGTAGGCCATAGTTCCCGTCGCATCCTGCGTCAGGGTCTGGTCGATTTTGATTGCAATTTCCTTTCCGGGAACCATTTCACCGGAAACGAGATGATTCTTGATGATCTTTTGGGTCAGGTTAAGCGCCATTGCTTAATCTCCTTGGCAGGGGATGGGTCCACACATCCGGGGACTAGATCCGTCTCTCATCCGATGAGAGAGCCCCGGCAACAAACACGCACCTCAAAAAACAATTTGGGCGCGGAATCGCGTCCAAATATTTTATCCTGATTTTATGGCAAAAAAAAGCCCCCATTTTTGGTCCGAAAAATGGACAAAAAATGGGGGAAGAAGAGAGATTTTAAGAAAGTAAGAAAAAGTTCTTTATGGCCAAAGATGGGTCGCTGAACCCGGCAACCAAGCTTTCATGTGGTTTGCACTTTCGGCCCCTTCTCCCAGAAAAATGATGAAAAAGAGAAGCGCCGCCAAAATAATCACACCGCCCACGATCGCAGGTCCCGTTGCCATTTGTGCTCTTTCTTCTGCCATTTTCCTTCACCCCCCTTCGATTGATTAGCCCCTAGAATGTGGAGTAAAGGGGCTTCACATGCTCGGTCGTGCTGTCCTCGAAATCACGAGGAACCCCGAGCGATTCTATTGCCTTCACAAGATCGTGGTAGTAAAAGGCAACCTTCACGGGATATTTTTTTCCCGCCGCTTCAAGCCGGGCAATCTTGTCAGTCGCCTTGCCCATGCCGCGCTCCACGATGGCCCCGGCATGCCCAAAGGCGACCCCTTCCGGCATCCGCTCCTGGAATCGGCCCGAGATAAAGGCCGCTACCGGCTTGTCAAAGCCGCCAGAAAGAATCAGGTCAGCAACCTGTTCTTCGTAAGAGCCCCCCGGCTCACCCAGCATGGCAACACCCTTGACCCGGGGATCCCCTTTGATCTCTTTCAGCACGTCCGCATAGGTGGTATTGGAGATGATATCACCACCAATAGCCAGCGCCATGTAGGTTCCCCATCCGCGCCGCCGGAACATTTCAGCGGTCGTGACGGTCAGACCGCCGCTCTTGGAAATGACCACAATGCCACCGTCCCGGAATGCAACCGAAGGATCCTTTCCTCCGATGGCTCCAACCCGGCCGACGGAAGGAACGAAGCACCCGAGACTTGTCCCTCCGACAATAATGGCTCCCCGGCGAACCTTCTCCTGGTAAATAATCTCCGAATCACGAATGGGGACATGTTCGGTGATAATATACAGAACCTTGATTCCATTGTCCAGACACTCCATGACCGCATCCAGCACAGAAACGGGGGGCACGTAGATCAGGGCGGTGTTCAGAAGCTTTCCAACCTTCGGATCGCTGACCGCCTCTTTCAGGGTATCGAATACCGGAACCGGCAATTCGGTCGAGCCTCCCTTTCCGGGAGTAATCCCCGCCTTGACGATCCCGGGGTAGAGAGCCTCCGACTCCTTGATTACCTGGGAGGCCTCACGGCCGGTAGCCCCAATCACGACAATACCCGTCTTGTCATTCAGATAGACAGTTCCCTTCAAGAGATTCCCCCTCAGTATGATTTGAAAGCCTAGACGACCTGCTCCGGCTTGTATCCTACATGCTTGATCATGAGCTCTTTCAGTCGGATGGGCGCTTCCGTGATGGGAAGCTGCGAATCGTATATCTCCCCACGGATTCCATTCCGGACAAAGCATTCGTGAAGCATCTTGAGCCCCTTGACATATTCGGGACCGGACCGCCGGACAACCCAGACAAGGTTCTTGTCGAGCTTTCCTTCGGCATTCATGTCGTCAAGCGCCTTGGCCAGACCTTCGCCCAGGGTCACATCGATCCGGGTGTTGCTGGCCGTTCCGCCGCAGACAAGGACCCCCTTCAAGCCGGGCTTCGACAGAATGATCCTTGAAATCCGGTACATTTTTTCCGCAGGCGGATTCCCTCCGATATCGGTCAGATTGGCGATTCGAAGGCCGGCCTCGATCGCAGTTTCCGCCGTCACCGTTGAACCACCACCGCCAAAGGTCATCATCGCGATGTCTCCGTCGAGCTCCACATAGGAGCCCGCCTTGCCCCGATGATCTCCCTGGTCGATCAGGATCGCATCCTGCTCACGCTGCGTCAGCGGACGGCCCTGCGCGCTTCTCGCTCCATAGATGACCGCCGGATTAACGGAAGCGTCATCATCGAGAATGACGACGGCGTCAGCGGCCACAATTTTCCTCTTGTCTCCGGAGCGGGCCACAACGAGGGGATTGATCTCGAGAAGTCGGCTTTCCGATCCCCAAAATGCATTGTAGACACTGACGATCACCTCAGAAAGCGGGCGAAGAAGCTCCTTGTCGGAGAATCCGATGCCGACCAAAAACTGGCGGATCTGATAGGGATAGACGGATCTCACATCGGAGACGACATAGGTATGGATCAGTTTCGGATCGATTTCCTCGACATCCATTCCGCCATGTTCGCTGAAGATAATTGCGGGAGCTCTATCCTTCGTGGAATAGGTAACGCTCAGATAGAACTCCTTTTCGATGTCTAGCTTTTCCTCGACAAGAGCCCCGATCGACTTTTCACCATAAACCTCCCGGGTTGCCAGGTCAGAAAAGACCTTTTCAACCTGGGACTTATCGGAAACGACCTTGACGGCTCCGGCCTTTCCACGTTTTCCGACCAGCACCATCGACTTGATGACGACTCCCGACTCTTTCTCGACAAACTGGCGGACTGCATCATTCATCTCCGCGGAAAAGACATAACGAGGGACGGGAATCTTATACTTCTTGAAGATGGCTCCCAGTGCCTCGTGCTCATAAAGCT
Source organism: Nitrospirota bacterium (assembly GCA_021838585.1). The sequence goes on from JAKCDE010000001.1 coordinate 173,310, forward strand.
TCATCGGCTCTTGACTCCTTGAAATTGGGTATCGGAAGGGAATTTCATCTGCCGCTTATGGGAAAATTCCGCAGTATGATACTGAACAATGGGGGTCCGAGTCAAATCCGATAAGCCAAGATCACGAATTAGGGACCGTGGTGATCCTCCGGAAGAGATCCATGTCGCCGACGGGCGAATCGCAAGTCCCATCCCGTCCGGACAGCAAGAGCCACATACATTCATCGGAACGGAGATCCTCGTCCCGAGTCAGAACGAGGTTTGATAGACGAAACCAGAAAGCGATCAGGGAGAATAGGTCTCGGAAATGGGGATCGACAGCCCGGGCAGAACGGGAGGGGCGCATCGGCCCCTGTTTTTGTGTCGGAATCTTTTTTGCCGGATCAGGCACACGAGGAGGAAAGCCCTTGAAAAGAAGCTCACGAAAAACCAACGGATTCTGAAAGACTCATAGCCCGCAAGATGTCGCTGAGCTGACTTGGGCAGGTCATGAAAGATCGGATGCGCCCCAAAAGACCCTTGACCGCTCTGAATGGCTTTGTTATGTTTTTAAGGTGAACAAATGATCACCTTAGCACCATATGGAGCCGGGACCGCTATGGAGACCTCCGGGGAGACACTGACCACCAGGCAGGCGGAAATTCTTCATTTCATCCATCTGCACATCGAACAGCTCGGATACCCCCCCACTCTTCGGGAAATCGCCAACAAGATGGATATCCGGGGGATCAGCGCCGTCCGGAAACATCTTGATGCGCTGGTTCGAAAAGGGCATCTCATTCGTAGAAAGGGTGCCCGGGCCCTCGATGCGGAGTCCCTTCTTCCTTCGACAGTCCCGGTCCCCGTTCTTGGCCGCGTTGTGGCAGGCATTCCGGTCAACGCAACGGAAAACCGTTTGGATACCATCGCGATCGACCCCTCCTGGTTACCTTCCGGACCCGTTTTTCTTCTCCGGGTCAAGGGCGACAGCATGAAACAGGCGGCTATTCTGGATGGCGACTATGTCCTTGTCCGTGCAAAGGAAACGGCGGAAGAGGGAGCGATCGTGGTCGCCGAGATCGACGGAGAAACAACGGTCAAGAGACTCCGGAAAAAGGGCGGACGCCTCATCCTGGCTCCTGAGAACCCCGACTACAATGAAATCCCTGTCGCCGAGGGCAGTGCATTCCGCATCGTTGGGACGGTGTGCGGCGTCTTCCGCCCCTCTCTCGAAGGTTCGCATTGAGACAGGCCCCGCTCCCCCCTTCCGGCGCACCTCCCTTGCCGCCACTTTTCCTGCAACAGACCTCGCTGCAATCGCCTCTCCTCCTGCAGGGAGAAGAACCCCGGCTCGGCATTTTTGTCCACCGCATCGTGGCATCCCGCCTTCTCGATCCGGCCGAATCCGGGAGTTCATGCCTCATTGTCTGCGGCGACAATGTCTTTTGGCCCGACATTATCGTGCAGAGCGCGAAAGCGGTCGCGATGGATCCGCACACGCTCCTTTCACGCATCCGGATCTCGCGAGCGGTCACAATCCACCAGTTCCACACGCTTATCGTCTCCCGGATCGCGGAAGAGCTCAAGAGATTCCGGGCATCGCTGATCATTCTGTCCGGCATCCTCCCCCTTTTTTCGGACGGGGCAGTTTCCGAGAGGGAGTCCTCAGGACTTCTGCTCTCCGTCATGACGACACTTCGCGGGGTCGCGCTCAGGAGAAGCGTCCCCTGCATTCTTCCCGTCGACCGCTGCGAAGCCGTGAAGGACGCCCGTTCCGGGCGCCTCCTCTCTCTCCTGGAATCATTGATCGAGTCGGCAATTCTTCAGGAGCTGCCAAGGAACGAGAAGTCCGCTCCCCGTCGAATCCCCGGGAAGCTCTTCGCAGACCAGGAGCCCTGATGGGACGGACGCTGCCCACCTTTACAATGAACGTCGACCAGACGCTGTCCGACCTCTCCCGATTCCGGAGAGCCCTCAGGCGAGAGGACCAGAGTCTTCTCGACGGCCTCTTCGCCGATGCGCGCCTTCATGCCCAGGCCGGCGCCTTTCTCTCTCCCGTGGACCCCTTTCCGGTGATCCTGCTCTGCATGCTTCTCGAAGAACGTCGCGAACGCCTCCTTCTCGAGGGCCGCATTCGGGAAATCGAGGATCGTGGTGAAGGCCATTCGTCCTGAAAGAACGGGATGGCTGCTGGATGTCTATCCCGCATCACAAGGCATGCTGCTCTGGATCCTGAGCGACAAGGGAGAGCGATTCCTCCGTCCAGTTCGATTTTCTCCCCGCTTCTACGCAGATGCGACAGAACGCATTCAGGCCCGGCTTAAAACCCTGCTTGGACGCCTCCGTCGTCCTGTTTCCCTCGTCCGAACGGAACGCGTCGATCTCTTTTCCGGAGCCCTCCGCCCCGTCTTCGAACTCACGACGTTGTCGCCGGCAGATTTTTTCGCGGTGATCAGAGCGGTGTCCTCCATTCCGGAGATCGTCCTCTACAATTGCGACATTCCCCTCCCTCAACTCTATTTCTATGAATCCGGGCTTTTTCCTCTCGCATTCTGCCGAATCGACACACTTCCGGACAGACGTGCACTTCTTGACTCCCCCTGGAACACCGATCCCCCCATGCCTCCTCTCCGGACAATAACCCTTGAGCTCGAATCGGAGGCCCCCCCCGGAAAGCATGGAGCGACGGAAGGACTGGTCGTCGAGAGCGACGGGAAGCGAAGGCTTCTTGACGGAGAGGATCCCCGGGAACTCCTGGCCACGATCAACGCCATTCTGAAACGGGAGGATCCTGACCTCATTCTCTCCCGAAGGGGCGATGACCTGATCTTTCCCCGCATTCTGGCGCTTTCTGAAAAGATCGGTATTCCTGTGGCCCTGAACCGGGGAGAAAGGCGGCCGATCTCCCCAGGAAGAGACCGCTCTTTCCTTTCTTACGGAAAGACTGTTTTTCGCGCAGGCGGTTTTTCCCTTTTCGGACGATGGCACCTGGACCAGAGCAATTCCTTCATCCTGAAGGAAGCGGGGCTTCCCGGGCTTTTCGAACAGGCCCGCGTCACCCGGATCCCTCTCCAGCAACTCGCCAGAACCTCCACGGGAACCGGCATCACCTCCATGCAGATGGCGAGGGCCATCGCCTCCGGAATCCTTGTCCCGAAGGACAAGGGGCATCCGGAGGAATTCCGGAGCGGACTCGATCTTGTCGAAAGCGACAAGGGCGGCATGGTCTTCCTTCCCAGACCCGGCATCCACGAATCGGTCGTGGAACTCGACTTCGCCTCGATGTATCCCTCCCTGATGACGGCCTACAACATCTCCCCGGAAACGGTCAACTGTTCCTGCTGCCCTGCCAATCGGGTCCCGGAAAGCGGACACCACCTCTGCACGCGTCGGAGAGGTCTGATCCCTTCGGTTCTCGCCCCGCTCCTTGAAAAAAGACGCCGATACAAGGAGCTCAAAAAAACGGTGGAAGATCCGTGGCTCAGACAGGAGTACGAGCGACGCCAGGGCGCTCTCAAATGGCTTCTCGTCGTCTCCTTCGGCTATCTGGGCTACAAGAACGCGCGCTTCGGAAAAGTTGAAGCCCATGAATGCGTCACCGCTCTGAGCCGGGAAAAGCTTCTCCAGGCGAAAGAGGTCGCGGAAGAGTGGGGATACCACTTTCTGCACGGGATCGTCGACTCGCTCTGGCTGTCGCATCCCGATCTGGACGAAGCCGACTGCCAACGTCTCGCCGAAGCCATCTCCCGGACGACCGGCCTTTCCATCGGAGTCGAGGGACTCTACCGCTGGATTCTCTTCTTCCCGTCGAAGGGCCGCCCGGGCCTCGCCGTTCCCAACCGCTACATCGGCGTTTTCCGCTCGGGCGAAACAAAAATCCGCGGAATCGAACTTCGCCGGAGCGATACCCCCCCTTTTATCGCAAAAATGCAGCAACGGATCGTCGACCATCTTTCCCTGGCGAGCGATATCGAGGACTACAGGGCCCGCCTTCCCGAAGCCAGACGACTGCTCGAGGAGGGACTGGTGGAGATCGCGGGAGGTCGCATCCCGGTTTCGAAGCTGGCCATCAGAAAGCGGATCTCGAAGGAGGCAGAATCCTACCGCAAGGCCTCCCTCCAGGCGATCGTGGCACAGGAACTGGCGGCTCGTGGAGAAGCACCCCACCCCGGGGAACGCATCTCTTTTGTCATCACCGGCGAGGGAGATCCCGATCCCGCGTCCCGAGCCCGGGCCTACAACACCTTCTCTCCGGACTATAGCTATGACCGGAAAGCCTATGCGCGCCTTCTCCGGGAGGCCTGCGAACCGATGCTCGACATCCTCGGACGCCCCCTTGCTTCCTCCCGCACCGTCCGGAAACCCATCGAGACCCTCCTGAGGAAACCTCCGAAAAAATCGGAACCTGCGGAGCGGCCGGATGGCATGGTATAATGGGGTCCATCGTCGCCAGGAACGCCTGGAGGAAGGAGCCCTATCCGTGACAGAATCCACGATCGAGGAAACAAAAAAGCAGCTGCGCATGCAGGCTCAGGGAGCCATGGCCCTCAACGTCGCCTTCATTGGCGTCGTCAACGGACTTTTCGAAGCCGTTTGCCGTCTGGGATCTCCGACGGCCGACGAAATCGCGCAAAATCTGACACTGGATCGGGGTTATGTGATGCGATGGGCCGATGCGGCCTTCGCCTTCGGATTCCTTGACCGGGAGGGGGAGCGTTTCCGTCTCACCGAAAAGGGCGACCTGATGCGTCCCTCCCATCCCCAAACCCTCATGCCGGTGGCCGTTGGTTCCGTACTCTCGACGCACATGGCCGACCGGGCGGCCGAGCTCATGCACACAGGAGAGCGGCCTGGAGAAAAGGTTCTCGGGGAACGAAAGAACATCCTGCCCTGGTTCGGGGCCATGCTCGAAGCTAATTTTTCCGGCCTTTTCGAGCGGGAAATATGTCCCAACCTCTCCGTCTTCAAGGAAATCGACAGAAAAGGCGGGACGGTCGTCGATCTCGGATGCGGCAACGGATGGTACCTTCGCTCCCTTGCCAGACGATGTTCCGGCATACGGGGGATCGGACTCGACGGCTTCGAAGAAAATATCCGGCGTGCTACACAGCTTGCCCGAGAGCAGGGCCTCTCGGACCGGCTAGAGTTTCGGGTCGGCGACATCAAGACCTTCGCCCACGGGGGTCCCGTGGACATGATCGCCATGAATCGGGCCCTCCATCATGTCTGGGACGAAAAGGAGACAGTTTTCCGGATTCTGAGAGATCATCTGGCGAAAAACGGAGCAGTCGTCATCTGGGAGCCGGCCTGGCCAGAGAATCCCGTCGACCTCCGGGAACCCCGCAAGCGCCCGCTTGCCGTCCAGAATCTGGGGGAACACGTCCAGGGGAACCATCTTCTTCGTCCGGAGGAGATCGCCGAGGCCTTCCGGGAAGCCGGAATGACCCCGGAGATCCATCTTTTTTCCGAGGGAGCGGAAGCCGTCGTCGTGGGACGGATCGCCTAGGAGAGCGACTTGAAGAAACCGGGAAATCTCGCTCGAAGAAATTTGTGGAATGCGGGAACACGTCTGAAGGCCGCCGAGCTTTTTTATGCTCGTGGCGAATGGAGCGATGTCGTCCGTGAATGCACCGAGGCGCTGGACTTCACATTCAAGTCCCTCCTTCATGGCCTGGGACTCGAGGTTAACCGCTTTCAGATCCCAGGCGAGGTTTTTTCAAAGGAACGCCACCGCCTTTCTCCCGATCTGGCGGCGGACTGGGAACGGATCGACAGGATCGTCGGAGCGGGAGCCTCTTCCGGATCTGACCCCGCTTCTCCCTTTGGAAATGGAGATTTCATGACCTTTGGCGAACCCTCCTTTTCATCATCTCCCCAAGAGGCCCCATCGTCTGAATCGGCCCTTTCCGCCCTTTCGGACGCCCGGTACATGGTCGGGCTCGCCAAAGAGGTCTGCCGTCACCTCCATGGGATCAAGGGAACCGCTCCCTGACACACCCCTATCCGGCTTCCGGCTTTCTCCCTTCAATCATGGCAGAGACCACACATTCGGAGATATCCGTTCCGGGAGCCCACGTCGAAATGAAGCTCCGGCTCTCCTCTTTGAGTGTGATGCGGACATCTTTGAATCCGAGCGTCCGGAGAATCATTTCCAGTCGCTCGACCGTTTCGGCACCCGCCATGCATCCGGTATAGAGCTCCGGGTTGTGACGAATGTCTTCGGGAAGCTCGAACCGGGCCACCACATCGGAAATCGCAATTCTTCCGCCAGCCTTCAAGACCCGGAAAACTTCGGCAAAAACACGGGGCTTGTCCGGAGACAGGTTGAGAACGCAGTTCGAAATAACGACGTCGACCAAATCGTCAGCGGCAGGAAGATTCTCGATTTCACCCAGGCGAAACTCCACGTTGTCCATAGAGGCCTTTCGGGCATTTTCCCGGGCCTTTGCCACCATCTCGGGGGTCATGTCCACCCCAATGACGTGGCCTCCCTTTCCGACTTTCCTGGCCGCAAGAAAGGCGTCGAACCCGGCCCCCGATCCAAGATCCAGGACAGTCATTCCCTCCCGGATTCCAGCATAAAAAAGAGGTGTCCCGCACCCCAAGCCCAGATCCGCCCCTTCGGGAACCGCCTCCGCCTCCTCCCGCGTATATCCGAGTTTGAGGGACTCCGAATCCTTTGCCTCTCCGCAGGAGCCTGGAGCGCAACATCCTCCTCCTTTTTTTACAATCCCGGCATAGCGTTCCCGGACAAGCTCGTGAATCTCGGTCACATACCCAGAATCGGCTTCCATATTGTCCTCCTCCCCAATCGTGAGGGTCCATCCGAATCATTTTAATATTACAACTATAATTGTATTTTATCTAATCTTTTTATCGATCAGCTCCGCCAAAGACCCACGCTCAAGACGATGGCTCTTGTTTAGCTCTCAACCTCGCTTCGGAGGACGGCCCTGTCCCCGCCGGCAACCTTCGCTTGAGAGAGGGACTCTTCCGCCTTTCTGACGAGACTTGTCCAGTCGTCTTCGTCTCCCTTTAATCCCCCTCCGCCGCTCACCCGAACCGCTCTCCCCCCTGATTCCTCAAAACGAATTCCTGCCACTTTTTCCCGGATTTTTTCCATAAATTCTTTGAGTTCTTGTTCTGTCAGTCCGTAAGACAGCACGATAAACTCGTCGTCTCCCCAACGTCCGACGATGTCGCCGGGATGAACTTCCTCCCGGATGATTCCGGCGACCTGACGGAGAATCTCGTCGCCGCCCGCCATTCCGGCGCTTTCATTTGTCATTCGAAGATGGTCGATATCGAACAGAGCAACCGCCAGCGCTTTTTCGCACCACCCATCCCCCTCCCATTCCCGCTTGAGGATCGTTGCGAAGGCCTGACGGGTAAGAAGACCCGTCAGGGAATCCTTGTGGGCCCCCCTCATGCTCTCTTTCAGGATCCGAAGCTCGCGAATGGAAAACAGGGCGGGCAGAGAGGACGACTCCGGAGCCTTTTCCTGGAGGGTTTCAAGATATCGGGTGACATCCTCGATCGGACTCCCCACCTGCAACACGACATTGCGCCACCCCAAGGCCATGAACAGGAGGCCCAGAACGGTTGTCAGCCAATAGAGCACCGTATCCCAATGCTCGAGTCGGGACTGCCAGCGTTCCACCCGAAGAAGATGCCGGGAGACCTCCTGGCGGGTCGAGGCAAGAAACTCCCCGAAGGCCGCAAATCTGACAGAGGATTGCCCGAGACAGAGACGAATGGGCAAGACCCCACTCGGACACCGGGAGAAGAAATCCGAGGCCTCCCGCCAGCTCTGGGTCAACCCCCCTGCCTCCCGGCTTCCGCTTTGGGAAAGATCGCGAAGGAGGAAGGTGATGACCCGGATCTGGGGGAAAAGTCTGCGGGAGGAAACGGCCGTCAGGTGGGTGGAATCCTCTGTCACAGAGGTGAGACGGTCCCTGAAAACAGCAAGTCCCGCCTCGATTCCCAGAAGCTGGCTCCGGATCTCCGCCAGCCTTTCGATCTTTGTGACGAGGGCATTTTTCTGACGGCCGATGTAGGTATGAAGTCCCAGTCCCAGGATGTGAAAAGTGATGGTTCCGGCAAAGGTCATGGCAACGAAGAGCCGGAACGGGACCTCGATCGGAAAACGCGGCTTTGTCACAGTCTGAGGATCCTCGTCGGCGGGGTTGGGGGCAAAAATCTTTTTTTCAGATCCAAAATCGGATCAAGGGTACATGATTCGACCGGATGTCGCCATCGGGAGAGATCCGTCATTCCTTTCTCCCGTCTTCATGGATTTGACCTCAATCCCTTCTTGGATTAATTTATTGATTAATCAACAATTGATTCTAGTATGAATTTTCAGGATCCGCCATCTCTCATTGAGGATATCCCTTATGAATGTCAGGCTCATCGCAGGGGGAACCGCCGGCATCGTTCTTCTGAGCGCCGCCTCTTTCGCTTTCCGCCACTATGAAAAAACGCATGTCAGTACCGACGACGCCCAGATCGCGGGCCATCTCCATCCGGTGACCACCCGCATTCCCGGTTCGGTCGCCCGCATCCTCGTCCATGACAACCAGGTCGTCCATGCCGGTGATCCACTCTTTTCCCTCGATGACCGCGTTCTTGTCAGTACGAAAGAGAAGGACAAAGCCGCACTCTCGCGCGACGAGTCCCGTCGGGAGGTCAACCTGGCCAACATCGAGAAGGACCAGACCCGGATTCTTCTCACCCGTAGGGAAAGCGAACGGACTGTCCGACTCTCGAAGAAGGCCTTTGCCACGGCCTCCCGGCTTGACCGGGACCGTGCGGCCTACCAGGAAGCACTGGCCACACTGAAGGCCGACACCGCCCAACAGAAGGTCCTTGCGGCCAGCGTCCGAAAAGATGAAGCCACGGTGGCGATCGATCGTCTAAACCTCCGCTATGCGACCATCAGGGCTCCCGTCGACGGACTGGTGACCGGCAAAACGGTCGAAAAAGGGCAATACCTCGCCCCCGGACAGGTGGTCGGATACATCGTCCCGTTTCGGATGTGGGTGATCGCCAACTACAAAGAGACCGACCTCCACGACATCCATCCGGGCGATCCGGTTCGGATCACGGTGGACGCCATCCCCGGAAAGACCTTTCATGGTCGGGTAGACAGCATTCAGCAGTCGACGGGCGCCGTGCTTTCCCTTCTCCCCCCGGAAAATGCGACCGGAAACTACACGAAGGTCGTTCAAAGGGTCCCGGTCAAGATTGTTCTCGATCCCGCAAGCGACCCTGACCATAAGCTGCGCCTCGGCATGTCCGTCGTCCCGGTCGTTCTCCCGGGAAACGCTCGCTGATGGAGCCCGCTCTCGGGAATGAACCCGGAGACACCCATCTTCCGGTCGCAAACCCCGCCATGGTCGTCACGGCCGCGGTAGGGGCCACCGTTCTCGAGACCCTGGACTCGACCGTCGTCAATGTCGGACTTCCCAACATGATGGGCGGGCTCGATACAACCCTCGACGGAATCGCGTGGGTCATCACCGCCTACACCGTCGGGAATGTCCTCATGATTCCCATGACCCGATTCGTGTCGGACAGGATCGGCCGGCGCCGCTACTTCACGGCTTCGATCCTTTTGTTCACGCTATTCTCGGTTCTGTGCGGACTCTCCCGGGAACTTCTGCCGCTCGTCCTCTTTCGCCTCCTTCAGGGAATGGCGGGGGCCGCTTTTTTCGCCACAAGCCAGACCCTCATCATTGATGCCTTTCCTCCGGAAAAGATCGCCCTGGCCAACGCCATCTTCGGCGTCGGCATCAGCATGGGACCAGCCCTTGGTCCGGTGGTGGGAGGCTATCTCGTCTACCACGAATCCTGGCCCTGGATTTTTTTCATCAATCTCCCCATCGGACTTTTCCTGACCTATCTGGCTTTCCGCTATGTCCCCGACTCCCATCACACGATCGACGACGAAAAGGTGGACATCCCCGGCATCGCCCTTCTTCTCCTCTCCATTCCGGCCATCCAGTTCGCCCTTGAAAACGGCCAGCGTTACGACTGGTTTGCCTCTCCGGCGATCCGTTTCGCCGCCATCGCCGGAGCCCTTTTTCTTCTTCTCTTCGTGATCCGGGAACTCACCGCCTCCGCCCCCCTGCTCGATCTCAAGGTCCTCAAGAACCGATCCCTGTGGGCGGGATCGCTCGGATACGCCCTTCTGGGCTCCGTCTACTTCGGAACCCTTTTCACCATCCCCCTCATGGGGGAGAACCTCTTTTCGTGGAACCCCCTGGAAACGGGCTTTGTCCTTCTCCAGAGCATCGTGTCATTCTCCATCGCCTCCATGGTGGCGGGAGGCATCATGGGGCGCGTCCCGGTCTGGGCGATCATGGTCCCGGGGGTCGTCGTGATCGAGATCGCCCTCTGGGGGTATGGCCATCTGAGCCCCATGTCCAGCCCTGCCTCCTTTCTCTGGCCGAACATCTTCCGGGGAATAGGGCTGGCCTTTCTCTTCCCTCCGCTCATGACCATGGCTCTCTCCACCCTTCCCCGCCGCATGCTGTCGACGGGGGCGGCGGTCTCGAGCATGATCGGCCAACTCGGTGGATCGATCGGAATCGCCCTTCTCGCGACCCTTCTCCAGCGCTCCCAACAGGTCCACCAGGCCTACCTGACCACGGCCGACCTCACCGCCAACCGGATCCAGACGGTCGCAACCCAGGGAGCGATCCTGTCCCACCTCAACAGTCTGGGGCTTTCTCCGGCGGCGGCAGACAGGGTGGCCGCGGCCCTGATCGAGAGCCAGGTTCAAAAACAGGCTCTGTTTTTGAGTTTCGGAGACGTCTACGCCGCCGTCGGCGTCGTCGCACTGATTCTCCTGATCCCGATCGCCCTTTTCGAACAGGGGAAGAAGCCTTCACCTTCCTGATCCCGCTCCCGGAGGGATGCGGGATGACGAGCGGGTCTCCCCCCTGTTAAACTCTTGGTGGAGCCAACGTCACCCCTTAAGAAACGAGGCCTTTCCGTGAATCCCTACGTCATTTCCATGTCCGTTCTGATCTATCTCGCCCTCACCGGATATCTGACCGCCCTTTTCATACGGACCCGCCATGGCGCGGCAACCGGACGCTTTCTTGGAAGCTTCTTTTCGGGTCCCCACACCTCGGATTTCATCCGGATCCGACGGGGCCATATTTTTGCGGCACTCTTTGGCTTCACCTGCGACGTCACCGGAACCGCCATCATGGAGTACGAACGCATCCAGGGACGGATTCGCTTTCATCCGGTTCCCCCGGCCCTCGACTGGTTTCACCTGATTACCGCCCAGGGAGCCCTCTGGCTCTTTGTGGTTCTCATGGTGCTTGGATTTTTGCGGAAGAAGGGCGTCGCCCTCGGGCGCTATCATTCCCGGCTGGGCCCCGTCTTTTTGATCGTCTGGCTGTCGAGCTCCATTTCCGGCTGGTTTTACCGGGTCTTCTGACCCCAAACAATCAGGAGTACCATGGCTTTTCTTTCCTTTCCGGACGGGAGACGGATTTCCGATCCCTCTGAAATCCGGACCATCCTCGATCCGGTCGGTGTCCGTCTAGAACGCTGGCCCATCCCGGCAGACAAGGAACTCATTGCGCTTCTCGCCCTGGAACGGCCCGTTCCGGAGGAGTCCGAACGCCTTCTGGCCTTTCTCGAACCCCGATTCGAACAACTCCGGACGACACTGGGGTATCAGTCCCGGGACCTCGTCTCCCTCTCCCCGTCCCTGCCGGGACTCGAGGCGCTTCTCGAACGCTTTCTCTCCTGTCATACCCACGATGACGACGAGATCCGTTATGTCATCGAAGGGGAGGGGATCTTTGGCTTTGTCCTTCCGGACGACTCCCAGGTCGAGCTCACCGTTCTGGCCGGAGACTATATCAATGTTCCCCGCGGGGCCGAGCACTGGTTCCGGTTGACCCCCTCCCGACGGATCAAGGCCGTCCGCTACTTTACCTCCCGGGAGGGATGGGTCCCCCTTTATACCGGACGACCTGTCCTTTCCTTTCGGCAAGGAACCCGAATATGACCCAGGAGATGATCCGGGTCCTGTACGACTTTCCCCCCGGAGTGGACCCCGAAAAACAGGGGCGAATGCTGGCCATCGGCCAGACGGTCGGATCCTTCCGGCCGGACCAGGCCGTCCGGTTCGAGTCCTGGACGGGGGTCCTGGAAGAGGCCTTTGTCGCCCCCGACGGACGCGGACGCGCAAAGGTCGCCTATCCGGCCTCCAACGTCTCCGGGGACATCGGCTCTCTTCTGGTCATGATTCTGGGAAAATACTCCCTGGCCGGGCCGGTCCGAATTCTGTCGCTGGACCTTCCGGCGGAATACGGGACCCGGGGACGCTTCGGCCTATCCGGAATCCGGGACCTGACGGGCGTCCGGAACCGCCCCCTCTTCATGGGCATCTTCAAGCCCGCCCTGGGTCTGGCTCCGGAGGACTTTGCCGAAATCTTGAGAGAGGTCGGAATGGCAGGGCTCGACCTCATCAAGGACGACGAAATCCTTCCGGACACCCCCTCCTCCACGGCCCTCTCCCGCGTCAGGGCCTGCCGGCCGGTTATGGACGAGATCAGGCGCGCGACTGGCCGGGAGATGCTCTACGCCGTGACCCTCTCCGGGAGTGCCTCCCGGATGCTCGATCAGGCCCGGCGTCTCCGGGAGGCAGGAGCCAACGCCTACCTCGTTTCCCCCATCGCCTGCGGCTTTTCCGTCATGGAATCCCTGGCCTCCGACCCCGACACCCGCCTTCCCGTCTTCGCCCACCCGGCCATGGCCGGAGCACTGGGAGGCTCCCCCGATTACGGAATCGACTACCGGGTCCTTCTGGGGACCCTGATGGCCCATGGCGGGGCGGATGCCGTCCTTTACCCCACGGCGGCCGGAAGTCTTCCCATCGATCCCGTCGTCGAACGGGAACTCCGAAGCCTCCTCGTCGAATCGGGCCTCGCTCCCGTTCCGTCGGCGGGAATCCACCCGGGGGCGCTTCCCCGATTTTTCTCCCAGGACGACCCCCGTGTCATCCTGAATGCCGGAACTGGCCTCATGGATCATCCCCAGGGACCAGCCGCCGGGGTCCGGGCCTTCCATGAAGCCCTCGACCGTCTCAAGACCGGAGCATCGCTTGCACTGGACAGCCTGCCCGAAGGCCCCCTCCGACAGGCCATTCTCAAGTGGGGCGCATGAAGACCGTTCTTTTTTCCGACTTCGACGGAACGATCACAGAGCAGGAGACCTTCTCCCTTCTCATGCGTGAGTTCGCCCCTGAAGCCTCCCGGAGAATCGTTCCCCGCCTCCTGTCGGGAGAAACAACCCTCAGGGAGGGCGTCCCGGCCATTCTGGAGACGATTCCTTCCGAACGATTCCCCGAGATGATCGACCGGATGCGCACCATGTCCCTTCGTCCGGGATTTCCTGAATTTCTGGACTTTCTCGAACGGCATGCCATTCCTCTGGTCGTCCTTTCCGGAAGTCTCGTGGAACTCGTGATCGCCCGGCTCGCTCCCTACCGGACCCGGATCGCGCGGGTGGTGGCGGCCCATGCCGACACCGACGCTCCCTTCCTCAGGATCCGCTCCGAAACGGCGGGAGGTGACGAACTGGTTCACAAGGCGGCCGTCATGCGGGAATACGGAGAGGCTCTCAAAATTGCCGTCGGGGATTCGGTCACCGACCTGACGATGGCCCGGGAGGCGGACTTGGTCTTTGCCCGCAGCATTCTGGCGGAGCGTCTGTCAAAAGAGAACCACCCTCATGTCCGCTACAACACATTCTTCGATATATCGAACTATCTCGATTCATTTCTCAAAAGGAATCCCTCCCTTGACTGAGCGCTCTCCTGCAACTCATCTCCGATTGCTCGCGAGGCGACTCTACCGAAGGGGGTGGATGGAGGGAACGGCCGGAAACCTCTCCCTCCGGATCGGAGACGATCTCTGGATCACCGCCAGCGGATGTCACAAGGGCCTCCTCTCCGAGGAGGACATTCTGAAGATTCCACTCGACGAAGGTGTTCCACACTCCCCCTCCGGGAACCGGCGGCCTTCTGCGGAAACCGCGATCCACCGGGTGATCTACCGTCTTTACCCGAAGACCGGGGCGGTTCTCCATGTCCACACGATCGAAGCGGCCCGGTCCTCTGAGGCGGGGGGCAGGGAGATTCTCCTGCCCCCCCTCGAGGTTCTGAAAGGGCTCGGGATTGCTGATCCAGAAACCCGACCGGCCCTTCCGGTTTTCGAAAACGCCCTCCACGTAGGCGAAATCGCCCGCGCCATCGGAGAAAGGCTCCCGGACCTCCGATACCCACTCCCGGGGCTTCTCATCCGGCATCACGGAACGACGGTCTGGGGCGAGACCCTCCCTGATGCCATCCGCCACCTGGAACTCCTTGAGTTTTCCATGCGCTTTCTGGCTTCAAGAAACTCTCTTGAATCATAAGATAAAAAAGGATATTCTGAAATGATATAAAGATGTCCATACCTGATCGGCATATACCTCTTCAATTCTAGATCTTTTAAAAATGCACCCTGACACGAAAGACCGAAACCCGGAGCAGTGATGGATCACTCGCCAAGGGGAAACGAAGACGCCGGAAACGAGTCCCTGTTTCGGGAGATCGTCGAAACCGCCGACTTCGGGGTCGGGGTCATCAACAAAAACGGCTCCTACCTCTTTGCCAACCGGAAATGGGCCGAAATGACCGGATACGCCCCGGAGGAGATCCTTTCCCGAAGTGTATCGGACATCACCCTCCCGGAAGATCTCGACGAAACTCGACAAAAGGTCCGGGATCTTTTCTCCGGCTCCATCTCCTCCTATACAATTGAGAAACGGATTCGCAGACAGGACGGAAGCTGGTTCTGGGGGAAGGTGGTCGCAACGCCCCTGAAAGACAAAGCGGGGAACGTGACGGCCATCAATGGCCTCATTGCCGACATCACCCCCCAAAAACAGGCTCTGAAGAGAATCGAAACGGATGCTGCGATCCAACGGCTGGCCTCAAGAATCACCGCTCATTCGTTGACCCTTGCCGATTCCTCCACTCTTCTCCAGAACCTCGCCGACATTCTTGTCGACGACTCCCCTTTCCAGTTTTCTGCCTTTTACAGAGAGTCCGGGGAACCCTTAGCCATTGCAAAATCGTCCAGAAGCGTCCAGGGACCCGACGAGACCGTCATCCAGACTCTTGTATCAAAAACCCACGAGGAAACCCGGCCTGTCGTCAAAAAAATTGGCCCAGGGAAACAAAAAAGCGTCCAAATGATCGGGCTTCCGATCACCCGCATGGATCGTCCGTGGGGAGTCCTCGTCCTCGCCGCTTTTCCGGAAGATCGCCTCTTAGACGATCCCCTTCCGATGCTTGACGTTCTTGTCGGAAGCATTTCCGCGGTGCTGGAATCGGAAAGCTTGGCCGGGATCAACCGGGCCCTTCGCCGGATCAGCCGACTGATCGGGAGCCGGCCGACTCCCTCCCACCTCTTCGAGGAGACATGCCGGACCCTCGTCGACGACGGAGGCCTTCTGGATGCCGCCATCCTGCGTTTCGAGCCTGACACCCTAAGCCTCGTCCCCGTCGTGGTGCGGGGCAATCTCGAAAATGCGGGCGAGGCTGTCCGTAAGATGCGTTTCAACCTTTCTCCCGGCCACAGCGATAATCTGACTGGGATGGCGGAAGCCGTCCGGACCGGCCTTCCCGTCCTCACCCAGGATTTCTCCGAACGCTTCAGCCAGCCCGGCCTCGAGCAGATGCAGAAATGGGCCCGGCGATTCCACTGGCGCTCGGGGGCATCCTTCCCCCTTTACTCCCAGGCTCCGGGCCCCCCGGGGTTCCCCTCTTTTTCCAGGGGCAGGGTCATCGGTTTACTGACCGTCACATCCAAAGAGACGGGCTTTTTCCATGACAGGCTCGTCCAGCTCCTCGAGGAGGCAGCCAACATCCTGGGGGTGGCGCTCGACCGCCATGAAGAGGACCGGATCCATGCAGAGTCCCGGGACAAACTCTCCAGGGTGACCGAACTCTATGCCGCCTTGAATGGCATCAACAGGCTCGTGAACCAGCGACCTTCCGAACAGGGTCTTTTTGACGAGACCTGCCGGATCATCAACGAAATCGGCATGCTCTACCTGGTGAGGATCCTGGCCGTCGATTGCGAGGCCGACATGCTGAAACCGGTCGCTGTCCATGCCCGGTCCGAATCCATGGTTTCCTTTTTTCGGGAGCTCACCTACCGGACCGACCCGGAAACCCGGGAAAAACTTCGGAACTTGAGTCCCCAGGCCTGTCTTGTCAAAAAGAAGCCGGTCATCCACCACAATCTGGTCAAGGAGCTCGAATCGATCGGTCTGGGAACTCTGTCGGCCAAGGCGATAGAATTCGGCCTCTGGTCCCAGGGATCCTTTCCGGTCACCCGCAATGGTCAGGTTTCCTACATCCTCTCGGCCTTCGCCGAACGGGTGGGATTTTTCGACGGGCCGCTCGTCTCCCTTCTCGAGGAGATCTCCCGGACCCTCTCCACGGCCCTCGACAATCTTGATCGGGACCGCGAGAAACAAAAGGCGGAAGAGGCCCTCAAGAGTTCCGAGGAAAAATATCGACTTCTGATGGAGGAGGCGGGAGACGGAATCCTCATCGTCGACATTGAAACGGAAACTGTTGTCGACGCGAATCGACAGGCCTGCCGTCTCTTCGGAGCCATGAAATCGGACCTGGTCGGGCTCAAAAAAGTCGCCCTTTTCCCCCAGTCTTCCGTTCACCTAACCTCGGAAGATCCTCGTCCACCTTTGTCTCCCTCAGATTGGGAAATGGATGATAGGCCAGTTCGCTACCACATCCAAAATCCCCTCGAAGGCCCCCGGGAGGTTGAGGTCCTCGAGTCCCGCATCAATTGGCGGGACAGACCGCTCCTTCAGATACGGCTTCGGGACGTGACCGACCTCCATTTTTACGAGAGCGAACTCAAACGGATGGCTCGCGAAGACTCTCTCACAGGACTCCTGAACCGGCATGCCCTCTGGAATGAACTCGAGAGCATTCTGGCAGAGTCCTCGCCCAAACTCCGGATCGCCCTGTTCTACATCGACCTCGATAATTTCAAAATCATCAACGACACCTATGGCCACGAAACAGGGGACAGACTCTTGAAAATCGTAAGCCAGAGACTCAAAACCGCGGTACGGGAAAACGAAATCGTCGCTCGTGTCGGGGGGGACGAATTTCTTGTGCTTGCGACAGATTCGATCTCTCGGGAGCGGGTCGAAAGGATCGCCAAACGCATTCTTTCGGTCCTCGAGGTCCCGGTCAGCCTGAACGGGCAAGAATTTACGATTCATGCAAGCCTTGGGATCAGCTTCTTCCCTGACGATGCCGCCAATCCCGAGGATCTGATCAGGACGGCCGACAATGCGATGTACCGCTCGAAGCGGGAAGGTCGGAACCGCTTCACCTTTCACGCGATTCCCGCGGACTAGAATCACCCACACCGAGTCCGCAAGGCTTTGGAATCCTTCCTCAAACCGCTCGAAACGTGTTCTCCGCTTGCCCCTCCCCCCCGCCTCTGGTAGAATCTTTCGGTCCGTACTTCTCCAATACGGCGGCGTAGCCAAGCGGTAAGGCAGAGGTCTGCAAAACCTTTATTCGGCGGTTCGATCCCGCCCGCCGCCTCCAATTCCAGAGCCATTTTATCAGAAAAACGCCGTAAAACTCCGGACTTCAGTCCGGAGATATAAGGCGTGCTTTGGTGTGTGAGAATGGGACCCATGAAACACCTTCGAGCCTTCAAATTCCGCCTCGTTCCGACTCCCGAACAGGAGAGACTCCTGTCCCGCCATGCGGGATGCGTCCGGTTCGTCTGGAACAAGGCTCTCGACCTCCAGAAGAAGCGTCTCGATGGCGGGATCCCCCTCCTCTCCTACGGGGACTTGGCCAAGCTCTTGACCCTGTGGCGGTCGAGCGAGGACTACGGGTTCCTGGCCCTCGGTCCTTCACAGCCCCAGCAGCAGACCCTCAAGAACCTCGACCGGGCCATGTGGGAGGCTCTTGACCGGAAGAACCCCAAGAG